>JASBUR010000009.1 GCA_030147805.1 Sphingomonadaceae bacterium
TTCGTCAACATGGGCTCGCTGCTGCTGGCGCCGCTCGGCGGCGCGGTGGCGCTGCACCTCACCGGCAACATCCTGTCGATGCCGGTGTTCATCGGCATCCTGATGCTGCTCGGCATCGTCGCCAAGAACTCGATCCTGCTCGTCGACTTCGCGCTCGAGGAGATGAACAAGGGCGTCGACAAGACGACGGCGATCACCGACGCCGGCCACAAGCGCGCGCAGCCGATCGTCATGACCACCGTCGCGATGGTCGCGGGCATGGTGCCGACCGCGCTGGCGCTGTCGGGCGACGCCGCCTGGCGTGCGCCGATGGGCATCACCGTCATCGGCGGGCTCATCCTGTCGACCTTGCTGACGCTGCTGATCGTCCCCGCGGCGTTCAGCCTCGCCGACGACGTCGAGAATTGGCTGGCGCCGAAGTTCGGCAAGCTGATGACGCATAAGCCCGATCGCGATCGGGGCGTGGCACCGCAGCCGGCCGAATGAGTTGAAAGCCGGGTGAGACTGGAAAAGCTCGACCTCGCATCAAGCCCGGCGCGGGGCATGAAGCTCATCGCGACCGGTATGCTGGTCGCGGCGGCGGCCGTCTTCATCACCGCGCGCGGCTATGAAGAGGCCTACCCCTGGCTGGGCTATGTCGGCGCCTTCGCCGAGGCGGCGATGGTCGGCGGCCTCGCCGACTGGTTCGCGGTGACCGCGCTGTTCCGGCACCCGCTGGGGATCCCGATCCCGCACACCGCGATCATCCCGCGTAACAAGGACAGGATCGGCGACACGCTCGCCACCTTCCTGCGACAGAATTTCCTCACGCCGCGCATCGTCGCGCGGCGGCTCGAAGCATTCGACATGGCCGCCGCGGCGGGGCGCTGGCTCGCCGCGCCCTCGCCCTCAGGCAGCCCGCGGCGCGGGTTCGCCAAGCTGGTGCAGCAGGTCATGGAGGCGCTCGACAACGAGGCGATCGGCGGGCTCGTCCGTACCATGGCGGCGGGGCGGATCCGCGCGATGGAAGTGTCGCCGATGCTCGGCTCGGCGGTCGAGGCGGCGATCGAGGGGAACCGCCACGAGCCGCTGATCGATGCGGCGATCCAGTGGGCGGCCCGCGCGCTCGACGCCAACGAATATATGATCCGCGAAGCGGTGCACGCGCGCACGACGTGGCTGCTGCGCGTCGCCAACGTCGACGAAACCATCGCCGACAAGATCATCGATGCGATCCGCAACCTGATCTACGAGGTCGCCGGCGATCCGCACCATCCGATGCGCGCGAAGGTGACGCAGGGGCTGCAGGACTTCGCGTTCGATCTCAAGCACCTGCCCGAGACGCGGCTGCGCGTCGAGACGATCAAGAACGAATTGCTCGACCACCCCGAGGTCGGCAAGTATCTCGGCGGGCTGTGGTCGAGCCTCAAGACGGCGATCCAGCGCGCGGTCGCCGATCCCGACGCGGCGCTGTCGGGCAAGCTCGGCGAGGCGGCGCGCAAGCTCGGTGAAGCGCTCGAAGCCGATCCCAAGCTTCGCGCCGCGGTCAACCTCTATGCGCGCCGCGCGATCGTCGGAATCGTTGCCGAATATGGCGGCGAACTGGTGCGCATCGTCTCCGATACCGTGCGCAGCTGGGATGCGCAGACGATCACCGACCGCATCGAGAACGCCGTCGGCCGCGACCTTCAATATATCCGCATCAACGGCACGCTGATCGGCGGCCTCGTCGGCCTGACGATCCACGCGGTGTCGGAGGCTCTCTAGCCGACCGCCGCGCAGGCGCGCTGGATCCGCGTGCAGGCCTCCTCGAGGATGTCGGCCGAGGTCGCATAAGAGATGCGGAACGCCGGCGACCCGCCGAACGCCGCACCGTGAACGACCGCGACGCCTTCGCTCTCAAGCAGATAGGCCGCGACCTGCTCGTCGTTGGCGAGCGTGGCGCCGCCCGGCGTCGTCTTGCCGATCAGCCCGGCGCAGTCGGGGTAGACGTAGAAGGCGCCTTCGGGGCGATGGCAGCGCAGGCCGGGTGCCTGGTTGAGCATCGACACGACGAGATCGCGGCGGCTCTGGAAGGCGGCGCGGCGTTCGGCGAGGAAATCCTGCGGTCCGTTGAGCGCCGCGACGGCCGCCGCCTGCGCGATCGAGCAGGGGTTCGAGGTCGACTGCGACTGCAGCTTTCCGATCGCCTTGATCAGCGGCGCCGGACCGCCGGCGAAGCCGATCCGCCAGCCGGTCATCGAATAGGCCTTCGACGCGCCGTTGACCGTCAGCGTGCGGTCATAGAGGTCGGGGCATACCTGCGCGATCGTCGAGAAGGTGAAGCCCTCGTAGACGATGTGCTCGTACATATCGTCCGACATCACCCAGACGTGCGGGTGACGCCTAAGCACTTCGCCGAGCGCCTTCAGCTCGGCGGCGGTGTAGCCGGCGCCGGTCGGATTCGAGGGCGAGTTGAGGATCAGCCAGCGGGTGCGCGGCGTGATCGCGGCGTCGAGCTGCGCCGGGGTGATCTTGAAGCCGGCGTCGATGCCCGCCTCGACGAACACCGGCGTCGCGCCGGTGAACGCGACGATGTCGGGATAGGACACCCAATAGGGAGCGGGGATCACCACCTCGTCGCCTGGCCCGATGGTGGCGACCAGCGCGTTGAAGATCGTCTGCTTGCCGCCGACGTTCACCGTGATCTGGTCGAGGCCATAGTCGAGGCCATTGTCGCGCTTGAACTTGCCGCGGATGGCCTCCTTGAGCGCGGGCGTGCCGTCGACTGCGGTATATTTGGTCTCGCCGCGACGGATCGCCTCGATCGCCGCTTCCTTGACGAAATCGGGCGTATCGAAATCGGGCTCGCCGGCGCCCAGACCGATGATATCGCGCCCCTGCCGCTTCAGCTCGGCCGCCTTGGCGGTCACGGCGAGCGTCGCCGACGGCTGGATGCGTTGGATGGCGTCGGACAGCAGCATCGATCATTCCCCTTATGGCGCAGGCGAGGGGGGTATAGACGCCGACCGGAACGATTCCAATGCGCGGCTGTTTAGGTCTTGCCGCTCTCGATGAGATAATATAACACGACGCCATGGATTTTCGCTGGATCGATCGTTCCGCCCTCGGGCTCTCGGGACTTTGCCTGGTGCACTGTCTCGTCGGCAGCCTGCTGATCGCCGCGCTCTCGGTCAGCGGCGGCTTCCTGCTCGACCATCAATTTCACGTCATCGGACTGGCCGTGGCGATTCCGCTTGCGGCCTTCGGTTTGTGGCGCGGGGTCGTCCGCCACGGGCGCTGGCTGGTGGCGGCGGTGGGCGTCGCGGGTCTCGCGCTGATGGTGCTGGCGCAGTTCGCCGCGCACGGCGCCGCCGAGGAAGTCTTCTATACGGTGATCGGCGTGACGCTGCTGGGCATCGCGCATCTCCTCAATCTGCGCTGGAGCGCCTGACGCGCTTGAGACTGGGGCCTCGAAGCCCCATAATCAGGCCATGGCGTCCGTTCCGCACCACGACCATGTCAACCATGCCGGCCGCGCGCTCGTGGGCGCGGCGCGCGACGCGATGGTCGCCGGCGGTGAGCAATGGACCGACATGCGCGCCGCGGTGTTCGAATCGCTGGCCAGCTTCGACCAGCCGGCGAGCGCCTACGACATCGCCGACCGGGTCAGCCAGCTGCTCGGCCGGCGCGTCGCCGCCAATACCGTCTACCGCATCCTCGACCTGTTCGTGTCGAAGAACGTCGCCATGCGCGTCGAAAGCCGCAACGCCTATCTGGCGAACGCGCATCCCGACTGCCTGCACGATTGCATCTTCCTCGTCTGCGACGGCTGCGGCGCCACCACGCACGTCGACGACGACGTGCTGTCGAACGGCGTTCGCGAACGAGCGAGCGCCGCAGGGTTCAAGGCCGAGCGGCCGGTGATCGAGGTCCGCGGCCGCTGTTCGGACTGCCGCGACTAGGTTCGACAAACGCCCGCCGCGGGAGTAAGCATCCGGTCCGCGTAACTATTCTGGATCCCCCGTGACCCAAGGCCCCGTCACTCCGTTGCTCGACACGGTCTCGACCCCCATCGACCTCCGCCGCCTGAAGGCGGACCAGCTGCGCCAGCTCGCTGACGAGCTGCGCGCCGAGATGATCGATGCGGTGAGCGTGACCGGGGGGCACCTCGGGGCGGGACTCGGCGTCGTCGAGCTCACCGTGGCGCTGCACTATGTGTTCGAGACGCCGCGCGACGTCCTCATCTGGGATGTCGGCCACCAGGCCTATCCGCACAAGATTCTCACCGGGCGGCGCGACCGCATCCGCACGCTCCGTCAGGGCGGGGGCCTTTCGGGCTTCACCAAGCGCAGCGAGAGCGAATACGACCCGTTCGGCGCCGCGCACAGCTCGACCTCGATCTCGGCGGCGATCGGTTTCGCCACCGCCAACAAGCTCGCCGGCCAGCCCGGCAAGGCGATCGCCGTCATCGGCGACGGCGCGATGTCGGCAGGCATGGCCTATGAGGCGATGAACAATGCCGAAGGCGCCGGCAACCGGCTGATCGTCATCCTCAACGACAACGACATGTCGATCGCGCCGCCGGTCGGCGCGCTGTCGGCCTATCTGGCCCGGCTGGTGTCGTCGGAGAGCTTCCTCGGCCTTCGCGGCATGGCGAAGCGCGTCGCCAAGAAGCTGCTGCCGCAACGGTTGCAGCGCGCCGCCGAGCGGGCCGAGGAGTTCGCGCGCGGCATGGCGACCGGCGGGACGCTGTTCGAGGAGCTCGGCTTCTACTATGTCGGCCCGATCGACGGCCACAATCTCGACCATCTGCTGCCGGTGCTCGAGAATGTCCGCGACGCGGTCGAAGGGCCGATCCTCGTCCATGTCGTCACGCAGAAGGGCAAGGGCTATGCGCCCGCCGAGGCGGCGCCCGACAAATATCATGGCGTCGTGAAGTTCGACGTGGTGACCGGAACGCAGGCGAAAGCCCCCGCCGGCCCGCCGAGCTATACCGGCACCTTCGCCAAGGCGCTGCTCGCCGAGGCCGAGCGCGACGATCGCATCGTCGCGATCACCGCGGCGATGCCGTCGGGCACCGGGCTCGACAAGTTCCAGGCGGCGTTCCCCGACCGGACCTTCGACGTCGGCATCGCCGAGCAGCATGCGGTTACCTTCGCCGCCGGCCTTGCGGCGCAGGGCTACCGGCCGTTCTGCGCGATCTATTCGACCTTCCTGCAGCGCGCCTACGATCAGGTCGTCCACGACGTCGCCATCCAGAACCTGCCGGTGCGTTTCGCGATCGACCGCGCCGGGCTCGTCGGTGCCGACGGCTCGACGCACGCCGGCAGTTTCGACGTCACCTATCTCGCCACGCTGCCCAACATGGTGGTGATGGCCGCGTCGGATGAAGCCGAGCTCGTCCACATGGTCCATACCGCGGCGCTGCACGACAGCGGACCGATCGCGCTGCGCTATCCGCGCGGCGAGGGCACCGGCGTGCCGCTGCCGGCGACGCCGCAGCGGCTCGAGATCGGCCGGGGCCGGATCGTCCGCGAGGGCAAGAAGGTGGCGATCCTGTCGCTCGGCACCCGGCTCACCGAGGCGCTCAAGGCCGCCGACGAGCTCGACGCCAAGGGCCTGTCGACGACCGTCGCCGACATGCGCTTCGCCAAGCCGCTCGACTATGACCTCATCCGCCGCCTCGTCGCGACGCATGAGGTGGTGCTGACCGTCGAGGAAGCCGCGATCGGCGGCTTCGGCGCGCATCTGCTCACCTGGCTGTCCGACGAGGGGCTGCTCGACGCCGGACTGAAGGTGCGGACGCTGCGCCTTCCCGACAGCTTCCAGGAGCACAACAAGCCCGACGTGCAATATGCCGAGGCGCGGCTCGACGCTGCGGCGATGGTCGACACGGTGCTGTCGGCGCTCCGGCACAACAGCGTGAAGGTGCTGGGCGCCCGCGCCTAGGCGCCCCCTGGTCGGGGAGCGGAGCGTATGAAAATCCGCGCCGATCAGCTCATCGTCGATCGCGGCCTCGCCGAGAGCCGGACGCGCGCGCAGGCGCTGATCCTCGCCGGGCTGGTGTTCGTCGGCGACCGCCGCGTCGACAAGGCCGGCCAGACGCTGCCGGCCGATGCCGAGCTGATCCTCAAGGGTCGCGACCACCCGTGGGTATCGCGCGGCGGCGTAAAGCTGGCGCATGCGCTCGATCATTTCGGCTGGGACGTGACCGGCGCGGTCGCGATCGACGTCGGCTCGTCGACCGGCGGCTTCACTGATGTGCTGCTCACCAAAGGCGCGGCGAAGGTTTATGCGGTCGACTCCGGCACCAACCAGCTCGCCTGGAAGTTGCGGCAGGACCCGCGCGTCGTCGTCCACGAGCAGACCAGCGCCCGCATCCTGACCCCGGATCATATCCCGGAAAGCGTCGACCTCATCGTCTGCGATGCGAGTTTCATCGGGCTCGCCAAGGTGCTCGAGCGACCGCTCACATTCGCCAAGCCGACCGCGCGGCTGCTCGCGCTGATCAAGCCGCAGTTCGAGGCCGGGCCCGGCGAGGTGGGGAAGGGCGGCGTCGTGCGCGATCCGGCGCTCCATGCCCGCGTCTGCGCCGAGGTCGAGGCGTGGGTCTCCGGGCAGCCGGGCTGGCAGGTGCTCGGCATCGTGCAGAGCCCGATTACCGGCCCGGAAGGCAATGTCGAATTCCTGATCGCCGCCGAGCGGCGCGAATCGCCCCAGCCATAACTTGCGCGGGCGGGGCCGATTGATATAGGACCCGCCGACCCGAGTTTCTCCGCGGGCGTGGCGGAATTGGTAGACGCGGCAGGTTTAGGTCCTGTTGTCGAAAGACGTGGGGGTTCGAGTCCCTTCGCCCGCACCAACGAAGCTCCACCGCGAACAACATAGAAGATTTGGAAAGCCTGATCCGATGCGCATTGCCGAGACGCTCAACGAAGGCCTGAAGCGCGAGTATAGCGTGACCATTCCGGCCAAGGACCTGAACGCCAAGATCGACGCGCAGGTCGCGAACGTCGCCAAGCAGATCCGCATGCCCGGCTTCCGCCCCGGCAAGGTGCCGCTCAACCTCGTCAAGAAGATGCACGGCGCCTCGCTGCGCCAGGAGGCGCTGCAGGAGGCGCTCAACGACGGCATCCAGCAGGTGATCGCCGAGCAGAAGCTGCGCCCGGCGATGCAGCCGCAGGTCGACGTCGAGAGCATCGAGGAGGGCAAGGACGTCTCGTTCAAGGTCGCGGTCGAAGTGCTGCCGACGATCGATGCGCCCGCCGTCGAAGGCATCAAGCTCGAGAAGCTCGTCGTCGATCCGACCGATAACGACATGACCGCGGCGCTGCAGCGCCTCGCCGACCAGCAGAAGAGCTTCGACGCGGCGCCGGCGAAATATGCCGCCAAGAGCGGCGACGTCGTCGTCATGGACTTCGTCGGCACCGTCGACGGCGAGCCCTTCGAGGGCGGCACGGGCGAAGGCATGCAGGTCGAACTCGGCTCGGGCCGGCTGATCCCGGGGTTCGAGGAGCAGCTCGAGGGCGTGAAGGCCAACGAGCAGCGCACGCTCAAGGTAACCTTCCCCGACGATTATAACGTCGCCTATCTCAAGGGCCGCGACGCCGAGTTTGCGGTGACGGTCAACGAGGTCCGCACGCCCAAGCCCGTCCTCCTGGACGACAGCCTGGCGAGCAATCTCGGCATCGAGACGCTCGATAAGCTGAAGGAGATCCTCAAGGATTCGCTCGGCAACGAGCTGTCGGGGCTGACGCGCACGCACATGAAGCGCAAGCTGCTCGACCATCTCGCGGCCTCGCACGATTTCGCGGTGCCCGAGACGATGGTCGAGGCCGAATTCAACCAGATCTGGCAGCAGCTCGAGCATGAGGCGGGCCACGAGGCCGACGTCGAGGCCGCCAAGGCCGAGATCGAGAAGGATCGCGACGAGTATCGCCGCATCGCCGAGCGCCGCGTTCGCCTCGGCCTGCTGCTCTCCGAGATCGGCCAGGCCAACAACATCCAGGTCAGCCAGCCGGAAATGAACCGGCTGATCATGCAGGAAGCCAGCAAGTATCCGCGCGACCAGCAGCAGCAGGCGGTGAAGTTCTTCCAGGAGAATGCGATGGCCGCTGCGCAGCTGCGCGCGCCGCTCTACGAGGAAAAGGTCGTCGACTTCCTGATCGAGAAGGCCGACATCACCGAGCGCAAGGTGTCGCGCGACGAGCTGCAGGCGGCGATCGAGAGCGAGGACGAATCGCCGCTCGGCCATGTGCACGGCCCGGACTGCGGCCACGACCACCACGGGCACGACCATGGCGCCGCCAAGCCGAAGGCGAAGAAGGCCGCCGCCAAGACGGCTGACGCAGCCCCAGCCGAAGCGGCGGAGGCCGAGCCGGTGAAGCCTGCGAAGAAGGCGGCGAAGGCACCGGCCGAAGAGGCCAAGCCGGCGAAGAAGGCCGCTGCCAAGCCCAAGTCCGAAGCCGCCCCGGCGGCGGCCGAGAAGCCGGCGAAGAAGGCCGCCAAGAAAGCCTGATCTTAACATCTGCACGCCATGATGACCGCCGCGCTGGTGCCAGCGCGGCGGTTTTCGTTTGTTTCGGGTTCGTGTTATGACCGACGCGGGTTGCGCGGCCCGGGGCCTGCTTCGCTCGAGCGAAGCACCCTGCGATGGTGCGTGCTGAGGGGTGTGCGGATGATTCTCGATCCGGCGACGCTGATCGTGGTGGCCGTCATCATGAGTCTGGTCATCGCCGCGCTGCTGTTCTTCTCGTGGCTGCAGGATCGGCGGGTCGACGCGCTGCGCTGGTGGAGCGCGACCTGCCTGCTCGCGGCCATCGCGGCCATCATGTTCCTGCTCGGCGGCACCGAGACGCGCAGCATGGGGCGCGAGGTCGGCAATGCCGTGTTCGTGCTGAGCTATGGGTTGAGCTATGCGGCCGCGCGCCGGTTCAACGAGCGCTCGGTACCCTGGGTCGGCGTCCTCGCCGGCGTTCCGATCTGGCTGGCGACCGCCTGGGCCTTCGATGTCGGGTTCGTCGAGCGGGTCGTGGTGATCTCGTTGCTGGTGGTGGCCTATGGGTGGGTGACGGCACGCGAGCTGTGGAACGGCCCCGACCGGCTGATCTCGGAGCGCGCCGCCGCGGTCATCACCGCGCTCAACGCGATCTATTTCGCCTCGCGGATCTTCACCGGCCCCGGTCTGCTGCCGACGGGCGAGTGGGTGACGGTCTTCGATTCCGCCTGGGTCTCGATGGTCGGGCTGGTGATGCTGCTCTACATGATGACCTTCGGCTTCATGATCATGTCGATGTCGAAGGAAAAGACCGATCTCGAACATCGGCGCGCTGCGCTGATCGACCCGCTGACGGGCGTCGCCAATCGCCGTGCCTTCATGATCCAGGCCGACAAGCTGCTTGCCGAGTCGCGCCAGGCCAGCCAGCCGGCCGCGGTCATGATGTTCGACCTCGACCACTTCAAGTCGGTCAACGATACGCACGGCCACCTCGTGGGCGATGGCGTGCTGACCGAGTTCGCGACGATCGCCGTCACGCGGCTGCCGCGCCGAGCGATGCTCTGCCGGATGGGGGGCGAGGAGTTCGCCGCGATCGTGCCCGGGACCGACCATCTCACGGCGCTCGACCTTGCCGAACTCATCCGCGGCGACCTGGCGAGCGAAACCCGCCTCGTGCCGACGACGGTGAGCGCCGGCGTGGCGATCAGCACGTCGAGCGACGAGAGTCTTGACCAGCTGCTGTCGCGCGCCGACGATGCGCTCTACCGGGCGAAGAAGGCCGGTCGCAATCGCGTCGTCGCGTCGAACGGCTCGGCCGAACGCCCCGCCGCTTCCGCCGCCGCCGTCGTCGGGCTAGACCCGGCGCTCGCCTGACGCCGCATCCCTCACCAAAAAGTTCACGGTGGCGCGCCTTGACACCGTCGGGGCGCAGGGACATATCCACCTCGCCGTTAGCACTCTCGTGAGATGAGTGCCAACGCGACCATTTCATAAGCAACTGCAGGGTGAAGCACATGAACTTCCGTCCATTGCACGACCGCGTCCTCGTTCGCCGCGTCGATGCCGAAGAGAAGACCTCGGGCGGCATCATCATCCCCGACACCGCCAAGGAGAAGCCGCAGGAAGGCGAGATCGTCGCCGTCGGCTCGGGCACGCGCGGCGAGGACGGCAAGGTCACGCCGCTCGACGTCAAGGCGGGCGACCGGGTCCTGTTTGGCAAATGGTCGGGCACCGAAGTTCGCGTCGATGGCGAAGATCTCCTGATCATGAAGGAGAGCGACGTTCTCGGCATCGTGGAGAAGAGCGCCTAAGGCGCCCTCCCGTCCATCCATTCAGACAAGAAGGTAAGAGATCATGGCAGCCAAGGACGTGAAATTTTCGCGCGACGCTCGTGAGCGCATCCTGCGCGGCGTCGATATCCTCGCCGACGCGGTGAAGGTCACGCTCGGCCCCAAGGGCCGCAACGTCGTCATCGACAAGAGCTTCGGCGCCCCGCGCATCACCAAGGACGGCGTCACCGTCGCCAAGGAGATCGAACTCAAGGACAAGTTCGAGAACATGGGCGCGCAGATGGTGCGCGAAGTGGCCTCGAAGACCAACGACATCGCCGGTGACGGCACCACCACCGCGACCGTTCTCGCCCAGGCGATCGTGCGCGAGGGCATGAAGTCGGTCGCCGCCGGCATGAACCCGATGGACCTGAAGCGCGGCATCGACATCGCCGTCACCAAGGTGGTCGAAGACCTCAAGTCGCGCTCGAAGCCGGTCGCCGGCACCTCGGAGATCGCCCAGGTCGGCACCATCTCGGCCAACGGCGAGAGCGAGATCGGCCGCATGATCGCGGAAGCGATGGAGAAGGTCGGCAAGGAAGGCGTCATCACCGTCGAGGAAGCCAAGGGCATGGCCTCGGAGCTGGATGTCGTCGAAGGCATGCAGTTCGACCGCGGCTACCTGTCGCCCTACTTCATCACCAACCCCGAGAAGATGCAGGTCGAACTCGACAACCCCTACATCCTCATCCACGAGAAGAAGCTGTCGAACCTGCAGGCGATGCTGCCGGTGCTCGAGGCGGTGGTGCAGTCGGGTCGTCCGCTGCTCATCATCGCCGAGGACGTCGAGGGCGAGGCGCTGGCGACGCTCGTCGTCAACAAGCTGCGCGGCGGCCTGAAGGTCGCGGCCGTCAAGGCGCCGGGCTTCGGCGATCGCCGCAAGGCGATGCTCGAGGACATCGCGATCCTGACCGCCGGTCAGATGATCTCGGAGGACCTCGGCATCAAGCTCGAGAACGTCACGCTCAACATGCTCGGCAAGGCCAAGCGCGTCACGATCGACAAGGACAACACCACGATCGTCGACGGTTCGGGTGAAGCCGACGCGATCAAGGGTCGCGTCGAGCAGATCCGCGCGCAGATCGAGAACACCACCTCGGACTACGACAAGGAGAAGCTCCAGGAGCGCCTGGCGAAGCTGGCGGGCGGCGTGGCCGTCCTCAAGGTCGGCGGCGCCACCGAGGTCGAGGTCAAGGAGCGCAAGGACCGCGTCGACGACGCGCTGCATGCGACGCGCGCCGCGGTCGAGGAAGGCATCGTCCCGGGCGGCGGCACTGCGCTGCTGTACGCGACCAAGTCGCTCGAAGGCCTCAAGGGCGCCAACGACGACCAGACGCGCGGCATCGACATCGTCCGCAAGGCGCTCTACGCGCCGGTCCGCCAGATCGCGCAGAACGCCGGTCATGACGGTGCGGTGGTCTCGGGCCGCCTGCTCGACTCGAACGACGACACGCTCGGCTTCAACGCGCAGACCGACACCTACGAGAACCTCGTCCAGGCGGGCGTGATCGATCCGACCAAGGTCGTCCGCACGGCGCTGCAGGACGCCGCCTCGGTCGCCGGCCTGCTCGTCACCACCGAAGCGGCGATCGCCGAGCTGCCCGAAGACAAGTCGGCGCCCGCGATGCCGGGCGGCGGCATGGGCGGCATGGGCGGCATGGACTTCTAAGCTCCACGCCGACCGTCGAACAAGGGAAGGGCCGGGAGAAATCCCGGCCCTTTCGCTATGCGCGCAGTCGGGCGGCGATCAGGCCGCGCAGCGAGTTGCCGACGAAGAAGCCGCCGGCGAGGTCGGCGACGGTCAGCGTCGCTTCGATCGCGGCGCCGCTGTCGATCAGCTCGGCGCGCAGCACGCCCGGCAACAGGCCGGCGGCCACGGGCGGTGTCAGCAGCGTGTCGCCGCGCGGCACGAACAGGCTGGTGAAACTGCCCTCCGTCAGCTCGCCGCACGCGTTGACGAAGACCACCTCGAACGCGCCGCTGGCGCGCCGCGCCGCGTCATAGAAGTCGCGATCGCTGGTCTTGTGGTAGAGGCGCGGGTCGTCGCGGCCGACGGGAAGTGCGGCGACCGCGACCTCGACGGGCTCGACCGGGGCCGGCGGCAGCGGCGAGGCCAGCACGGCGACCGCACCGCAGGGGGCGAGCAGGATCCGCAGCCGCGCCGGATGCGCCAGCTCGCCGACCGTCGCCTGGATCTGGTTGAGGACGCCGTGGCGGTCGAAGGCGAAGCGCCAGTGCGCCGCCGATGCCGCCAGCCGGTCGATGTGGCGCGGCAGGCGCAACGGCCCGGCTTCGGGGTCGAAGCGCAGCGTCTCGATGAGATCGAAGCGTGCGGTCGATCGGCCCAGGAAGGCCGCCTTGGTCAGGCATTCGGCCCATTCCGCCGCCGGTTCGCTGTCGGCGACGATGCCCGCGCCGACGCCCAGCGTCGCGGTGCCGGGGGGGCCGGTCATCACCAGCGTCCGGATGGCGACGTTGAAGCTGGCGCTGCCGTCGGGGCCGAGCTGTCCGATACTGCCGGTGTAGAGGCCCCGCGGCTGCGCCTCGATCCGCGCGATCACCTCCATCGCCCGGATCTTGGGCGCGCCGGTCACCGATCCGCAGGGGAAGAGCGCCTCGATCACGTCGACCGCATCGTTTCCGGGGGCCAGCGTCGCCGAGACGGTCGAGGTCATCTGGTGGACCGTCGGATAGGTCTCCACCTCGAACAGCGCGTCGACCGCGACCGACCCGTCGGCGGCGACGCGCGACAGGTCGTTGCGCAGCAGGTCGACGATCATCAGATTCTCGGCGCGGTTCTTCGGATCGGCGGCGAGCGCCGCCGCGACGTTGCGGTCGGCCATCGGCGAACGCGCCGCCGTGCCCTTCATCGGGCGGGTGGTCAGTCGGGCGTCGGCAAGCGCGAAGAATAATTCGGGAGAGAAGGACAGCGCCCAGGCGGCACCGGTGTGGACGAGCGCGCCATGCGGCGCGCTCTGCGTGCCGCGCAGGCGGCGGTAGAGCGCGAGCGGGTGACCCTCGACCGCAACGTCGGCAGCGAAGGTGATGTTGGCCTGGTAGATGTCGCCGGCGTCGATCAGCGCCTGCGTCGCGTCGATCATCGCCGCATAGGCCTCGGCATCGATACGCGGGCGAAGCGCGCCGACCGTTGCACGCCCGTCGCCGAGCAGCGCCTCGACCTCGGCGCCGTCGAGGCGCAGTCGCCGGTCGAACAGCCCGAACCAGAGCAGCGGCAAGCCGTCGCGCGGGGCGCGGAACAGCGGCCGCAGCCGCGGTTCGAGCGCATGGCCCGCGGCAAAACCGATGAACCCGGCCGCCCAGCGGCCGTCGCGTTGCGCGGCGCGCAGGCGATCGAGCGCCGGGCGCACGTCGTCGAGCCGATGCGCCACGACGATCTCGCCCGGAGCGGCGAACAGGTCCGCGCCGCCACCGCGACGCGCGTCGTCGAGCAGCACGAAGGGAGCGGTCGGGTCGAAACCGGTCATCGCAGCGGCTTTGGCATGTGGCGGCGCCCTTGGCGAGCCGGTCGCACCGTGGCGGACGCGCTTGCCCCTTGGGCAACGCGGCGCGCTGCACTACATCGGCGCGATGAACGATCAAACCCGGCCGCTCAACGCGGTGATCATCCCGGTGACGCCGTTGCAGCAGAATTGCACGCTGATCTGGTGCACCAAGACGATGCGCGGCGCCTTCACCGATCCCGGCGGCGATCTCGAGCGGCTGAAGGCGGTGGCCGCCGAGCGCGGCGTCACCATCGAGAAGCTGCTGGTCACGCACGGTCATATCGATCACTGCGGCGAGACCGGCGTGCTCGCCCGCGAACTCGGCGTACCCATCGAGGGCCCGCATCCCGACGACAAATTCTGGATCGATTCGAATCCGCAGACCGGCGCGCAATATGGCGTGCCGCGCGCCGAGGCGTTCACGCCGGACCGCTGGCTGCACGATGGCGACCAGGTGACGGTCGGCGATCTGGTCCTCGACGTCTACCATTGCCCCGGGCACACACCGGGTCATGTCGTGTTCCATCATGCGCCGTCGAATCTCGCGATCGTCGGCGACGTGCTGTTCCAGGGTTCGGTCGGCCGCACCGACTTTCCCAAGGGCGATTTTCCGACGCTGGTGAGGTCGATCACCGGCCGCCTGTGGCCGCTGGGGGATGCGACCGCCTTCGTGCCGGGGCACGGACCGATGTCGAGCTTCGGCCGCGAACGCGCCACCAACCCTTTCGTCGGCGACGCGGCGCTCGCGTCCTAGAAGCTCCGGACCGCGAGGATCAGGCCCCAGGCGCTGAGCAACAGCAGCGTGATCCAGGTGCCGGCGGTGCCGGCAATGCGAAACGGGTTGGGGGAGGGGCGTCCCATGCCGACGGCGTGGAGGAGCCGCGCAACGATGACGAGCGCCGAGACGATGCCGAGCAGCACGCTGTAGCCGGTCTCATATTCGATCAGCGCCATCAGGATCAGGATGATCGGCACATATTCGCCGAAATTCGCGTGCGCGCGCATGCGCACGACCAGATCGGCGCTGCCGCCATCGCCGACCGAGATGCGTTCGGCCATCCGCACCTGGCTGACCCGGTAGCTCAGTACCAGATAGATCAGCCCGCAGACCGCGGCGGTGAAGGTCGTGATCTCGAGTTGCTGCATCCCCAGGCTCCCGCGTTTCGACGCCTCTCTCCGGCCCGCGAAACACTGCGGCAAAGCGGCAGCGGAGGGAAGGAAAATCCGGGACGCCTTGCACTTGCATGGGGGGCGGAAATGAGTATTGTCGCGCGCTCATTGAATCAGGGCGCGCCGGTACCGGCTGCAATCCCGGATAAACCACGAGAATAGGTGCCAAAATGGCCGTCCCGAAGCGAAAAACATCTCCGTCGCGCCGCAACATGCGCCGCAGCCACCACGCGCTGACCGCGACGCAGTTCCAGGAATGCACGAACTGCGGCGAGCTCAAGCTGCCGCACCACATCTGCAATGGTTGCGGCCACTATAACGGCCGAGAGGTTAGCGAGCCCAAGGCCTAAGGGCAGATAGGGCGACGGCGTCATGACCGACCGTCCGATCATTGCGCTCGACGCCATGGGTGGCGACGGCGGCCCGGCGGTCACGATCGCCGCCGCCGAAATCGCCCACAAGCGCTATCCCAAGCTCCGCTTCCGCTTCTACGGACGCGAGGATGCGATCCGCGCCGAGCTGGCGCGCGCCCCGCGCGTCGCCCGCGACGCGGTGATCGTCCACAGCGACGAAGAAGTGCTCGGCACCGACAAGCCGAGCCAGGTGCTGCGCCGCGCGCGCCGCTCCTCGATGGGCATGACCATCGAGGCGGTGAAGGCGGGCGAGGCGCATGCCGCCGTTTCCGCCGGCAATACCGGCGCGCTGATGGCGATCGCCAAGATCGGCCTGCGCACGATGGAGGGCATCGACCGCCCGGCGCTCGCGGCGCTGTTGCCGACGATCAAGTCGGAATCGGTGATGCTCGATCTCGGCGCCAACACCGAATGCGACGAGAATAATCTCGTGCAGTTCGCGGTGATGGGCGCCGCCTTCGCGCGCACCGTGCTCGGGCTCAAGCGCCCGCGCGTCGCGCTGCTCAACATCGGCGAGGAAGACCTCAAGGGCACGCACGAGCTCAAGGCGGCCGCTGCCATGCTGCGCGATGCCGACCTGCCGATGGAGTTCACCGGCTTCACCGAAGGCGACAAGATCAGCAAGGGCGACGTGGACGTCATCGTCACCGACGGCTTTTCGGGCAATATCGCGCTCAAGACCGCAGAAGGCACGGCGAAGCTCGTCGTGACGCTGCTCGCCAATGCCTTTCGCAGCTCGGCGCTGACCAAGCTTGGCTATATCATGTCGCGGCCCGCGCTGCGCGCGCTGCGCGGTCATCTCGATCCCAACAACCACAATGGCGCGGTCTTCCTCGGCCTCAACGGCATCGTCGTGAAGAGCCACGGCAGCGCGACGCCGCGCGGGGTCGCCAATGCGATCGGCGTGGCGCACGACCTCGTCGTCTCCGATATCGCGCGCCGCATTGCGCGCGACCTCGCCAATTTCGACGCGCACCGCCGGACCACTGCCGAGCTGCCGGCCGCCGACCCGACGATGACCGCGGCATGAGCGGCGTCACGCGGTCACGCATCATCGGCACGGGCGTCTATCTGCCGGCGCGCGTGATGGAGAATGCCGAACTGGCCGCGCAGGTCGATACCTCGGACGAGTGGATCGTCGAGCGGACGGGTATCCGCCGTCGCCATATCGCCGCCGACGGCGAGTTCACCTCCGACCTCGCCACCGCGGCGGCGCGCGAGGCGTTGCTCGCCGCGGGTGTCGATGCCGAGGCGATCGACCTGATCATCGTCGCGACGGCGACGCCCGACCAGACCTTCCCGGCGACGGCGACTCGCGTCCAGGCCAAGCTCGGGATGACGAAGGGCATCGCGTTCGACGTCGCCGCGGTCTGCTCGGGCTTCCTCTACGCGCTGACCGTCGCCGATGCGATGATCCGCGCCGGGCAGGGGCGGACCGCGCTCGTCATCGGGGCGGAGACCTTCAGCCGGATCCTCGACTGGGAGGACCGCGGCACCTGCGTGCTGTTCGGCGACGGCGCGGGCGCGGTGGTGCTGCGCGCCGAGGCCGGACGCGGCCTGTCGACCGACAAGGGCATCCTGGCGACGCGCCTCCATTCCGACGGGCGCTACAACGAGCTACTGTACGTCGACGGCGGCCCGGGGTCGACCGGGACCACCGGCAAGCTGCGTATGAAGGGCAAGGAAGTGTTCCGCCACGCGGTCACCAACCTGTCCGAGGTCATGCTCGAGACGCTGGGGGCCGCGGGGCTGTCGGCCAAGGACGTGGCCTGGGTCATCCCGCACCAGGCCAATCTCCGCATCCTCGAAGGCACCGCCCGGAAGCTCGGGCTCGGCATCGACCGCGTCGTCGTCACCGTCGACCGCCACGCCAACACGTCGGCGGCGAGCGTGCCGCTCGCGCTCGACACCGCGGTTCGCGACGGTCGTATCAGGGACGGCGACCTGCTGCTGCTCGAGGCCATGGGCGGTGGTTTTACCTGGGGGGCCGCCGCGGTTCGCTGGTGATCGTTACGCCTCCGACATTGAAGCCCCCGGGGAGTTACGGTAGTAGTCACAAATCCAGCCAGTCGCGAGGCACGAGATCATGGCCGCACATACGCTAACCCGAGCCGACCTCAGCGATGCGGTGCATCGCGAGATCGGCCTGTCGCGTGCCGATTCGGCGCAACTCGTCGAACAGGTCCTGGACGAAATCTGCAGCGCGCTCACCAAGGGGCAGAACGTCAAGATCTCGTCGTTCGGCACCTTCATGTTGCGCGACAAGGGGCGGCGCATCGGCCGCAACCCGAAGACCGGCAAGGAAGTGCCGATCGAGCCGCGGCGCGTGCTCACTTTCCGCCCCAGCCAGTTGATGCGCGACCGCATCAACGCCGCGGGCTGAGGCCGGTGGTCGACGCAGGCAAGGCGGCGAGCGCCTTCCGTACCATCAGCGAGGTTTCCGACGACATCGGCGTCCCGCAGCATGTGCTTCGCTTTTGGGAAACCAAGTTCCCGGCGATAAAGCCGATGAAGCGCGGTGGGAACCGCCGCTACTATCGACCTGAAGACGTTCAGCTTCTGCAATCGATAAATCGCCTGCTCTACACCGATGGCTACACCATCAAGGGCGTCCAGAAGCTCATCAAGGACCGCGGCGTTCGGTCGGTTATCGGTGGTGCCGGCGCGCCCGGCGAAACCCCGACGTCGGTCGCGGCGGCGACCGACCTGTTCGTCAGCGAGCAGCCGGCGGAAGCGGCGGGCCTCGGTGCGCCGCAGGTCGCCGAGATCCGGGCCATCCGCGACCGCCTGGCGGTAGCCCTCGCCGAATCGCGCCGCGCCGCCTAACCAAAGTCGGAGCTGAAATAACTTCGTATGCGAAGTAGATCCTTCGCATGCGAAAGGAGCCACGTCTCTTTCAGTTGCTGTCGCAAGCGCAGCGCGCGGTCACGCAGGCCGCCGAGCGCGACTGCGTCGCTCGTCTCGGCGCCACGCCCGCACAGCTGGCGCTGCTCTACGCGCTCGAAGGCAAGTCGCCCGTCGCCATGGCGGTCGTCGGGCGGGCGCTCGACCTGAGCCCCGCCGCGCTCAGCGGGCTCGCCGATCGCTGCGAGCGCGCCGGTCTCGTCGAGCGGCGGCCCAGCCAGCGCGATGCGCGCTCGACCGAATTGCTCGCCACCGAGCGGGGACGCGCGCTGCGCGACGAGTCCTATCCGCTGCTCGCCGAACTCAACGCCGGCCTCGTCGTAGGACTCGACGCGTCGGAGCGGGCGGCAGCGGCGAAATTCCTCACCGGTCTGATCGAACGGTTTGGCAAAGCCAAGGGAGAATGAGATGAGCGAGCCTATCCTCGTCGAGCGCGACGGCGGCGTGATGACGCTGCGCATGAACCGCGCCGAGAAGCGCAACGCGTTGACCCAGTCGATGTACGCCGGCCTGGCCGACGGCCTCGACGCCGCCGCGGCCGACCCCGCCGTGCGCGCGGTGGTGATCGCCGGGGCGGGCGGCCACTTCACCGCGGGCAACGACCTCGGCGACTTTTTGGCCGAGCCGCCGCGTGATGGCAGCGAGCGTCCCGTCGGCCGCTTCCTTCGCACCATCGCCGCTTTCCCCAAGCCGCTGATCGCCGCGGTCGAAGGCGTGGCGGTCGGAGTCGGCACGACGATGCTGCTGCACTGCGATCTCGTCTACGCCGACGAGACCGCCCGGCTGCAGCTGGTGTTCGTCAATCTCGGGCTGGTGCCCGAAGCCGCGTCGAGCCTGCTGTTGCCGCGCATGGTCGGAACCACCCGGGCCTCCGAGCTGCTGATGTTCGGCGAGGTCTTCTCCGCGGTCGACGCCGAGCGCTACGGCATCGTCACGCGCGTGCTTCCCGCCGGGGAGGTCGGCGCCTTTGCCGCCGAGCGCGCCGCAGCGCTGGCCGCCAAGCCCGCCGGCGCGCTCCGCTCGACCAAACAGCTCATTCGCCATTCGCAGACCGACACCGTCACCGAGCGAATGGCGGAGGAGGGAGCGCTGTTCGCCGCCGGGCTGCAGTCGGGCGAGGCGCGCGAGGCGATGACCGCCTTCATGGAGAAGCGAAAGCCCGATTTCAGCCGGTTCGCATGAGCCGGTCGGCGGTGGCGCCGTTGAGCGCCATCGGCAGGTCGTAGACGATCGCGAGCCGCATCAGCGCCTTGACGTCGACGTCGTGCGGCATCGGCGTCAGCGGGTCGACGAAGAAGATCAGCATGTCGAGCCGCCCTTCGGCGATCATCGCGCCGATCTGCTGATCGCCGCCGAGCGGGCCGCTCTTCAACGGCGTCAGTTCGAGTGTGGGGAAGGCCTCGAGCACGCGCTTGCCGGTGGTGCCCGTCGCGAACAGCGTCGCGGCGCCCAGCACGGCGATGTGCCGCCCGACCCAGGCGACGAGGTCGTCCTTCTGCGCATCATGCGCGACGAGAGCGATGGCGGTCATGCCGCGAGCATCGCTGCTGCGACGGGTTGCGGCAAGGCCGCTGGCTTGGCAAGGGAACGGCCGTGAGCGAAACACCCGATTCCCCGACCGTCGTCGACAAGCTCGTCGACCTGCTCGACCTCGAGACGCTCGAGGTCAATCTGTTCCGCGGCGCGACCACCGACGAGCCGTGGCGCCGTGTCTATGGCGGGCAGGTGCTCGGCCAGGCGCTCGTCGCCGCGTCGCGCACCGTCGACGAGCAGTGGCCGGCGCATTCGCTCCATGCCTATTTCATCCGCCCCGGCGACCCGGCGGTGCCGATCCTCTATACCGTCGAACGCGACCGCGACGGCCAGAGCTTCACCACCCGCCGCGTGGTGGCGATCCAGCATGGTCGGCCGATCTTCAACATGGCGGTGTCGTTCCAGGCGGACGAGCCCGGGCTGACGCATCAGTTCGACATGCCCGACGTGCCCGGTCCCGAGGGGCTCACGCCTGAGATCGAGCTGCGCCGGCGCGATGCCGATCGCATTCCCGAGAGCCTTCGCGCGCACTGGCTGCGCGACCGGCCGATCGAGATTCGGCCGATCGCGCCGCGCGACCTGATCAATCCCGGCAAGGGGCCACCGTCGCACGACGTCTGGTTCCGCATCGCCGGGCCGATCGGCGAGGGGCGGGCCCTGCATCAGTGCATGCTCGCCTATGCATCCGACATGACGCTGCTCGATACCTGTCTGTTGCCCCACGATATCTCGTGGCTCAATCCGAAGCTGCAGAGCGCCAGCCTCGATCATGCGATCTGGTTTCATGAGCCGTTCCGTGCCGACGAATGGCTGCTCTACGTTCAGGACAGTCCCAAGGCTGCGGGCGCGCGCGGATTCAACCGTGGATCGGTCTATACGCGCGACGGCCGGCTGGTGGCGAGCGTCGCGCAGGAAGGGCTGATCCGCGTTCGTGGCTAGCCGCCTCCGCCTCATCGCGCTCGCGCTGCTGCTCGCTGCCTGCGATGCCCGGTCGGCCGATACCGGGCATGTGGTCCATGAAAGCGCGCCGGCGTCGGCCTTCCCCCGGCCGCACCGCGCCGTCGCCGACATCGTCAGCGACCAGTTTTCGAACGAGGACGCCCGCGACCGCGCCGGCGAGGCGGAGAAGGTCATGGACCTGCTCGGCATCGCGCCCGGAATGACCGTCGCCGACATCGGTGCCGGCAACGGCTATTACACCGTTCGCCTGTCGCAGCGCGTCGGCGCCAGCGGACGGGTGTTCGCCGAGGACATCGTTCCCGCCTACGTCGACCGGCTGCGTGGCCGCGTGGAAGCCGAAGGGCTGCCCAACGTTACCGTGACGCTCGGGGAGCCGCACGACCCCAAGCTGCCGACGGGCGAGGCCGACCTCGCGCTGCTGATGCACATGTATCACGAGGTCGAGCAGCCGTTCGGGCTGCTGTGGCACCTCCACGCCGCGATGAAGCCGGGCGCGCGCGTCGCCATCGCCGACATGAACCGGCCGACCAACCGCCACGGCACGCCGCCGGCGCTGCTGCGCTGCGAGCTGGCGGCGCTCGGCTATCGCCAGACGGCGTTCCACGATCTCGGCGGCACCAGCGGCTATCTGGCCGTGTTCGAGACCGCCGAGCCGCGCCCGAGCCCGCGGGCGATCAAACCCTGCAAGGGGTGAGGCCGGTTGACCTGCCCCGCCAACGACAGAGCGAGGGGCTATTTTACCGAATATTGGCTGAGCTTGCCGCCCTCCGCCGCCAGTCGCTCCAGCAGCGGCGACGGGGCGAAATCGTCGCCCTGCGTGCTCTGATACTGCTTGAGCCGGTCGACCACCGCCTGCAGCCCGACGGTATCGCCGTAGAACATCGGGCCGCCGCGATAGACCGGCCAGCCATAGCCGTTGATCCAGACGATATCGATGTCCGAGCCGCGGTAGGCCATGCCCTCGTCGAGGATCTTCGCGCCCTCGTTGATCATCGGATAGACGCAGCGCTCGAGGATTTCGTCGTCGGAGATCGGGCGGCGGTTGACGCCCTTCTCGGCGGCAAAATCGAGGATCATCTTCTCGACGAGCGGCGAGGGGGTGCGGTTGCGCTTCTCGTCATAGTCGTAGAAGCCGCTGCCGGTCTTCTGGCCGCGCCGGTCCATCTCGCAGAGCCGGTCGCGCAGCGTTTCGCCCTTCGACGTCTCCTTCGACCAGCCGATGTCGAGTCCGGCGAGGTCGGCCATCTGGAACGGTCCCATCGGGAAGCCGAAGTCGTAGAGCACGCGGTCGACGTCCCAGGGCATCGCGCCCTCGAGGATCAGCTTGTTGGCCTCGCGCTGGCGCGGGCTGAGCATGCGGTTGCCGATGAAGCCGTGGCAGACGCCGGCGACGACGGCGACCTTGCCGATCTTCTTCGCCACCGCCATCGCCGTCGCCAGCACATCGGGCGCGGTTTTCGCGCCGCGCACCACCTCCAGCAGCCGCATGACGTTGGCCGGCGAGAAGAAATGCAGCCCGACCACGTCCTGCGGCCGCGCCGTCGCCGCGGCGATCTCGTCGACGTTGAGATAGCTGGTGTTCGAGGCGAGGATCGCACCCGGCTTGGCGATCTTGTCGAGCTTGCCGAAGACGTCCTTCTTGATGTCCATGTTCTCGAACACCGCCTCGATGATCAGGTCGCAGTCGGCAAGGTCCTCGAGCGACATCGACGGGGTGAGCAGCCCCATGTTGCGCGCGACGCCCTCGGCGCTGAGCTTGCCCTTGGCGGCGCTGTTCTCGTAGTTCCGGCGGATCGTGCCGACGCCGCGGTCGAGCGGCTCCTGCTTCATCTCGACGATCGTGACGGGCACGCCGGCCGACAGAAAGTTCATCGAGATGCCGCCGCCCATCGTTCCGGCGCCGATGACGCCGACCTTGCGGATCGCGCGCGTCGCGCTGTCGTCAGGCAGGTTGGGGATCTTGGCGGCCTGACGTTCGGCAAAGAACACATAGCGTTGCGCTGCAGACTGAACACCCGACATCAACTCCATGAACAGCGCGCGCTCGCGCTTCATGCCATCGTCGAAGGGCAGGGTGGCGGCCGCCTCGATGCACTTGATATTGGCCTCGGGCGCTTCGTAGCCGCGGAACCGGCGTGCGTTCGCCTTGCGGAACTCGGCGAAGAGCTCGGGGCTGCCGCCCTTCACCTCGAGATCGCGGACCTTCTTCAGCGGCCGCTTCTCGGCGACGATCTTGGCGGCGAAGGCGACGGCCGCGGCGCGCAGCTCACCCTCGGGCGCCAGATCGTCGACGAGGCCGGTGTCGAGCGCCGCCTTGGCGCCGATCGGCGTGCCACTCGTCACCATGTCGAGCGCCTTCGCCGCGCCGACGATGCGCGGCAGCCGCTGCGTGCCGCCGGCGCCCGGCAGCAGGCCCAGCTTGACCTCGGGAAGCCCGAGTTTCGCCGACGGCACCGCGACACGGTAGTGGCAGGTCAGCGCCACCTCGAGACCGCCGCCGAGCGCGGTGCCGTGAATCGCCGCCACGATCGGCTTCGGGGCGTTCTCCATCGTCGCCTGCACCTCGTGCAGCGAGGCGCCGCGCGGCGGTTTGCCGAACTCGGAAATGTCGGCGCCGGCAATGAAGGTGCGCCCGGCGCAGATCAGCACGATCGCCTCGACCGCCGGGTCGGCGACCGCCTTGCCCACCGCCGCCGACAGTCCGTCGCGCACGTCGGCCGACAGCGCATTCACCGGCGGCGAGTCGACCGTGATCACGCCGACATTGCCCTCGACCGCCAGATCGGTCACCGCGTTGATGTTGCCCATGTCGTCTCTCCCCATGCGATTTGCCCCGACAGATACACGATCGCGCCCGGCGGCGAAGCGCTGTCGAAAATCGGGGGGAGACCCTGTGCCGGTCACCTACCGCACAATTACGATCTGGCTGCGCTGCGGCGCATCGTCGAGGTTGGCGCGGCGGAGGTGGCTGATGCGTCATGTAAAATTTGCCGAGCTGGTGCCCGGCGCGGTGGGAATGTTCGAACCCGAAGGACCGACGTCGCTCGACAACCTGTCGCGCGAGCTTGCGCTTGCCGCGGCACATGGCGACGAGCGGCTGCGCCTGCTCAATGCCATGCAGATGCTCGGCAACGTCCGCGACCTGCTCGTCGGCCCCCTGTCCGCCGAGGCGGAGCGGCTACTGGGTCAGGCGATACATGAACTGATGCGCCGCGAGCGCGAGATCCCGGCGGAGTGGCGTCCCGCCTAGCGCGGCGACCGGCCCGCCGCGTCGGCCTGGAACGTCTGGCGCTTCGGTGCGCTTGTCGGCCATGGCGCTTCACTTTTTTCATCTTCGCAGCGGTCCGCGCGTCGAGCTCGACACGCAGGGCACCGACTGCGTCGACCTGGCGGCGGCCAAGCGGCATGCCGTCGAGCTCGCCGCCGGTCAGAACGCGCGCGACGACGACTGGCGTATCGAGATCGCGGATGCGGCCGGCCAGTATATCGCCAGCGTCGACCGGAACGGGGTCGTCGCGGACTAGCGGCGGCTCGTCGCGCGCCGCGAACCCGGCTCCGATTCGGTGCGTTGATCGCCGGCTGTCGAAGGAGAGACATTCATGGCGAAGCACAAGAAATCGAAGGCGGCAAAACGCAGCGGCTTCGGCCGGGCGAGCCGCTTCGCGCGCGACAATGGCCGCACGCTGGGGCTCGTCGGGGCCGGGATTGCCGGCGCGGCGGCACTCATGATCGGGCAGCGCTACCGCAACCGCCAGCCCGCGGGCGGTTGACGCCCGCAGAAGCCTGCAGCCCAGGCGCTGCGCATGAAGAGGCCGGCGAGATCAGTGATCTCGCCGGCCTCTTTGATTCATCTATTCGTTACTGTGGCGGGTTGGCGGCCGGCTCGTCGGCGCCGCTCTCGTCGAGCCGCTTCACCGTGTCGAGGTGGCCCTGGACGATCGGAGCGGTCTTGGCGGCGAAAGCCTTGAGCTGCGCGCTGTCGCCGCTCTGCGCAAAGCCCTGGTGCAGGTTCAGCGCTTCTTCGTGCGCCTGGGTCTGCTGGTCGAGATAGGCGGTATCGAACGCGGCGGCCTCAATGCCGCGAAGCTCGTCGACCATCGCCTGGCGACGCGCGTCGAGCGTGGCCGGCGGCGTCATGCTGACCCCGGCGGCGGCGAGTGCCGACTTCAGCTCGGCCGTGGTCTGGGTGTGGCCGTCGACCATCATCTGGGCGAACTGCTTCACCTCGGCCGAATTCGACTTCTCGAGCGCCAGCCGGCTCGATTCGATCTCGTACATGTCGCTGAGCGCCGCCGTCATCGCATAGCCGGCGGGGGTGTTGGGATCGGTGGCGGGGTCGCCCATCGCCGGCATCGCGCCTGGCTGCGCGGCCGTTGCAGTCTCGATCGTCGCGTCGCCGGTGGCGGTTTCCGCCTCGGTCGCCACATTCTCGGAGTTGCCGCACGCCGCCAGGGTGAGCAGGGCAACGGATGACAGGATCAGGCTTCGGGTCACGAGGATCTCCTTTTGGAACCGCGCACCCAACAAATGGCGGACGACATCGTTCCCGTCCGGAAGCGTGGCGTCAGGCGGCGGTGCGCTGCCGGTGAAGATGGCTTTCGAGCGAAACGACGGCGGCTTCGAGATGGAGCAGCGAGACTCCGCCGTGATAGCCGCCCATCTCGCTGTAGAGCGCGCGCATCCGCTCGAGCAATCGCTCGAGCGCGTTGACTTCCTCGGTCGCCATTTCACCCCCCGGTGGTCGATGTGCCGCTCATCATTAACGATAATTAACATCTGCAACAATGCCGTCGGTCTTCACAACGGCACGCATTGTCGCGACAAGGATCGCAACGACCGGGCAGGCAGGAACTGGCGAATGGTTTTGCGGATTTTTCAGCCCGGTCGGCCGGGGGGCATCGCGATCGACGCCGGCGAGGCGAGCGCGATCCTGCCTTCCGACACCGTGTGGATCGATCTGCTCGAACCCTCGCGCGAGGAGGAACGGCTCGTCGAGCTCACGCTCGGGCTTCAGGTTCCGACGCGCGAGGAAATGGCGGAGATCGAACCGTCGAGCCGTCTTTACCAGGAACGCGGCGCGGTGTTCCTTACCGCAAATGTGATGAGCGGCATCGAGGCCGGCGATCCGGTCAGCACCCCGGTGAGCTTCGTGCTGACGCCCGAGCATCTCGTCACGGTGCGCTACGCCGACCCCAAGCCCTTCCGCAGCTTTGCCGCGCACATCCAGCGCGAGCCGAGCCTGTGCGGCTCGGCGACGATGACGCTCATCCACCTGCTCGATGCGATCATCGATCGGCTCGCCGATACGCTCGAGGTCGTCCAGAGCGATATCGACAAGACGTCGCGGACGATTTTCCGGCGCGGCCTGCAGAGCGCACGTCGCCGCGGTCGCATGTCGAACGACACGTTGCAGGAGCTGCTGCTGCGCATCGGCGACGACCAGGATCTGCTTGCCAAGACGCGCGACAGCCTCGCCAGCATGGGACGGCTGATGAGCTTCCTGTCGCTTCCGCACCATATCCGCGAGGACCGCGAGCTCCGCGAGCATGTGAAGAGCCTCGGTCGCGACGTCGCCTCGCTCATCGACCATTCGGGCTTTCTGGCCACCAACATCAGCTTCCTGCTCGATGCCTCGCTCGGGCTGATCAACATCGAGCAGAACGCGATCATCAAGATCTTCTCGGTCGCCGCGGTGGTCTTCCTTCCGCCGACGCTGGTCGCCAGCATCTACGGGATGAACTTCGAACACATGCCCGAACTGCGCTGGCTGCTCGGCTATCCCTATGCGCTCGCGCTCATGGTGATGTCGGCGGTGTTGCCCTACCTGTTCTTCAAGCGGAAGGGCTGGCTCTAGGCCTGGACGCCAAAAAGGCCCGGCTTGCGCCGGGCCTTTCCGTATCTGGCTCCCCGGGTAGGATTCGAACCTACGACCGTCCGATTAACAGTCGGATGCTCTACCACTGAGCTACCGAGGAATGGAGCGGCGCGGGGTATAGCAACCGTCTTCGGTGCTGCCAAGCACTGCTTTCCACCTTTTCCCGTGCCGGACGGCCTCAGGTGAGGAACTGCTCCATCACGATGCGGTCGTCGAGCGCATATTCGGGGTCGAACAGCAGCTCGAGCTTGGTGGCGCGGTCGGTCGAGACCTTGACGCTGGCAACGTCGCGCACCTCGACCTGGTCGGCGACGGCGCTCACCGGGCGCTTCGCGGCCTCGAGCACGCGGAATTCGATCGCCGAGGCGGCGGGGATCAGCGCGCCGCGCCAGCGCCGCGGCCGGAACGGGCTGATCGGCGTCAGCGCCAGCAGATCGCTCTGCAGCGGCAGGATCGGGCCGTGCGCCGAGAGATTATAGGCGGTCGAGCCGGCGGGCGTCGCCACCAGCACGCCGTCGCAGGCGAGGTCGGACATGCGGACGCGTCCGTCGATGGCGATCTCGATCTTCGCCGCCTGACGCGTTTCGCGCAGCAGCGACACCTCGTTGATCGCCGGCGAAACGATGCGCTGGCCGCTGACCGTCTTCGCTTCCATGCACAGCGGATGCAGCACGAACGGCTTGGCGTTGGTCAGCCGGTCGAGCAGCCCGTCGGGGTGGTAGCCGTTCATCAGGAAGCCGACGGTGCCGAGGTTCATGCCGAATACCGGCACCGGCCGCCGCCGCTCCATTACGCCGTGCAGCGTCTGCAGCATGAAGCCGTCGCCGCCGAGCGCGACGATGACGTCGGCCTCGCCCACCGGCGCCCACTCGTAGAGGCCGCGCAGCGTTTCCGCCGCCGCCTCGGCCGGTTCGGTGGGCGAGGCGAGCAGCGCCAGTCGCGAAAAGCGGCTCATCCGCCGGTCAGGCTCATATGGCGCGTCACCGCCGGCGCCGCGGCGCGGCGGTCGATGCGGAAGTCGTGCCCCTTCGGCTTGCGGACCATTGCCGCGTCGAGGGCGGCATCGAGCGCCGCGTCGCTCTCGGTCGCGCGGATGATCGCGCGAAGGTCGGCAGCATCGTCCTGGCCGAGGCACATGTAGAGCGTGCCCGTCGCGGTGAGCCGCACGCGGTTGCAGCTTTCGCAGAAATTATGCGTGAGCGGCGTGATGAACCCCAGCCGCTGGCCGGTCTCGCGGATGCGCACGTAGCGCGCCGGCCCGCCGGTCGACAGCGCGATCGGCTCGAGCGTCCAGCGCCGCTCGAGGTCGCCGCGGACCTGCGATAGCGGCAGATAGCGGTCGGTGCGATCCTCCTCGACCTCGCCGAGCGGCATCGTCTCGATCAGCACCAGATCATGCCCCGCCGCCCCGCACCAGCGCAGCATCGCCTCGATCTCGTCGTCGTTGATGCCCCTGAGCGCCACCATGTTGATCTTGACGTGCAGTCCGGCAGCCGTGGCGGCGGCGATGCCGTCGAGCACCTGCGGCAGTCGCCCCCAGCGGGTGATGTGCGCGAAGCGATCGGGGTCAAGCGTGTCGAGGCTGACGTTGAGCCGGCGGACGCCGGCGGCGGCGAGGTCGGCGGCATAGCGCGCCAGCTGGCTGCCGTTGGTGGTCAGCGTCAGCTCGTCGATCGCCCCCGATTCGAGATGTCGCGACAGCGAGCGAACGAGGTCGATGATGCCGCGGCGGACCAGCGGTTCGCCGCCGGTGAGCCGGAGCTTGCGCACGCCGCGGCGCACGAAGGCGCTCGCCAGCCGGTCGATTTCCTCGAGGCTCAGCACGTCGGCCTTCGGCAGGAAGGTCATATGCTCGGACATGCAGTAGACGCAGCGGAAGTCGCAGCGGTCGGTCACCGACACGCGCAGATAGTCGATGCGTCGGCCGAAGCCGTCGATCAGCGGCCGCAAGCCCGCTGCGTCCTTGCTGTGAAGCGCATCCGCCATGCGGCGCAATGTGCGGATGCGAAAGGAACAAGTCCAGCCTATGGCATTGTTTGAGCGCTGCGTTTAGCATGCGTTCGGGCCGGAAGGTCCGCAAACAGGATGAACGTCGGCCGGGTGGGGCATCACCGGGCCGAACGAATATTGGATAAAGATGACGGGGACGGGTCAGCAGGCGCCGATCTTCATCGTCTCGGTGCGCTATCGCCAGGAGGTGACGGCGGCGATCGAGGCGACCGGCCGGACCGTGACCGCCGCCCGGCGGTCCGACGAGGCGGTCCGCCGCTTCGGCCAGTCCGCCTCGGGAATTGCGGTGATCGATGCGCGCGGCGCGCTCGACCATGGCCTCAAGCTCGCGCGGCAGATTGCGCCGGCGGTCGAGGCACGGCGCGGCGCGCTGATGCTGCTGCTGTCGCGCAGCGACAGCGAGGCGCTCGGTGCCGTCTACGAATGCGGGGCCACGCATTTCCTGATCAGCCCCTTTTCAGCCACCGAACTCGGCGAGGCGCTTCGTTTCGCCGACCGCTACGTCCGCCGCATGCAGGCGACGGGCGCCAGCGCGGCGGTGGTGAGCGCGCAGGCGGCGCTCACCGACACCGCGCGCTGGCACTGGTCGGCGGGCGAACCGGCGGCGACGATCTCGCGGTCGCTCGCCGCGCTGCTCGGCCGGCCGGTCGCCGGGTCGGTCGACGTGACGGCGGTCCTCCGCCGGCTCGACACACCCGAGCGGCTCAAGGTGCGGCGCGGGCTACGGCGGCTGCTGGTGTCGGGATCGGGCGGCGACGTCGAGCATCGGATGATGGTCGACGGCAGTCCGCACCGCATCGTGCATCATGTGCGCGTCATGCACGGCCCGAACGGCGAGCTGGCGGGTCTGACCGCGACCGTCGAGGATCTCGATGCCTCGATGATCGAACATCGGTTGGCGGCGCATTTCGACCAGCTGACCGGGCTCGCCAACCAGGGCTATGCGCGCGCCTGGATCGATCAGCTGCTCGGCGGGCGCACCGCCTATGATCCGGCCTGCATCATCGTCCAGCTGGCGATCAGCCGCTTCGACCAGGTCAACGCCAGCTATGGCCGTGGCGTTGCCGACGCGCTGATGCAGGCAGTGGGCCGGCGTCTGCGCCGGCTGGCGGGCGCCGAGGAAGCCTATGGCGAGCGCATGCTGATCGCGCGGCTCGCCGGCGCCGAATTCATCGTCGCTTTCGCCGGTCCGGTGATGCTCAAGGACGTCGTGCAGTTCAGCGAGCGGCTGGGCGAGGCGTTCGAGCGGCCGTTCGTGGTGAGCGGTCGCGCCGTCCATCTGGCGTGCCGCATGGGGATCGCGGTCGGCGAGACCGGGCTCGACAGCAGCGAGGTGCTGTTCCGTCGCGCCAGCGCCGCGCTCGCCGAGGCGAAGGCGCACGAGCCCAACAGTTACCGCGTCTTCCTCCCCGGCGATGGCGACGACGCGCGCGAGCGCATGGCCGATCTGCAGACCGACCTGCGCCGCGCGCTCGAATCGGACGAGCTCGACATCGTCTACCAGCCGCAGGTCGAAGTGGTGACGCAGGCGATCTGCGGGGTCGAGGCGCTGGTGCGGTGGCGTCACCCGGTGATGGGCATGCTGCCCGCCGAGACGCTGCTCGACGTCGCTGCCAGCGCTGAACTGACCGCGCGGCTATCCGAGCACATCATCCACAAGGCGCTCAGCGAGGCCGCCGCCTGGGACGGGCCGCTCCACGACATGCGGCTGTCGGTCAACGTCACCGCCGACGACCTCAAGTTCGACGATTTCGACAAGACGGTGATGGAGGTGCAGCGCGCCACCGGCTTCCCCGTCGACCGGCTGACGCTCGAGGTCACCGAGGGCGGACTGATGGAAAATCTCGACCGCGCCGCCGGCATGCTGTCGGCGTTGCGCGATCTCGGCATCAAGATCGCCATCGACGATTTCGGTACCGGCTATTCGTCGCTCGCCTATCTGAAGTCGCTGCCGCTCGACTATCTCAAGATCGACCGCAAGCTCGTCACCGACGTCGTCGGCTCGCCGCGCGGCCGCGTCGTGGTGCGCGGCATCGTCGACATGGCGCGCTCGCTCGGCATGGACGTCGTCGCCGAGGGGGTCGAGACGCCCGAGCAGCTCGACATCCTGGTGCGTGAGGGCTGCGGTCAATATCAGGGCTTCCTCTGCGCGCAGCCGATGACCGGCGCCGAGCTCGGCCCGTTCGTCAGCGCCTGGGAACAGGCCCGTGCCGCGGCGGCCTGAGGTGGGCGTGACGACGATCGACTTCATCTCCGATTTCGTCTGCCCCTGGTGCTACATCGGCAAGCGGAACCTCGACGCGCTGCGCGCCGAGGCGGAGGTCGAGACGCGCTGGCACCCCTATCTGCTGCATCCCGAGATGCCGGCCGGCGGCATCGACCGCGCCGAGCTGGTCCGCGCCAAGTTCGGCAGCGTCGAGCGCGCAAAGGAGCTCGGCGCAGCGGTCGAGCGGGCGGCGCGCGACGCCGGGCTGCATCTCGAACTCGGCAAGGCGCCGCGCGTCCCCGACACGCGCGACGCGCACCGGCTGATGCGCTGGGCGACCGGGCAGGGCGTCGCCGACGCACTCGCCGAGGCGCTGTTCGCCGCCTATTTCGTCGACGGCCGCGACATCGGCGACACCGAAGTGCTTGCCGACCTCGGCGCCGCCGTCGGTCTCGATCGGGCGGTGGTGGCGAAGCTGCTCGCCGGCGACGCCGACCGTGCAGCGGTGCAGGCGCAGGCGGACCATGCCCGGGCGATCGGCGTCAGCGGCGTCCCGACGATGGTCTTCGACCGGAAGCTCGCGGTGGTCGGCGCACAGCCGGTCGCGGCGCTCCGCGACGCGGTGGCGCAGGCGACGGCCTGACCGAGCGGCGGCTTCAGCTGCCGCCGAGGGTAAGACGGTCGAGCTCGGCCAGATCGTCGGCGCTCAGCGTCCAGCCTGTCGCGGCGACGTTCGCGCGGACCTGCTCCGGCCGGGTCGCGCCGGCGATGATGCTGGAGACGATCGGCTTCCCCGCCAGCCAGCTCATCGCGAGTTCGAGGACCGACCGGCCGCGCGCGGCGGCGAAGGCGATCAGCGCCTCGACCCGCTCGATCCGGGCCTCGGTCATCTGCTGGGCGAAGCGGCCGATCGCCATGCGGCTGTCCGCCGGGACGTCGCCGCCCTTGCGATATTTGCCGGTCAGCAGTCCGCTGGCGAGCGGAAAATAGGGGAGCAGCGTCATGTGGCTCGCACGCAGCGCCGGGAACAGCTCGCGCTCCGCCGAGCGGGCGAGGAGGCTGTATTCGGCCTGCGTCGACAGGAAACGCTCATAGCCGTGATGGCGTGCGGTCCACGCCGCATCGACGAGCTGCCAGCCGGGGAGATTCGAGCAGGCGATGTGGCGGACCTTGCCGCTGCGAACCAGATCGTCGAGCGCGCCGAGCGTCTCGTCGATCGGCGTGAGCGGATCGGGAAAATGATATTGATACAGGTCGATATAGTCGGTGTTCAGCCGCCGCAGGCTGTCCTCGACCGCCTTGAAGATATAGCGCCGGCCGCCGTTGAAGCGCGTGCTGACCTCGCGGTTCATCGGCGAGGCGAACTTCGTGGCGAGGACGATGTCGCGCCGGCGCGCGCCGAGTGCCTGCCCGAGCAGACTCTCCGAGCCGCCGGCGGTGCCGTAGGAATCGGCGGTGTCGAACAGGGTGATCCCGGCATCGAGCGCCGCATGCACCACCGCGGTGGCGCCCGCGTTATCGAGCGACTGTTTCATTCCGCCGAAATTGTTGCAGCCGAGACCGACGATCGACACCGTCAGGCCCGAGCCGCCGAGTTGCCGGGTTTCCATCGTCGCCTCTCCCATTTTCGGACAGCGGTTCGAAATTGCGTCGTGCCGTGACGGCATGCCAGAACGAGGGACGGCGCGCAAAGTCGATGTGCCGCGCGGCCGACACCGCGCGCCGCAGGCGCGTCGAGCGCTGCCCCGTCCGGCGCCGCCGAAGCGGCCAGCTCCGGATCGACGCGCAGACCGGCTTGGACCGGCGCAGAATTGTCTGGACGCCCTCCGTTGAGGCGCTACCTCTGGCCGCTCACAGACGGTGGAACAACATGGCTCTCGTAAAGACGTCGGCGCTCTCCAGTCGCCGCAAGGCTGCCCGGCCCACAGCGGAAGCGCCGGCTGAAGCAACCCCGCCGAAGGCGCCGCGCCGACCGGTGGCCGCATCGCGCGCACCGCAGGGCGCCGCCGAGCGCATCGCCGCCGCCACCGAGGAGCTCGCCACCGGTCTGACCGAGGCCTCGTCGGCGGCCGAGGAGCTTCGCCGATCGATGGAGCAGATCGCCACCGGCGCCGAGGAAGCGGCCGGCGCGTCGCAGGAATCGCTCGCCGGCATCGGCGCGCTGAGCGCCGCCTTCGTCGAGGCGCGCCAGCGTGCCGAGGAAGCGCGGCGCCGGACCGAGGCGCTGCAGGGCGCCTTCGTCGAGACCGCCGTCCACATCGAAGCCTCGGCGGGCGCGATCGCGGCGAACGCCGCGCGCCAGGCCGCGGCGGCGGAGGCGATCGTCGGCCTCGAAGCGCATGCCGGCGACATCGGCCAGATCAGCGGGGCGGTCGGTGACATCTCCGAGCAGACCAGCCTCGTCGCGCTCAACGCCACCATCGAGGCGGCGCGCGCCGGCGATCAGGGCCGTGGCTTCGCAGTGGTCGCCGACGAGGTGCGCGCGCTCGCCGAGGTCTCGGAGCGCAGCGCCGCCGACGTCAAGTCGCTGGCCGCCGCCGCGGGCGAACAGGTGCGGACCGTCGTGTCTCGGATGCGCGGTGCCGCGGCGAAGGCCGGCGAAGAGGCGGCCGGCGGCCGCGCAGCGCTCGAGCGGCTGACCGGGTTGCGCGAGCAGCTGACGGCGCTCGGCGACGGCGCGCAGTCGATCCTCAACGCCGCGGTCGAGGCGGAAGCCGGTGCGCGCGAGGCGCAGCGCGGTGCCGAGGACGTGGCGAGCGCCGCCGAGGAACAGGCGGCGGCGGCCGCCGAGGCGCAGCGTTCGGTCCAGCAGCAGAGCCTGTCGCTCGACGAGAGCCAGCAGACCTCGCAGGCGCTCGCCGCCCTGGCCGAGCGACTGCTGCAGCGTCGCGATGAATCGGCGATCGAGCAGCTGGGCGCCTCGGCTGAACAGCTCTCGGCGACGGTGCAGGAACTGTCGGGCGCGGCCGGCGAGATTCTCGTCGCGGTCGACCAGATCGGCCGCGGCGCGCAGGTCCAGGCGGCCGCGGTCGCGCAGTCGAACGCCGCGCTCGTGCAGATCGAGCGCGGCGCGTCGGTCGCGCGCGAGCGTGCCGGCGTCGCGCTCGATGGCGTCGCGACGCTGTCCGCGGCGCTCGACGAGACCAGCGCCGGCGTCGCTGGCCTGACCGAAGGCGCCGCCGCCGCGCTCGCCGAGACGCGCGAGCTGTCGAAACTGGTCGGCGAGCTGCTCGACAGCAGCCGCCGCATGGAGAAGGTCGTCGATTCGGTGGCGCTCGTCGCGGTGCAGACGACGATGCTCGCGGTCAGCGGCTCGGTCGAGGCGACGCGCGCCGGCGAGGCGGGACGCGGCTTCGCGACGGTGGCGGGCGACATTCGCTCGCTGGCGCGCGACGCGGCCGCCAACGCCGATCGCGCCAAGGACATCCTGCGCGCCATGCAGGACGAGGTCGCGATCGCGCGGCGCGATCTCGATCAGCTCGCCGCGGTCGCCGAGGCCGAGGCGGTGCGTGGGCGTATCGTCGGCGAACGCCTGGCCACCGCGCGCGCCGAACTGGGCGAGATCGCCTCGGGCAGTCGCCGCATCGCCGAAGGCGCCGACGCCATCGTCGATGCCGTCCAGCAGGTGCAGGCCGGCACACAGCAGATCGCGGCGGTCGCCGAGGAGGCCTCGTCGGCGGCGCAGCAGGCGGCGGCGGCGGCGCGCGAGCAAGCGCACGGCGCCGAGGAGCTCGCTGCGGCGATCGAGGAGATCGCCTCGCTCGCCGAAGAGCTGCGGGCCAACCGCGCGTGACCGCGGCGGCGGCGTCCCAGCTGCTCGCCTTCGCCGCCGGCGGCGAGCGGCTGGCGATGCCCGCCGCCGACGTCGTCGAGGTGATTCCCGCGCCGCGCACGACGCGCGTGCCGCATGCGCCCGAGAGTCTGCGCGGGCTCGCCAACGTGCGCGGCGCCGTCGTCCCGGTCGTGTCGCTCGCCGGCCTTCTCGGACAGCCCGTCGGGCCCGAGCGCCGGCTGGTGATGCTCGCCGGCGCGACTCCCGTCGGCCTGCTCGTGGACGAGGTGTCGTCGCTCGTCGCCGAGGCGCGCGCCGCACGGCTCATCGAGCCGCGCCCGCTGCTCGAGCGCGCCTATGCGACGCTCGCGCCGCGGTCGTCGAAGGGCGCCGCGGCGGCGGTGGTGGAAACCCATGCGCCCGCCGCCGCCGCGACGGCCACCGTCGCGCTGCTGGCCTTCACCGTCGCCGGCCAGGAGTTCGCGCTGCCGCTCGGCGACGTGCGCGAGGTGCTGCGGATCCCCGAGGGAGTCGCGCTGCTGCCGCACGCCGGCGCCGCGGTCGCCGGCACCGCCGCGCATCGCGGCCGCCTCGTGCCGCTGCTCGACCTGCGCGCGCTGCTCGCGCTCGGCGCCGGCGAGCGCCGCGCGCCGCCGCGCGTGCTGCTGACGCGCATCGGACGCCACCGCGTCGGGCTGGTCGTCGATGCCGTCAGCGCGGTGCTCGAGGTCGCCGAGGATCAGATCGACCCGCTGCCGCTGGTGCTGGCGCGCGGCGCGGCCGAAGCGCGCATCCAGGCGATCTGCCGTCTCGACGACGGCCGGCGGCTGGTATCGGTGCTGTCGAGCGACCGGCTGCTCAACGACGACGTCACCGCGCGCCTCGCGCAGGAAGGCCATGAGGACATGAAAGCAGCACCAACCGCCGACGCCGGGGAGGAGCAGATCCTGTTGTTCCGGCTCGGCGACGACGAGTTCGGCCTGCCGATTGCTGCGGTCAGCGAGGTGACGCGGCGCCCCGAGCGGCTCACCAGCCTGCCCAAGGCGCCGGCCTTCGTCGACGGCATCATGAACCTGCGCGGGCAGGTGCTGCCCGTCATCGACCAGCGCCGGCGCTTCGGCGTTCCCGTCGGCGACGGCGCGCGCAAGCCCGTCGTGGTGGTGCGGATCGGCGACTCGCAGGCCGGCTTCGTCGTCGACAGCGTGACCCGCGTCGCCAGCGTGCCCGCCGCGGCGCTGCAGCCGGTGCCCGATCTCGGGGGCGACCAGGCGGCGACGATCGACCGCGTCGCCTCTTTCGAGGTCGACGGCCGCCTCGTCCTGCTCGTCAATCCCCAGGAGCTGCTCGATCGCGCCGAGCGCGACCTGCTCGCTGCCATGCATGGCGGATCCGAAGCCCAGCCCGCGTCGTGATCAAGCTGTTGATCGTCGACGATTCGGCGCTGATGCGGCGGCTGCTCGGCCAGATCTTCGCCGCCGAGGACGACTTCGTCGTCGAGATCGCGCGCGACGGCGAGGAGGCGCTTGCCAAGCTGCATGGCTTCGCGCCCGACGTCGTCACGCTCGACATCCACATGCCCGGCATGGACGGGCTCGCCTGCCTCGACCGCCTCATGCTCGAGCGGCCCTGCCCGGTGGTGATGGTGTCGGCGCTCACCGCCGACGGCGCCGCCGAGACGCTCGAGGCGATGGCATTGGGCGCGGTCGATTTCGTCGAGAAGCCCGGCGGCGCGATCTCGCTGCGTATCGACGAGGTCGCGCCGGTCATCGTCGAGAAGGTGCGCGCCGCGTCGCGCGCCCGGCTGCGGACCATGCGGCTGCGCGAGCGCGTGCGGCTGCGAAGCCGCGCCGCCGAGGCGTCGCCGCCGCCGGTCGCGCGGCGCGCGCGCCGCGTCGCGGCGTCGCCGGCTGCCGCGACCTACCGCATCGTCCTCGTCGGCGCCTCGACGGGCGGGCCGCCGGCGCTCGACGCGCTGCTCGCACCGCTGCCCGTCACCTTTCCCTGGCCGATCGTCGTCGCGCAGCACATGCCCGCGACCTTCACCGGCGCGCTGGCGCGGCGGCTCGACCGGCTCTGCGCGCTGACGGTGTCGGAGGTGGTACGCGCCACGCCGCTGCTCCCCGGCAACGTCTACATCGCCCGCGGCGACGCCGATGTGCAGCTCTCGACGCGCGGCGGCGAGACCGTCGCGATGGCGGTGCCGGCGAGCGCCGAGCACCGCTGGCACCCGAGCGTCGACCGGCTCGTCGCGAGCGCGCTTGCGCAGCGGCCGGCCGGGCAGCTCGTCGGGGTGTTGATGACCGGCATGGGGTCCGACGGCGCCGAGACGATGGCGCAGCTGCGGTCGCTCGGCGGCCATACAATCGCCGAGGCCGAAGAGAGCGCGGTGGTCTGGGGCATGCCCGGCGCGCTCGTCCGTCTCGGCGGCGCCGAGACCGTCGCGCCGCTCGATCGGCTCGCCGACGAACTGCTGAAGCTGGCGGGCGCATGAGCAGGCGCGGTGCCGACATCCCCTTCGAGCTGACACCCGCCGACCTGCGGCTGTTCAGCGAGTTTCTGTACCGCCAGACCGGCATGACCTTCGGCGAGAGCAAGCGCTACTATATCGAGCGGCGCATCGCCGACGGGCTCGCCGCCAGCGGCAGCGACAGCATCGGCGCCTATCTCGCGCGGCTGGCGGGCGACCCGGCGTGCGCGCAGGCGCTGGTCAACAGCTTCACCGTCAACGAGACCTATTTCTACCGCGAGGAGCACCAGCTGGCGGCGCTGGGGCGCTCGCTGCTGCCGGCGATCGTCGCCAACCGCCGCCCCGGCGATCTCGTCCGCATCTGGTCGATGCCCTGTTCGAGCGGCGAGGAGCCCTATTCGATCGCGATCTGGCTGCTCGAGAACTGGCCGCTCGTCGACGCCTACAACATCGAGATCGTCGGCTCCGACATCGACACCGCGACGCTCGAGCAGGCGAGGGCGGGAATCTACGGCAAGCGCGCGCTGTCGCGGCTGCCGGCGCCGCTCGTCGCCAGCTATTTCGAGCCCTGCGGCCGCGGGCGGTGGCAGCTTATCGCCGACCTCCGCGAGTCGGTTCGCTTCTCGAGCGTCAACCTGATCGACGAGGCGTCGATGCGCGCCGCGGGACGCTTCGACGTGATCTTCTGCCGCAACCTGCTGATCTATTTCGACGACGCGTCGCGGCGGCTCGCCGCCGACCGGCTCTTCGACCGGCTCAACCCCGACGGCTTCCTGTGCCTTGGCCATACCGAATCGATGTCTCGGATCAGCGACCGCTTCGCGATGGCTCGCTTCCCCGACGCGATCGTCTATCGTAGGCGCTGATGGACGAGCTCCTGGCCCAGTTCCTCGTCGAGGCGCGCGAGCTCATCGCCGCGGCGGGAGAGGATCTCGCGCAGCTCGACCGCGCGCCGGGCGACGCCGCGCGCCTCGACCGCGCCTTCCGCGCGATCCACACGCTCAAGGGCTCGGTCGCGATCTTCGACATGGCCCCCGCCGGCGCGGCGCTCCACGCCGCCGAGGACCTGCTCGGCGCGGCGCGTGGCGGTCGCCGCCCGCTCGACGGCACCGCGATCGCCGCGATTCTCGACTGCGTCGACCAGCTCGACCGCTGGGTCGACTGCATGGCGCGCGACGGGCGGCTGCCGCCGCAGGCCGCCGCCGACGCCGAACGGCTCGTGGCGCTGATCGGAGGCAGCAAGGCTGCCGCGGTCGCGTACCCATCGTCCGACTGGGCGGCGCGCCTGCTCGCGCAGGTCGGCGGCGCGCCGGCCTCCGCCCGCGTCGCGCTGCGCTATCGGCCCGATCCCGACTGCTTCTTCCGCGGCGACGACCCGCTCGCCGTCCTCGCGGCGGTGCCCGGCCTGATCTCGCTGACCGCGGCGCCGGTCGAGCCCTGGCCGCCGCTCGCCGAGCTGCAGCCCTTCCTCTGCAACCTTCGCTTCGAGGGACTTAGCGACGCGCCCGCCGACGCGGTGCGCGCCGCGCTGCGCTTCGTCGCCGATCAGGTCGAGATCGAGGAGCTCGGCGGCGCGCCCGCCGCCGCGCCCGTCGACGCCGGCGCGGTACCCGAGGCATCGCGCAGCTTCCGCGTCGACGTCGCGCTGCTCGCCGCGCTCGCCAACGACGTCGGCGAGCTGATCGTCGTCGGCAACGCGCTCGCGCATGTCGCCGCCGAGGCCGACACGCTCGACCGCGCGCTCGCCGCGCGCCTCGCCGCGGTCCGTACCACGCTCGACGCGTCGGTGGCGCGGCTGCGCGCCTCGGTCGGGGCGGCGCGCATGACGCCGATCGGTCCGTCGCTGCGCCGCCTGCCGCGGCTGGTGCGCGAGGCGGCGTCGGCGCTCGGACGCGACCTCGAGCTGACGATGAGCGGCGAGGGCACCGAGATCGACAAGGGCATCGCCGATGCGCTGTTCGAACCGCTGCTCCACCTGCTGCGCAACGCCGTCGACCATGGCATCGAGCCGGCGGCGGTACGTCTCGCCGCGGGCAAGCCGGCGCGCGGCAGCCTGCGCCTCGCGGCGCGCCGCGCCGGCGACAGCGTCGTCGTCGAGGTGGCCGACGACGGCGCCGGCATCGACCCGGCGGCGCTGCGCCGCGCCGCGGTCGCGCGCGGGCTGCTCGACGCCGAGGCGGCGGCGCGGCTCGACGACCAGGCCGCCGTCGAACTGATCTTCGCGCCGGGCTTTTCGACCGCGAGCGCGGTGAGCGAGATTTCGGGGCGCGGGGTCGGCATGGATGCGGTGCGCGCGGCGATCGAGCGGCTCGGCGGTCGCGTCGAGATCGCCAGTAGCGTCGGCCAGGGCACGGTCATCCGCCTGCGGCTGCCGCTGACCGCGGTGACGACGCGCGTGCTGACGGTGCAGGTCGGCGACGACCGCTACGCCGTCGCGGTCGAGTCGATCGTCGAGACCGCGAGCGTCGCGAGCGAGCGCATCGTCAACGTCGGCACCGGGCAGGCCGTGGTCCTGCGCAACCGCACGCTGCCCTATCTCAGCCTCGCCGAGCTGCTCGGCAAGCGCGGCGGCGCCGCCGCCGCCGACACGCGCCTGCTCGTGGCGCGCGCTGGCGGCGAGCCGGTGGCGTTCGGCGTCGACGGCTTCGGCGCGCAGCTCGACGTCATGCTGCGCCCGCCCGCCGGCCTGCTCGCGGCGGCGCCCGGGATCGCCGGGACGAGCCTGCTGGGTGACGGCAGCGTGCTCGTCGCGCTCGACATCGACGAGCTGGTCGGATGAGCGTCATGTTCGCCGACGGCGCCATCCGGCTGGTGGGCGACTGCCCCGTCGAGGACGCCGAAACACTGCTGCAGCTGCTCGTCGAGCATCGCGCGCCCCTCGATCTCAGCGACTGCGGCCATATCCATGCCGCGCTGTTGCAGATATTGCTGGCCGCGCGCCCGCCGGTTCAGGGCACGCCCGTCGATTGTTTCGTTCGCGAGCAGGTTCTTCCGCTATTGAAGCACGGCGAACCTGCCCGCTAATATTCCCGCGACCCCGCGGCCGTTCCCGGAGTACTCCATGCCGCCTACCGCGCTAATCATCGACGACAGCAAGCTCGCCCGCATCGTCTCGGGCCGCGCGCTCGCCGAGCTGCAGCCCGACTGGCAGCGGGTCGAGGCGAACGGTGCGGTCGAGGCGCTGGCGATCGTTAACGAGCGTCCGGTCGACCTTGCGCTCATCGACTTCAACATGCCCGACAAGGATGGGCTCGAGCTGGCGGCCGAGCTTCGCGCGCTGTTTCCGACGATGCCGATCGCGATCATCACCGCCAACATCCAGGACGAGGTCATCGCGCGCGCCCGCGCCGTCAACGCCGCCTTCGTCCCCAAGCCCGTCACCACCGAGGGCCTGCGCGGTTTCGTCTCGGGAGCCGCGTTGCGTCTCAGGTCCCGCGGCGAATGATCCCCGACGACATCGCGCTGCAGGAACTCGAGCGCGACGCGCTGACCGAGATCGTCAACATCGGCGTCAGCCGCGCCGCGTCCAACTTGCGCAAGATGGTTGCCGATCAGGTGATCCTCTCGGTCCCGTCGATGGAGGTCGTCACGAAGCGGCGTGCGGCGCGGTTGATCGCCGAACGCGAGGTGTCGGACCTCATCGCGGTGCGACAGGATTTTGCCGGGACCTTCTCGGGCCGCGCGCTGCTGATCTTCCCGCAGAGCAACAGCCTCGAGCTGGTGCGCGCGGTCACCGGCGACGAGATGAGTCCCGCCGAGATCGCCGACATCGAGCATGAGGCGCTCGCCGAAACCGGGAACATCATCCTCAATTCCTGCCTCGCGACCATGGCCAACATGCTGCAGCGGTCGCTGACGATGACCGTCCCGCACATCGTTCGCGGCGACGGCTCGTCGCTGTTCGAGGTCGGCGACGACGCCGCCTCCGACGGGCTGGTGCTGTTTCTCTACATCGACTTCGCGATCCGCCAGCGCGACATCCGCGGCTATATCGCGATGGTGATGGACCTGCCGTCGCTCGCCGCGCTCAAGCTGCTGCTCGCCGAGTTCATCGAGCGCATCGTCGGAAACGCGGCTTAGCCATGACCGGCGACGACGCGCAGCGCGAGACCGACGGGCGCACCCGCCTGACGCTGGCCGCGGCGGGGGCCAGCGGAATCTGGGACTGGGACATCGCCGGCGACCGGCTGTACGTCGACGACCGCTTTGCCGCGCTTTACGGGCTCGATGGCGACATGGCAGGGCGGGCGCTCCCGACCGCGACCTTCTTTTCCGCGGTCCATCCCGACGATCGCGCGCGGCTGCGTATCGCGGTCGCCGGAATCCTCGGCGGTGCCGAGCGCTTCTCGAAGGAGTTCCGGCTGGTCCGGTCCGATGGCACCATCGTCTGGGTCCACGGGCGCGGACAGGGTCATGCCGACGAGCGCGACGAGCCGGTGCGCTTCACCGGGCTGCTCGTCGACGTCACCGAGCGCCGGCTCGCCGAGGAGCGGCTGCGCATCGCCCAGACCGCGGGCGGTGTCGGCACCTTCGAATATACCGACGGCTATGCGACCGTCGCCGTGTCGGCGCAATTCTGCCGGCTGCTCGGCCTGCACCCCGCCACCGCGCTGCCGGTGCGCACGATCAACGCGCTGGTCGCGCACGGCGCGCCGATCGTTCCCGAGGACGTCAATGCCGCGACCGAGATCGCGGGCGAATTCATGATCGTTCGCGCCGACGACGAGGAGACGCGCTGGGTCGCGCGGCGCGGCGAGATCATGCGCGATCTCGACGGCCCCGGCTTCAAGATCATGGGCGTGCTCTACGACGTCACCGAGGCCAAGCGCTCCGAGGCGAAGCTCCGCGAGCTCAACGAGACGCTCGAGGCGCGCGTCCAGGAGGAGATCGCCGTCCGCATGCAGGCCGAAGACACGTTGCGTCAGGCCCAGAAGATGGAAGCCGTCGGCCAACTCACGGGCGGAATTGCACATGACTTCAATAATCTGCTGACCGTCATTCGCTCGTCGGTTGATCTGCTGCGGCGGCCGGAGATCAGCGAGCAGCGCCAGAAGCGCTACATCGATGCGATCGCCGACACCGCCGACCGCGCCGCCAAGCTGACGCGGCAGCTCCTCGCCTTCGCGCGCCGGCAGGCGCTCAAGCCCGAGGTGTTCAACGTCCTGATCTGCGTCAACGGCATCGCCGACATGCTGCGAACCGTCATCGGCGCGCGCGTCGAGCTCGTCATCGAGTCGAACTGCGAGCAGTGCTTCGTCGAGGCGGATATCGGCCAGTTCGAGACGGCGATCGTCAACATGGCGGTCAATGCGCGCGACGCCATGAACGGCGAGGGGCGCCTGCTGATCAGCCTCGACGACCAGCCGAGCGTTCCCGCGGTTCGCGGCCATGCATCGGCCGAAGGCGCCTTCATCTCGGTGTCGGTCAGTGACACCGGGGCGGGCATTCCCGAGGATGTGCTGCCGCGGCTGTTCGAGCCGTTCTTCACCACCAAGGAGGTCGGCAAGGGCACCGGTCTCGGCCTCAGCCAGGTCTACGGCTTCGCCAAGCAGTCGGGCGGCGAGGTCGAGGTCACGAGCGAGCTCGGCCACGGTACCACCTTCCGGCTCTACCTGCCGCGCGCCTCGACCCCGCCCGATGCGGGCGAGGAGACGCGCTCGCCGGCGCAGGAACGCGGGCAGGGCCGCGTGCTCGTCGTCGAGGACAACGAGCAGGTCAACGAGTTCGCCTCCGACCTGCTCGTCGATCTCGGCTACGAGACGGTGTCGGCGTCGAACGCCGCCGAGGCGATCGGCGTGCTCGAGCGGCTCGACGGCGAGTTCGACATGCTGTTCAGCGACGTGGTGATGCCGGGGATCAGCGGCGTCGAACTCGCCCGCATCGTCCGCGAGCGCTGGCCGGCGATCCGCATCGTCCTCACCAGCGGCTACAGCCATGTGCTGGCGACCGACGCCGGCCACGGCTTCACGCTGCTCCACAAGCCCTATTCGGTGCAGGAGCTCGCGCTCGTGCTGCAGGGAAGGGTGGCGGTCTAAACTCGCGTCCGCCGGCTATCCGCGCTTGCTCTTGTAGCTGCCGATCGCGGGCCTCGGCGGCGCGGTGGCGGGCGCTGCGCCCGCGGCGGGCTTCACTTCTTCTCCTCTGGCGACCTTGGCGAGACCGCGCGACAGCTGCAGCAGGCCGTTGAGCCGCGCGTCGGGGCCGCCCCAGTCGCGCGATACCACCAGCTTCTGGTCGGGGCGCAGCTTCGCAGTGCCCTTCAGGCGGTGGATATAGTCGATGAGGCCGCGCGGATTGGGGAATCGATCGCCCTTGAAGGTGACGATCGCGCCCTTGGGGCCCGCCTCGAGCTTGGCGATGCAGGCGGTGCGGCAGTTGAGCTTGGTCTCGATCACGAGGATCAGATTCTTCACCTCGGCGGGCAGTTGGCCGAAGCGGTCGATCAGCTCGGCAGCGAAGCCGTCGACGGCGCGGCGGTCTTCGAGCTCGTTCATACGCCGATAGAGCGCCATGCGCAGGTTGAGGTCGGGGACATAATCCTCGGGAATGAGGATCGGCGCGTCGACCGCGATCGTCGGGCTGAACGCCTCCTCGGGCGCTCGCAGGCCCTGGCTCTCGGCGCGGGCGGCGACGATCGCGTCCTCGAGCATCTGCTGGTAGAGTTCGAAGCCGATCTCGCGGATGTGCCCAGACTGCTCGTCGCCGAGCAAATTGCCGGCGCCGCGGATGTCGAGGTCGTGGCTGGCGAGCTGGAAGCCGGCACCGAGCGAGTCGAGGCTCGACAGCACTTGGAGCCGCTTTTCCGCCGTCTCGGTGATCGATCCATTGTCGGCGGTGGTGAGATAGGCATAGGCGCGCGTCTTGGCACGGCCAACGCGGCCGCGGATCTGATAGAGCTGCGCCAGCCCGAACATGTCGGCGCGGTGGACGATCAGCGTGTTGGCGCTCGGGATGTCGAGCCCCGATTCGATGATCGTCGTCGACACCAGCACCTCGAACCTCTTGTCGTAGAAGGCGCTCATCCGCTCCTCGACCTCGGTCGGCGCCATCTGGCCGTGCGCGACGACGTAGCGGATCTCGGGAACGCTCTCGCGCAGGAATTTCTCGATGTCTGGCAGGTCGGCGATGCGCGGCGTCACGAAGAAGCTCTGACCGCCGCGATAATGTTCGCGGAGCAAGGCCTCGCGCACCACCACCTCGTCCCATGGCATGACATAGGTGCGCACCGCCAACCGGTCGACCGGCGGGGTGGTGATGACCGACAGCTCGCGCAGCCCCGACATCGCCATCTGCAGCGTGCGCGGGATCGGCGTCGCGGTGAGCGTCAGCACGTGGACGTCGTTCCTGAGCGCCTTCAGCCGTTCCTTGTGGACGACGCCGAACCGCTGCTCCTCGTCGACAACGACGAGCCCCAACTGCTTGAACTCGATGCCTTTCGCCAGGATTGCGTGCGTTCCGACGACGACGTCGACCGAGCCGTCGGTCAGCCCCTCGCGGGTCTTCTTGGCATCGGCCGACGGCACCAGCCGCGACAGCTGGCGCACCTCGACCGGGAAGCCCGCGAAGCGGTCGCGGAAATTCTGGTAATGCTGCCGCGCCAGCAGCGTCGTCGGGCAGACGATCGCCACCTGCATGCCGTTCATTGCCGCGACGAAGGCGGCGCGCAGCGCCACCTCGGTCTTGCCGAAGCCGACGTCGCCGACCACCAGCCGGTCCATCGGATGCCCCGAGGCGAGGTCGCCGAGCACGTCGTCGATCGATTTCAGCTGATCGTCGGTCTCGGCATAGGGGAAGCGGTCGACGAATTGCGGGTAGCCGGTCGGGCTCGGCTCGGCGGCGGGGGCGGGGCGGGTGGCGCGCGCCGCGGCGGTCTTGAGGATCTCGCCGGCGATCTCGCGGATCCGCTCCTTCATCCGCGCCTTGCGCGCCTGCCACTGGACGCCGCCGAGCTTGTCGAGGCCGACGCCTTCGCTCTCCGAGCCGTAGCGCGACAGCGCGTCGATGTTCTCGACCGGCACGTAGAGCTTGTCGCCGCCATCGTAGGTCAACATCACGCAGTCGTGCGGCGCTTGGCCGACCGGGATCGTCGTCAGGCCTTCGTAGCGACCGATGCCATGGTCCTGGTGGACGACGAGGTCGCCAGGGGTGAGCATCGCCAGCTCGGCGAGGAAGGCGTCGGCCTTCTTGACGCGCTTGCGCCGCACCAGCCGGTCGCCGAGCATGTCCTGCTCGGTGAGCACCGCCACGCCGTTGGCCGTGAAGCCATGCTCGAGCGGGACGACCGCCAGCGCGACCTTGCCGTCGGCCGAGGCGCCGAGCGCCTCCTGCCAGCTGTCGACCGCCGCCAGCCGCTTGACGCCATGGTCGCCGATCAGGCCGGCGAGGCGTTCGCGGGCGCCGGCGGTGTAGCTCGCGAGCACGACGCGCGCCTTGGACTTGCGCAGCGCGTCGACGTGGCGCTGAACCGCCTCGTAGACATTCTCGTTCGCCGCGCGCTCGGGCGCGAAGTCGCGCGCGGGCTCGGCGCCGAAATCGACCGCGCGCGCCGTCCCTTCGGGCAAATGGAAGGGTGAGGTGAGGTGAACGCGGTGCGCCGCCAGCTTCTCGCGCCATTGCTCGGGGCTGAGGTAGAGCGTGTCGGGGGCGAGCGGGCGGTAGCTGCCCTTGCTGGTGGCGAGCGCCGCCTTGCGGTTGTCGTAATAGTCGGCGACCGCCTCGAACCTCTGCTCGGCGGCCTTATCGGCGCCGAAGTCGCGAACGAACACGTCGTCGTCGCCGAAATAGTCGAACAGCGTCGCAAGGCCAGGCTCGAACAGCGGCAGCCAATTCTCCATGCCGGCGAGCCGGCGCCCGTCGCTGATCGCCTGGTAGAGCGGGTCGCCGGTCGCGGTGGCGCCGAAGGTCTCGACATAGCCCTGGCGGAAGGTTCGCACCGTTTCGTCGGTGAGCAGGACCTCGGACACCGGCAGCAACGTGAAGCCCGCGCTGGTCTCGACCGTCCGCTGGCTGCCCGGATCGAAGCGGCGCACCGTCTCGATCTCGTCGCCGAAGAAGTCGAGCCGCAGCGCCAGTTCCTCACCGGCCGGGAACAGGTCGAGCAACCCGCCGCGGATCGCGAACTCGCCGGCGTCGGCGACGGTGTCGCTGCGCACATAGCCGTTGGCCTGAAGCTTCGCCGCGAGCTTGTCGCGGTCGATCCGCTCGCCCGGCGCGATCCGCGCGGTGAGGCTGGCGATGCGGTCGGGGCGCAAGGTGCGCTGCGTGAGCGCGTTCACCGTGGTCACGACGAGCTGCGCGCCTGGCTGCGGTGCCGCGAGCGCTGCCAGCGCCGCGATCCGGTCCGACGCGACGCGCAGGCTCGGCGAGGCGCGGTCGTAGGGCAGCGTGTCCCAGGCGGGGACGAAGATCGTGTGCAGTTCGGGCGCGAAATAGGTGGCGGCGTCGATGACGCTGCGCGCCGCCCCCTCGTCGGGGGCGACGAACACCGCGCGGCCCCTTGCCGCGCGCGCCAGGTCGGCGAGGAGCCACGGCTGGAACCCCGCCGGCACCCCCGCGAGCGTCAGCGGCTCGCTCGCCTGGACGAGGCGATTGAGGTCGATCATGCGCCCCACTCCCGGGAAGGCAAGGGCGCCGTCCGGCCCGCGCATCATCGCGCCTTTCCGATGAAATCGAGCCGCATGAGCGCGTCGAGCAACGGCCCCGCGTAGCGCGCCGGCGGTTCCTGGCGCCCGAGCGCCCAGGCCATGATGTCGACGTCCTGCTCGGCGAGCAGCTCCTCGAACCAGTCGAGCTCGGCCGCGCCCCAGCCGTCGGCATAGCGGTCGGCGAAGCCGCCGATCATCAGGTCGGCTTCCTTGGTGCCGCGATGCCAGGCGCGAAAGGCGATGCGCCGGCGGCGGAAGTCGAGATCGTCGGTCATGATGGCCTTTGCCCAAACGGCAACAGCGCGAGGCCGGTAGAACCGGCTCGCGCCATCGTTTAACGTCGCGAGCGGATACCCCATGCGTCCCAGCATCCTCAACCCCTTGTTCGCCGAAGCGTCCGCGCTGAAGGGCGTCGGACCCGCGGTAGCGCGCGGGCTGGCGCGGCTTGGGCTCAACCGCGTCGTCGACCTCCTGTTCCACCTCCCGGTGGCGGCGATCGAGCGATTCCGCCTCGACGCGCTGTCACCGGCCTATGTGGACCGCATCGTCACGCTCATGCTGCGCGTCGTCGGCCACGACAGCGGCGGGCCGCGATCGCCGTCGCGGGTGCGCTGCGTCGACGAGGCGGGGCAGCCGGTGACGCTGGTCTATTTTTCCGATCGCGGCGGCTATGCGCGCAAGCTGCTGCCCGTCGGCGAGCGGCGGCTGGTCTCGGGGCGACTCGATCGCTACGGCGCGGCGCTGCAGATGGTGCACCCCGACTATGTGCTCGAACCGGGAAGCGGCGACACCGTTCCCGAGCGCGAGCCGGTCTACGGTCTTACCGAAGGCATCGCCAACCGGCGGATGGGCGCGCTGGCGCAGGCCGCGCTCGAACGCGCGCCCGAGCTCGCTGAATGGATCGAGCCGAGCGTCATGTCGACGCGCGGCTGGCCGGCATGGCGTGAATCGCTGGTCCGCGTCCATGCGCTCGACGACGAGGGGCCGGCGCGCCAGCGCCTCGCCTATGACGAATTGCTCGCCAACCAGCTTGCGCTGATGCTGGTGCGCGCCGACACGCGGCGGCGGCGCGGCCGGCCGCTTCCGGGAACGGGCAAGCTGGCGGCGGCGCTGACCGCCGTGCTGCCCTACCGGCCTACCGGGGCGCAGCTCCGGTCGGTGGCGGAGATCAACGGCGATCTGGCGCAGTCGTCGCCGATGCTCAGGCTGCTGCAGGGCGACGTCGGCTCGGGCAAGACGCTCGTCGCGCTGCTGTCGATGCTGACCGCCGTCGAATCGGGCGCACAGGCGGCGATGCTCGCGCCGACCGAGATCCTGGCGCGCCAGCATGCCGCCAACCTCACTGCCTTGCTCGACGGGCTGCCGGTCAAGGTCGCGATCCTCACCGGCCGCGAGAAGGGCAAGGCCCGCGCCGAGACGCTCGCGCGGCTCGCCGCGGGCGACATCGACATCCTCGTCGGCACACACGCGATCTTCCAGGACGCCGTCGCCTACAAGGACCTGGGGTTCGTGGTGATCGACGAGCAGCACCGCTTCGGCGTCCACCAGCGGCTGATGCTCGCCAACAAGGCCGAGCATCCCGCGCATGTGCTGGTGATGACGGCGACTCCGATCCCGCGCACGCTGACCTTGACCGTATATGGCGAGATGGACGTATCGCGGCTCGACGAGATGCCGCCGGGGCGGCAGCCGATCGACACGCGCGTGGTGCCGCTCGAACGGCTGATGGAGATCTATGCGGCGCTCGGTCGCCACATCGCCGGCGGCGGCCAGGCCTATTGGGTGTGCCCGCTGGTCGAGGAGTCGGAGACGGGCGACCTCGCCGCCGCCGAGGAACGCGCCGCGTCGCTTCGCGAACATTATGGATCGGCGATCGGGGTGGTCCACGGCCGGATGAAGGGCGCCGACAAGGATGCGGTGATGGCCGAGTTCCAGGCCGGGCGCATTCGGGTACTCGTCGCGACGACGGTCATCGAGGTCGGCGTCGACGTGCCCAACGCCACGTTGATGATCATCGAACAGGCCGAGCGCTTCGGCCTCGCGCAGCTCCACCAACTGCGCGGGCGCGTCGGGCGCGGCAGCGGCCATTCGATATGCCTGCTGCTGCGCTCGCCCACCGTGTCCGAGACGGCGCGCGCCCGGCTGGCGCTGATGCGCGAAACCAACGATGGCTTCCGTATCGCCGAGGAGGACCTCCGGCTGCGCGGCGCCGGCGAAATTCTCGGCACGCGTCAGTCGGGCGAGCCCGAATGGCGGCTGGCCGATCCGGTGCAGATGGCCGAGCTGCTGCCGGTGGCGCGCGACGATGCGCGGCTGCTCGTCGAACGCGACGGCGGACTGTCGAGCCCGCGCGGCGAGGCGGCGCGCACCTTGCTCTACCTGTTCGAGCGCGACGCGGCGGTCGGGCTCTTGCGATCGGGCTGAGCGCGGGGCAAAGGCGACGCGATGCGTACGCTCCTCCTCGCCCTGCTGGTCTTCGCGGCGACGCCCGCCGCCGCCGCGCCCGACAATGCAAAGCGCTTCGAACGCGCGGTCGCCGCCTATGAGGTGGGGCGCTTCAAGGCGGCGCGCGCCGAGTTTCAGACGCTCGCCGACCAGGGCTCGGCCATCGCAGAGACGATGCTCGGGACGATGTATGCCGAAGGACGCGGCGTGAAGGCCGACCCGGCGACCGCCGCGGCCTATTTCTACCGCGCCGCCAATCGCGGCTATGCGCCGGCGCAGCTGGCGCTCGCCGATGCCTATGCCAAGGGGCGGGGCACCTGGCCCGACCTCCCCGGCGCCTACATGTGGGCGCGGCTGGCGCAGGTCCGTGGCTTCGGTGCGACCGCCGCGGCCGGCGGAGCGACGGCGGCGGCGCTCGCTCGGCGCATCGACGAGGACCAGCGGCTGCGCGCCGACCGCTGGGTGCGCAACTGGCGGCCGTGGACGACCGCGGCCCGCTAGGCCGTCGCTAGGCGGCGTTCAGGACGCCGTGACGCTTCTTGCCGGCCGACAGCTTGACCTGGCCCGCCACCGCAATGACGTGCGCCTCGTCGGTGATCGCGGTGCCGTCGACGCGGGCGCCGCCCTGCGCGATCAGCCGCCGCGCCTCGTTCTTCGAGGCGACGAGACCGAGTTGCAGCATTGCGTCGAGCAGGCCGATCGACCCCGCGACGGTGAGCGTCGGCAGGTCGGCGCCCGCCGATCCCTGCTCGAAGGTGGTGCGCGCCGTCTCGGCGGCCGCTTGCGCCGCCTCCGGCCCCCGGCACAGCGCGGTGGCGGCGTCGGCGAGGATCTTCTTCGCCTCGTTGACCTCGGCGCCCTGCAGCGCCTCGAGGCGCGCGATCTCGTCGACGGGAAGGTCGGTGAACAGCCGCAGGAACTTGCCGACGTCGGCGTCGTGCGTGTTGCGCCAGAATTGCCAATAGTCATAGCCGGGCAGGCTGTCCTCGTGCAGCCAGACCGCGCCCGACACCGTCTTGCCCATCTTGCCGCCGTCGGCGGTGGTGATCAGCGGCGTCGTCACGCCGAAAACCTCGACGCCGTCCATCCGGCGCGTCAGCTCGATGCCGTTGACGATATTGCCCCACTGGTCGGAGCCGCCCATCTGCAGCCGGCAGCCGGCGCGACGCTGCAGTTCCATGAAATCATAGGCCTGCAGGATCATGTAATTGAACTCGAGGAAGCTCAGCGACTGCTCGCGTTCGAGCCTGAGCTTGACCGAGTCGAAGCTCAGCATGCGATTGACCGAGAAATGCTGGCCCACCTCGCGCAGGAAGGGGATGTACTCGAGCTTGTCGAGCCATTCGGCGTTGTCGATCATCACCGCGTCCGTCGGGCCGTCGCCGAAGGTCAGGAAGCGATCGAAGATGCGCTTGATCGAGGCAATGTTCGACTGGATCGCCTCGCCGGTCAGCAGCTTGCGCGCTTCGTCCTTGAAGCTCGGGTCGCCGATCTTGCTGGTGCCGCCGCCCATCAGCACGATCGGCCTGTGGCCGGTCTGCTGGAGCCGGCGCAGCAGCATGATCTGGACGAGGCTGCCGACGTGGAGCGACGGCGCTGTCGCATCGAAGCCGATATAGCCGGGCACCACCTGCTGCGTCGCCAGCGCGTCGAGCGCGGCGCCGTCGGTCGTCTGGTGGATGTAGCCGCGTTCGTCTAGGACGCGGAGGAGATCGGAGCGGTAGGCTGTCATGGCGCGCCGCGCTTAGCATGGAGTAAGCCTCGGTGGGTAGCGGGTTGCGCCTGGCGATCGGGTTGATGTCGGGAACCTCGATGGACGGGGTCGACGCGGCGCTGATCGAAACCGATGGCGACCGGCTGGTCCGGCCCCTCGATCATCACTCGCAGCCCTATGACGAGGCGATGCGCGCCAAGCTCCGGCGCGCGATGGAACTGGCGCTGGCGATGGACGCGCCCGCGGCGCACGCCGAGATCGACCGCATCGCACTCGACCTGACCGTGGCGCACGACGAGGCGGCCGAAGCCCTGATCGCCAAAGCCGGCGTCGCGCCCGACGACATCGACGTCATCGGCTTCCACGGCCAGACGGTCGCGCATCGCCCCGACCGGCGCTGGACCTGGCAGATCGGCGACGGGGCGCTGCTCGCCAGGCTGTCGGGCGTCCGCGTGATCGACGATTTCCGTTCGGCCGACGTCGCCGCGGGCGGGCAGGGGGCGCCGCTGGTGCCCGTCTTCCACCAGGCGCTCGTCGAACCGCTGCGCGAGTTGAGCGGCCTCGGCTGCCGCCAGGCGGTGGCGGTGCTTAACCTCGGCGGCGTCGGCAACCTCACCTGGTTCGGCACCGCCGACGACGACATGCTGGCGTTCGACACCGGTCCGGGCAATGCGCTGATCGACGACTGGGTGCGCGCCGAAGCCGGGCTCAGCCACGACGAGGGCGGTGCGCTGGCGCTCAGCGGCACGGTGCATGAAGAGCGGCTGGCGGCGATGTGCGACCTGCCATGGTTCGATACGCCGCCGCCCAAGTCGCTCGATCGCAACGACTTCTCGATCGAGGCGATCCGCGGGCTGGGACTCGCCGATGGCGCGGCGACGCTCGCCGCCTTTACCGCCGAAACGGTGCGGATCGCGCTGCGCCACGCCCCCGAGCCGACGTCGCGGCTGATCGTGGCCGGCGGCGGGCGGCGCAACGAGGCGCTGATGACGATGCTGCGGCAGCGGCTCAACATGCCCGTCCAGCCCGCCGAGGCGGTCGGCTGGGACGGCGACATGCTCGAGGCGCAGGCGTTCGCCTATCTCGCGGTTCGCGTACTCGACGGCCGACCGACGAGCTTCCCGACGACGACGGGCGTCGCGCAACCGATCGGCGGCGGACGGGTTCATCAACCATGAACAGGTTCATCCTCATCGCGGCGCTCGCCGCCGGCGCCGCGCAGGCGGCGACGCCCGAAAGCTATGCGGCGCTCGAGGCAAAGGTCGCGACCGCCTGCGGCAAGGCCAGCGGGTTCGACCGGGCGCAGGTATCGCCGACGACGGTCCGCTTCAGCGACCAGGCCGGCGTCGATGCGCGGCTGGTCACCGGCATCTATCCGCAGCCGCACATGAAGCGGGCGCAAGGGCTGATGCTCTGCCTCTACGATCGCCGTAGCGGGCGGGTCGAAGTTCAGGACGCCGAGAGCTGGTGGACGCGGCGGAAGGGCTAGCGGCCGCTCGCCATCCGCATGTCGACATAGGATTCGACGAGGCCCTGGAGCTCGACCATTTCTTTTTCGAAGAAATGGTTGGCGCCCTCGATCATCTCATGCGTGATCGTGATGTGGCGCTGCGTCTTGAGCTTGTCGACGAGCTTCTGCACCCCGCCGGCGGTCACGACCTCGTCGCTGACGCCGTTGACGATCAGCCCCGAGGAGGGGCAGGGCGCGAGGAAGCCGAAGTCGTAGAGGTTGGCAGGCGGCGCGACCGAGATGAAGCCCTTGATCTCGGGCCGGCGCATCAGCAGCTGCATGCCGATCCAGGCGCCGAAGCTGAAGCCCGCCACCCAGGTGATCTGCGCCTCGGGGTTGAACTGCTGCAGCCAGTCGAGCGCCGAGGCGGCGTCGGACAGCTCGCCGATGCCGTTGTCGAATTCGCCCTGGCTGCGCCCGACGCCGCGGAAATTGAACCGCAGCGTCGCAAAGCCGCGCTTGGCGAAGACGTTGTACAGCATGTGCACGATGTGGTTGTTCATCGTGCCCGGATGCGGGTGCAGGATGATCGCCACCGGCGCGCGCGGACGGCTGCCCGGCTGGTAGCGGCCCTCGAGACGACCGTCGGGGCCGGGGAAAATGACTTCTGGCATGGCGAGCGCCTATATAGGGGAGTCGCCCGACTCCGCAACCGGAACCGCTCAGCATGACCGCCTATCTCGACTATAACGCCACTGCGCCGCTCGAGCCGGCGGCCGTCGAAGCGATGGCGGCGGCGGCGCGCGACTGGGCGAACCCCTCGTCGGTGCACGGCGCCGGCCGCCGGGCCAGGGGACGGCTCGAAGCCGCACGCGAGACGATCGCACGGCATCTGAGCTGCCAACCGCAAGCGATTGTTTTCACGAGTGGTGGTACCGAAGCACTTGGACTTGCGCTGCGCGGCGTCGCGGCGGCGTCGACGATCGTGTCGGCGGTCGAACATGATGCGGTTCGGTTGCAGGCCGCCGCGTCGGTGGTGGCACCGGTCGATACCGACGGGCGCATCGATCTCGACGCGCTCGCCGGGCTCCTCGCCGCCGCGCCGCGCCCGGCGCTCGTCGCGGTCATGCACGTCAACAACGAGACGGGGGTCATCCAGCCGATCGAGGCGGTGATCGACCTCGTCCGCGCGCACGGCGCGCGCCTGCTGTGCGACGCCGTCCAGTCGGCGGGGAAGCTGCCGTTGCCAGCCGCCGATCTCGTTGCGGTGTCGGCGCACAAGCTCGGCGGTCCTCCGGGCGTCGGGGCGCTGATCGTTCGCTGCGCCGACGATCTCGAAGCGGTGCAGCGCGGCGGCGGGCAGGAGCGCGGCTTGCGCGCCGGTACCGAGAACCTGCCGGCCATCGCCGGTTTTGCCGCAGCGCTCGAGGCGCGCGCCGACCGGGGCTGGCTCGCGCGTGCGGCCGCGCTGCGCGACCGGCTCGAGGCAAGGCTCGGCGGTGCCGCCGAGCTTATCGGCGCCGGGGCGCCACGCCTCGGCACGACGACGTGCCTGCGCATGCCGGGCGTACCGGCGTCGACGCAGCTGATCGCGCTCGATCTTGCCGGGTTCGCGGTATCGAGCGGCGCCGCCTGTTCGTCGGGCAAGGTGCGGACCAGCCACGTGCTGACCGCGATGGGCCTGTCCGCGGCAGCGGCGGCAGAGGCGATCCGCGTGAGCCTGGGCTGGCACAGCACTGAAGCCGAGGTCGACGGTCTTGCCGACGCCTGGGACGCGCTCGCACGTCGGCAGGCGGCGAAGGCAGCCTGATGGCGGCGCCGATCTACCTCGATTATCAGGCGACGACGCCGGTCGATCCGGCGGTCGCGGCGGCGATGCAGCCCTATCTGATCGAGCGCTTCGGCAATCCGCATTCGCCGCACCGTTATGGCTGGGAGGCCGAAGCCGCCGTCGACGTTGCGCGCTCGCAGATCGCAGCTCTTCTGAACACGGTGCCCCAAACCATTGTATTTGCGAGCGGTGCGACCGAGGCGTCGAATCTGGCGCTCAAGGGGGCGATGACCGCGCCGGGGCAGCGCCGCCGCCGGATCGTCACCGTCGCCACCGAGCATAGCTGCGTGCTCGACACCGTTCGCTATCTCGCCGGCCTCGGTGCCGAGCTGACCTTGATCGGCGTCGATGGCGACGGGCTCGTTCGGCTCGACGAGGTCGCGGCGGCGATCGCCGACGACGTGGCGATCGTCTCGGTGATGGCGGTCAACAACGAGATCGGCGTCGTCCAGCCCGTCGCCGAGATCGCGGCGCTGGCGCACGCCGCCGGGGCGCTGATGCATTGCGACGCGGCGCAGGCGTTCGGAAAGCTGCCGCTCGACGTCGAGGCGCTCGGCATCGACCTCTTGAGCGTGTCGGGGCACAAGATCTACGGTCCCAAGGGCATCGGCGCGCTCTACGTGCGGCCGGGAACGCCCCTGGCCCCGCAGATGCACGGTGGCGGGCAGGAGGGCGACGGGCTGCGGTCGGGCACGCTGGCGCCGATGCTGTGCGTCGGGCTCGGCACGGCGGCGGAGATCGCCGCGGCGCGGATGGCGGAGGACGCCGACCAGGCCCGACGGCTGTGGGACCGCGCGCTCGATGCGCTCGCCGTGCCGTACCGGATCAACGGCAGCGTGACCGACCGCTGGCCCGGCAATCTCAACCTCACTTTTCCGGGTATCGACGGGGCGCGGCTGCTGGCCGACCTGCGCGGTCTCGCGGTCTCGGCCGGGGCTGCCTGCGCCTCGGCGAAGGGGCGGCCGAGCCATGTGCTGGCGGCGCTCGGGCTGTCGCCGTCGCTGGCGCGGTCGAGCCTGCGGGTCGGCTGGGGGCGCTTTACCAGCGAGGGGGAGATCGACCGGGCGATGGCGATGATCAACGAGGCGGTACGGGCCCAGGGGGTCCGGGCGGCATGACGACCGTGCGCTTCATTTCGGCGGATGGTCGGACGACGGTCGAGGCGACGGGCGCGCCGGGGACGCGGCTGCTCGAGCTGGCGCAGGCGAACGACCAGCCGCTCGAAGGCGCCTGCGAAGGCGCGATGGCCTGTTCGACCTGCCATGTGATCGTCGCCGACGGCGACTACGCCAAGCTGCCGCCACCGAGCGAGGAGGAAGAGGACATGCTCGACTTCGCCTATGGCGTGTCGCGCACCTCGCGCCTTGCCTGCCAGATCTGGCTGACCGACGCGATCGATAGCCTCGAAGTCCGCATGCCGGGAGGCAGCGCCAACATGCAGCGCCGCTAGGGCTTCGGCTCGGTCGGCGGCTCGGTCGCAACGTCGGGCGTCGGCTCCGCCGCCGGCGGGGTCGCCGGGACGGCGGGCGCCGCATCGGCGGGCTCGGCGTCGGCGGGTTCGGCGTCGACGGGCGCGGTCGCCTCGCCGGGCGTCTCGGCCGCGGCGGCAACGGGGTCGCTCGCGGCCGTCGGCGCCTCCGTCGGGGGCGCCGCGACGCGTGGCGCGGCGGCAGGCGCCGCCGGCGTCGACTCGTCATATTCGTCGGGCGGCGCGCCGTCGTGGATGAGGTTCCAGCGATACTGGAGGAAGGCCGACTTCACCGTGGCATATTCGTCGGCGCTGCCGTCGAGCAGCGGATCGGCGGTATCCATCACGTACGAGCGGGTATCGGCCAGCTCGAGTCCGGTGAGGCCCACGGTCTCGAGCGTGGTGAGGTTCGCCCGGTCGATCGCGATGCGATACGGGTCGCCGACGCGCTCGACGCCGAAGCCGATGGCATCGCGTACGGTCGAGGGGCCGAACAGCGGCAGCATGACGTAGGGTCCCGAGTTCATGCCCCAGACGGCGAGGGTCTGGCCGAGATCCTCGGGCTCCTCGGGCAGGCCCATGTCGGTGGCGTGGTCGGCAAGCCCGCCGACGCCGAGCGTGGTATTGATGAGGAAGCGCGCCGCGGTGCGGAACGCCTGCTTCACCTTGCCCTGCAGGACCGCGTTGATGAACGAATAGGGCTCGTCGACATTGTTGAAGGCATTGCCGATGCCGCGCTGCGCCGCCTTGGGGGTCACGGCGCGATAGGCCTTGGTGGCCGGCGTTACGAGCGCCTTGTCGAGGCCGCGATTGAAGTTGTAGATGCTGCGGTTGGTGCGCTCATAGGGGTCGCGCTCGGCGGCGAGCTGGTTCCCCGGCGTTGTGGCGCATGCGCCCAGGAAGGTGGCCGCCAGCAGGGCGGCGACGCGAGTAGCGCGCAAATGAAATCTCCCGAACCCGAACCCAGCAGGATGCATAAATGCTGGGAAGCAATATGGGTCCGGCGAGTCAATCCGTTGACCGCATATAAAGAGATATTTATGTCTGCAACCCATGACTGACGCCCTGCGAACCTTTCGCGCGCTCGCCGACCCTACCCGGCTCCGGATCCTGATGCTCGTCCGGCGGATGGAGCTCTCGATCGGTGAACTCGCGCAGGTGTTGCGCCAGAGTCAGCCGCGGGTGTCGCGCCATGTGAAGATCCTCGCCGATGCAGGTCTGATCGACAGGCATAAGGAAGGCGCGTGGGTGTTTCTTCGCGGCGGGCGCGGCATGGAGGCCCAACCGGCCTTTGCCGCGCTCGATGCCTGGCAGATCGAACCTGCGAGCAGCGACGTCGAGCGGCTTGCCGCCGTTCGGGCCGAGCGCGCGACGGCTGCGGAGGAATATTTCGCGGCGCATGCCGACGAATGGGACAGCATTCGCTCGCTTCATGTCGCCGACACGGAGGTCGAAGCTGCTATCCAGCGCGTGCTGGGCGATCGGTCGATCGGAACGCTCATCGATATCGGCACCGGCACCGGCCGCATGATCGAGCTGCTGGGCCCCGTTGCTGAAGGATCGCTCGGAATTGACCGGAGCGTCGACATGCTTCGCGTCGCGCGCGCCAAGATCGAAGCGGCCGGCCTTCGCCAGGCGCAAGTGCGTCATGCCGACATGTATGCGCTTCCCGTCGACGATCACTGTGCCGACACGGTCGTGCTTCACCAGGTGCTCCATTTCGCCCAGGACCCTGCAGCGGCCATCGCCGAGGCGGCCCGCGTGCTGGCGCCCGGCGGACGGTTGCTGATCGTCGATTTCGCGTCCCACGACCGTGAGGAACTGCGCCAGCTTCACGCGCACATGCGCCTGGGCTTCGACGACGCGCAGGTCTGCCACTGGCTCGGCGAGTCGGGTTTGTCGTCGCGCGTCGTCGACCGACTGAGCGGCGGTCCGCTGACGGTGACGCTATGGATCGGCGAGCGCGCACCGCTGCGCCGCGCGGAGGCTGCATGAACCTGTCGCTCGCTCAGATGTCCGAAGCCGCCCGCGCGCTCGGGAGGCCGCTTTACGCCGATCTCGCCGGCGACATCGACGTGTCGTTTGAATTTTTTCCGCCCAAGAGCGATGCGATGGAGGCAACGCTCTGGTCGTCGATCGAAACGCTTCAGCCGCTGCATCCGCGCTTCGTCTCGGTGACCTATGGGGCCGGTGGCTCGACGCGCGAGCGCACGCACAACACCGTCGCGCGCATCGTCCGCGAGACCGCGTTGACGCCGGCGGCGCACCTTACCTGCGTCGACGCCAGCCGCGGCGAGATCGACGACGTCGCGCGTGCCTATTGGGCGGCCGGGGTTCGACACATCGTCGCGCTGCGCGGCGATCCGCCCGTCCAGGGGCAGCGCTTCGAAGCCCGGGCCGACGGCTATGCCAGCGCCGCTGCGCTCGTCGAGGGGTTGCGCCGCGTTCATGATTTCGACGTGTCGGTCGCGGCCTATCCCGAAGCGCATCCCGAAGCGAGCTCGCTGGCCAGCGATATCGATAATCTGAGGCGCAAGCTCGACGCGGGGGCGACGCGCGCCATCACGCAGTTCTTCTTCGAGCCCGACACATTCTTTCGCTTTCGCGACGCGGCGGCAGCAGCGGGCGTCGATGCCGAGCTCGTGCCCGGAATCCTGCCGGTCTCGAACTTCGCCCAGACGTATAAGATGGCCTCGATGTGCAAGACCGCCATTCCGGGATGGATGGAGCGGCTCTTCGTCGGTCTCGAGGACAAGCCGGCGGCGCGGCAATTGGTGGCTGCGACGGTCGCGGCGGAATTGTGCCGCCGCCTCTACGCTGGCGGTGTGCGGCAGTTTCACTTCTACACCCTCAATCGCGCCGAGCTGGCCTACGCGATTTGCCATCTGCTCGGCGTCCGGCCGCAGGGCGAGCGCCGGCAGGAGCGCGCGGCATGAACGCGACGGAACGACTGCGGGCCGAGGCGGCCAGGCGCATCCTCATCAAGGATGGGCCCTACGGGACCGCGATTCAGGCCCGTGCGCTCGACGAGAAAGCGTTTCGCGGCGGGCGCGAGTTTGCGCGCGATCAGCGCGGCAACAACGATCTTCTGAACCTCACTCAGCCCGAGATCGTGCGGGAGATCTGTGAATCCTACCTGGCCGCTGGCGCCGACATCGTGGCGACAAACACGTTCAGCGCCAACCGCATCAGCCAAGCCGACTATGGCGCCGAATCGCTGTCCCGTGACATTAACATCGCTGCCGCCCGCATCACCCGCGGAGCCGTCGACGCGGCGATGGCGATCGATCCCCGCCCGCGCTTCGTCGCCGGGGCGGTCGGGCCGACAAACAAGACGCTGTCGCTGTCGCCCGACGTCAACGATCCCGGGTTTCGCGAGATCGATTTCGATACGATGAAGCAGGTCTATGCCGAGCAGATCGGCGGCCTGCTCGACGGCGGTTGCGACTTCATTCTCATCGAAACCGTCTTCGACACGCTCAATGCCAAGGCCGCGATCATGGCGGTGCTGGAGGAAGGCGATCGCCGCGGCGCCACGATTCCGCTGATGCTCTCGATGACGATTACCGACCGGTCTGGCCGCAACCTCTCCGGTCATTCGATCGAGGCATTCTGGTATGCGGTCAGGCATGCGCGACCGGTTAGCGTCGGGCTCAACTGCTCATTCGGTGCCGATCTTCTCCGCCCGCACGTTCAGGCGCTGGATCCCATCGCCGATACGCTGATCATGGCTTATCCGAACGCCGGGCTCCCGAACGACCTGGGCGAGTATGACGAAACGCCCGCCGCCACCAGCCGCCAGCTCGATGAGTGGGCGCGCGACGGACTCCTGAACATCGTAGGCGGTTGCTGCGGCACCACGCCGGAACACATCGAGGCCATCGCCGCCGCCATGCGCGCCCATCCGCCTCGGGCGACGCCGGTGTTGCCGTCGGCGATGCGACTCGCCGGGCTCGAGCCGATGACGCTCGTCGCGTGATGGTCGTAGCAATGCCGAAAGCAGACGAGGCGGCGATCGACGGCGGGGTCGGCGCGCCGCCGCGCGTCGCGACCTTCGTCAACGTCGGCGAACGCACCAACGTCACCGGCTCCGCCCGCTTCAAGAAGCTGGTGATGGCCGGCGACTATGCCGCCGCGGTCGAGGTGGCACGCCAGCAGGTCGACGCCGGCGCGCAGATCATCGACGTCAACATGGACGAAGGGCTGCTCGACGCCGAGCATGCCATGGTCACCTTCCTGAAGCTGATCGCCGCCGAGCCCGACATCGCCCGCGTGCCGGTGATGGTCGACAGCTCGAAGTGGAGCGTCATCGAGGCCGGGCTCAAATGCGTGTCGGGCAAGCCGATCGTCAATTCGATCAGCATGAAGGAGGGCGAGGCGCAGTTCCTCGCGCAGGCGCGCGCCTGCCGCCGCTACGGCGCCGCCGCCGTCGTGATGGCGTTCGACGAGGTCGGCCAGGCCGATACCGCGGCGCGCAAGGTCGAGATCTGCGAGCGCGCCTACAAGCTGCTCGTCGCCGACGGCTTCCCGCCCGAGGACATCATCTTCGATCCCAACATCTTCGCGGTGGCGACGGGGATCGAGGAGCACAATAATTACGGCGTCGACTTCATCGAGGCCTGCGCCGAGATCAAGCGGCGCTGCCTGCATGTCCGCATCTCAGGCGGCGTGTCCAACCTGTCCTTCTCGTTCCGCGGCAACGAGCCGGTGCGTCGGGCGATGCACTCGGTGTTCCTCTACCACGCCATCAAGGCGGGGATGGACATGGGCATCGTCAATGCCGGTCAGCTCGACGTCTACGACACCATCGACCCCGAGCTGCGCGACGCCTGCGAGGACGTCATCCTCAACCGCCGTCCCGACGCGACCGAGCGGATGCTCGAACTCGCCGAGAAATATCGCCACAAGGATGCGGCGGTCGAGAAGGAAGCCGAGGCGTGGCGCAGCTGGCCGGTCGAGAAGCGGCTGGAGCATGCGCTGGTCAAGGGTCTCGACGCCTTCGTCGTCGAGGACGCCGAGGAGGCCCGCCAGCTCGCGACGCGGCCGATCGAGGTCATCGAGGGCCCGCTGATGGCAGGGATGAACGTCGTCGGCGACCTGTTCGGCGAGGGCAAGATGTTCCTGCCGCAGGTGGTCAAGTCCGCGCGCGTCATGAAGAAGGCGGTCGCCCACCTCATCCCCTATATCGAGGCGGAGAAGTCGGCAGGCGCCAAGGCCAAGGGCAAGGTGGTGATGGCGACCGTCAAGGGCGACGTCCACGACATCGGCAAGAACATCGTCGGCGTCGTCCTGCAGTGCAACAATTTCGAGGTCATCGACCTCGGCGTCATGGTGCCGTTCCACGACATCCTGAACGCTGCCAACGAGAACAACGCCGACATGATCGGGCTGTCGGGGTTGATCACGCCGTCGCTCGACGAGATGGTCACCGTCGCCGCCGAGATGGAGCGGCGCGGCATGACGATGCCGCTGCTGATCGGCGGCGCCACCACCAGCCGCGTCCACACCGCGCTGCGCATCGAGCCGGCGTACACCGGGCCGACGATCCATGTCCTCGACGCCAGCCGCGCGGTCGGCGTCGCCTCGGCGCTGGTGTCCGACGGCGACATGAAGGCCGAGCTCGTCGACCGCACCGCCGGCGAATATAAGGCGATCCGCACGGCGCGGGCGGGCAAGGGCGAAAGCAAGCTCGCCAGCCTCAACAGCGCGCGCGCCAATGGCTTCAAGCCCGACTTCGCCGCGCATCCGCCGGTGAAGCCCAGAATGGCGGGGCTTCGGCGGTTCGAGGACTACGACCTCGCCGAACTGGTGCCCTTCATCGACTGGACTCCCTTCTTCCGCGCCTGGGAGCTCGCCGGCAATTATCCGGCGATCCTCGAGGATCCGGTGGTCGGCGAGAGCGCCCGCGCGCTGTTCGACGATGCGCAGGCGATGCTCAGGCAGATCGTCGAGGAAAAGTGGCTGACCGCGCGCGCCGCGATCGGCTTCTGGCCGGCGCGGCGCGTCGGCGACGACGTCGTCCTCTACACCGGCGAGGACCGCCGGACCGAGCTGTCGCGCTTCCCCTTCCTGCGCCAGCAGGTCGAGAAGCGCGAGGGCCGCGCCAACATGTGCCTCGCCGATTTCGTCTCGCCCGACGGCGACTGGCTCGGCGGCTTTGCGGTCACCGCCGGGCTCGGCATCGACGAACATCTCGCGCGCTTCAAGGCGCAGAACGACGATTATCAGGACATCCTGCTCAAGGCGCTCGCCGACCGGCTCGCCGAGGCGTTCGCCGAGCATATGCACCTGCGCGTCCGCCGCGAATTCTGGGGCTATGCGCCGGACGAGGCGCTGTCGAACGACGATCTGATCCGCGAGAAGTACGAGGGCATCCGCCCGGCGCCGGGCTACCCCGCCTGTCCCGACCATAGCGCCAAGCCCGAGCTGTTCCGGCTGCTCGACGCCGGCGCCACGGGCATGACGCTGACCGAGAGCTTCGCCATGCTGCCGACCTCGAGCGTCTCGGGCTTCTACTTCGCGCACCCGCAGGCCGAATATTTCGGCGTGGCGCGCATCGGCCCCGACCAGGTCGCCGACTATGCCCAGCGTCGCGGCGTGTCGATCGAGCAGGCGGAGCAGTGGCTCAGGCCGAACCTGCACTGAGCGTTCGTAACCGGCGCACAAACAATAGGGTCGTCATCCCCGCGAAGGCGGGAACCCACCAGGCAACAGTCGAGCTGTTCGAGAGTGGGTCCCCGCCTTCGCGGGGATGACGACAATTTGAAGCTAGGCTTCCGCCTGATCCTCGACCCGTCGCCAGCCGCGCGCGGTCAGCCGCTCGATCGGGCGGTAGAGCGTCTTGTACGCCATGCGCTCGCAGCCCTCGATCCAGTAGCCGAGATAGACATAGGGCAGCGCCGCCCGCGCGGCGCGGGTGATATGGTCGAGGATGATGTAGGTGCCGAGGCCGCGCCGCGTCTCGTCGCCGGCGTCGTAGAAGCTGTAGACCATCGACAGCCCGTCCGAATGCTTGTCGGTGACGCAGGCACCGACGAGGCGGCCGGGGCGGCCCTCGACGCCGGGCTCGCGATATTCGACGATGACGGTATTGACCGGCGTCTGCTCGACCATGTCGGCATAGTCGAACATGTCCATATTTGCCATGCCGCCTTCGGGATGGCGGTTCGCCAGATAGCGGCGCAGCAGGTCGAACTGCTCCTGAGTCGACCACGGCTCGCAGGCGCTCACCGTCAGGTCGCCGTGGCGGCGCATCAGCTTGCGCTGCGTGGCATTGGGCCGGAAGTCACCCGCCACGACGCGCACCGACACGCAGGCGGCGCAATCCTCGCAGCTCGGCCGGTAGACGACGTTCTGGCTGCGGCGAAAACCGATACGCGACAGCGCCTCGTTGAGCTCGCTGGCGTCGCCGCCGCGCAGCTCGGTGAACACCTTGCGCTCGGTCTTGCCCGGCAGATAGGGGCAGGGGCTCGGCGCCGTCACGAAGAAGCGCGGGAAGCGGAAGGTCTGGTCGGTCACGCTCGCGAGTATGCGGGACGACAACCCGGATGAGAAGGCAAAAGCGTGGTTAAGCCAGCTCGACCGGCCGCACCTCGTAACCCGCCGCCCGCAGCGCCTCGATCAGCCGCTCGAGATGGGCGCGATCGCGCGTCTCGCACTCGATGTCGGTGATCAGACCCTTGGCGGGAAGGTTGGTGAACACGCGCTGGTGGTAGATCTCGATGATGTTGACCTGCTGCTGGTCGAAGACGCGCGCCACGCCGAACAGCTGGCCCGGGCGGTCCTTCAGCCGGATGCGCAGCCGGGCGATGCGCCCGTCGCGCGCAAGGTCGCGGAGCAGCACGTTGGCGAGCAGCCGGGTGTCGATATTGCCGCCGCACAGCACCAGCCCGACCTTGCGGCCGCGGAAACGCGACGGGTTGGACAGCAGCGCCGCGAGGCCGGCGGCGCCGGCGCCCTCGACGACGGTCTTTTCGATGGTCAGCAGCATCGCGACGGCATGTTCGAGGTCGCGCTCGCCGACGAGCAGCACGTCGTCGACGAGCGACTTGACGATCTCGAAGGTCAGGTCGCCCGGATATTTGACCGCGATGCCCTCGGCAAGGCTGTCGCCGTCGCAAGCGGCGCTCTCGCCCTTCAGCCTGGCATACATCGACGGATAGAGTTCGGCCTGGACGCCGATCATCTCGATCTCGGGGTTCACCGACTTGGCGGCGACCGCCATGCCCGAGATCAGCCCGCCGCCGCCGATCGGCACGATCATCGTGTCGATCTCGGGCGCATCCTCGAGCATTTCGAGCGCGATCGTGCCCTGGCCGGCGATGACGTGCGGGTCGTCGAACGGATGGACGAAGGTCAGCCCGCGCTTGGCCGCCAGCTCATGCGCATGCGCCGCCGCTTCCTCGAGCTTTTCGCCGTGCAGGATGACGGTCGCGCCGTGCCCTTCGGTCTGCTGGACCTTCACGATCGGCGTCGGCTTGGGCATGACGATCGTGGCGGGGATGCCGAGACGATGGGCGTTATAGGCGACGCCCTGCGCATGATTGCCGGCCGACATCGCGATGACGCCGCGCCGGCGCTGTTCGGCGTCGAGCGTCAGCAGCTTGTTGAGCGCGCCGCGCTCCTTGAAGGCGGCGGTGAATTGCAGGTTCTCGAACTTGAGCCAGACCTCGGCGCCGGTGATCTGCGACAGCGTCTTCGACTTGAGGCAGGGGGTGCGGACCACCTCACCGCCAATCGCGATCCGCGCCGCCCGCACGTCTTCGGCGGTGACGGGGAGGGCGGGAGTGGTTTTCGCTGCGGTAGCCATGCCGCGGCCTTAGCCCATCTGGCGGCGGCGGCAAACCATGCTATCGGCAGCGCAGAGGAGAATCGCATGGCGCGCGTCGCGTTCATCGGCCTCGGCGTGATGGGGTTCCCGATGGCGGGACATCTCGCGCGCGCCGGGCACGAGGTCACCGTCTACAACCGCAGCAGCGCCAAGGCCGAGGCCTGGGTCGCGCAGCACGGCGGCCGTGCCGCGCCGACGCCGGCGCAAGCCGCGGCCGGCGCGGCGTTCGTCTTTGCCTGCGTCGGCAACGACGACGATCTGCGCGAGGTGGCCCTGGGCGCCGATGGTGCATTTGCCGGAATGGCGCCCGAGGCGGTCTTCGTCGACCACACCACCGTCTCCGCCGAGATCGCCCGCGAACTGGCGGCGCTGCGCCCCAATACGCTCGACGCGCCGGTGTCGGGCGGGCAGGCGGGCGCCGAAAACGGCCAGTTGACGGTCATGGTCGGCGGCGAGCCGCATGCCTTCGCCGCGGCCGAGCCGGTCATGCAGGCCTATGCCAAGCGCGTCGGGCTGATGGGGCCGTCCGGCAGCGGCCAGCTGACCAAGATGGTCAACCAGATCTGCATCGCCGGCGTCGTCCAGGGACTCGCCGAGGGACTGCATTTCGCGCTCGAGGCGGGGCTCGACGCCGACGCGGTCGTCGACGTGATCTCGAAGGGCGCGGCGCAGAGCTGGCAGATGGAGAACCGCGCCCGCACGATGGTGCGCGGCGAGTTCGACTTCGGCTTCGCGGTCGACTGGATGCGCAAGGATCTGGCGCTGGTGCTTGGCGAGGCGCGCCGCAGCGGCGTGTCGCTGCCGCTGACCGCGCTGGTCGACCAATTCTACGGCGATGTGCAGAAGATGGGCGGGCGGCGGCAGGATACTTCGTCGCTGATCCGCCGGTTCAGGGGGTAGCATGCGTGCATTGATGATGGCGGCGCTGCTGGCGACCGCGGTTTCGGCTGACGCCAAGACGCTGGTCGTCAACGCCAACGGCTACACGCTCGACGCGATGGGCCGGATGCAGCAGTTCGAAAGCCTGCTGATCGGCGATGAGGGCCGCGTCGAACGGGTGATTCGAAAGGGCGACAAGCCGCCGGTGATGAGCGGCGAATATATCCGGCTCGACGCCAAGGGGCTCACCGTCCTCCCCGGCCTGATCGATGCGCACGGGCATGTCATGGGCCTCGGCTACCAGGCGCTGACCGTCGATCTCTCCGAGACGAAGTCGCTCGACGAGGCGGCGGCGAAGATCAGGGAATATGCCGACGCCAATCCGCGCAACCGCTGGATCCTCGGCGGCGGCTGGAACCAGGTGGTGTGGAACCTCGGTCGCTTCCCCACCGCGACCGAGCTCGACGCGATCGTCGCCGACAGGCCGGTGCTGCTCGAACGCGTCGACGGCCATGCCAGCTGGGCGAACAGCGCCGCGATGAAGATCGCCGGCATCACCAAGGACACCAAGGACCCGCCCGGCGGCCGCATCGAGCGCGACGCCGACGGCCACCCGACCGGCGTGTTCGTCGATTCCGCGGCCGACCTCGTCAAATCGAAGGTGCCGGCGCCCAACCCGATCGAGGCCGAGCGGGCGCTCGCCAAGGCGCTCGACCTGATGGCATCGGTCGGGCTGACCGGCGTGCATGATGCCGGCGTCGATCCTGAGACCTGGACGCTCTACCGGCGCTTCGGCGACGAGGGGCGCTTGACGACGCGCATCTACGCGATGGCGGGCGGCATGGACGCTCTCGAGAAGATCGCCCCTGTCCGTCCTACGGGTTGGCTGTACGACGACCGGCTGATCCTGCGCTCGGTGAAGCTCTATTCGGACGGCGCGCTCGGCTCGCGCGGCGCCTACCTCAAGGAACCCTACAGCGACGATCCCGAGAACCGGGGCCTGCGCTTCCTCGACGACACGCGATTGCGCAACTGGATGTCGAAGGCGATGATGCACGGCTTCCAGGTCAACGTGCACGCCATCGGCGACGGCGCCAACGCGCAGGTGCTCGACGCCTTCGCCGATCTCATCCCCGCCTATGGGGCGGGGCTCCGCAACCGCATCGAGCATGCCCAGATCGTCGACCCCACCGACATCCCGCGTTTCGCGCAGCTCGGCATCATCGCCAGCGTCCAGCCGACGCACGCCACCTCGGACAAGGCGATGGCGGGCGACCGCGTCGGCGAGGCGCGGCTGACCGGCGCCTATGCGTGGAGAGCGTTCCTCGACAGCGGCGCGCGCATTGCCGGCGGCTCCGACTTTCCCGTCGAGCCGGTGAACCCCTTTTATGGGCTCCACGCCGCCGTCACGCGGCAGGACCGCGCTGGCGAGCCGGTCGGCGGCTGGCGCTTCGACCAGGCGTTGACGCTGCCGCAGGCTTTCGCCGCCTTCACGACCGGCGCCGCCTACGCCGGCCATGCCGAAGGCCTCGTCGGCAGCCTCGAACCGGGCAAATGGGCCGACTTCATCCTCGTCGACCGCGACATCTTCAAGGCGCCGCCGGGCGAGCTGTGGCAGACCAAGGTTCGCGAGACCTGGCTGGCGGGCCAGCGGGTGTATCTGCGGCAGGACTAGCCGACGCCGCCTGCCTCGAGGGCTATGGGCCGCATTCCCAGCGCCCGGCGAAGACGCGCTGCGCCCCGTCGGCGCGGTCGAAGGTCAGCGTCGCTGGACGTGCCGGCGATTCGCCGCCGGCGGTGGCAGGCCCGGTGAGCGCGATGCTGATGCTCGTACCGCGTCCGCTGAAGGTCGCGCCGTCGAGCATGGCGTCGAAGCCGCCCGGCGCCGCGACGCGCTCGACGCTGTCGCCGATCTTGACCAGGCCGAACGCCGGATCCGGCGACGCAACATTGCCCATCGCGACGAGAAGCGGCGACGCCTCGCGCGTTGAAAAGCTGCAGCCGAGCTCTCCCGAGAGGCTGGCATCGGCAACCTCGGCCGACGAAAGCGCTGACAGGCGGATCGCCGAGCCGTCGCCGCCGATGGTCGCGCCCGCGGCTTCGACGGCTGACGATTCCGGCACGCTCGGCGCGGGGGCCGGGGAAGGGGGCACCGAAGCCGGTGTTTCGGTGGGGTCGACCGCGACTGGTTGATCGGCGGGGTCGGAGCAGGCTGCAAGGGCGACGGCAAGGCCGATCAGCGACGTGCGGAGCGGATATCGATGGAACGTCATACTGCCATAGCGCTGCGCTACGGCGAAAGTTGCGCGGGGTGCGGCGAAGCGTGGACGCGGCCGGCCCGGCCAGCTCAATATTTCAGCAGCGGCAGCGCGCTCGCATAGTCGTCGGTCCACGCCGGGAAGCCCTGCCGCAGGCGCAGTCTCCGCCAATCGGCGTCCTGGCTCGTATCCAGGACGCGCTGCACTGCGGCGGCGTCCTTGCTGAGTATGATCCACTGCGATCGCGTCAGCATGATGCCCGACGGCTGTTCCTTGGGCGGATCATAGTCGCGCAGCGCGCCGCTCCAGCCCTGCCGCTTGGCGATGGCAGCGACCACCGGCTCGAGATCGAGGTGGCGGTTGGAAATATGGACGAGCAGCAGGCCGCCGGGCTTCAGCGCCCGCGCATAGGTCTCGAACGCCTCGGCGGTCATCAGGTGAAGCGGGATGGCGTCGGACGAGAAGGCATCGACCGCCAGCAGGTCGAAGGCGGCCTGATAGCCGGCGAGGCGCAGGCGGGCGTCACCGATGTCGATCTTCATGTCGCGCTTGCAGCGGCTGACGTAGCTGAACAGGCGTTCGTCGCGCGCGATTTTGACGATCACCGGGTCGATCTCGAAGCTGGTCCAGCGCTGCTGCGGCGTCGCGTAGCAGGCGAGCGTCCCGGTGCCGAGGCCAATGATCCCGATGCTGGCGTCGGGCTTCGCCAGCGCCAGCGCGCGGCCGACACCGCTTTCGCGGGCGTAGTAGGTCATCGGCTCGCGCTTGTAGGCCGGCACGGTGCTCTGCACGCCGTGCAGCGTCGTACCGTGGAGCAGCTGGCGGACGCGTCGGCTCTGGCTGCCATTGATTTCGTAGATGCCGAAGAAGCTGCGCTCGCGGGCATGCGGGATCGTCGAGATATCGAGCGCCGCCCAGCCGCCGAGTGCCAGCATCAGCGCGGCGACATGCACCGCGAACGCCTTGCGATGGCCGATCGCAACCACCGCGGCGAGCGCCATGCCGCCCACTGCGATGAAGGCGGCGAAGCGCGCGTCGGGCCCGAACGACATGCGCTCCGCGACCCACAGCGACACGAACAGCGACAGGACGGGCAGAAGATAGCGCAGCAGCCAGCGTGTCGGCCGCCGCTGCCAGAGCCGTCCGATACGATTGAGCAGCGGCTTGGCCGGCAGCAGCGCCGCGGCGAACACCAGCAGGATCGGATGCTCGTAGGACCAGTCGAAGATCAGCGGCGCCAGCAGGCCGCAGAACAGCCCGCCGAGCATGCCGCCGACCGATACCCATAGATAGAATTCGGTGAGGTTGCCCGGCGGCGGCCTGAGGCGCGCCAGCTCGCCGTGCAGCGCCAGCGCCACGTAGAACAGCAGAATGAGGCCGGCGCCGGCGAGCAGCAGCGCCAGACTGCCCAGGCTCATGAACATCCAGCTGCCGAGCACCAGCAGCAGCAGCGGTGCCACCTTGAGCGCCTGCTGCGAGAAGATGTCGCCGGCCGACGAGAAGGCGATGATGAACGACAGCAGATAGAGCGCGAGCGGGATCACCCACAGCAGCGGCATCGCCATCACGTCGGTGGTGAGGTGCGTCGTCGTCGACAGCAGCAGGCCCGACGGCACGAAGGCGAGCAGCACCCAGCGCAGCCGCTGCCGCCAGGCGAGCGGCGCGCGCGGCTGGACCATGGGCGGCACGTCGCCGCGATGCGTGCGCCAGGCGCAGGCCGCCACCAGCGCGATCAGCAGCACATAGCCCGCCGACCAGGCCCATGACTGCACACCCAGCGTCGTCATCGGTTCGACGAGGAACGGATAAGCCAGCAAAGCCAGCAGGCTGCCGGCGTTGCTTGCGGCATAGAGGAAATAGGGATCGCGGTCGTCGCCAGCGGCGAACCAGGCCTGCATCAGCGGCGCCTGCGCCGCGACGGCGAAGAACAGCGGCCCGATCGACGCGGCGAGCAGCCCCAGCAGCCAGAACGCCGGATTGCTGGTCGCCGGCGGCGCCAGATCGGCGAGGCCGATCGGCAGCATCAGCGCGGCCGCGCCGAGCAAGGCGAGGTGGATCAGCGCCTGGCGACGCAGCGGCAGGCGGGTCAGCGCATGCGCGTAGAGATAGCCGAGCAGCAGCGTCGCCTGGTAGAACAGCATCGCGGTGTTCCACACCGCCGGCGCGCCGCCCAGGCGCGGCAGCGCCAGCCGCGCGACGAGCGGCTGCACCAGGAACAGCAGGAAGGAGCCGACGAAGATCGTCAGCGTGAACAGCGCGCGCCGGCCGGGTCTAACCAAGCAGCTTCGCCGCGTGGATCGCGTGATAGGTGAGGACGCCCGAGCAGCCGGCGCGCTTGAAGGCGGTCAGCGTCTCGAGCACGCCGCGGTCGCGGTCGAGCACGCCGGCGGCGACCGCCGCCTCGATCATCGCATATTCGCCGGATACCTGATAAGCGAATACAGGGACTTCGAAGCGTTCTTTCACACGGCATACCATGTCGAGATAGGGCAGGCCGGGCTTGACCATGACGTGATCGGCGCCCTCGGCAAGGTCGAGCGCGACTTCGCGCAGGCCTTCCTCGGCGTTGGCCGGGTCCATCTGGTAGGTCTTCTTGTCGCCCTTCAGATAGCCCCCCGAGCCGACCGCATCGCGGAACGGGCCGTAGAAGGCCGAGGCATATTTGACCGCATAGGACATGATCTGGACGTCGTGGAAGCGCTCGCCCTCGAGCGCGGCGCGGATCGCGCCGATGCGGCCGTCCATCATGTCCGACGGCGCGATGATGTCGGCGCCGGCGCGCGCCTGGTTGAGCGCCTGGCCGACGAGCACCTCGACGCTCGCGTCGTTGAGGATGCGGCCCGCGTCATCGAGCAGCCCGTCGTGGCCGTGGCTGGTGTAGGGGTCGAGCGCGACGTCGGTGAGGATGCCGATCTCGGGCACCGTCGCCTTGATCGCCGCGATCGCGCGGCACATCAGATTGTCGGGGTTGAGCGCCTCGCGCCCGTCGTCCGAGCGGCGCTCGGGCTCGGTATTGGGGAACAGCGCGAGGCACGGAATGCCGAGGCCTGCCGCCTCGCGCGCCGCGCCGGCCAGCAGGTCGACCGACAGCCGCTCGACGCCGGGCATCGACCGTATCGGCTCGCGCTGGCCGCTGCCGCCGGTGACGAACACCGGCCAGATCAGGTCGGACGGCGTGAGATGGGTCTCGGCGACCATCGCGCGCGACCAGGCGGCGGCGCGGGTGCGGCGGAGTCGAAGGGCAGGGTAGGAGCCGTGGATCATGCGGGCCTCGCGATCGACCGAGTGCCTGCGGCGGCTGCAAGCGCGTTGTCGAGAGTAAGGAGGTCGGCGTTCAGTTCGCGCGCCAGCCAGAGATAGCTGGCGTCATATGCCGAAAGGCCGGTGGCTGCCGCAAGCGCGAATACCGCGCCCGTGTCCACCGGCATCAGCCGCACGTCGGCCTCCTCGTACATGGCAACCGCAGCAGTGGCAGCGGCAGCATCCATCTGCCCTCGCCGCAGCTTCTTCAGGCCGATGTTGGCGATTTCATAGGGCAGGAGCGACGGGGCAAGCAGCGACCGCCCGACCACCGCGTCCTCTACGGCACGGCTTTCTGGTTCGACGAAGATGACTGCGGCGATGGCCGAAGCGTCGATGACTGCCTCAGCGGGCATCGTGATCGCGGAGTTCGCGGACGATATCGACCGATCGGCCTTCCGAGCGAATGCCGAGGCGGCGTGCCTTTTCCGCGATCTCGGAAAGCGTCAGCTTTCGAGATCCACGGAGGCGTTCTTCGAGCATGGCCATGAGTTCACCCTGCACAGAGCGGTGATTGCGAGCTGCCGCCAGGCGGAGATCGGCCGCAAGGTCCTCAGGCACGTTCTTGATCGAGAAATTCACACCCACGGCAGGTTCCGATCTGGAGGCGTTTCGGAACCACTATGCGCACTCGGCGAATGTTGGTCAATTGCGCCCGAGCCGGCGCGTGCTAAGGCGCTGTCCCAGCATGTCGCAGCCGATCCTCATCTTCGACTCCGGCGTCGGTGGGCTCTCCGTGCTGCGGCCTATCCGCGAACGACTGCCCAACGCGCCGATCGTCTATGTCGCCGACACCGGCGGCTTTCCCTACGGCACGAAGAGCGAGATGGAGGTGGCGACGCGCGTCTGCGCGCTGCTCGGACGGCTGACCGAGCGCTACCGGCCGCGGCTGATCGTCATCGCCTGCAACACCGCCTCGACGATCGCGCTCGCGCATGTCCGCGCCGCGCTCGAGGTGCCCGTCGTCGGCACCGTGCCGGCGATCAAGCCCGCGGCCGAGGCGACGCGGACCCGGGCGATCGGCGTGCTCGGCACCGCGGCGACGGTGCGCCAGCCCTATGTCGACCGGCTCGCGGCCGATTTCGCCGCCGACTGCCTCGTGCTGCGACACGGCTCGGCGAAGCTCGTCGAAATCGCCGAGGCCGAGCTGCGCGGCCGGCCCGCGCCGCGGTCGGACTATGCCGAGGTGCTCGCCGGGCTGCTCGACCAGCCGGGCGGCGACCGGGTCGACACCGTGGTGCTCGCCTGCACGCACTTCCCGCTGGTCGGCGACCGTCTCGCCGCCGCGAGCCCGCGGCCGCTGGCCTTCGTCGACGGTGGCGAGGGGATCGCACGGCGCACCGCGCATCTGCTCGCCGGCGCCGACTGGGACGAGGCGGGCGCGGGGCGCGCGGTGTTCACCTCGCGAAATGGCGACGTTGACGCGCTGCGGCCGGCGCTTGCACGGTTCGGGCTGACCGAGATCGACTATCTATGAGGGGCGCCCGCGCATGCCGATGACCGACGAACAGCTGCTCGAGCGCATGAATGCCTTCGTGCCGCCGACCGCGCTGATGCTCGGCTACCGCATGCTCGCGCTCGACAGCGAGCGCGGCTGGGTGCGCATCCGCTACGAGGGCAAGCCCGAATTCTGCAACCCGATGGGCAATGTGCAGGGCGGCATCATCGCCGCAATGCTCGACGATGCCGCGGCGACCTCGGCGGTGGTCAAGGCGGGCGAGCGCATCGTCGTGCCGACGCTCGAGTTCAAGACCAGCTTCTTCGCCCCGGCGCGGCAGGGCGAGCTGATCGCCGAGGGGCGCTGCCTCAAGCTCGGCAAGCGCGCCGTCTTCATGGAGGCCGATCTGTTCGATGCCGACGGCAAGCTGCTGGCGCGGATGAGCTGCACCGCCATTCCGACGCCGATGCCCGACAAACATGCGATGGTGGAGCGCCCATGACCGACGAAGTGCTGTTCGAAACGCGGGGCCGGCTGGGGCTGATCACGCTCAACCGGCCGCAGGCGCTCAATGCGCTGAATCGGGCCATGTGCCTGGCGATCCACGCGCAGCTCGAAGCGTGGCGCGACGACGCGGCGATCGGGGTGGTGGCGATCCAGGGCAGCGGCGACCGCGCCTTCTGCGCCGGCGGCGACGTCGTCGGCCTCTATCATGCCGGCAAGAGCGGCAGCGACGCGTGGGAAGGCTTCTTCCACGACGAATATCGCATGAACCATGCGATCGCGACCTATCCGAAGCCGTATGTCGCGCTGATCGACGGCATCACCATGGGCGGCGGCGTCGGGCTGTCGATCCACGCACCCTACCGCGTTGCCACCGAGCGCACGCTGTTCGCGATGCCCGAGACCGGCATCGGCCTGATCCCCGACGTCGGTGGCACATATGCGCTGCCGCGCCTTCCCGGCGAACTCGGCAGCTACCTCGGGCTCACCGGTGCCCGGCTGAAGGGCGCCGACAGCGTCTATGCCGGGATCGCCACGCATCTGGCCGCCGGCGACAGCGTCGCCGCGCTGATCGAGGCGCTCGCCGAGGGCGGCGACGTCAAGGCCACGCTCGGCGATTTCGATACCGATCCCGGCGATGCGCCGCTCGATGCGCATCGCGCCGCGATCGACGTGCATTTCGGCGGCGACAGCGTCGAGGCGATCGTTGCCTCGCTCGACGAGGGCGACGACTGGGCGCAGGCGCAGGCCGCGACGCTGCGCAAGATGTCGCCCACCTCGTGCAAGTTGACGCTGCGCGCGCTCCGCGAGGGCGCGCGGGCCGATATCGCCGAGGCGCTCCGCACCGAGTATCGCATCGTCTGCGCCATCAAGCACGGTCACGACTTTTTCGAGGGCGTCCGCGCGCAGCTCGTCGACAAGGACCGCAACCCGCAATGGTCGCCGGCGACGCTCGCCGAGGTCTCGGAGGCCGATATCGAGCGCTATTTCGAGCCGCCGGCCGGCGGCGACCTGGCTTTTTCGCTATAATTACCCGGGTCGGCTGCGGCCATATGTGTCTGGTAAGCCGGGGCGAAGGGCGTTAGATCGGGCGTGTCATTCCGGGGGTAAGGACGAGCGGCGTGGACTATAGCAAGATCTTCGAGGACGCGATTTCCCGCCTCCACGCGGAAGGACGCTATCGCGTCTTCATCGATATCCTGCGCAACAAGGGCGCCTTCCCCAACGCGCGCTGCTTTGCCGGCCACAACGGCCCGAAGCCCGTCACCGTCTGGTGTTCGAACGACTATCTGTCGATGGGACAGCACCCCAAGGTCATCGCGGCGATGGAAGAAGCGCTGCACGACGTCGGCGCCGGCTCGGGCGGCACGCGCAACATCGGCGGCAACACGCACTATCATGTCGAGCTCGAGCGCGAGCTGGCCTCGCTGCACGGCAAGCAGGGCGCGCTGCTCTTCACCTCGGGCTATGTCTCGAACGACGCGACGCTGTCGACGCTCGCCAAGATCCTGCCGGGCTGCATCGTCTTCTCCGACGAACTCAATCATGCCTCGATGATTGCCGGCATCCGCAATGCCGGCTGCGAGAAGCGGGTGTTCCGCCACAACGACGTCGCGCATCTCGAGGAGCTGCTCGCCGCCGAGGATCCCGAAACCCCCAAGCTCATCGCGTTCGAAAGCGTCTATTCGATGGACGGCGACGTCGCGCCGATCGCCGCGATCTGCGATCTCGCCGACAAGTACAATGCGCTGACCTATCTCGACGAGGTCCATGCGGTCGGCATGTACGGCGAGCAGGGCGGCGGCATCTCGGAGCGCGAGGCGCTTGCGCACCGGCTGACCATCGTCGAGGGCACGCTCGGCAAGGCGTTCGGCGTGATGGGCGGCTATATCGCCGCCGACCAGACGATCATCGACGTCATCCGCTCCTATGCGCCGGGCTTCATCTTCACCACCTCGCTGTCGCCGGTGCTCGTCGCCGGCGCGCTCGCCAGCGTCAGGCATCTGAAGGCGAGCCAGGAGGAACGGCAGGGCCAGCAGGCGCGGGCGGCGCGGCTGAAGCAGCTGCTCGCCGACGCCGGCATCCCGGTGATGCCATCGGTCACGCATATCGTGCCGGTGATGGTCGGTGACCCGGTGAAGGCCAAGAAGATCAGCGACATCCTGCTGACCGAATATGGCGTCTACGTGCAGCCGATCAATTATCCGACCGTGCCGCGCGGCACCGAGCGGCTGCGCTTCACGCCCGGCCCGATGCACGACGAGGCGATGATGCTCGAGCTGCGCGATGCGCTGATCGAGATCTGGAGCCGTCTGGAGATCCGGCTCGCCGCCTGATTCCGAGCCATCGTCGACGTGAAAAGCCCCGGGCCGCTGCCCGGGGCTTTTCGTTGGAGGTCACGCGAACAGGATGTCGGCGGTCTTCACGGCATCGCCCTGGACGATCAGCGTGAAGTCGTCGAAGGCGCCGTCGCTGTCGATATCGGCGAACAGCTTGCCGCCCTGCCATTTGACGTCGCCGGCGTCGATGCCGAGGCCCGACAGGTCGATCTTGTCCTGCCCGCTCCTGAAATCGAGCAGCGTGTCGATCGAGCCGTCGGCGCCGAAGACGAAGCGGTCGCCTCCGTTGCCGCCCGACAAGCGGTCGTTGCCGCCGCCGCCGCTGACGACGTCGTCGCCGTTGCCGCCGCTGATCACGTCGTCGCCGTCGCCACCGAGGAGCGTGTCGTTGCCGTTCCCGCCGTCGAGGCGATCGTTGCCGCCGCCGGCATCCACGGTGTCGTTGCCGTTGCCGACCTCGATGACGTCGTTGCCGTTACCGCCGTAAACGGTGTCGTTGCCGTTGCCGGTGGCGATCGAGTCGGCGCCGTCGCCGCCATCGACCGTATCGTTGCCGTTGCCGGTCGACAGGACATCGTCGCCGCCGAGCCCGCGCAGCGTGTCGTCGCCGTTGCCGCCCGACAGCCGGTCGGCGAAGGCGCTGCCCTCGAGTCCCTCGACACCGGTATAGCGGTCGCCGGCGGCGTCGCCGCTGCTGCCTTGACCCGTGCCGCCGTTGCCGAGACCGGCGGTCACGGCGGCAGCAGCGCTGCGGTAGCTGACGACGTCGAAGCCGGCGCCGCCGTCGAGGAGGTTTGCCACGGCGTTGGCGATGAGGACGTCGCCGCCGCCGCCGCCGCGGGCGTTCTCGATCGTCGTGCCGTAGGCAATCGCGATATTGTCGCGGTAGAGGCCGTCGGTCAGCCCGAGGTCGGCCTTGATGCCCTCGTACAGGTCATATTGCGCCTGCGTGCGCGGCGGCAGGCCGATCGCCGCGCGCGCCGCGTTGACCTCGGCGAGCGACTTGAAGCTCTCGGTGCCGCCGGCCGACGAGAAGGCGCCGGGGTTGAGGTCAATCGTCGAGGGCGTGTCGTAGCCGCTCAGGTCGAGCGTGTCGGTGCCACCGGCATCCCAGATGGTGACGATCGGCACGCGGTTGGCGCTGAAGTCGAAGGCCGAGCGGCCGGCGTTGCTGTTGAAGCCGTAGGTGGTGTCGCCGGTACGCGTCGTCATGTCAGCGCCGTAGATCGCCTGGATCGCCGCGACGTCGTGGACGAGCGGCGTCGAGGCATAGCCGAAGCTCAGCAGATTCCAGTCGATGTGCTGCGCGCCCGTCTCATAGGCGTCGAAATAGGACATGATCGAATATTGCATCGAGTCCTGGAAGAAATAGGCGTCGCCTTCGTAGGTGATCGGGTCGGGCACACCGTCGCCGTCGTTGTCGTCGGTCGCGTCATAGTCGCCCGGGTGGCTGAGCCCGAGCGAATGGCCGAGCTCGTGGATCAGCGTGGTCTGTGCATACCAGCTATCGCCGACCGGTGAGAAGTTCGACGCGACGAAGCCGTCGATCCACACATCGCCGCCGAGCCCCTGCAGGGTTTCGAAGCCATATTGCTGATAAAAGGGGTCGAGCTCGGTGCCGAACGGCAGATAGGCATAGGCCTGCGCACCGCCGGTGTAGGTGTTGCCCATGTTGATGTCGGCTTCGGTGGCACTCGCCTCGACGAAGCTTACCGCGACGAGATCGTCCCACAGTCCGATCGCGTTCCGGGCCATGCCGATCTGCGCCGGCGTGAAGGTCGAGAAATATTCCTCGTAGAAGGCCTCGTCGAAGGCGATCGTCCCGTCGGTGTTGACATAATAGCTGCTGGCCAGCTGGTCGTAGCTCTCCCAGAAGCCGTAACTCAGCACGCCATCGTTCAGCTCGCCATTGTTGTTGGTGTACCAGTCCCAGCCCGAACGATTGGCGTTGGCGGCGATGTCGTCGACTTCCCAGATCGGCTTGCCGGCGGCGGTGCCGCCGGCGTTCGGATCCGCCGATGCCGAGACCCGCGGCACGAAGTCGTCCTCGAGACGCCGCGGCCAATCGGTCTCGCGGTAGGGTGATGTCGTCACGTCCATGGCTTCTTCCTCCCTCAATGAGCTCTTGGTGGCGTCGGCACCGTCGGTCGGCGCGGGTGGCGCCACGGCAGCACTGCGGCAAGCGCCGAATCAATGGCGGCGTCGACCGCCGCCTGATCCCGATAAGCGACGGGCTGCACCCGCGCGGCGAGGCGCCGCGCCGCCGGTTGGCCCGGACGCGTAAGCTCGGCGGTGATGCGGATGGTGCGCGTCTCGGGCGTGGCGCCCTCGACCGCGGCGCGCAGGCTCAACCGCGGCGCAACGGCGTCCGGCGGCAGGTCGGCGCTGACAGGGTAGGGCGCCGCGCGCCGCGCCAGCTCGATGACGCGGGCACAGAGGGTCGACGTTGCGGTGGCGGCATCGCCGCCCGGCAGCCCGTCGATTCGGCAGGTGACGGCGAGGCCCGCGCTTTCGCGCAGCGGCATCGCCGCGGCGACCGGTAGCGAGGACAGTCCGGTGGGGAGGAGCGCGGCCACGAGGATAGCGGTCAGCGCTGCACGCCGCAGCACCGCCAGCCTCGTGCCAGCATCCGACACGGCTTCCACCCCCTGTTCGGGCAGAAAACGCTCACGCATAAACGACACCACGCTTCTGGCGGCCGCGCCCACGACCGCGTTCCGAAGACCCGATCCTTCTCCTCGCGTCGCGACCGGTCAACCCCGTGCAAACCCCGCCCTTGCACTTTGCGACGGGCTGCCCGAGACTGCGAAGGCTCGGAGCCCATGCTGCCGAAGAAGCAGCTTCTCCCGGCCGGTTGAGTGGCGTTGCGCTATCGACGAGGTCAAGGGGAGGGACGGCATGACGCCATTTCGCGTCGCACTACGGCTATCGATGATTCTCGCGGTCGGCGCTTCGGCGGCCCCGCTCGCGGCGCAGCAGATGTGTTCGCCCAATGCGCTGTTCGGCGCGGGCAACAAGATGGGCATGGCGTTAGCGGACATCTATCGGTCGCCGACCGACAATGCGCGGCCGAGTTACCTGCGCGAGGCGCAAAGCAAGCTGATGTCGGCGAAGACCGGGCTGCGTCGCGCCGGGATCACGACGCAAGATCGCGCCATGGACAGCGCGATTTCGGCCGTTGCCAGCTTCGCCGCGAAGGTCGGCCCGAGCAATCTGATCACCGCCGCCTCCGCCGGCGCGCTCGCCAAGGATGTCGAGCGGGCGCTCGGCCCGGTGCGGTCGGAAGTCGGACGCGTCTGTCCGAAATAGGCGACTTCGCTCCACGGCGGAGGTAGGACCGCGGGGGCTGGCCGGCGTCGAGCCGACGCCGTGCCCGCAGCGTCGCGCCGCTCGCGCGTGGCTGGCTTTGCCGCCGGCGCGGGCGGCGAAAACCCGTGTCCCGCAACAATTGGCGGTAGTCAGCGCGGGCGCCTTCCACTAGATAGGCGCGCAATTCACACCAGCAGCCCCATGAGGTGTCCGTGTCGCGCCAGACGATCGCCATCGGTGCCGATCACGCCGGTTTTGCGCTGAAGACCGCCATGGTCGACGAGCTGAAGTCGATGGGCTTCGACGTGCTCGACCTGGGGACCAGCAGCGAGGCGTCGGTCGACTATCCCGACTATGGCTATGCGGTCGCGCGCGCGGTGACCGGCGGCGCGGCGTTCCGCGGCGTGCTGATCTGCGGCACCGGCGTCGGCATCTCGATCGCCGCCAACCGCCATCCCGGCATCCGTGCGGCGCTGTGCACGCATGGCGTCATGGCGCGCCTGGCGCGCGAGCACAATGACGCCAACGTCCTCGTGCTCGGCGCGCGCATCATCGGCACCGAAATCGCGCGCGAATGCGTGCGCCAGTTCCTGTCGGTTCAATATGCCGGCGGCCGCCACGATGCGCGCGTCGCCAAGCTTACCCACCCCCATTTCGAGGAGCCCGCCGAATGAGCTCGCGACCCAAGGCCGAGGAAGACGGTTTTTTCACCGAGACGCTCGGCGAGAGCGACGCCGCGGTATTCCTGTGCGTCCGCGACGAGCTGCGCCGCCAGCAGGAGCAGATCGAGCTCATCGCCAGCGAGAACATCGTCAGCCGTGCCGTCCTCGAGGCGCAGGGTTCGGTGTTCACCAACAAATATGCCGAGGGCTATCCGGGCAAGCGCTATTATCAGGGCTGCGCGCCGTCGGATAAGGTCGAGCAGCTCGCCATCGACCGCGCCAAGCAGCTGTTCGGCGCCGCCTATGCCAACGTCCAGCCGCATTCGGGCGCGCAGGCCAACGGCGCGGTGATGATGGCGCTGGCGAAACCCGGCGACACCATCCTCGGCATGAGCCTCGACGCCGGCGGCCACCTCACCCATGGTGCCAAGGCCGCGCAGTCGGGCAAATGGTTCAACGCCATCCAGTACGGCGTGCGCCAGGACGACCATCTCGTCGACTTCGACCAGGTCGAAGCGCTGGCCAAGGAGCATCAGCCGAAGATCCTCATCGCCGGCGGCTCCGCCTATCCGCGCATCCTCGACTTCGCGCGCTTCCGCGCCATCGCCGACTCGGTCGGCGCCTATCTGTTCGTCGACATGGCGCATTTCGCCGGACTCGTCGCGGCGGGGGTCCACCCGTCGCCGCTGCCGCACGCGCATGTCGTGACCACGACGACGCACAAGACGCTGCGCGGCCCGCGCGGTGGCATGATCCTCTCGAACGACGAGGATCTCGGCAAGAAGCTCAACTCGGCGGTGTTCCCGGGCCTCCAGGGCGGCCCGCTGATGCATGTCATCGCCGCCAAGGCGGTCGCCTTCGGCGAGGCGCTGCAGCCCGAGTTCAAGGATTATGCACGCCGCGTCGTCGAGAATGCCAAGGTGCTGGCGGCGAAGCTCGTCGAGCGCGGCTGCGCGGTCGTCGCCGGCGGCACCGACACGCATCTCGCGCTGATCGACCTGACGCCCAAAGGCATCACCGGCAAGGACGCCGACGAGGCGCTCGAGCGGTCGTCGATCACCTGCAACAAGAACGGCGTTCCGTTCGACCCGCTGCCGCCGACCAAGACCAGCGGCATTCGTGTCGGCTCGCCGGCCGGCACGACACGCGGCTTCGGCCCGGCCGAGTTCGCGGCGATCGGCGACATGATCGCCGACGTGCTCGACGGGCTGGCGAGCAACGGTCACGAGGGCAACGCCGGGGTCGAAGCGCAGGTGAGGGAGCGCGTCCGCGCCTTGTGCAAGCGCTTCCCGATCTACCCCGAGCTGGGGTAGCCTCGCCGGATGCGCTGCCCGTTCTGCGCCCATGACGACAGCCAGGTGAAGGACAGCCGTCCGACCGAGGATGGCGGCGCGATCCGGCGGCGGCGGCAGTGCCCGGCCTGCGGCGCGCGCTTCACCACCTTCGAACGGGTGCATCTGCGCGACCTGATCGTCGTCAAGGACAATGGCCGGCGCGAGGCGTTCGATCGCGACAAGCTGGCGCGCTCGGTCGAACTGGCGTGCCGCAAGCGCAACATCGCGCCCGAACGCATCGAACGGCTGGTGACCGGCGTCGTGCGGCGGCTCGAATCGAGCGGCGATTCGGACATCGTTTCGAGCCGGATCGGCGAGGCGGTGATGGACGGTCTCGCGACGCTCGACCATGTCGCCTACATAAGATATGCGAGCGTCTACAAGGACTTCCGCGAAGCGAAGGACTTCAAGCGTGCCGCCGAGGCGCTGACCGCGCCCGAAATGGCGCCCGAGCTCCCGCTGCTGGCACTTCGCCCGAAGTAGGTTTTTCTCTCCCTACCGCCCTTCTCGCCATCCCCGCGAAGGCGGGGGCCGGTCCGCCGACGATGTTGCCAGCTACCGCTGGCGCTATTTTCCGTTGGGTTGGGCCCCCGCCTTCGCGGGGATGACGATGTGGGGTAGGGGCTAGCCATCATGATTGAAACGACCGCTGCTCCTGCGCTCACCGCCCCCTTGCTCGCCATCGTCCTCGTGCGCCCGCAGCTCGGCGAGAATATCGGCACCGCCGCGCGCGCGATGCTCAACTTCGGGCTGACCGACCTTCGGCTCGTCGCGCCGCGCGACGGCTGGCCCAATCCCGACGCCGGCCCGGCGTCGTCGGGGGCCGATACCGTCATCGCCAACGCCCGCGTCTATCCGACCGTTCAGGAGGCGATCGCCGACTGCCACCATGTCTATGCGACGACGGTGAGGAAGCGCGACCTGTGGAAGCCGGTAGTGACTCCCGAGGCCGCCGCGCGCGAACTCCGCGGCCGCCCGCTCCAGCAGGCGGTGCTGTTCGGCGCCGAGCGCTCGGGGCTCGAGACCGACGAGGTGGCGATCGCCCATTCGATCCTGACGGTGCCGGTCAATCCCGCCTTCAGCTCGCTCAACCTCGCGCAGGCGGTGCTGCTCGTCGCCTATGAATGGCACAAGGCGGCGGATACGACTCCCGCCGTCGTCACCGACTATGCGCCGCCCGCCGACCATGCGACGCTCGAAGGGCTGATCACACAGGTCGACGGCGCGCTCGAAGCGGCGGGCTATTTCAATGTCCCGAGCCGCGTCGCCGCGTCGAAGCGCCTGTTGCGCAACCTGCTCACCAAGCCCGGCTACAATGTCGATGAGGTCCGCACGCTGCGCGGCATGATGCATACCCTCATCGAGGGGCGGCGCGGACGCCGCCCCGCCGACGAGTCCTAGTCGACGTTCGCGGCGAAGAATTTCGCCGAGCGTAGCAGCATGTCGGCGCGCGCGCCGCTGTCGATGAGGCTGTGCTGGAGATCTTCGTAGACGATCAGCTCGACCGGCCTGCCGGCGCTCTTGAGCGCCGACTCCATCAACCGCGACTGGCGCAGCTCGACGTTGAGGTCCTTGGTGCCGTGGAACATCAGCACCGGCGTCTTGATCTTGTCGGCGTTCTTCGTCGGCGACCCCTCGGTGATGTGCGGGCCGGCGCCGATGAACTCCTTGGTGATCAGGAAGCTGCCGAAGTAGCGGCTCTGCTCCTTCAGCGCCATGAGGTCGGTGACCGGCGCCACGGCGACGGTGGCCTTGTACAGGTCGGGCTCGGCGACGTTGGCCTGCAGCGCGGCGTAGCCGCCGTAGCTCCAGCCGAAGATCGCCAGCTTCTTCGGATCGGCGATGCCCTGCTTGACCAACCAGCGCGCGCCGTCGTTGATGTCGCCGATCGAGGTGCGCCACGCCTTGAAGCCATTCTCCTTGAACCAGGCGTCGCCATAGCCCGCGGAGCCACGATAGTTGGGCTGCAGCACGACATAGCCGAGCTGGCTGAAATATTGGACGAGCCAGTCGAAGCCCCAGGTGTCGCGCGACGACGGGCCGCCGTGCGGCATGATGATCGCCGGCAGGTTCTTCGCCTCCTTGCCGGGCGGTAGCGTCAGATAGCCGGGGATCGCGGTGCCGTCGGCCGCCGCATAGCTGACCGGCTTCATCGCGCCGAACGTGAGGCCGGCGGTGCCGGGGCGGGTGTCGGAGAGCTTGCCGAGTTGCTTGGTGGCCTTGTCGAACAGATAATAGGCGCCCGGATCGACGTCGGTACCGGCGAACAGCAGCAGCTTCGATCCGTCCCAGGTCTCGTCGATGATCGAGATCTCGGGCTGGCCGGGGAGCGCGCGGCCCAGGCTCGCGGCGAGCTTGGCGAGCGCCGGATCGAAATATTCGATGTGATTGTAGTCGGTCGAGTAGGTGACGCCGACCGGGCGGAAGTTGCGGCCGATCCGCTTGACGCCGCTCAGGTCGACCTTGTCATGTGCGTAGACCAGCGTCTCGCGGTTGCTGCCGTCGGCCGCGACCTTGAACAGCGCCTGCCGCCCGTCCTTCGGCTTCATGACGAGGATGTTGTCGCCGGTTTCGTCGAAGCCGTAGACTTCGAGCGTGTTGTTGTCGCGGAGGTTGCTGATCCCGAGTGGCACCCAGGCGTTGCTCGTCTTCGGCCGATAGAACCACCGGTAGGTACCCGACGAATAGGTGGCGTAGCTCGCGGTGTCCTTCATTTCGGCGAGCGAGCGCAGGCGAACGCGCCCGGAGCGGTCGCTCAAGAAGTCGCCGGCGTTCGGCGTCGCGCCTTCGACCGTCTTGGAGCGGCCGTTACGCGCGTTGATCATCACCACGGTCAGCCCGCCCTCGGTGTCGGCCTTGAGTGTCCCGACGCTCTCCTCGGGCATCTTGTAGGTTTCCATCAGGATGTTGTCGGGGTCGTCGGGGAGATAGTCGATGATCGACCCGCCATAGGCGTTCACGCCGAGCGCACGACTGCTCTGGCGGGCCCCGATTTCCTTCATGTTGCCGCCATCGGCATCGACCGCGATGATGCGCGAGACGCCGAACGTGTCGCCGATGTCCTGGCGCTCGGCGCGGAGCGAGCAGGCGAGCCGGTCCTTCTTGATCCAGTCGCACCAGGCGAGCCGCGTATTGGCCTCGACCGACGACATCACGACTTTCTTGTCGCCGGTCTTGAGATCGACGACCACCGCGGCGGTCGCCTTGCCGGCGACCGGGTTGAGGTAGGAGATCTTGCTGCCGTCGGGCGAGATCGCCACGCCGTCGAACGCCTCGCGGGCGCCGAGCTGACCGCCAGGTCGGCCATCTGCGCTTGCGCCGAGGTGGTGAGAAACAGCGCCGCGACTGCGGCGCGACCGAAGAATCGCGACATGTGAGCCCCCCCAATGATCGGCCGACCCTAGCGCGCCCCGCGCGCGAGGCAATCTCGGCGACCACCGGGATTGATCTTTCGGGCGAAACCGCTATGTAGCCCCCTCGCAATTGGCCCCGCACCCCGGTGAAGCGGTGGCCGCGTCGGACGGTACTTGGTCCGGCGGCGCGATTCCGGGATTTCCGCCGAGCGGTAGGGTGCAGCGCTTTCTTGGCGCCGCGTCCCGCGGTTCGGCATTGCGAGTTGGAGATAAGATCATGTCGAAGCGTACCAGCGCGAAGTACAAGCTCGATCGCCGGATGGGCGAGAATATCTGGGGCCGCCCGAAGTCGCCGGTCAACAAGCGCGAGTATGGCCCCGGCCAGCACGGCCAGCGCCGCAAGGGCAAGCTGTCGGACTTCGGCGTGCAGCTGCGCGCCAAGCAGAAGCTCAAGGGCTATTACGGCGACGTCACCGAGAAGCAGTTCCGCAAGGTCTATGCCGAAGCGGTCCGCATGAAGGGCAACACCGCCGAGAACCTGATCGGCCTGCTCGAGCAGCGGCTGGCGATGGTCGTCTATCGCGCCAAGTTCGCCCCGACCGTCTGGTCGGCGCGCCAGATCGTCAACCACGGCCACATCCTGCTCAACGGCCGCCGCACCAACATCGGTTCGGCGCGCGTCAAGCCGGGCGACGTCGTCGAGGTCGGTCCGAAGGGCCGCGAGATGGCGCTGGTGCTCGAGGCGCAAGGCCTGTCGGAGCGCGACGTGCCCGAATATGTCTCGATGGATGGCTTCAAGGCCACCTATGTCCGCGTGCCCACGCTCGACGAGGTGCCGTATCCGGTGAAGATGGAGCCGAACCTGGTCGTCGAGTTCTACTCGCGCTAACCGGTTCGCCGCTCACCCGGCAAGAAACAGAGAAAGGGCGCGGAGAGCGATCTCCGTGCCCTTTTTTGGCGATTATATCGTTTGCAAATACGAAGCCATCGCGGCCACGAGACCGATTGCCGCGATGAACACGTGGCACCCGATCATAAGCCAGTAAAACACCGGCCGCTTGTCGCGTGAGATGTCGGCTCCGGGGGCCCAGATGTCCCCAGTTTTCAGTTCAAGGACAACTAAGCCACAGAAGGCCAAAGCGACCAGCGCGATCTCCCTGCTAACGTTCACTCTTGCTTCGCCAACATTGGCATCGCTCTAAGCCTCGACCAGCTTCATCAGCCGCCGCTCCAACGGAGCCAGCACCGAACTCAGCTCATGCCCGCGCTTCAACACGGCGCCGCCTTCGCCGACCAGCGCCCACATGCCTTGCTTGGCGCGCAATGCCGGCCGCTTCACCACCTGCACCTCGGGCCGCTCCGAGGCGCGGCGGAAGGCGGAGAAGACCGCGGCGTCGCGGTCCATGGCGATGGCATAGTCGCGCCATTCGCCTGTCGCGACGAGGCGGCCGTAGAGATTGAGGATGGCGTTGAGCTCGAGGCGGTCGAAAGCAACCTGCGCGGGCTGGCGGGAAGGGGCGACGAACGGGGTGACGTTGGTCATCAAGCTGTAAACTACCCGCGTTTGCGTCGGGGTCCAGCCTCTTCGGTCAATTCGGCGAGCCGCTTGGTCAGCTGCTCGACCTCGCACTTGAGGATTTCGAGCTTCTGCGTCTGCGGATCGAAGATCTCGCTGCACGGCGTGCCATAAGGGATGAACGACTTCGCGTAGGTCTCCGCCTCGACGAGCGTCGCCCGCGCCGGAATGCCGACCATCGTCGCACCTTCGGGCACGTCGCGCGTCACTACCGCGTTGGCGCCGATGCGCGCGCGCGGGCAGACGATGATCGGCCCCAGCACCGCGGCGCCCGAGCCGATGATGACGCCATCGGAGAGGGTGGGGTGGCGCTTGCCGGCGATACCGTTGGTCGGGTCGGTGCCGCCGAGCGTCACCGACTGGTAGATGGTGACGTCGTCGTGGATTTCGGCGGTCTCGCCGATCACCACGCCCTGGCCGTGATCGATGAACAGCCGCTGGCCGATGCGCGCGCCGGGGTGGATGTCGATGCCGGTGAACAGCCGGGCGATATGGTTGACCAGCCGCGCGAGGAAATAGAGTTCGCCGCGGAACAGCCAGTGCGCGACGCGATGCAGCGCGACGGCGTGCACGCCGGGATAGAGCAGCACCTCCCAACGCGTGCGCGGCGCGGGATCGCGCGTCTTGATCGAGTCCAGGTACGCGAACAGGGTGCCGAACACGCGAGCCTCCGGTTGCTCTTTGCAACCGCCATTTATGCCGTTCCGACGCATCCCGCCAGTCCTCCCGGAACGTGGCCGGCCCACGCTTCGTTCAATCGACAGTTTCCATCGACCAACGAAAGGGATCGCCATGAATGAGAACGGCAATACGACGGGTGGCTTCGCGGGCCGCGGGGCGATGGGGCAGGCGGACCGCGACGACGTCTCGAAGACGCGCAGCCAGACCGGGTTCGACACCCAGGGGCGCAGCCCCGACTATGACGACGACCGCCTCGGCGGCGACAAGCTGCTCGACGGCCGGCATGCGACCGATCTGAACAGCGACGGCACGCGTCCCGGAACGCGCGCCGCGGCGGGTGAAGACGCGACCACGCGCGACTCGCTCGGCGACAACCGCGACGGGCTCGGCCGCGACCGCAGCGACCAGGTCGCTGCCGACGAGACCGGCAAGCTGATCTCGTCGGAGAAGGTCGTCGGTACCGCGGTCTACAACAGTGCCGGCGAGCATCTCGGCAGCATCCACTCGGTGATGCTGCACAAGATTTCGGGCCGCGTCGCCTATGCGGTGATGAGCTTCGGCGGCTTCCTCGGCATCGGCGAGCGCTACCATGTGCTGCCGTGGGACGCGCTCACCTACGACGAGGCCAAGGGCGGCTACAACGTCGACAAGTCGGGCGACGAGCTGCGCGGGGCGCCGCACTACAGCCGCAGCGAGCTCGATGAGCTCGATTACGGCAAGGCGGGGCCGTTCATCGCCGACTATTACGGCATCGGAGTCGCGTTGCCGCCACGGATCTGATCCGCCCGACGTCGGACGCGGGCGGAGGCCACGCCTTCCGCCCGCGCCGCGCGCAGGGCTCGTTTCAGGCCCGATACTCTTTCTACCTTGCTGCGGGCCCTCGGTTCGCGGGAGAAGCGCGCAGGAAGCCGACGGAAGCCGGGGGCGCGTGGAATTCGATCTCGTAACCTTTATCGCCATCGGCTTCGGCGCGCAGCTGGTCGATGGCGCGCTCGGCATGGCGTTCGGGGTGATCTCGAGCACGATGCTGATCGCGGTCGGCGTGCCGCCGCGCGTCGCCTCGGCCGGAGTCCATGCCGTCGAGACGGTGACGACCGGCGTCTCGGGCCTCAGCCACGCCTTCCATGGCAACATCGACTGGCCGCTGTTCCGCCGGCTGGTCGTCCCGGGTGTCGTCGGCGGCGTGCTGGGCGCCTATGTCCTGACCAATATCCCCGCCGACATCGCCAAGCCGATCGTGCTCAGCTACCTCATGATCATCGGCGGCGTGCTGCTGTGGAAGGCATCGTTCACGATGCCCAAGGCGAAGAAGCCGTGGCTCGTCGCGCCGCTCGGCCTCGTCGGCGGCTTTCTCGATGCCGCCGGCGGCGGCGGCTGGGGACCGGTGGTGACGGGCAATCTGCTCGTGCAGGGCAGCGACCCGCGCAAGACGATCGGCACGGTCAACTCGTCCGAATTCTTCGTGGCGCTCGCCACCTCGAGCGCGTTCCTGCTTCATCTCGGCTGGGAAGTGCTCACCACCGCGACGCTCGGCCTGCTGATCGGCGGCGTGGCGGCAGCGCCGTTCGGGGCGCTGCTCGCCAAGCGCATCCCCGCCCGAATGCTGATGACGCTGGTCGGCGTCGTGCTGATCACGACCAGCGGCTACGGCGTCTATCGGGCGGTCTTCTAGGTATTGGCTTCGAGCGTCTTCGCCACGGCGTTGATCACCGATGCGATGCGCACCGCGGTCTGGATCGTCTGCGTCGAGACGCCATGGTCGCGCAGCACCTTCTCGTGCGAGTCGATGCACATGCCGCAGCCGTTGAGCGCCGAGACCGCGAGGCTGTAGAGCTCGAAATCGGCCTTCTCGATGCCGGGCGCGCCGATGACGTTCATGCGCAGCCGGGCAGGAAGCGTGCCATATTCCTTGTTCGAGGCGAGGTGCACGAAGCGATAATAGATGTTGTTCATCGCCATGATCGATGCCGCCGCCTTGGCCGCGGTCATCGCCGCGTCGGACAGCTTCTCAGCGGCTTCAGCCTCGGCCGCCGCGATCGTCGCGCCGTGGCCGGTCGCATGCGCGCAGGCGACGAGCGTGCCGTATTTCTGCTGATCGGTGAGCCCCTGCTCCTGGAGGAGCGACGAGATGTTGAGGCGCTGGTCCTTGGCGAAGTCGGGAAGCGTGCGTGCGAGATCGTTCAGGGACATCGGAGTCTCCTTTCAAAAGAAAAGGGAGGGGGCGCTTGCGCGGACCCCCTCCCTCGGAAAGCGGAAGTGAGGGCGTCGCTTACGCGGCGGGCTTCAGCACCTCTTCGCCCTGCTGCCAGTTGCACGGGCAGAGCTCGTCGGTCTGCAGCGCGTCGAGGATGCGCAGCGTCTCCTGCGGGTTGCGGCCGACGTTGAGGCCGTTGACCGTGATGTGCTGGATGACGTTCTCGGGATCGATGATGAACGTCGTGCGCAGCGCGACGCCGGCATTCTTGTCGAGGATGCCGAGCGCGCGCGCCAGCTCCTGCTTGTTGTCGGCCAGCCACGGGAAGTCGCAGGCGGCAAGCCGCTCGTCCGACTTGCGCCACGCATAGTGGACGAAATCGGTGTCGGTCGAGGCGCCGATCAGCACCGCGTCGCGGTCGGCAAAGTCCTGTGCCAGCTCATTGTAGCCGAGGATCTCGGTCGGGCAGACGAAGGTGAAGTCCTTCGGCCACCAGAACAGGATCTTCCACTTGCCCTTGAAGGCGTCGTGGCTGAGCGTCTCGTCGGCGGGGAGCGACGCGATGCCCTGCTGCACGGGGACGGTGAATTCGGGAAGCTTGTCGCCAACGGTAAGCATGTGGGCTCTCTCCTAGGTAGGGTGGGGAAACGAATGATGTTGCGGCTTATGCCGTGCTCCGATATATCTATCAAATAGATAATTCCGAGACCGTTGATCGAGAGGGTCGATCATGATCCTGCCGACGCTGAAGCAACTCCAGTATCTGACGGCGCTCCACCAGCACGGCCATTTCGGCCGTGCGGCGGACGCCTGCTTCGTCACGCAGTCGACGCTGTCGTCGGGGCTGCGCGAGCTCGAGAATCTTCTAGACGTTACGCTCGTCGAGCGCACCCGCCGCGTGGTGCGCTTCACCCCGCTGGGCGAGCGGGTCGTCGCCAAGGCCTATATCGTGCTGCACGAGGCTGAGGCGCTCGCCGAAGCGGTGCGCGCGTCGGCGAAGCCGCTGTCGGGCGAATTGCGGCTCGGCGTCATCCCGACGATCGCGCCCTTCCTGCTGCCGCGTATCCTGCCGACGCTCCGCCAGGAATATCCCGACCTCAAGCTCTACCTGCGCGAGGAGACCAGCGGCATGGCGTGCGAGGCGCTGGGCCGTGGTCAGCTCGACTGCGTGCTGCTGGCGCTGCCCTACGCCTGCGGCGACATCACCAAGGCCCAGCTGTTCGAAGACCCGTTCCTCGTCGCCTTCCACAAGGACGAGCCGGTGAAGGGCGAGCCCAACATCGCGCCCGACGCGATCGACGAGACGCGGCTGCTGCTGCTCGAGGACGGCCACTGCCTCAAGGACCAGGTGCTGTCGGCGTGCAACCGTCCCGAGCTGCGCGCCGAGGCGGCGATCCTCGGCACCTCGCTCCATACGCTGGTGCAGATGGTCGACAACAAGCTCGGGCTGACCTTGCTCCCCAAGATGGCGCTCGACGCCGGCATCCTCAACGGCACGCAGGTGATCGCCCGGCCGCTCGAAGCGGTGCACGCCTTCCGCGACATCGCGCTGGTATGGCGGACCAGCAGCCCGCGCGGCGAGGAGTTCCAGCTGCTGGCTCAGGCGCTGGCGCGCGCCTCCGAAAGCGTCCGGTAGAGCGCGTCGGCCGAGAGCGGTGGCGCGCCCGCCTCGGCGGCGCGCACCAGCTCGACGACGCGAGCGTTGACCGGCGCCTTGCGGCCCAGGCGGTTCGCCAGCGCGACGAATTCGCCGTTGAGATAGTCGATCTCGGTCGGCCGCCCCTGCGCCAGATCCTCCGCCATCGACGAGCGGGCGTGCCTGTCGATCCGCGTCCCGCCGCGCGCCATCACCCAGCGGTAAAGGCCGTCGGGAAGCGACATCACATAGGGCAGCAGCCAGGTAGGCAGCGCGAAGACCTTCGCCGGACGGATGCCGGCCTGACGCAGCAGGCCGAGCGCCTCGTGCTGGCTGAGCGCCAGCGCCTGCCGATAGCGGCGCTGCGCCAGCTGCTGCATCAGCGGGAGCCCCGACAGCGCGTTGGCGGCATTGTTCATGTTGACCACCAGCTTGCCCCACAGCACGCCGGCCATGTCGGTCGACAGCCGCAGCGGGACGCCGGCGGTGGCGAACGTCGGCGCGTAAGGCCGCATCGCCGGAACGTCCTCGACGTGCAGATCGCCCATCGTGCCCTTGTGATAATGGCCGGGACCCGGCTGCGCGACATTATAGGGCACCATGCCGGCGACGATCGTCATGTCGGGGAGCAGCCGGCGCAGATTGTCGGCGTTCGACACGCCGTTCTGTAGCGAGACGACCACCGCGTTGGGCGAGGCGAAGCGCTCGATGTCCGCCGCCGCGTCGGCGGTGCCGATGCTCTTGACGGTGAGCAGGATCAGGTCAGCGACGGCGAGCGCGGCGGGGTCGCTCGACAGCTTGAGCCGGTCGGCGGGCACGCTCGCCTCGGTGCCGCTCACGTCGGTCAGCCGCAGGCCGTGGTCGCGCAGGTCGTCGAGTACGCGCGGCCGGCCGATCAGCGTCACGTCGGCGCCGGCGGCGGCGAGCCGCCCGCCGACATAGGTGCCGATCAGCCCCGCGCCCAGGACGGCGATCGTCGCGCTAGCAGCTTTGTCCATTGGCACTCCTTCGCTCGCCGCTATCCTAGCGCGCGATTCAATCCAAAGGGGAGCGCCGAATGAAAGCCGTCTTGTCCGAAGTGGTCGGCCCGCCCGAAAGCCTCGTCGTTCGCGACATCCCGACGCCCGATCCCGGCAAGGGCGAGGTGCGGATCAAGGTCCATGCCGCCGGGGTCAATTTCCCCGACACGCTGATCATCGAGGACAAATATCAGTTCAAGCCGCCGCGGCCGTTCTCGCCCGGCGGCGAGGCGGCGGGCCTCGTCGACGCGGTGGGCGAGGGGGTCACGTCGGTGAAGGTCGGCGACAAGGTCATCGCGATGACCGGCCATGGTGCCTTCGCCGAATATCTGATCGCGGGCGAGAGCCGCGTCATCCCGATCGTCGGCGACATGCCGTTCGACGTCGCTGCCGGCTTCACCATGACCTACGGCACCTCGCACCATGCGCTGAAGCAGCGCGCGCGGCTGCAGCCCGGCGAGACGGTGCTGGTGCTCGGCGCGGCGGGCGGCGTCGGCCTGACGGCGGTCGAACTCGCCAAGGTCATGGGCGCCCGCGTCATCGCCGCGGCGTCGACCGACGAGAAGCTCGAGCTGTGCCGGCAATATGGCGCCGACGAGACGATCAACTATTCGACCGAGGACCTGCGCGAGGGCATCAAGCGCACGACCGGCGGCAAGGGCCCCGACGTGATCTATGATCCGATCGGCGACAAATATGCCGAGCCGGCGTTCCGCTCGATCGGCTGGAACGGCCGCTACCTCGTCATCGGCTTCGCCGCCGGCGAGATCCCCAAGCTCCCGCTCAACCTCGCGCTCATCAAGGGCGCGTCGATCGTCGGCGTGTTCTGGGGCGCCTTCACCGCGGTCGAGCCCAAGGTCCATGCCGACAATATGCGCGAGCTGCTGAGCTGGTACGCCGAGGGCAAGCTGAAGCCGCACGTCAGCGAGCATTTCAGCCTCGACGACGGGCCCAAGGCGATCCGCTGGATGATGGACCGCAAGGCCAAGGGCAAGGTCGTGCTGACGGTCGCCTGACCTCTCCCCGCCGGGGAGAGGGCTTTCGGTTACCGAACGAAGCTCGCGCCGTTGATGTCGATGACCGCGCCGGTCATCGACGCCGGCGCCTGCAGCGCCAGGTAGGCGACGGCATTGGCGACCTCGTCGGGCTGCGCGACTCGGCCGAGCGGAATGTCGGCGAGCAGCTTGTCGCCGCCGCGGCTGGCGACATACTCCTCGGCCATGCCGGTCATCACGAAGCCCGGCGTGACGGTGAAGGCGAGGATGTCGTCGCGCGCGAAGCCGCGGGCGATCGACTTGGTCATGCCGACCATGCCGGCCTTCGCCGCCGCATAATGCCAGTGCGCCGGCGAATCGCCGCGATAGGCGGCGCGGCTGGCGACGTTGACGATGCGGCCGCCACCGGGCCGCTCGCGGAAATGCACGACGGCGCGGCGGCAGAGATCGGCGGCGGCCTGCAGGTTTATCGCCATCGTCCGCGACCACTGCGCCTGCCAGTCGGCCAGGGGAAGGTCGACGGCGGCCGCCTCGAACACGCCGGCGTTGTTGATCAGCACGTCGATGCGGCCGCCGAGCGCGGCGAGCGCCTTGTCCCAGAGCTCGTCGCCGGCGCCCGCCTGTTCGAGATTGACGCCGATGACGCCGTCGCGCGAGCGGCTGCCGTGCCCGACGACTCGCACGTCGCCAGCCGACAGCGCCGCGACGATCGCCGCGCCGATGCCGCGCGTGCTGCCGGTAACCAGGATGTTCGTCGTCATGAGGGCCTCGTGCTTGAGTGTGCGACGGCTTTAGGCGTCAGCCGTACCCAACCCAACCCCCACGCGGTGCGAAACAGCGCAGGACCGTGCCCCCTCTAGGCGGCGATGCTGTCGATGAGCTGCCCGACCGCCGCCTGCAGCTCGCCGAGCTGGTCGTCGACATGCGCGAAGGCGCTGTCGACCGCGTCGATCTCGCCGGCGACATGCTCGGTCGCGGCGCGGATCGAGGCGATCACCGCCGACATCGAATCGGCGGACAGCGCAGTCTCGTCGACCGATCCGGTGATCATCGTCACCGTGTGCGCCTGGTTGTCCATCGCGTTGCGGATGCGCTCGGCCGAACCCTTCACCTCGACGACCGTGTCGCGGATCGAGCCGTTGGCGGCGACGGTCTGCTTGGTCGCCGCCTGGATCGCCGCGATCTGCTTGGCGATGTCGTCGGTCGCGCGCGCCGTCTGGTTGGCGAGCGATTTGACCTCCTGCGCGACGACCGCGAAGCCGCGGCCGGCGTCGCCGGCGCGCGCCGCCTCGATCGTGGCGTTGAGCGCGAGCAAATTGGTCTGCCCGGCGATGTCGCGGATCAGGCTGACGATCGATTCGATCGCTTCGGAATGCGCGGCGAGGCTGACCGCGGTGTCGACCGCCGCGCCGGCCTGCGTCGAGGCGCGGTTGGCGATGTCGGCGGCCGATTCGACCTCGCGGCGCGCCTCCTCGATGGCGCGGATCAGCCCGGCGGCGGTCTGCGCCGCCTCGCGCATCGCCATCGCCGACTGTTCGGCGGCGGCGGCGACTTCGGCCGATTTGCCGAGCATGCCGCGCGTGTTGGTGGCGGCGACGCTGGCCTGGTTGCGGACCGCGCGGCTGCGCGACGTCGCCCCCTGGATGACGCCGAGCACCTGCTGGCGGAACACCTCGCCCTGCTCGCGCAGCCGGTGCGCGACCTCGGCGCGGTGGATATTGGCGATCTGCGTCATGATCACCTCGGTCTCGACGACGGCGAGCGTTTCGCTCGCCTTCATCAGCCGTGCCAGCCGCTCGGGGTCGGCGACCTTGCGCCGGACCACGTCGATCGTGAACAGATAGGAGGCGGCGAACGACGAGGTCACGACATGCACCGGCGCGCCGGTCCGCGCGATGTCGCTGCCGTGCCCCGCCATGCGGTCGAGCCATGCCTGGTCGATCGGCTGGCCGAGCTTGCCGGCGGTATAGGCCTTGCCCGCCGCGACGAGCTGCGGGAGCAGCGCCGCGTCGAGCTTTCGCGCCATGTCGGGAAACGACAGATAATGGTCCCAGAAGGCCTGGACGACGCCGTCGGCCTCGTCTTCGATCAGCGCCCATGTCTCGTGCAGCGCCGCGGCGAAGTCGTCGTCGAGCCGGTAGGCGTGCTGGCGGTCCTCGATGCCGATGCGCTCGACCGAGAGATGCGCGAAATGCCGTTCCGCCCGCTCGAAATTGGCCATATGCGCTCCCCGCCGTTCGTCGTTGGTCGCGTCCCTGATGCCCGAATTGGGTTAACGGCTTACTTATGACGTTAGGTTGTCAGCGACCGTGGGACCGCTAGGCTCGCAGCGATGGATGAGGTCGCGCCCGCGCTCCAAGATCTGCTTCGCCGCGAGACCGGGGGCGACGTCGCGGTCGACCGCGTCGTCGCGCTGTCGGGCGGTGCGGCGTCGCTGACCTTCGCCGTCGACACCCGGCGCGACGGCAGCGCCTGGCCGCTGATCTTCCAGCGTGCCGGCGCCGAGGAGGCGGCGGTCGGCGCGCTGGCCAAATCGGTACAGGCACGGTTGCAGGTTCGCGCGCGGCAGGCCGGGCTGCCCGTGGCGGCAGTGGTCGCGGTGGCATCGCCCGCCGACGGCCTCGGCGACGGGTTCGTCATGGAACGCATCGAGGGAGAGAGCCTCGCGCCGCGCTACCTGCGGCTGCCCGACTATGCCGCGGCGCGCGCCGCGATGGTCGGCCAGTGCGCGACGGCGCTGGCGCGGCTGCACGCGATCGGCCCCGGCGAGTTTGCCGACCTGCCGCTGCCCGCGGCGTCGCCCGCCGCCGCGCGCACGGCGATGTACGAGCTTTACCGCGGCTTCGGAGTCGATTCGCCGGTGTTCGACCTCGCCTTCGCGTGGCTGGCCGAGCGGCTGCCCGACGAGCCGCCCGCCGCGCTGGTCCACGGCGACTTTCGCAGCGGCAATTTCATCGTCGGGCGCGAAGGCCTCCGCGCAATCCTCGACTGGGAGCTCGCGCATGTCGGCCATCCGATGGAGGACGTCGGCTGGCTGTGCACCAACACCTGGCGCTTCGGCGCGTGGCAGCGGCCGGTCGGCGGGTTTGGCGCCCGCGAGGCCTTCCACGACGCCTATGTCGCCGCGGGCGGTACGCTCGACCGCGAACTGGCGCGCGTGTTCGAGCTGTGGGGCAGCCTGCGCTGGGGGGTGATGTGCCTGCAGCTCGCGCACGCGCACCTGTCGGGCGTCCGGCCGTCGGTCGAGCTGGCGGCGATCGGGCGACGCGTGAGCGAGACGGAGATCGACATCCTCCACATCCTCAAGCACGGCGAGGTCTGATGGCCGGTCATCCCGATGCAGCCGACCTGGTCGACGCGGTTCGCGGCTTTCTCGTCGCGGTCGAGTCGCGGCTGTCGGGGCGCGAAGCGTTCCACGCCAAGGTGGCGGGTAACGTGCTGGCGATCGTCGAACGCGAGCTTCGCCAGCAGCCCGAACGGGTCGAGCGCGCCGCGCTCGCGCGGCTGCTCGGCCACGACGGCGAGCCGGCGGCGCTGCGCGCCGGCCTGTGCGCGGCGCTGCGCGACGGGCGGCTCGACGCCGAGACGCCCGGACTGCTCGACGCGCTGACCGAGGCGACGCTGGCCCGGCTCGCGGTCGACAATCCCAACTTCTCGACCTTCCGACGCCTCAAGGAGACTCCGCCATGATCGACCGCAGCATCGACCCGACCGCCGACCAGGTGCGCACGCTGCGCGACAAGGGCCCCGAAGGCCCCGTCGTCATGGTCAACCTGCTCAAGTTCCGCGAGGTCGCCGTCTATCCGGCCGACAGCGACGAGTCGCCGTGCAGCGGCGCGGAGGCCTATGCCCGCTACCAGCATGCCTTCACCGTGACCGTGGGCGAGATCAGCCAGGCGAGCGTCGTCTACGAGGGGCCGGTCAACCAGGTGATGATCGGCGACCCGAGCGCGCGCGAGGCCGATTGGGACAAGGTGCTCATCGTCCGCTACCCGTCGCGGCAGCACTTCCTCGCGATGATGGCCGACGAGCAATATCGCCGGTCGCTCGTCCATCGCTATGCCGGTCTCGAGCGCACCGTGCTGCTGCAATGCGGCGGTTAGCAGCGATCAATGGTTGCCTAGCGGCGACAAGCGCCTAAAAGCACTTCCGATTAGATGGCCACCCGAGGGGGATCGCTCATGGCTTCCGCGCGTCCGCGCCCACTTTCGCCGCATCTCAGCATCTGGCGCTGGCGTGTCCACGCTATCGTGTCGATCACGCATCGCATCACCGGCAACGCCATGGCGTTCGCGGCGGTGCCGATCTTCGTCTGGTGGCTGGCGGCCGCCGCGACGGGCGAAGAGGCCTATGGCACCTTCTACGATCTAGCGCGCGGGCCGCTCGGCTACATCGTCGCGATCGGCTTCACCTGGAGCTTCTTCCAGCACATGGGCTCGGGCCTGCGTCATCTGGTGATGGATACCGGCGCCGGCTACGAGATCCAGACCGCCAGGCGCAGCGCGACCGCCGTCTTCGTCTTCGGAGTCGTGATGACGCTGCTGTTCTGGGGCGCGATCTACCTCACCAAGGGCTTCGAATAATGGGAACCGGGACCCAGCTCGGCCGCGTCCGCGGCCTCGGCACCGCCAAGTCGGGCACCGACCATTGGTGGAAGCAGCGCATCACCGCGATCAGCAACCTCGGACTCGTCCTGTGGTTCGTGATCTCGCTCGTGCGGCTGCCCGACCTGACCTATGCGACGATCGTCGCCTGGCTTCAGCAGCCGATCGCGGCGGTGCCGCTGGTGCTGATGATCGTCAGTGTTTTCTACCACTTCCGCCTCGGCTCTCAGGTTCTGATCGAGGATTATGTCCACCATGAGGGCAACAAGGTCCTCGCGGTGCTGCTGCTCAACTTCTTCGCGCTGGCGCTCGGCTTCACCGCCGTGTTCAGCGTGCTCAAGATCGCATTCGGAGCCGTCTGATGGCCGACGCCGCCTACAAGATCATCGATCACACCTATGACGCCGTCGTCGTCGGCGCCGGCGGTGCCGGGCTGCGCGCGACGATGGGCATCGCCGAGACCGGGCTGAAGACCGCCTGCATCACCAAGGTCTTCCCGACGCGCAGCCACACCGTGGCGGCGCAGGGCGGCATCGCCGCCTCGCTCGGCAACATGGGCCCGGATCACTGGACCTGGCACATGTACGACACCGTCAAGGGCTCCGACTGGCTCGGCGACCAGGATGCGATCGAATATCTGTGCCGCGAGGCGCCGGCGGCGGTCTACGAGCTCGAACATTATGGGGTGCCGTTCAGCCGCACCGAGGAAGGCAAGATCTACCAGCGCGCCTTCGGCGGCATGACGCAGAACATGGGCGAGGGCCCCGCCGCGCAGCGCACCTGCGCCACCGCCGACCGCACCGGCCATGCCATGCTGCACGCGCTCTACCAGCAGAGCCTCAAGTACGACGCCGATTTCTTCATCGAATATTTCGCGCTCGACCTGATCATGGAGAATGGCGAGTGCCGCGGCGTCATCGCGCTGTGCATGGAGGACGGGACCATCCACCGCTTCCGTTCGCACAGCGTCGTGCTGGCGACCGGCGGCTACGGCCGCGCCTATTTCTCGGCGACCTCGGCGCACACCTGCACCGGCGACGGCGGCGGCATGGTGCTGCGCGCCGGCCTGCCGCTGCAGGACATGGAATTCGTTCAGTTCCACCCGTCGGGCATCTACGGCGCCGGCGTGCTCATCACCGAGGGTGCGCGCGGCGAGGGCGGCTACCTCACCAACTCGGCCGGCGAGCGCTTCATGGAGCGCTACGCGCCGAGCGACAAGGACCTGGCGTCGCGCGACGTCGTCAGCCGTTCGATGGCGATGGAAATCCGCCAGGGCCGCGGCGTCGGCGCCGAGGGCGACCACATTTACCTCCACCTCAACCACATCGACCCGAAGATCCTCGCCGAGCGGCTGCCCGGCATCTCGGAGACCGCCAAGGTCTTCGCCGGCGTCGACGTGACGCGCGAGCCGATCCCCGTCGTGCCGACCGTCCACTACAACATGGGCGGCATCCCGACGAACTATTGGGGCGAGGTCGTCACGCTGAAGAACGGCGAACCCGACAGCATCGTCCCCGGCCTGTTCGCGGTCGGCGAGGCGGCCTGCGTGTCGGTGCACGGCGCCAACCGCCTCGGCTCCAATTCGCTGATCGACCTCGTGGTGTTCGGCCGCGCCACCGGCCACCGCATCGCGCAGCTCATCAAGCCGGGCGGCGCGCATGCGCCGCTGCCCGCCGACTCGGCCGACATGGCGCTCGGCCGGCTCGATCATTTCCGCAACGCCAAGGGCGGATCGTCGACGGCGCAGGTGCGTCTCGCGATGCAGAAGACGATGCAGGCCAATTGCGGCGTCTTCCGCACGACCGAGGTGCTCGAAGAGGGCATCGCCAAGATCGACGCCGTCTACCAGCAGATGGCCGATATCGGCGTCACCGACCGCAGCCTGATCTTCAACACCGATCTCGTCGAGACGATGGAGCTCGACAACATGATCGGCCAGGCGGTCGTGACGATGCACGGCGCCGCCAACCGGCACGAGAGCCGCGGCGCACATATGCACGAGGATTTCCCCGACCGCGACGACGCCAACTGGATGAAGCACACCATCGCCTGGTTCGACCAAGGTGCGGTAAAAATCGACTATCGACCGGTGCACACCTACACGCTCACCGAGGAGATCGCGTACATCAAGCCCAAGGCGCGGGTGTACTGATCCGTCTCGGACCTTCCCCGCTTCGTTGAACGGCGCGGGGAGGGCGTGATGCGGGTTGCGATGGCGGGCATGGCCGCCGTGCTGGCGCTGCTGGGGCCAGCCGCGTCGGCGCAGCGCGACGCGGCGCCGGTCGCGCTGGCCGACGGCGTGACGCTGGTGCCCGGCAGTTTCGAGCCCGGACGCCAACCCGACGGCAACAGCATCATCTTCGACGCCCCCGCCGGACTGATCGTCGTCGACACCGGACGCCACGCCTGGCACCGCGACCGGATCTCCGCCGTCGCGAAGGCACGGACCCGGCCGATCGCCGCGATCGTCAACACGCACTGGCACCTTGACCATGTCAGCGGCAATCTCGCGCTGAAGGCCGCCGATCCGTCGGTGAAGGTCTATGCGACGCGCGCCATCGACGGCGCGCTCGCCGGCTTCCTCGCCGACGGCGCCCGAAGCGGGCGCGACATGCTCGCCGGCGGCAAGCTCGATCCGACGACCATCGAGGAGATCGAGACCGACCTCGCCACGATCGCGTCGGGGAAACGGCTGCGTCCCGACGTCGCGGTCGAAAGGTCGGGCGCCATGGCGGTCGCGGGCCGGCGGCTCGACCTGCACGTGGCGGCGCATGCCGCGACCGAGGCCGATCTGTGGATCTACGATCCGGCGACGCGCATCGCCGTGGTGGGCGACCTCGTCACGCTGCCCGCGCCCTTTCTCGACACCGCCTGCGCCGAGGGCTGGCGCGAGGCGCTCGCCGCCGTGGCGGCGACGCCGTTCACCACGCTCGTCCCAGGGCATGGCGCGCCGATGACGCGCGCCGATTTCCTGGTCTATCGCCGCGCTTTCGCTGCGCTCGTCGACTGCGCGGCCTCCGCCGCCGCGGCGCCGGCCTGCGCCGAGGGCTGGGCGGCGTCGATCGCGCCGCTGATCGGCGACGACTCGCGCGCCCGGCAGCGGGCGACGTCGATGACCGCCTATTATGTCGCGAAGCTGCTGCGCGGCGACGGCGGGAAGCGCAAATATTGTCCCGGCTGAGCCCGTCGGGCACCGTTGGTGGTTGCCGAGGCGGGCAGGGGGCTTATAAGCGAGCGCAAAGCGGACCAGCGGGGACCCTGGACAGATGGCCGAATTCGCCCTTCCGAAGAACAGCAAGATCAACGGCAACGGCATCAAGCATGCCGTGGCGCCCGGTGCGAAGCGGGCCAAGACCTTCCGCATCTATCGTTGGGATCCCGACACCGCGGAGAATCCGCGCTTCGACAGCTATACGATCGATCTCGACCAGACCGGGCCGATGGTTCTCGACGCGCTGATCAAGATCAAGTCGGAGATCGACCCGACGCTGACCTTCCGCCGGTCGTGCCGCGAGGGCATCTGCGGCTCCTGCTCGATGAACATCGACGGCACCAACACGCTGGCCTGCACGCAGGCGATCGACGACGTGAAGGGCGACGTGCAGATCACGCCGCTGCCGCACATGGACGTCGTCAAGGATCTCGTCCCCGACTTCACGCACTTCTACGCGCAATATGCCTCGATCAAGCCGTGGCTGCAGACGGTGACGCCGTCGCCGTCGCTCAAGGAGCGCATCCAGTCGCCCGAGGATCGCGAGAAGCTCGATGGCCTGTACGAGTGCATCCTGTGCGCCTGCTGCTCGACCTCGTGCCCGAGCTACTGGTGGAACAACGACAAGTTCCTGGGGCCGGCGATCCTGCTCCAGGCCTATCGCTGGCTTGCCGACAGTCGCGACGAGATGACCGGCGAGCGGCTCGACGAGCTCGAGGATCCGTTCCGTCTCTACCGCTGCCACACCATCATGAACTGCTCGAACGTCTGTCCCAAGGGCCTCAATCCGGCGGAAGCGATCGGCGAGATCAAGAAGATGATGGTCGAGCGCCAGCTGTAGGCGCGCCACGATCCGAGAAGCGTTACGTCATCCTGACGAAAGTCAGGATCCCGCCGCGCGTGGACGCCGGCACCATGACGGCGTGAGATCCTGACTTTCGTCAGGATGACGAACTGGGGCGAGCAAAGGTCAGCGCCCCGCCGTTGCGCCTGCCCGCCAACCCCACTATCCCCGGGCGCATGCCTGCTCCCGAACTGATGACTGAGGGCCCCTTCGCCGGCTGGTACAGCTGGCGCGGCCATTTCGAGAACCGTTTCGTCGACCTCGTCGGACCGACCTATCATCGCACGCTCGACGACGGCCGCATCGAATGCGGCATGATCGGCGAGGAAAAGCACCTCAACGGTCTCGGCTACCTCCATGGCGGCTTCATCATGGCGTTCGTCGACATCGTGCTGTTCGCGGTGGCGCGGCCGCTGCTGTCGAAGACGCTCGGCGCGGTGACGCTGTCCTGCGACACGCATTTCCTCGGATCGGCCGTACCGGGCAAGCCGCTGGTCGGCAGCGGCGACATTCTTCGCGAGACCGGCAAGCTGATCTTCATCCGCGGGCTGCTCGAGCAGGACGGCGGCAAGGTGGCCGCCTATACCGCGACGCTGCGCAAGGTGCCGCGCCAGCTGTGAGCAGCGTGCTCGCCGCCTATGACGCGCTGATCGCCGCCGGCGAGCTTCGTCCCGATCCCGACCAGCGCAAGGCCGCCGGGCGGCTCGACGCGCTGGCGCGCGAGCTGGCGGTCCCGCCGCCGAGCTCCGGGTTTCTCGGCCGGCTGTTCGGCGGCAAGCCCGCGCCCGCGCCGCGGGGGGTCTACATGTGGGGCGCGGTCGGACGGGGCAAGTCGATGTTGATGGACCTGTTCCACGCCGAGGCCGCGGTCACGCCGAAGAAGCGCATCCATTTTCACGAATTCATGCTCGACATCCACGAGCGGATCCACGCGCAGCGTCAAGCGTCGGGCGACGATCCGATCCCGGCGGTCGCTGCCGAGGTGGCGGCATCGGCGCGGCTGCTGTGCTTCGACGAGATGCAGGTCAACAACGTCGCCGACGCGATGATCCTGTCGCGGCTGTTCACCGCGCTGCTCGACGGCGGCGTCACCGTGGTGACGACCTCCAACCGCCCGCCCAAGGATCTCTACAAGGACGGGCTCAACCGGCAGCTGTTCCTGCCGTTCATCGCGCTCCTCGAAGCGCGGCTCGACGTGCTGAGCCTCAACGGCCCGACCGACTATCGGCTCGAGCGGCTGGCGGGGATGCCGACCTATTATGTCCCCAACGGCCCCGACGCGACGCAGGCCTTGTCCGAGGCCTTCTTCCGGCTGACCGACCACCCGGTCGAAGATCGCGCGCACGTGCCGTCGGAAACGATCGACGTGCAGGGCGGGCGGACGCTGTTCGTGCCCAAGTCGCTGAAGGGCGTCGCGGTGTTTTCGTTCAAACGGCTGTGCGGACAGCCGCTATGGGCCGCCGATTATCTGGCGGTGGCGCGCCGCTATCATACGGTGATCCTCGTCGGGGTGCCGCAACTCGGCCGCGAGAACCGCAACGAGGCGGCGCGCTTCGTGACGCTGATCGACGCGCTCTACGAGCATCGCTGCAAGCTGCTGATGTCGGCCGCGGCGCGGCCGCAGGACCTCTATCCCGCCGGCGACGGTGCGTTCGAATTCGAACGTACCGTGTCGCGGCTGATGGAGATGCAGTCGGCCGACTATCTGGCCCAAGGCCACGGCTGAGGCGTCAGGCGCCGGCCGCGCGCCGCGCCCGCAGCGTGCGCTGCCCGGCATGGATGGTGATCGCCAGCCAGCCGACCGCGACGAGCGCGGTTCCGGCCATCCGCCCCTCGGGATAGATGATCGCCACCGATCCGAGTCCGCCGATCACCGCGAGCAGCGCGGTCGAGCGCGCGGCGGTGCCGTCGCTTCCGCGCCAGAGCTGGAGACCGCCGAGCACCATCGCGGCGCCGATCGCCACGAACTTCACGCGCACCGCGACGGCGAGCGGCAGCACCAGCGCCGGGTCGAACAGCGGCCAGCCGGCGGCGATCCAGCGCAGCGTCACCGTCTCGACGAAGTCGGTCCCGATCATCAGCGCGCCGAGCGTCAGCGCCAGCCAGGGGCGGACGCCCGCCGCCAGCGCGAAGAAGATCAGCAGCCCGCCATAGGCCCACATGAACAGGGCGAGGTCGACGACGTTGGCGGCATCGAGCGCCGCAAGCCGCGGCGCGCAATCGAGCACCAGGGCAAATTCCGAACGGTCGAGCGCCAGCTCGAAGTCGAGCATCGCCGAAGGCATCGGCGCGCCGCAGTTGGGGACGCCCTGGACGGTGCTGACGAGGAACAGCGCGAACGTCAGCGCGCCGAACGCCAGGGTCGCGCGCCACAGGCGCCGCGGGTCGGTGAACATCTTATCCCCCCAGGACAGTCGCTTCTCGGGAGATCATCTCACCGATCTCGTTTCGCGTCACCCCTTGTGCTTGCCCCTCGCCGGGAAACGTCCTATCCGGTCGGCGCCTTCGGCGGGCGGTTTCGGCGCCTGCTTTCCACTAGAAGTTTCGAGAGAGGCCCATGGCTCGCAATAAGATTGCTCTAATCGGCGCTGGGAACATCGGCGGCACGCTTGCGCACCTCGCGGCGGCCAAGGAACTCGGCGACGTCGTCCTGTTCGACGTGGTGGAGGGCGTGCCGCAGGGCAAGGCGCTCGACCTCGCGCAATGCGCCCCGGTCGAAGGCTTCGACGTCGAGCTCAAGGGCTCGAACGACTATGCCGACATCGCCGGCGCCGACGTGATCATCGTCACCGCCGGCGTCGCCCGCAAGCCGGGCATGAGCCGCGACGACCTGCTCGGCATCAACCTCAAGGTGATGAAAGCGGTCGGCGAGGGCATCAAGGCCAATGCGCCCAACGCCTTCGTGATCTGCATCACCAACCCCCTCGACGCGATGGTCTGGGCGTTGCGCGAATTCTCGGGGCTGCCGCACCACATGGTCTGCGGCATGGCGGGCGTGCTCGACTCGGCGCGCTTCCGCCACTTCCTCGCCGACGAGTTCAAGGTCTCGGTGCAGGACGTCACGGCGTTCGTGCTCGGCGGCCACGGCGACACGATGGTGCCGGTGGTCGAATATTCGACCGTCGCGGGCATCCCGATCCCCGACCTCATCGAGATGGGCTGGTCGACCAAGGAGCGCATCGACGCGATCGTCCAGCGCACCCGTTCGGGCGGCGGCGAGATCGTCGCGCTGCTCAAGACCGGCTCGGCCTATTATGCGCCGGCGACGAGCGGCATCGAGATGGCCGAGGCCTATCTCAAGGACAAGAAGCGCGTCCTGCCGGCGGCGGTGAACCTCACCGGTCAGTATGGCGTCAACGATCTCTACGTCGGCGTGCCCGTCGTGATCGGCGCCGGCGGCGTCGAGAAGATCGTCGAGATCAAGCTCAACGACGAGGCGAAGGCCAATTTCCAGGTGTCGGTCGACGCCGTGAAGGAACTGCTGGTCGCCTGCCGGAACATCGACAGCAGCCTCGCTTAATC
>JASBUR010000010.1 GCA_030147805.1 Sphingomonadaceae bacterium
CACCTCATCATGTCGAACACCGCGTTCAAGCGCGACCTCGCCGACTTCAAGACCATCCTCGATTTCGCCGAGGCCGTTCAGAGCCCCGAACGCCTGCGGCTGCTGCTGGTGCTCACCGTCGTCGACATCCGCGCCGTCGGCCCCGGCATCTTCACCCAGTGGAAGGCGCAGTTGCTGCGCGACCTCTATGAATCCGCCGAGGAGGTGCTGCGGCTCGGCCACAAGCAGACCGGGCGCACCGAGCGCATCGCCGCCAAGCAGGAGGCGCTCGCCGCGACGCTCGGCTGGGCACCCGACCGCTTCGCCCGGCTGACGCGGCGCTTCTTCGATCCCTATTGGATCGCCGAGACTCCCGATGCGCTCGCCGTCAACGCCCGGCTGGTTGACGCCGCCGACAGCGCCAGGCAGCCGCTCGCCGTCGAGACGACGATCGACCGCGAAAGCGGGACGACCTTGGTCTCGGTCTATGCCGCCGACCATCCCGGGCTGTTCTACCGCATCGCCGGCGCGATCAGCCTTGCCGGCGCCAACATCCTCGACGCGCGCATCCACACCACGCGCGACGGCATGGCGCTCGACAATCTCGTCGTCCAGGATCCGCTGGGCGGGGCCTTCGACGAGCCGCAGCGGCTCGACCGGCTGCGCGCCACCATCGAGGACGGCCTCGCCGGCCGCGTCCGCCTCGCCGACCGGCTGGCGCAGCGCCCGCTCGCGCGCCGCCGCGCCGAGGTGTTCAACGCCGAACCCAACGTGCTCATCGATAACAAGGCGTCGAACCGCTACACCGTCGTCGAGGTCAACGCGCTCGACCGGCCGGCGCTGCTCTATGCGCTGACCTACGCGCTGTTCCAGGCGAAGATCACCATCCACTCGGCGCACATCGCCACCTATGGCGAGCGCGCGATCGACGTTTTCTATCTGACCGACCTGATGGGCGACAAGATCGACAGCGCGACGCGGCTGAAGTCGCTCGAGAAGAAATTGCTGGCGATCGCCGCCAGCCCGGGCGCGCAGGCGGAGGCGGCCTGATCCCCATCCTCCCCGGTACGGGGAGGGGGACCCTGCGCAGCAGGGTGGAGGGGTAGCCAGCGCCGGTTCACCCCTCCACCGCCTGCGGCGGTCCCCCTCCCCTTTCAGGGGAGGATTGTGCCTCCGATCAGAACTTCGTCCGAACCGTGATGCCGTAGAGCCGCGGCTCGCCGGGGAAGGCGAGGAACAGCTGGTTGGCGGTCGCGGCGACGCCGGTCTGGACGGCGCGGAAGGTGCCGCCGCCCTGCAGCGGCACGTCGGCGGTGACCTGCTGGTAGCGCTTGTTGAGGAGATTCTGCCCCCACAGCTCGACGCCCCATTTGCGGCCCTCCCCGAACAGGCCGACGCGGCCGTTGAACAGGATATAGCCGTCCTGTTCCTTTTCGAGGTCGATGTCCGAGCCGGTGTTGATGTCGCTCTGGAAGCGATAGTCGAGATAGACCAGCGCCGACATCGTGTCGGAGACCGGCGGCGTCCAGGTGATCGAGCCGGTCGTCGAAAATTCGGAACTGAACAGCCGCTCGCCGGGCAGCTGGAACAGCACCGGCGACAACGGCCGGCCGTTGGTACCGGTCAGATTGTTGCGATATGTCGAGTCGAGATAGGTGAAGCCCATCCCGAGCTGGAGGTGGCGCGCCGGCGACGCGAACACTTCCAGTTCGGCGCCCTCCGAGCGCACGCCCGGCTGCAGCCGGTTGGCGGCGCAGGCGCCGGTCGTGGCGCTGGCGTCGCGGTCGGCGCCGGCGAGGCTGTCCTTGCAGCTGGCGATGTTGGTGACCTCGAAATTGACGCCGTTGAAGGTGTTGAGCTGGAAATCGTCGAAGTCCTGGCGGAAGACCGCCAGATTGACGTCGATGCCGGGGCCGTCCCACTTGAGGCCGAGTTCATAGGCGTCGACCTTTTCGGCGGCGAACTGCAGGTCGATCGCCTCGGGGCGGCCGTTGGCCGGCGCGTTGGCCGGCGTCGCCAGCTGCGCCGCGCACACCGGGTTGAAGGTCGGGTTGCACACGCGGTCGAGCGCCGAGGTGTCGAGGTTGAAGCCGCCCGCCTTGTAGCCCTTCGAATAGGAGGCGTAGATGAGCAGGTCGCTGGTCGGCGTGAAGCTGACGACGCCCGTCCCCGTCCACTCGTCGTCCTTGAGGCTGGTGCCCGGCTCGTTGCCGGTGAAGCCCGGCGCGGTGCCGTTGATGACGCAGGGCAAGGTCTGCAGCGCCTGCAGCGGCGAGTTGATGATCAGCGAGCAGAGGCTGTTGTTGGTCGAGGTCGTCGACGACAGGTCCTTGCGCTCGTTGGTGTAGCGCGCGCCGAGCGTCACCGACAGCAGGTCGGGAACGACGTCGAAGACGTTGTGCGTGAAGAAGGCGTAGTTGCGGCTGTCCTGCTTGAAGCTGTTGCGCACCACGCCGGTGCCGTTGATCGCCAGCGCCGGCTGGCCGAGCGCCGCCGCCACCGAGCCGAAGCCCGGCCGCGCCGGATTGGCGATCAGCGCCGACAGCAGCCCGATGTTGGCGCGCGCCGGGTTGCCCGCCGGCAGCGCGTTCAACGCGGCGATCGTCCCCTGGATGACGGGAACGTTGGCGCAGAAGGGGTTGGTCGGCAGCACCGCGGTCGGCAGCACGCCGGCAAGCAGCAGGCAGTTGGCGTAGCGCTCGTAATCGGCGCCATATTTGATGTCGTCGTCGACGTTCAATGTCTCGTCGGCGTAATAGGCGCCGACCAGCCAGTCGAGCCGGTCGTCGAACGCCGCGCCCTGCAGCCGGAGTTCCTGCGTGAAGGTCTGGAAGCGCCGGTCGAGATCGGTACGGCGCAGGATATCGAGCGCGTTGAAGTCCGAATCCTGGCCCTGCGCATTCCTGTAGTCGCGGTAGGAGGTCACCGAGGTCAGCTTCGCCGCCTGCAGATCCCAGTTGAGCTCGCCCGACACGCCCCAGTCCTTGGTGTCCGACCGATAGTCGAAGCCCGGCGTCGTCGCGGTGCGGCGGACGTAGAGCTGCCCGGCGGGCGCGGTCTGGACGTTGGCGCCGAGCGCCTGCAGCACCGGCAGCAGCGTGTTCGCCGAGGCGACGACGTTGCCGCCCGCATCGCGCGACAGGTTGCGGATCGGGTTCTGGTAGACGCCGCCGCAGCAATTCTCGTCGCGCATCGCATAGTCGCCGATCAGGCGGAAGCTGACGTCCTCGTTGGGCTCGAACAGCAGCTGCCCGCGCACCAGCCAGCGGTCGCGGTCGTTGACGTCGGGCTCGCCCGCCGTGGCGTTTTCGATCAGCCCGTCGCGCTGCTGCCAGACGCCGTCGAGTCGCGCCGCGATCTTCTCGCTGACCGGGCCGGTGACGCCGGCGTCGACGCGCAGATAGTCGTAGTTGCCGTAGGTCGCCGCGGCGTAGCCGCCGATGTCGAACTTGGGGCCGGCGGTGACGATGTTGAGCAGGCCCGCCGAGGCGTTGCGGCCGAACAGCGTGCCCTGCGGACCGCGCAGCACCTCGACGCGCTCGACCTCGCCCAGCTCGGACAGGCCGACGCCGGTGCGGCTGCGGTAGACGCCGTCGATGAAGAGGGCGACCGAGCTTTCGAGTCCCGGGTTTTCGCCGACGGTGCCGACGCCGCGGATGCGCGCGGTGAAGTTGACTTCGCTCGTCGCGCCCGAGACGATCAGCGACGGCGCCAGCTGGTTCAGCGCGCGGATGTCGGTGACCCCCGAATTGTCGAGCTGCTCGGCGGTCAGCGCCGACACCGCGATCGGCACGTCGGACAGCGCCTCGGCGCGCCGCGTCGCGGTGACGATGATCTCCTCGTCGCGGGCATCGGCCGCGCCCGCCTGCGCGGTCGCGGCGGGTGGCACGGCTTCCTGTGCGATGGCGGGCACGGCGACGGACAACGCAAACGCCGCCGAGGCGAGCAAGGCGCTTCTGGTCATCGATTTCCTCCCCAAAATCCGGCCGGCCGGGGTTTTCCCCTGTGCCGTCCTCCGCAGGCTGTGGGGGAGCGGCGCGACCGTCAAGCGGCGCGGGGGCGGCGGGCGACGATCCCTGCCACATTGTGTCGCAGCTGTAACAGTCAAAAAAATGGCCCGCATCGCGGCGGCGATGCGGGCCTGGAGAGAGAGGTCGGGCGGCGCGCCGCCCGGCCGATCAGAATTTGGTGCGGACGGTCACGCCATAGGTGCGCGGTTCGGCCAGGTAGCTCGAGAAGATCTGGTTCGCCGTGCCGAAGCCGCTGGCGGCGCCGAGCTGGCGGACCTGCGCGATCGAGTTGCTGCCCTGGAACGGCGCGTTGAACGCCACCTGCTGATAGTTCACGTTGAACAGATTCTGGCCCCAGAATTCGAGCGCCCAGCGCTTGTCGGGGCCGCGGATGCCGATGCGGCCGTTCACCAGCGCGAACGAGTCCTGCTCCTTCTCGGGGAACAGGTCCGAGCCGGTGTTGTAGTCGGACGCGAGGCGGGTATCGACGTAGAACAGCGCGCTCATGCCGTTGCCGCCGATCGGCGGCGTGTAGGACAGCGACGCGGTCACGACATGCTCGGGGGCGTTCGACAGATTGTCGCCGGGCAGCAGGAACAGCGCCGGATCGAGCGGCGCGCCGGTCTCGTTGCCGACGAGGTTGTTGCGGAACTTGGTGCGGGCATAGGTGTAGCCCGCGGTCACCGCGAGGAAGTCGGCCGGGAACATCGAGGCTTCGATCTCGACGCCCTTCGACACCAGGCCGGGCTTGACGTCGCCCGGCGCGCAGGCGCCGGTCGCCGCCGACCCGTCGCGATCGGCACCGGCGAGCGAGCTCTCGCAGGCGTTGACGTTCTGGACGAGGAATACCGAGCCGTTGAAGGTGTTGAGCTGGAAGTTCTCGAACTCCTGGTAGAAGCCGGCGACGTTGATGTTGAAGTCGCCGCCCGAATATTTCGCGCCGATTTCGAAGGCGTCGACCTTCTCGGGCGAGAACTGCAGGTTGACGACGTCGGCGGCGGTCGGCGCCGAGAAGGGCAGGCGCAGCGCCGAGCGGTCGAGGTTGAAGCCGCCCGCCTTGTAGCCCTTCGAGTAGCTGCCGTAGGTCATCAGGTCGTCGCTGAGCTCGAACGACACCACGCCGGTGCCGGTCCACTCGCTCTCGTCACGGCTGTCGCTGAGCTGCAGCCCGTTGATCGCCGCCGACGAATTGCCCTGGCAGGTGAGGTTGATGATGCCGAGCAGCAGCGCGCGCGCCGTCGCCTGCGCCGGCGCGGTCAGCGAGTTGGCGACCGGGCCGAGCGCCGCCTGCTGCGCGGGGCAGGCGGTGTTGTTGTTCGACAGCGAGGCGTCGAAGTCCTTCGACTCGTCGGTGTAGCGCGCGCCGAGCGTGACGCTCAGCCGGTCGGTGACCTCGAAGATGTTGTGCGTGAACAGCGCCCAGTTGCGGCTGTCCTGCCGGTAGGTCGAGCCGGCGACGTCGCCGACGCCGTTGACCGTGCTGAGCCGGTTGAGGCCGCTGACGAACAGCGGCGCCAGCGCGCCGAACGGGCTGGTCGCGCCGAACAGCGCCGCCGAGCCGGCCGGGCTGAGGCAGCCCGGGTTCGCCGGGTTGCGCAGCGCCGCGGCCGGGTTGATCGTCGCGATGATGCGGCAGGCGGCGAAGGCGCCATATTGCGAACCGAAAGTGGTGTCGTCGAACACCGTCAGCTTCTCGTCGGCGAAATAGCCGCCGATCAGCCAGTCGAGCTTGTCGTCGAACGCCGAGCCCTGGAGGCGAAGCTCCTGCGTGAAGGTCTTGAACTGGCGGAAGCTGTCCTCGCGGAACAGCAGGTCGACATTGCCATAGTCGAGATCGGCGGCACCGCCCGACTTATACTCGCGATAGGCGGTGATCGAGGTCAGCGTGCCGAACGCCATGTCGTAGTCGGCCTGCACCGACGCGCCATAATCCTCGGTGTCGTTCTGGAAGCTGCGGCCCGGCGAGACCGCGATGTCGCGGCTGTAGGTGTCGGTGTTGACGATGCCGCCGAGGCTCTGCAGCACCGACACGATGCGGTTCGGCTGGATCGTCGCGTCGCCCGGCACCGTCGGCGTCAGGTCGGCGCTCTCGGTGATGTTGATGATCGCGGCGCCGCAGCAGCTCTCGTCGCGCTTGGTATAGTCGCCGATGACGCGGATCTCGAGATCGTCGTTCGGCTCGAACAGCAGCTGGCCGCGCACGAACAGCCGGTCACGGTCGTTGACGTCGTCGCCTGACACCACGTCGGTGTAGAAGCCGTCGCGCTTCACATAGACGCCGTCGATGCGCATCGCGAGCGTCTCGCTGTCGCCGATCGCGCCGGTGACGCTGCCCGCGGCACGGATGTGGTCGTAGTTGCCGTAGGTGAACTCGGCGGCGCCCTCGGTCTCGAACGACGGCTTCTTCGAAATGACGTTGATCAGGCCGGCCGAGGCGTTGCGGCCGAACAGCGTGCCCTGCGGGCCGCGCAGCACCTCGACGCGCTCGACCTCGCCGAGCTCGTTGAGGCCGATGCCCGAGCGCGAGCGGTAGACGCCGTCGACGAATACCGCCACCGAGCTCTCGAGGCCGGGGTTGTCGCCGACGGTGCCGATGCCGCGGACGCGCGCCGAGCCGTTCGACTCGCTGCCGGTCGACGAGACGAGCAGCGACGGCGCGAGCTGGTTGAGCTGGCGGATGTCGTTGGCGCCCGAATTCTGCATCGTCTCGGCCGACACGGCGGAAACGGCGATCGGCACGTCGCTCAGCGCGGTGGCGCGGCGCGTGGCGGTGATGATGATCTCTTCGGGCTGGTCGTCGACGATCTCGGCGGCAGCGGCATCGGGCGCGGCGGCAGCGTTGTCGACCGCGCCCTGCGCGGCGGTGCTGGCGGTGGCGTCGCCGGTCGGCGAGCTGGTGTCCTGGGCGAAGGCGGCATGAGCGGTCAGCAACGCGACGGACGCGGACGCAAGAAGCAGGCTCTTTTTCACGGTAACTCCCCAATGTGGCGGGCACCCCGTGAGGGCGGGATACTCCAGCGCGTGCTGGTGTCGTGCGGCCCCCGCAGCGTCAAGTGAGGTCTGCGCAACGGTCGAATGCCGTGCTAGCCTGTTGCCGCGGCACAACAAAAGCGGGCGGATTTCCTATGAGCACTGACAGGCTAGCTGGCAAAATCGCGCTCGTGACCGGCGGCGCCTCGGGACTCGGCGCCGCCGTCGCCCGGATGTTCGTTGCACAGGGCGCAAGGGTGCTGATCACCGACATCGACGCGGCGGGCGCCGCGCGGCTCGCCGACGAACTCGGCGCGGCCGCCGCCTGGACGCGCCACGACGTCACGTCGCCCGACGACTGGAGCGCCGCGGTCGCGGCGGCGGAGGCGGCGTTCGGCGGGCTGCACATCCTCGTCAACAACGCCGGCATCGGCATCGCCGGCACCGTCGAGAACACCAGCTTCGAGACCTGGCGGCTCGTCCACGCCGTCGACCTCGACGGCGTGTTCCTCGGCTGCAAGCTGGCGCTGCCGCTGATCGCCGCGACGACGCGGCGCGACGGCGGCCGCGGCGCCATCCTCAACGTCTCGTCGATCGCCGGCATCATCGCCGCTCCCAACATGGCGGCGTATAATTCGGCGAAGGCGGGCGTCCGCCATCTCAGCAAGTCGGTGGCGCTGCACTGCGCGCGCGAGGGCTATGCGGTGACCTGCAACTCGATCCATCCGACCTTCATCGACACGCCGATCATCGACAAGATGGTGCCCGGCACCGACCGCGCCGCGCTCGTCGCCAAATTCGCGCGCCAGGTGCCGCTCGGGCGCATCGGCGAGCCCGACGACATCGCCTATGCCGCGGTCTATCTCTGCTCCGACGAGGCCAAGTTCGTCACCGGCGCCGAACTCTATATCGACGGCGGCATTTCGGCGATGTGACCTTCCTCCCTCGCCCGCAGGCGGGCGCGGGACTTTGGCCCCGGGGTGTTGCACTGTCCTATGACGGCCCCTAGATCAGCTTCCCCACGCGGCGACTTCGGAGACCCTCATGCTTATCCAGCTCATCGGCTTCGTGATGATGCTGATCACCCTGGTGATCTACCTCGTCGTCGCGCAGGCGATCATCAGCTGGCTGGTCGCCTTCAACGTCATCAACACGCACAACCAGTTCGTGCGGACCGTGCTGACCTATCTCGACCGGCTGGTCGATCCGATGGTGCGGCCGATCCGGCGCTTCATGCCCGACCTCGGCGGCATCGACCTGTCGCCCGCGGTACTGATCATCGCGCTGATCTTCCTGCGCGATGTCGTGCTGGGCGGGCTGATCGTCGACGGGCTGGTCTGACCGGCGCGCCGCCGCCCTGGACGGCCGACGGCGGCGGCGTTCGCCTGCTCGTCCGCGCCACCCCCAAGGGTGGACGCGACGCGATCGACGGACTAATCGCCGGAGCCGACGGACGGCGCCTGCTGGCGGTGCGCGTGAGCGCCCCCCCGGCCGACGGCGCCGCCAACGATGCGGTGCGACGGCTGCTCGCGAAAGCGCTGGGCCTGAAGCAGCGCGACGTCGAGATCGTCGCCGGTGACACGGCGCGGGTGAAGCAGCTACGGTTGAGCGGCGACGCCACGGCGATCGTCGCCCGCCTGGAGGAAGTGACCGGATGACGGCAGCGACGATCGACGGCAAGGCGTTCGCGCAGGGCTTGCGCGAGCGCGTCGCCGCGGCGGTACCGGCCTTCGTGGCAGCGACCGGCCGCGCCCCCGGACTCGCCGTCGTGCTGGTCGGCGAGGATCCGGCGAGCCAGGTCTATGTCCGCTCGAAGGGCAAGTCGACGCTCGAGGCGGGGATGGCCTCGTTCGAGCACCGGCTACCCGCCGAGACCGGCGAGGACGAGCTTCTGGCGGTCGTCGCGCGCCTGAACGCCGACCCGGCGGTCGACGGCATCCTCGTCCAGCTGCCGCTCCCCGCGCAGATCGACGAGGCAGCGGTGATCGCGGCGATCGATCCCGACAAGGACGTCGACGGCTTCCACGTCATCAACGCCGGACGGCTGGCCACCGGCGCGCCGGGCTTCGTGCCCTGCACGCCGCTCGGCTGCCTTATGCTGCTCAAGGACGCGCTCGGCGACCTTTCGGGGCTCGAGGCCGTCGTCGTCGGCCGCTCGAACATCGTCGGCAAGCCGATGGCGCAGCTGCTGCTCGCCGAAAGCTGCACCGTCACCGTCGCGCATTCGCGCACGCGCGACCTGCCGGCGGTGGTGCGCCGCGCCGACATCGTCGTCGCCGCGGTCGGCCGGCCCGAGATGATCCGCGGCGACTGGCTCAAGCCCGGCGCCGCGGTCATCGACGTCGGCATCAACCGCGTGCCCGGCAGCGAGCCCGGCAAGACCCGGCTCGTCGGCGACGTCGCCTTCGCCGAAGCCGCCGCGGTCGCCGGCCATGTCACCCCGGTGCCGGGCGGCGTCGGGCCGATGACGATCGCCTGCCTGCTCCGGAACACGCTCGTCGCGGCGCACCGGCGCGAACGCCTCGACGCGCCGGCGGGCCTGTGATCGAGGTCCTCGTCTCGGCGTTCATCACCTTCTTCGTGGTGATCGACCCGCCGGGCTGCGCGCCGATCTTCGCCAGCCTGACCGACGGCACCTCGCCCGCGCACCAGCGCCGCATGGCGTGGAAGTCGGTCGGCATCGCCACCGGCGTGCTGCTGTTCTTCGCGCTGCTCGGCGAGCCGCTGCTCGGCGCGCTCGGCATCAGCCTCGACGCCTTCCGCATCGCCGGCGGCATCATGCTGTTCCTCATCGCCATCGACATGGTGTTCGAGAAGCGCACCGAGCGCCGCCAGAGCCGCGCCGAGCAGGTGGCGAAGGGCGCCGACGGCGGGCTCGAGCATGAGGATATCTCGGTGTTCCCGATGGCGATCCCGATGATCGCCGGCCCGGGCAGCATCGCCTCGGTGATGCTGCTCACCGCGCGCAGCGACGGCTGGGTCGAGACCGCCGGCGTGTTCGCCGCGCTCGGGCTCATCCTGCTGATGACGCTCGCCGCGCTGCTCGCCGCCGGGCCGCTGATGCGCAAGCTCGGGCGCAATCTCGAGGCGATGATCACCCGGCTCTTGGGCGTCATCCTCGCCGCGCTCGCCGCGCAGTTCGTCATCGACGGCATCCGCCGGTCGTTCGGCCTCGGCTAGCGCCCGTCGGGGGCGGCCGGCGACACCGGGTCACATCGCCGTCATCCTCGCGTTGCAGGAAGAAGCCGCATGCTCAACCGACGTTCCCTTCTCGCCGCCGGTGCGGCCGGCGCTGCGGGCCTCGCCCTCGGCGGCCTGCGCGCCGCCGCGGCCGAACCGCTGCCGCTCGACGGCGGCACGCTCCTGCCCGACCCCAAGGGACTGTTCGACCTCCCGAAGGGCTTTTCCTACACGCTGCTCTCCGAAATGGGCCAGCGGATGGACGACGGCCTGCCGACGCCGGGCCGCTTCGACGGCATGGGAGCGTTCGCCGCGCCGGGCGGGCGCACCATCCTCGTGCGCAACCATGAATTCTGGGCCTATAACGAAAATGGCCCCTTCGGCGCCAGGAACGAGCTGCTGACCCCGGCCATCCGGTCGAAGATGTTCAACCCGGCCACCGATCCGGTGGCGAAGGGCGGCACCACGACGCTGCTGCTCGACCGCGATTGCACCGCCGTCGAGCGCAGCCATCTCAGCCTCGCCGGCACCCTGCGCAACTGCGCCGGCGGCACCACCCCCTGGGGCTCGTGGCTCAGCTGCGAGGAGCCCAAGCGCTCGTTCGTCAACAAGCTCGCCGACGGCCATGGCTGGGTGTTCGAGGTGCCGTCGCGCGCCACCGAGCTGATCGAGGCGGTGCCGCTGCGCGCGATGGGCCGCTTCAACCACGAGGCGGCCGCCGTCGATCCCAAAACCGGGATCGTCTATCTCACCGAGGATCACGAGGACGGGCTGTTCTACCGCTTCCTGCCCGAACAGCGCGGCCGGCTCGCGCGCGGCGGCAAGTTGCAGGCGCTCGCCATCGACGGGCTGACGCACAGCGCCAACCGCGACGGCGGCTGGCAGGTCGGCGCGACTCAGAAGGTGCGCTGGGTCGATCTCGACGGCGTCGAGGCGCCCGGCGACGATCTGCGCGACCGCGGCGCCGCGAAGGGCGCGACGCGCTTCGTGCGCGGCGAGGGGCTGGCGATCGGCGAGGGGGCGATCTGGTTCACCTGCACCGAGGGCGGCGCCAACCAGAAGGGCCAGGTCTTCCGCTACCGGCCGTCGCCCGCCGAGGGCCGGCCCGGCGAGACCGACCAGCGCGCCGAGCTTTCGCTGTTCATCGAGCCCAACGACATCGCGCAGCTCGACATGCCCGACAATCTCTGCGTCGCCCCCTGGGGCGATCTGGTGATCTGCGAGGATGGCAAGGGTGAGGAATATCTCCGCCTGGTGACGCCCGAGGGGCGCATCCGCGTGATCGGCCGCAACGCGCACAAGGGCCAGGCCGAACTCGCCGGCGTCTGCTTCTCGCCCGACGCGAAGACGATGTTCGTCAACATCTACAACCCGGGCTACACGCTGGCGATCAAGGGGCCGTGGGAGACGCTGCGGCAGGGGTGAGCTTCAACGCCGGATCGCAAGATATCATCGTCATCGCCGCGCAGGCGGGGACCCAGTCCAACCACCGACGTGCGCGCTACCGCGCGCGCTTTTCATTCCGCTGGGTTCCCGCCTGCGCGGGAATGACGATGGAGGAAACGTGCGAAGCTGGCCCTACGCCCAGCCCGCCCCGGCGAACGCATCCACCTGCCCGTCGCCATCGACCGCGACGATCGCCAGCACGCCGTCGTCGTCCTCGACGATCGTGTAGGACGCCGGGTAGCTCAGCAGCTCGGCGCCGTCCTCGCCGGTCAGCCGCCAGCGCACCACCGCCAGCGCCGCCGCATCGGGGAGCGGGGTGACGCTGTCGACGTCGAGCGTCACCGTTGCGACGCCATGATCGTCGTAGAGCCCGCACAGCGTCTCGACGCCGGCGCGCACCTCGTCCTCGGTCTCGATGAAGGTGGTGCGGCCGCCCGCCACGATGATCTGCGGCAGCGCGTAATGCGCGACGATCGCGTCGATATCGATCGAATCCCACGCTTCGGCATAGCCGGCGAGGAAGGTGCGGACGTCGGCCTCCTTCACAGTCCCGCTCGCCGCCCGATGATGCGCAGCCGCAGCGCATTGAGCTTGATGAAGCCTTCGGCGTCGCGCTGGTCATAGGCGCCGGCATCGTCCTCGAAGGTGACGATCTTGTCCGAATAGAGCGACTTGGGCGACTTGCGCCCGACCACCCAGGCGCTGCCCTTGTAGAGCTTCAGCCGCACCGTGCCGGTGACGTTCTTCTGGCTGTAGTCGATCGCCGCCTGCAGCATCTCGCGCTCGGCCGAGAACCAGAAGCCATTGTAGATGAGCTCGGCATAGCGCGGCATCAGCTCGTCCTTGAGGTGCATCGCGCCCTTGCCGAGCGTGATCTGCTCGATGCCGCGATGCGCCAGGTGCAGGATCGTGCCGCCGGGCGTCTCGTACATGCCGCGCGACTTCATGCCGACGAAGCGGTTCTCGACGAGATCGAGGCGACCGATGCCGTGCGCGCGGCCATAGTCGTTGAGCTTGGCGAGCAGCGACGCCGGCGACAGGCCCTCGCCGTTGACCGCGACGGGGTCGCCATCCTCGAAGTCGACGGTGATATATTCGGGGGTGTCGGGCGCGTCCTCGGGATTGACGGTGCGCGAGAACACATAATCGGGCACCTCCTCCCACGGATCCTCGAGCACCTTTCCTTCCGACGAGGTGTGCAGCAGGTTGGCGTCGGTCGAGAAGGGCGACTCGCCGCGCTTGTCGCGCGGGATCGGGATCTGATGCTCCTCGGCGAACTTGATCAGCGCCTCGCGGCTGGTCAGGTCCCATTCGCGCCACGGCGCGATGATCTTGATGTCGGGCTTCAAGGCATAATAGCCGAGCTCGAAGCGCACCTGGTCGTTGCCCTTGCCGGTGGCGCCGTGGCTGACCGCGTCGGCGCCGACCATCGCGGCGATCTCGATCTGGCGCTTGGCGATCAGCGGCCGGGCGATCGAGGTGCCGAGCAGATACTGCCCCTCGTAGAGCGCGTTGGCGCGCATCATCGGGAAGACATAGTCGCGGACGAACTCCTCGCGCAGATCCTCGATGAAGATCTCCTTCACGCCCAGGAGCTCGGCCTTGTGGCGCGCCGGCTCCAATTCCTCGCCCTGGCCGAGGTCGGCGGTGAAGGTCACCACCTCGCAATTATAGGTCTCGCGCAGCCATTTGAGGATGACGCTGGTGTCGAGGCCGCCCGAAAAGGCGAGCACGACCTTCTTCACGCGCTGCCCGTCGTCCGACTCCGGAACGAACTTCTTCACGTCCTGCGACATCCGTGTTTTCCTGCCGAAAGGGATTTCGCGCCCCCTTAGAGGCGCGCGGGCGCGGGTGCAATGCGGGAGGGACCATGGCCGAGGGCAAGACCAGGCCGACGCCGGCGAGCGTCGAGGCGTTCATCGACGCGGCGGAGCCGGCGCAGCGCCGCGACGACGCGCGCGTCGTCGACGCGATGCTGCGCCGCGTCAGCGGCGAGACGCCCCGGATGTGGGGGCCGTCGATCGTCGGCTACGGCCGCTATCATTATCGTTACGACAGCGGCCGCGAGGGCGACATGTGCCGCCTCGGCTTCAGCCCGCGCAAGGCGCAGCTCGTGCTCTATCTGATGAACGGTTTCGCCGGCGAGGCCGAGCTGATGGCGAAGCTCGGCAAGCACAGCACGGGCGTGTCCTGCCTCTACATCAAGAAGCTCGCCGACGTGGACCTGGCGGTGCTCGAGGAACTGGCGCGTCGCTCCTTCGCCTATATGGCCGAAAAATACCCCGCCTAGGCGCCGCCGCCTCCCGAGCTTCGGCCTTCCTGCCGCTCGACCTAGCCGAATTTCTGCGCCAGCTCGGCGGTGTGCGGCAGCATGTCGACCGCGCCGTGCAGCAGCACGACGAGCAGCAGGCTGCGCGTCCGCCACCAGATCACTCCGAACATCACGCTGACCGGCGCGATCGTCGCGATCGTGTAGGCGGCAACCTGCAGCGGGTCGGTCGACCAGCCGTCGGTACCGGGGCCGCCGCGCAGGTAGAGCCCGGGCGCGTGCGCCAGCGCGAACACCACCGAGGTGATGCCGATCGCGGTGGCGGGCGAGTCGAGCCACGCCTGCAGCCGCGACTGCACCCCGGCGCGGAACAGGAACTCCTCGTTGAGCCCCGCCTCGATCGACATCCACACGAACGACAGCGCCGCCCAGCCCGCGGCGACGCCGGGCGCCAGGCCGAGCGCGCGGATATCGGCGAGCGACGGCGTCACCGCGGCGATGATGCCGACCAGCACCAACCCGAGCACGATCAGCGTCGGCCAGAAGCCCGGCCGGCCGACCCCGCTGTCCCACATCGGCGCCACCCGGGCGCCGATCGCCAGCAGCAGCGCCGCCGGCAGCACGACATGGATCAGCAGCTTGAACGCCGTGATCGCCACTTCCTGCATGGCGGGGTCGGGGATCGCGGTCCTGATCGTCGTGAACAGGATGCCGACGAACAGCACGGCATAGACGACGAGATAGCCGATCAGCGTCAGCGCCTCGCGCTTCGGCCGCACCACCGGCAGCGCCGGCGCGCCGCTGCGCCGCGTCAGCCACCAGCCGAGCGCGGTGAGCAGCGTCCCGAACACCAGCAGCGAGAAGATCGGAAACACCCACTGGCCGCCGGTGGCGGCGAGATAGGCGGTCGACGCGGCCCAGACCGCCAGAAAGCCAAGCAGGGCGCCAACTTCGCGGCGCCGTTCGTTGATGGTCATCGCCTTCCCCCCGGAAGTGTAGTGCCTTGCTACTACACTGACGCGCGGGAGAAATCTAGGCGGCGCTGTCCCAGCTCAGTTCCTTCTCGGCGGCGCGGCGGTCGAGCTCGGCGCGCGACACCTTTTCCGACGCCGACTTCAGCTGGCCGCAGGCCGCCATGATGTCGCGGCCGCGCGGCGTGCGCACCGGCGCCGAGATGCCGGCGCGGAAGATGATGTCGGAGAAGCGCGCGATGCGCTCGTCGTCCGAACAGTCGTAGCCGACGCCCGGCCACGGGTTGAACGGGATGAGGTTGACCTTCGCCGGCAGCTTGTACTTGCGGATCAGCCGCACCAGCTCGTGCGCGTCGGCGTCGCTGTCGTTCTTGTCGCGGAGCATGACGTATTCGAAGGTGATGCGCCGCGCGTTGTTGGCGCCCGGATAGGCGGCGCAGGCGGCGAGCAGCTCGTCGATGCCGTATTTCTTGTTGATCGGCACGATCTCGTCGCGGATCTCCTTGGTCACCGCGTGCAGTGACACCGCGAGGTTGACGCCGATCTCGGCGCCGGCGCGCGCCATCATCGGCACCACGCCCGAGGTCGACAGCGTGATCCGGCGCTTCGACAGCGAGATGCCGTCGCCGTCCATGACGATGCCGAGCGCCTTCTTGACGTTGTCGAAATTGTAGAGCGGCTCGCCCATGCCCATCATCACGATGTTGGTGAGCAGCCGCCCGTCGGGCGGGCTCGGCCATTCGCCGAGCGCGTCGCGCGCCAGCATCACCTGCCCGACGATCTCGCCGGGGGTGAGGTTGCGCACCAGCTTCATCGTGCCGGTGTAGCAGAAGCGGCAGTTCAGAGTGCAGCCGACCTGGCTCGACACGCACAGCGTGCCGCGGTCGGCGTCGGGGATGAACACCATCTCATATTCTTGGCCGTCGGGGCTGCGCAGCAGCCATTTGCGCGTGCCGTCGGTCGAGACCTGCGCGGTCACCACCTCGGGGCGGTCGACGACGAACTTCGCGGCGAGCAGCGCGCGCGTGTCCTTGGCGATGTTCGACATCGCCTCGAAATCGGTGACGCCGCGGTTGTAGATCCACTGCCAGATCTGCGACGCGCGCATCTTCGCCTGGCCCTCGGGGATGCCCGCCGCGGCGAGCGCCTCGCGCAGCTCGACCTTGGTCAGGCCGATCATGTCGACGCGGCCGTCCTCGCGCACAGGCGCGGCACGGGGGACGGGGACGGGATCGATGGCGCCGGGAATCTGCATAGCGGCGTGCATCTAGGGGCGAGAGTGGGCGAAAGAAAGGCCGCCTAGGGTCGCAGGGGCGCGGGCCGCGCCGGCTGAGCCGCGTCCCAGTCGATCGGCTCGATCCGCGGCAGCAGGAAGATCCAGCACAAGGCCCCGAACGCCGAGATACCCGCGGTGAGATAGAAGGCGCCGCCGTAGCCGCTGGCATCGACGATCACCCCGGTGACGATCGGGCCGATGATCCCCGAGAAATTGCCGATGAAATTCTGCATGCCGATCCAGCGCCCGGCGGCGCGCGGGCCGGCGAAGGTCTGGCCGATCAGGTACACGCCGACGCTGTTGATCCCCATCGTGCCGCCGGTGAACAGCAGCCAGCCGATCGTCGCGGCGCGGCTGTCGACCATGACGATGCCGAGGATGCCGATCGCGCCGCCGACATGGCCGACGACCATCATCACCTTGCGCACCACCGGCGCCGCGGCGCCGCCGGCGATCAGCCGGTCGCTGCCCCAGCCGGCGGCAAGCGCGACGACGCCCTGCGCCGCGAAGGTCAGCGCGGTGATCGTCGCCATCTCGGCAAGCGCGAAGCCGCGCACGCTGGTCAGGTAGAGCGGCAGCCACGACAGCAGGAAATAGAAGCCGTAGTTGCTGGTGAAATGGCCGATGCAGGTCGCCCACAGCGTGCGGTGGCGCAGGATCGTCGCGAACGGCAGCTCGGCCCCGCCGGCCGCCGCCTCGCTGGTCGTGTCGCGCATGAAGCGCCGCCACGGCAGCAGCCACAGCAGCGTCGCCAGCCCGAAGACCGCGAACATCACCCGCCAGCCGTAAGCGGCCATCAGCAGCCCGCCGGCGAGCATCCCGAACGCCGGCCCGAAGGCGAGCGCCGCGCCGATGCCGGCGTTGGCGCTGCCGCGGTGCGCGGGCGGCACGTCGCGCGCGATGAGTTTCGAACTGGCCGGGAAGGCGGCGCTCTCGCCAAGCCCCAGCAGCATGCGCAGCGCGACGAGCGGCGCCAGCCCGCCGACCAGGGCGGTCGCCGCGGTCGCGCCGCCCCAGACCACGACGCCGCCGGCGAGCAGCTTCTCGGCGTTGAAGCGGTCGACCGCCCAGCCGACGAGCAGCTGCGCCGGCCCGTAGATCCAGAAGAAGGCCGAGACCGCGAGCCCGAACTGCGTCGCGGTCAGCGCCATCTCGGCCTTGATCAGCGGCGCGGCGATGCCGATCATGCCGCGGTCGACATAGTTGATGAACAGCGCCGCCACGAGCATCAGTACCAGCGGCAGCGAGGTCGGACGGGCGACGGTCATCGCCGGAATTGGGTTCAGGCCGGCCGCGAAGTCAACCGTCGGCGCCCCCGCCATCGCGCAGCCGCCGGTCGGCACCGCGGATACGGTCGACGAACGCCTCGCGGCGCAGCGCATGTTCGAGCGCCCACAGCTTCGCGTCGAGCCCCGGCGCCACCTCGTCGAGGAGCGAGCGCGTCGCCCGCTCGACCGCCGCGATCGTCTGCCGGAGCGCGCGCAGCTGGCGGCGGCCGCGCGCGGTCAGCGCTACGATCGACCGGCGCGCATCGCCGGGATCGCGCGACGTGACGACGAGGTCCGCCGCCTGCAGCGCGCGGATCCATTGCATCACGAGCTGGTGCGACTGGCGCAGCGTCGCGGCCAGCTCGGTCACCGCCATCGGTCCGTGCGCGTCGAGCGCCAGCAGCGTCGAGGAGGTGCGTGGCGGGTTCGCAATGCCGGCTTCGGCGTGCCACTGCCGATCGGCCTCGACGAGCTCGTCCGAGATGCGGCGCAGCAGATGAGCGAGGAACGCCGGCCCCAGCGACTCGATGAAATCGTCCTGCGCTTCGTGGGGTGCCTGACTGGTCTTCGACATATGCAAACTATTGCGCAACTGCTTGCGTAAATCTAGAGGGGTCTTGCCAATCGAGGAGACGGCGATGCGAGCGATGATCTTCCTGGCGGCCGGCCTGAGCGTGCTGGCCTCCTCCGCGCAGGCCGATGCGATCGACGACGCCTTTGCGCCCTGGACCGGGAATGACCGGCCCGGCTGCACGATCGCGATGGCGCGGGCCGACGACGCGCCGACGGTGCGCGCCTACGGCATGGCGGACCTCGAACGCCAGGTGGCGCTGACCCCCGACAGCGTCTTCGAATCGGGCTCGGTCGCCAAGCAGGTCACCGCCGCCGCGGTGCTGATGCTCGTGGAGGACGGGCGCCTGTCGCTCGCCGACGACATCCGCAAATATCTCCCCGAGATGCCCGACTACGGCGCGACGATCACGATCGACCATCTGCTGACTCATACGAGCGGGCTGCGCGACTGGAGCGACCTCGTCGATTTCACCGGCTGGCCGCGCTATTCGCGCGCCTATTCCAACGCCGACGCGCTGCTGATCCTGTCGCGCCAGCGCGCGCTCAATCACCGTCCGGGCGAACGGTTCGCCTATACCAACAGCGGCTATAATCTGCTCGCGATCATCGTCGAGCGCGCGACGGGGCAGAGCCTTGCCGCCCTCACCGCCGAGCGCCTGTTCGCGCCGCTCGGCATGACGCATTCGGGGTGGCGCGACGATTATCGGCGCATCGTCCCGAACCGCGCGGTCGGCTATGTCCGCGACGGCGACGGCTTCCGGCTGGGGATGCCGATGGAGAATGCCCATGGCAGCGGCGGCATGCTGACGACCGCAGCCGATCTCCTGCGCTGGGTGCAGGCGCTCGAGCGGGGCACGCTCGGGCCGTTCGTCACGCACAAGCTCGAGGAGCCGGCAACGCTCGACGACGGCCGCACCGCGGCGTACGGACGCGGGCTGGTGCTCGGCCGCTACCGCGGCCAGCGCGAGATTTTCCACAACGGCGGCACCAATGGCTACCAGGCCTGGGCGGGCCGCTATCCCGAGCAGCGTCTGTCGATCGCGCTGCTGTGCAACGGTCGGACGGTCGGCCCCGACACGCAGACGCGCAAGGTCGCGGCGCTCCACCTGCCCGAACCGCCCGCGCGCGCCGTCCTCGCCACCCCCGCCGACGAGCTGCACGCCCGCCCCGGCCTCTATATCGGCCGCGACGGCTTCGAGATCATCGAGCTCGACGCGTCCGACGGGGCGCTGCGCACCGCGAATGGCGGGGTTCTCGCCTTCGTCGCGGCGGGGCGCTACCGGCTCGGCACCGGCGAGATCCGCTTCACCGCCGCCGGGCTCGAACGTCACCTCGCCGACGGCGAGGTCCGCGCCTTCGATCGCGCCGAGCGCCTCGCCGCCGCGGGCGATCTGGCAGCGCTTGCCGGCCGCTACGTCAGCGACGAGGTGAACGGTCGCTACGATCTCGAACGCGATGGATCTTCGCTGCGGCTGACGCCGGTCGACCGCCCGGAGGCCACGCTGCGCCTGACGCCGCTCGTGCGCGACGGCTTCCTCGGCGACGGCTATCTGATGCGCGTCCGGCGCGATGCGCGCGGGCGCCCGATCGGCCTGCGCTTCCAGACCTCGCGCGTCTATGCGCTCGACTTCGTGCGCGTCGCCGCCGCGGCGCGCTAGAAACCCTTCTGCATCTTGTCGGCGCCGGTGCCGACGTGCAGCGCCCGTTCGGTGCCATTCTCGATGCGGAACACCGTCCCCTGCGGCGCGCCGTCGGCGAGCGGTACGCAGCCGGGCTCGAACGGCGTGCCGCCGACCAGCATGCCGCGCAGCACCCGCGCGGTCATGCCGTGCGTGATGACCACCGCGGTGCGCGCCGGGTCGAGGCGGTCGAGCCACGCCCGCAGCCGCGCCGCGATATCGGGATACCATTCGCCGCCCGGCGCGCGGCAGGTGAACAGCCCGCGTTCGGGATCGACGATCGGCCCCTGTTCGGCAACGATGTCGGCATAGTAGCGGCCCTCCCAGTCGCCGATGCCGATCTCGAGCAGGCCGGGATCGGTCTTCACCTCGAAGAAGGGATGGCCGAGATGCTCGGCGATGATCGCCGCGGTCTGCAGCGTGCGGCCGGCGGGCGAGGCCCAGAAATCGATGTCGGGCCGCTCGCCGAAGTGCCGCCGCAACGCTTCGCCCATCGCCTCGGCCTGCGCGATGCCGGCGCGCGTCAGCGGCGTGTGCGCGGTCGCGCCCTGCATGCGCGCGCCGGCGTTGTAGACGGTCTCGGCGTGGCGGGCGACGTAGAGCGGCGGAGTCATGTCCGCCTGGGTAGCCCGCCGCGCGCCGCCGCGCTAGGAGAGCTTTTCAAGCCGCCGCCGCTTCGCTAGACGACCGCCAGAAACCTGAATGGGGATTCACCTTCGATGGCCAGCAAGCTGTTCGCCGATGCCAAATCCGCCCTCGACGGGCTGCTGTTCGACGGCATGACGGTAATGTCGGGGGGCTTTGGCCTCTGCGGCATCCCCGAAAAGCTCATCGCGGCGCTGCGCGACAGCGGCGTCAGGGACCTGACCGTCGTCTCGAACAATGCCGGCGTCGACCAGTTCGGGCTCGGGCAGCTGCTGACGACGCGGCAGATCGCCAAGATGATCAGCAGCTATGTCGGCGAGAACAAGGAGTTCGAGCGGCAATATCTGGCGGGCGAGCTGCAGCTCGAGTTCAACCCGCAGGGCACGCTCGCCGAGCGCATCCGCGCCGGCGGGGCCGGCATCCCCGGCTTCTACACCAAGACCGGCGTCGGCACGCTCGTCGCCGAGGGCAAGGAGCACAAGGAGTTCAACGGCGAGACCTATATCCTCGAGACCGGGCTCGTCGCCGACCTGGCGATCGTCAAGGCGTGGAAGGCCGATCCCTACGGCAACCTGATCTTCCGGAAGACCGCGCGCAACTTCAACCCGATGATGGCGACCGCCGGCCGCACGACCGTCGTCGAGGTCGAGGAGCTCGTCGAGCCGGGCGCGTTCGATCCCGACCACATCCATACCCCGGGCATCTACGTCCAGCGGCTGATCGTCGGGCACGACTATCTGAAGACGATCGAGCAGCGAACCATCCGCGCGAAGGAGACGGCATGATGGGCTGGAACCGCGACGAGATGGCGGCGCGCGCCGCCCGTGAGCTCAAGGACGGCTTCTACGTCAACCTCGGCATCGGCATGCCGACGCTGGTGGCGAACCATGTCGCGCCGGGCATCGACATCACCTTGCAGTCGGAAAACGGCATGCTCGGCATGGGCCCGTTCCCGACCGAGGACGAGGTCGATCCCGACCTGATCAACGCCGGCAAGCAGACGATCACCGAGCTTCGCCGCTCGTCCTATTTCAGCAGCGCCGACAGCTTCGCGATGATCCGCGGCGGCCATATCGACCTGTCGATCCTCGGCGCGATGGAGGTCGCCGAGAACGGTGACCTCGCCAACTGGATGATCCCGGGCAAGATGGTGAAGGGCATGGGCGGCGCGATGGACCTCGTCGCCGGCGTCAAGCGCATCATCGTGCTGATGGATCATAATTCGAAGTCGGGCGAACCCAAGTTCCGCAAGCGCTGCAGCCTGCCGCTCACCGGCCAGAGCGTCGTCGACATGATCATCAGCGATTTGGCGGTGTTCGAGCGCCCGGCCAAGGGCCAGCCCTTCCGCCTCGTCGAGCTGGCGCCCGGCGTCACCGCCGACGAACTGCGCGCCAAGACCGAGGCGCACTATGAGGTGGCGCTGGCCGACACGGGGTCACCCGCGCTAAGCTGAGCCCCATGTGGCTGCTGGCGAAGTTGCTCTCGCGGCTCGTCCGCCAGGGCGAGCTGATCGTCACCGACGCCGCCGGGCGAACGCATCGCTTCGGGGCTCCCGACCCGGCGCGCCCGCCGGTCGCGATCCGCTTCACCGACGCGGCGACGCCGCGGCGCATCGCGCTCCACCCCCGCCTCGGCGTCGGCGAGGCGTTCATGGACGGCCGCCTCGTCATCGAACAGGGCGACGTGCTCGCCTTCCTCGACCTGGTGCGGTCGAACGCGCCCTGGGGGCGCGGCGGCGCGCTCAACCGCGGCCGCGGCGCCTGGCTGCGGCGGCTGCGCGAGTGGAATCCGGCGACGCGCGCCCGCCGCAACGTCGCGCACCATTATGATCTCTCCGACCGGCTCTACGACCTCTTCCTCGATGCCGACCGCCAGTATAGCTGCGCCTATTTCACCGACCCGGCGAACGGGCTCGAGCGGGCGCAGGCCGACAAGAAGGCGCATATCGCCGCCAAGCTGGCGCTGGCGCCCGGGCAGCGCGTGCTCGACATCGGCTGCGGCTGGGGCGGCATGGCGCTCTATCTGCACGCCAAGGCCGGCGTCGACGTGCTCGGCATCACGCTGTCGGCGGAGCAGCTCAAGGTGGCGCGGCGCCGCGCCGCCGAGGCAGGGGTCGCCGACCATGTCCGCTTCGAGCTGGTCGACTATCGCCGGGTCGAGGGGCGCTTCGACCGCATCGTCTCGGTCGGCATGTTCGAGCATGTCGGCCGGCCGCACTATGACGCCTTCTTCGCCAAATGCCGGTCGTTGCTCGCCGACGACGGCGTCATGCTGCTGCACAGCATCGGCCGGATGGGCGGTCCCGGCGCCACCGACGCCTTCACCGCCAAATATATCTTCCCGGGCGGCTACAGCCCCGCGCTCTCCGAAATCGTCGCCGCCAGCGAACGGTCGAAGCTGATCGTTGCCGACGTCGAGACGCTGCGCCTCCACTATGCGCTGACGCTCGAACATTGGTATGCGCGCACGGTGGCGGCGCGCAACGCGATCGTCGCGCTCTACGACGCGCGCTTCTACCGGATGTGGAGCTTCTACCTCGCCGGCGCGATCGCCGCCTTTCGCCATGGCGGCCTGGTAAACTACCAGGTGCAATATATCCGCGACCGGCACACATTGCCGATCACGCGCGACTATATGGCGACGGCCGAGGCGCGGTTGAGGGGGGAATCATGACGCTGTCGGTCGATGTCTTCTGGTCGTTCCGCTCGCCCTATTCCTATCTGGCGACGCCGCGGCTGCGCGAGATCCGCGACCACTATGACCTGGCGATCAACTTCCGCCCGGTGCGCCCGCTCGCGGTGCGCGACGCCGGCTTCTTCGAGCGCGTCCATCCCAACTGGTCCTTCTACGTCGTGCGCGACTGCTTCCGCCTCGCGCAGATGGCCGGGCTGCCGTTCGCGCCGCCGCGCCCCGACCCGATCGTCCAGGACCTGGCGACGCGCGCGATCTCGCCCGACCAGCCCTATATCGGCCGGCTGACGCGGCTCGGGCAGGCGGCGGTCGAGCAGGGCGACGGCCTCGCCTTCGCCGACGAGGTCGCGCGGCTGATCTGGGGCGGCACCCCGAACTGGCACGAAGGCGACCATCTCGCCGGCGCCGCCACCGCCGCCGGGCTCGACTGGGCGGCGCTCGACGCCGCCGAGCGCGACGAGAGCGAGCGGCTCGACGCGGCGATCGCGGTGCACGAGGCGGCGCAGGCGGCGAGCGGCCACTGGGGCGTGCCGCTGATGGTGTTCGACGGCGAGCCCTTCTTCGGCCAGGACCGCCTCGACGTGCTGCTGTGGCGGCTGGGGCAGCATGGGCTGACCCGCCGCTGACCGCGCCATTTTTCCGCTGTGCGCGGACGGCGGCACGGCTATAGTCGCCGGCAATTCAGGGGCGATGTTTCACGAGGTTTCACGAATGAAGGCGACGGTCGAACGCGCGGCGCTGCTCAAATGCCTGGGCCACGTCCAGTCGGTGGTCGAGCGCCGCAACACCATCCCCATCCTGTCGAACGTGCTGAACGACGCCAGCGGCGACGCCATCCGGCTGATGGCAACCGATCTCGACCTGCAGGTGGTCGAAAGCTTTGCCGCGCAGGTGTCGCAGCCCGGCGCCACCACCGTTTCGGCGCACACGCTGTTCGACATCGCGCGCAAGCTCCCCGAGGGCAACCAGGTCGAGCTGTCGGTCGACAACAACCGCATGGCCGTGGTCGCCGGCCGTGCCCGCTTCAGCCTCGCGACCCTGCCGCGCGACGACTTCCCGGTGATCGCCGAGAGCGACCTGCCGACGCGCTTCGCGCTGCCCGCCGAGACGCTGAAGCAGATCATCGACAAGACGCGCTTCGCGATCTCGACCGAGGAGACGCGCTACTATCTCAACGGCATCTTCATGCACGTCGCCGACGGCAATCTGCGCGCCGTCGCCACCGACGGCCACCGGCTGGCGCGGGTGACGACGCCGCTGCCCGACGGCGCCGCGGGCATGCCCGACGTCATCGTGCCGCGCAAATGCGTCGCCGAGGTTCGCAAGCTGCTCGACGAGGCCGACGGCGAGGTCGAGGTGTCGCTGTCGGCGTCGAAGATCCGGCTGACCATCGGCCAGGCGACGCTGACCTCGAAGCTGATCGACGGCACCTTCCCCGACTACAGCCGCGTCATCCCGACCGCCAACGACAAGCTCTTGAAGATCGACCCGAAGAGCTTCGCCGAGGGCGTCGACCGCGTCGCCGCCATCGCCAGCGAGAAGACGCGCGCGGTCAAGCTGTCGCTCGATCGCGACCGGGTGACGCTGTCGGTGACCAGCCCCGAGAACGGCACCGCCGCCGAGGAAGTCCCCGCCGACTATGCCTCGCCGCCGATCGAGGTCGGCTTCAACGCGCGCTACCTGCTCGACATATTGAACGAGATCGAGGGCGACATGGTGCATGTCCACCTCGCCGACGCCGCCGCGCCGACGCTGATCCGCGAGGACGACAATTCGCCGGCGCTCTACGTGCTGATGCCGATGCGGGTGTGATCTAGCTGTTGTGTTTTTGCGAACGGAGAAGACCAGATTTTGAGTTAGGGGTGATTGACTCCTTTTGTTCCGGATTCAATCATCCTTAACGGCAGTCACACTGCTACCGCCTTTTTGCCTCCGAACACCGAGCGCGCCTTCTGGGCCGAGGTGCATCGGGCACCTTCGGGGACCGGGCCGAAACCCGGGTGCAGAAAGGAAGGCTGGAGATGGTGCGGGTACCTGTACGCGCATACATCCGTCGGCGGTTCGGCAGGCATGAGCGTGTCCGCGCTCATACCCGCCGCTGGCCGATGCAGTACTCGCTTGGGTTCTAAGACCTAGTTCCCCTGGTGAGAGGCAGTGTGGCTGCCACCCTTGAGCGCCTAGGGCGCGGTTCGGACTTTGAGTCCGGTAACGTTTGATGTCAATCCGCCATCGTCGCCCGTAGCGAGCCGTCCGCCTTGAGCTATTGTGCGGACGATCGGGGCGGGTCGCACTTCCCCACAAATCTGGCGGACTTCGGCGTGAACGCATCGCCGCATCCCGACGGCCGCGGCGATGCAGCCTCGAAACCGTCAGCGATAGACTTCGCGTCGGTGCGCGATGCGCACGACGAGGATGAGCACGCGCTCGTCCTCGATACGGGCGATGACCCGATAGTCGCCGATGCGATAGCGCCAATAGCCGGTCCACGCCCCGACGAGCGGCTGGCCGGCCGAGCGGGGATCGTCGCGCACCGCGATGCGGTCGCGCAGCGTCTTGGCGATGCGCCGCGCCGGCTCGGCGCCGAGCTCGCGGAGCTGCTGCGCCGCCTCCGGCGTGAATTCACTCTTCCAGGTCAAGCCCGGCGATCAATTCATCGAGCGGAATGGCGTCCTGCGGCCGAAAGCGCTTCATCACCTCTTCGGCGAGATAATAATCCTCCAGATCTTCGATATATTCTTCGATCGCGGCCCGCGCGTAGAAGCTCTTGGTGCGCCCGGTCTTGTCGGCGAGCTCCGCCAGCCGGGCCTCGAGGTCGGGGGGCAATCGAATCGCGAGCATGAGGGATCCTTCTTACGCTATACATGTATAGCGCTCGCGATTTTGCGGCAAGGCGATCCTTCCAGTACAGCCTGCCCATGATCGCGGCGCCGTTCCCCGACACCTCCGAAACGCTCGCTCCATCCTGGGTCGCGCGGGTGGCGTTGCGCGACTTCCGTTCCTATATCGATCAGGCGGTGGACGTGGGGTCCGGCCCCGTCGTCGTCACCGGCGAGAACGGCGCGGGCAAGACCAATCTGCTCGAGGCGATCTCGCTGCTGTCGCCGGGCCGCGGCCTGCGCGGCGTGGCGATTTCGGAACTGGCGCGCCACGCCGGTCCGGGCAGCTGGGCGGTGTCGGCGCGGATCGAAAGCGGCGGCGGCGTCGAGATCGGGACCGGCACCACCGCGACGGCGCGCGAACGGCGGCAGGTGCGCGTCAACGGCGCCGGCGCCGCGGTGGCGACGCTCGGCGACTGGCTGTCGATCCTGTGGCTGACGCCGGCGATGGACCGGCTGTTCGCCGAAGGCGCGGGCGGACGGCGGCGGTTTCTCGACCGGCTGACTCTGGCGCTGCATCCGGCGCATGCCGGGCAGGCCGCGCGCTACGAGGCGGCGATGCGCGCGCGCAACCGGCTGCTCGGCGACGACGCGCCCGCCGACCCGGCGTGGCTGTCGGCGCTCGAGCGCCAGATGGCCGAGCATGGCGTCGCGGTGGCAGCGGCGCGCCGCGATACGGTGACGGCGCTGGCCGAGCGGCTGGCGCTGGCGCCCGAGAGTCTCTTCGCACGCGCCCGCGCGACGCTCGACGGCTGGGCCGAAGACGCGCTAGAGAGGGCGGCGGACGCGGAGGTCGAGGACCGCTTCGCCGCCGAGCTGGCGCAGCGGCGCGGGGCCGATGCCGGCGCGGGGCGGGCGACGCTCGGGCCGCACCGGTCAGATCTTTCGGTGGTGCATGCCGGCAAGGACATGCCCGCCGAGCGCTGCTCGACCGGCGAGCAGAAGGCGCTGCTGCTGGGGCTGATCCTGGCGCATGCCGAGCTGGTCGGCGAACGGCGCGGCCGGGCGCCGGTGCTGCTGCTCGACGAGGTGGCGGCGCATCTCGACGCCGGGCGGCGCGACGCGCTGTTCGAGCGGCTGGTGCGCATGGGCGCGCAGGTGTGGATGACCGGGACCGACCGGTCGCTGTTCGAAGGCCTGGAGCGCCAGGCGAGTTTCGTGGCCGTCGACGAAGGACGGCTGATTGGATGAGGTGCCCTCTCCCCGCCGGGGAGAGGGTCGGGTGAGGGGTCTCGCAGCGCAACCGTCGCGCGGCCGGTCCCTTCGCCCTCCCGCCGCGCCGCGGCGGGCCCCTCCCTCTCCCCGTCGGGGCGAGGGGGATTGAGCGTAAGGACATGAAGTTGAGCGACGAACCGATCGAACAGACCAAGCAGACTAGCGACTATGGCGCCGACTCGATCACCGTGCTGCGCGGGCTCGATGCCGTGCGCAAGCGGCCGGGCATGTACATCGGCGACACCGACGACGGCTCGGGCCTCCACCACATGGTGTTCGAGGTCAGCGACAATGCCATCGACGAGGCGCTCGCCGGCCATTGCGACCGCATCCTCATCCAGCTCAACCCCGACGGCTCGGTCACCGTCGAGGACAATGGCCGCGGCATCCCGACCGGCATCCACAGCGAGGAAGGCGTCTCGGCCGCCGAGGTCATCATGACCCAGCTCCACGCCGGCGGGAAATTCAACAACAGCGACGACAACGCCTACAAGGTGTCGGGCGGCCTCCACGGCGTCGGCGTCTCGGTGGTCAACGCGCTCAGCGACTGGCTCGACCTGCGCATCTGGCGCGACGGCCAGGAACATTACATGCAGTTCCGCCGCGGCGAGCCGGTGGCGCCGCTCGCCGTCGTCGGCCCGCAGGGCGACAGGAAGGGCACGCAGGTCACCTTCCTGCCGTCGCCCGATACCTTCAAGATCGTCGATTTCGACTTCGACAAGCTCGAGCACCGCTTCCGCGAACTGGCCTTCCTCAATTCGGGCGTCCGGCTGCTGCTGACCGACGCGCGCCACGCCGAGCCCAAATCGGTCGAGCTCTATTACGAGGGCGGCATCGCCGCGTTCGTCAAATATCTCGATGCGGCGAAGACCGCGCTGATCCCCGATCCGATCGCGGTGCGCGGCGAACGCGACGGCATCGGCATCGAGGTCGCGCTCGAGTGGAACGACAGCTATTACGAGCAGGTCCTCTGCTTCACCAATAACATCCCGCAGCGCGACGGCGGCACCCATCTCGCCGCCTTCCGCGCCGCGCTGACGCGCACGCTCAACAATTATGCCGACAAGAGCGGCATCCTGAAGAAGGAGAAGGTCTCGCCGACCGGCGAGGACATGCGCGAGGGGCTGACCGCGATCATCTCGGTCAAGCTGCCCGATCCCAAGTTCGGATCGCAGACCAAGGACAAGCTCGTCTCGTCCGAGGTGCGCCAGCCGCTCGAATCGCTGATGGCCGACAAGATGGCCGAGTGGCTCGAGGAGAATCCGGCGCACGCGCGCACCATCATCCAGAAGATCGTCGATGCGGCGATCGCCCGCGAGGCCGCGCGCAAGGCGCGCGAGGCGAGCCGCAAGGGCGCGCTGTCGATCGCCTCGCTGCCCGGCAAGCTCGCCGACTGTCAGGAGAAGGACCCCGCCAAGTCCGAGCTGTTCCTCGTCGAGGGCGACTCGGCCGGCGGTTCGGCCAAGCAGGGGCGCAACCGCCAGAACCAGGCGATCCTCCCCTTGCGCGGCAAGATCCTCAACGTCGAGCGGGCGCGCTTCGACCGCATGCTCGGCTCCAAGGAGATCGGCACGCTGATCCAGGCGCTCGGCACCGGCATCGGCCGCGACGAGTTCAACGCCGAGAAGCTGCGCTACCACAAGATCGTCATCATGACCGACGCCGACGTCGACGGCGCGCATATCCGCACGCTGCTGCTGACCTTCTTCTACCGGCAGATGCCCGAGCTGATCCGCAACGGCCATCTCTTCATCGCGCAGCCGCCGCTCTACAAGGTCACGCGCGGCCGCTCCGAAGTCTATCTCAAGGACAATGCCGCGCTCGACGACTATCTCGTCGACACCGGGCTCGGCAGCCTCGTGCTCGAGACGCATCTCGGCAGCCGCTCGGGCGAGGATCTGCGCGCGCTCGTCGAGCATGCGCGGCGCATGAAGACGCTGATGACCTATGTCCCCAAGCGCTACGACGAGCGCATCGTCGAGGCGCTGGCGCTGACCGGCGGGCTCGAGCCCGGGCTCGACGGCAACCGCGACCGCCAGGCCGAGGCGGCGCGCGCCGCCGCCGCCTGGCTCAACACCGCCGATGGCGAGACCGGCTGGCAGGCCGAGGCCGCCGAGGACGGCGGCTATCACCTGCAGCGCGCCGACCGCGGCGTCACCGACCATTATATCATCGACCGCGCGCTGCTGCTCTCCGCCGAGGCGCGCAAGCTCCACACGCTGGCGCGCGAGGAGGCCGAGACCTACGCCAGGCCGGCGAAGCTCGGCGAGATCAGCGTCAATCGCCCGTCGGACATGCTCGGCGCGGTGCTCGAGGCCGGCCGCAAGGGCCTCGCCATCCAGCGCTACAAGGGGCTGGGCGAGATGAACGCCGAGCAGCTGTGGGAAACCACGCTCGACCCGTCGAACCGCTCGCTGCTGCGCGTCGAGATCCAGCAGGCCGACCTCGCCGACGAGATCTTCACCAAGCTGATGGGCGACATCGTCGAGCCGCGCCGCGAGTTCATCCAGGACAATGCGCTCAACGTCGCCAACCTCGACGTCTAGCGGCCGCGCGGCGGCCCGCTATGGCGCCGGCCGGAAGGTGGCGAAGGCGTTGAGCGGATAGAGGGCGAGCGGCAGGCTCGCCCCGCCGGGTCGGCCGACGACGCGCGAAAGAGGCTGGATGCAGGTTGAGGACGATCGCGCCTGGCACGCCATCGACGCCGAGGAGGCGCTGGCGGGCCTGTGCAGCCGCCGCGCCGGGCTGACCGCCGACGAAGCGGTCGAGCGCATGGCGCTCCACGGCCCGAACAGCCTGCCGGCCCCCGCGCCGCCGCATCCGGTCGTCCGGCTGCTCGGGCAGTTCAACAGCGCGCTGATCTATTTCCTCCTGGCCGCCGCGGCGGCGGCGGCAGCGCTCGGGCATCTCGTCGACGCGGCGGTCATCCTGGGCGTCGTGCTGGTCAACGCCGTCGTCGGCGTCGTGCAGGAGGGCAAGGCCGAGCGCGCGCTTCGCGCGATCCGCGATCTCGTCGCCGCGCAGGCCACCGTCCTGCGCGACGGCGCGCGCCGGACCGTCGCCGCCGCCGACGTCGTGCCCGGCGACGTGGTGCTGCTGCATGCCGGCGAGCGCGTCCCGGCCGACCTGCGGCTGCTGCGCGCGCAGGGTCTGACGATCGACGAGGCGCTGCTGACCGGCGAATCGGTCGCCGCCGAGAAGGACTCGCGCCGCGTCGCCGCCGGCAGCGCGCTCGGCGAGCGCCGGTCGATGGCGTTCGCGGGAACGCTCGTCGCGGCGGGCCAGGGGAGCGGCGTGGTCACCGCGACGGGCCGCCGTACCGAGATCGGGCGCATCAGCGGACTGGTGCAGTCGGTCGAGCCGCTGACGACGCCGCTGCTTCGCCAGATCAACGGCTTCGCCCGGCGCTTCACCGCGCTGATGGTCGTGGCCGGCACGCTGCTGTTCCTGTTCGCGGTGCTGGTGCGCGGCTACGGCTGGTCGGAGGCGCTGATCGCGGTGGTGGCGCTCGCGGTGGGGGCGATTCCCGAAGGCCTGCCCGCGGTCATCACGATCACGCTGGCGATCGGCGTCCAGCGGATGGCGGCGCGCAACGCCGTGGTCCGCAAGCTGCCGGCGGTCGAGACGCTCGGCGCGACCTCGGTGATCTGCACCGACAAGACCGGCACGCTGACCCGCAACGAGATGACCGCGCGGCGGATCGTCGTCCCCGGCCACGAAATCAGCGTCTCGGGCGCCGGCTACGAACCCGACGGCGCGCTGACCGCCGCGGACGCCGACGACGGCGGCGCGGCGCTCGCCGCGGCGCAGGGGCTCGTCCGCGCCGCGCTGCTGTGCAACGACGCGCGGCTGCGCCGCGGCCCGGCGGGGTGGATCGTCGAGGGCGATCCGATGGAGGGAGCGCTCGTGGCGCTCGCCACCAAGGCGGGACTCGATCCCGAGGCGGTGCGCGGCGACTGGCGCCGCCAGGCCGAAATCCCGTTCGATGCCGCGCACCGCTTCATGGCGACGCTGCACCGCGCGCCCGACGGCAGCGGCGTCATCTTCGTCAAGGGCGCCCCCGAAGCGCTGCTGGCCATGACCGACGCCGCCGAGGCCGCCGGCTGGACGGCGCGCGCGACCGCCGCCGCCGCCGCCGGCGAGCGCGTCCTCGGTTTCGGCATGAAACGGCTGCCGGCGCCGCCGGCGGCGCTGTCGTTCGACGATCTCGACGGCGGCGTCGACTTCCTCGGACTGATCGGGTTCATCGATCCGCCGCGGCCCGAAGCGCTCGCGGCGATCGCCGAATGCCGCTCGGCGGGAATCGCCGTGAAGATGATCACCGGCGACCATCTCGCCACCGCGCTGGCGATCGCGCGGCAGGTCGGCATCGCCGACGCGCCGCGCGGCATCACCGGCGCCGAGCTCGACGCGCTGTCCGACGCGGCGCTCGCCGCGGCGGTCGACGGCCTGTCGGTGTTCGCGCGGACGACTCCCGAACAGAAGTTGCGGATCATCCGCGCGCTGCAGCAGCGCGGCGCCATCGTCGCGATGACCGGCGACGGCGTCAACGACGCCCCGGCGCTCAAGCAGGCCGACGTCGGGACGGCGATGGGCGTCAAGGGCACCGCGGCGGCGCGCGAGGCCGCGCACATGGTGCTGCTCGACGACAATTTCGCGTCGATCGTCGCCGCGGTCCGCGAGGGGCGCACCGTCCACGACAACATCCGCAAGGTGATCGCGCTCACGCTGCCCACCGACGGCGGCGAGATGCTGGTCGTCGTGCTCGCCATCCTGCTCGGCTTCGCGCTGCCGATGACGGCGACGCAGATTCTGTGGATCAACCTGGTGACCGCGGTGACGCTCGGGCTGGTGCTGGCGTTCGAGCCCGCCGAACCGGGCATCATGGACCGGCCGCCGCGCCTGCCCGGGGCGCCGCTGCTGTCGCGCTTCCTGATCTGGCGGATCCTGCTGCTGTCGCTGCTGTTCACCGCGATGACGCTCGGGGTGTTCTTCCATGCGCTCGCCGGCGGGCGCGGGATCGAGACGGCGCGGACGATGGTGGTCAACATGCTCGCCGTTGCCGAGGTCTTCTACCTGTTCAGCGTGCGCTACCTGCACCGGCGCTCGCTGACCTGGCGCGGGGCGCTGGGAACGCCGGCGGTGCGCTGGGGCATCGTCGGCATCGTCGCGGCGCAGCTGCTCTTCACCTACGCCCCCTTCATGAACCGCATTTTCGACTCGCGGCCGCTGACCGCCGGCGACGGCCTGCTGATCGTCGCGATCGGCGTGGCGCTCCTGCTCTTGCTCGAAGCGGAGAAGGCGCTGCTGCGGCGCTGGACCGGCGGATCGATCGCGTCCTGATCCGGGGGGCCGGCGCGCCCGGCTAGTCGCGCATCGCGTCGAACATCGGCCCCGCCATCCCCGAAGGGGTCGTCGCGGTGAGCCCACCGTCGACGGGAAGCACCACGCCGGTGATCCAGCGTGCCTCGTTCGAGGCGAGGAACAGCGCGGCGTCGGCGATGTCGGCGGCGCTGCCCCCCGTGCCGAGCAGGTTGGCCGCATCGAGCAGCCGCCGCGCCGCGGCATCGGCCTTCGCCGACTGCGGCGCCACGATATGCCCCGGCGCGACCGCGTTGACGCGGATGCCGGCGCGCCCCAGCTGGTGCGCCATCGTCCGCGTATAGGCGAACACCGCGCCCTTCGACGCCGAATAGACCGGACCGTGATAGCCGCGCAGCCCGGTGATCGAGCCGATGTTGACGATCGCCCCGCCGCCGCGTGCCGCGATCGCCGGATGCGCGGCCTCGGTCATGTTCATCGTGCCGAAGACGTTGACGTCGACCAGCCGCCGCGCCGCGGCCTCGTCGCCCGCCATCGACGGATCGGCGTAGAGCGCGGCATTGTTGACGAGGACGTCGACACCGCCGAAGCGCTCGGTACAGGCGGCGACCGCCGCGACGCAGGCCGCGTGCCGGGTGACGTCGGCAGTGATGACATAGGCGCTGCCGCCGGCGGCGCCGATTGCCTCGGCGGTCGCCTGCGCGCGCGCCGCCGACAGGTCGAGCAGCGCCACCCGTGCACCCTCGGCGGCGAGGCGCGCCGCGATCGCCGCGCCGACTCCCATGAGCTCGCCCGACCGCCCGGCGCCGGTGACGAGTGCCACTTTCCCCGCGAGTCTCATGCCATCGCTTCCGCCACCGCCAGCCGCCGCTCGATCCGCCAGCCGTCGGCGCCCCTGACGAACCGGTCCGAGGCGCGACCGAACGCCGCGAGCACCAAGCCCGCGCCGCCGGGGCCCGAGGCCAGCAGCGTCCAATAGCTTTCACCGCTGGCGCGCCCCGCCTCGACGTCGACGTCGAGAAGCGTCGCGCTGTAGAGGTGGCGGCGCATCTCGGGCGGCTTCGGGTAGCCGGCGATGTAGCGCGCCAACTCGGCGCGGCCGTTCTCGATATGGACGACGTCGCCGTTGCGGTGGCGCACGTCGAACAGCGCCGTTTCGGTGAAGCAGGCAACCCAGCCGGCCTCGTCGCCCGAATCCATGCAGTGGCAATAGCGCTGGATCAGCGCGTTGATCTCGCGCTCGGCGAGCAGGATGGCGATCTCGCGGGCCATGGCGCTCATGCGGCACGCGCTGTGGCGATGGCATGATCGGCGGCAAGCAGGCCGAACACCGCGGCGAAGTTCAATCCGCCGACATAGCCTTCGCCGTGCATGTTGCCGGCGTCGGCGCCCGCGGCGTGCAACCCCGGGACCGGCCGGGCGAAGGCATCGAGCACACGCCCCTGCGGATCGATGCGCAGCCCGCCGTGCGTTGCGGTCACGCCGGCCTGGCCCTCGACCGCGAAGAAAGGCGGCCGCGACAGCGCGCGGCGGGCGCGGATGCGCGGCGGCGTCAGGCGGTCGTCGTCGGCGTCGATGCGGCTATTGTAGTCCTCGACGGTCGCCAGCGCCTGCGCGGCGTCGAAGCCCCAGTCGGCGGTCTGCGCGAACAGCGCCGCCCAGCTGTCGGCGCTCGCCGCGTGGCCGCCCTCGCTGCGTGCGACTTCGAACACGTCGGTCGGTGCATTGTCGTCAGGCCATTGCGTCTGCGCCACCTGCTCGCGGATCGCCTGGTCGAACAGCAGCAGCCCCTTGGCATCGGGCTGTTCGAGGATGCGTTGCGCGTTTTGATGATCCTCCAGCGATTCGTCGCAGAAGCGCTCGCCCGCCTTGTTGAGGATGATGCCGGCGACGCTGGCGATGCCATGCGTATAGTAGCGGAATTCGCGCGGTCCCCATTTCAGCGCGGGCGACTGCATGACATGGCCGTAGAAGCCCTTCATGAACGGCGACAGCGCTGCCCCGGCGCCGATTCCCAGCCGCAGCCCGTCGCCGCGGTTCGCCGGATTGGCGCGCGCCAGCGCCTTCGCCCCCCGTGCGGCGACGAAACACTCGAGCAGCGCCGGCGATCCGGCGAAGCCGCCGGTGGCCAGCAGCGTGCGCGGCGCGCGCACCCGCGTATCGCCGTCGCGATCGCTGACCACCGCGCCGACCACCGCACCCGCGTCGACATCGAGATGGTCGACCTGCGCGCCGCGCACGATATGGCCGCCCGCGTCGATCACCGCCGCGGCGCACCAGGCGATGTAGCCGTGAATGTCGAAATTATGCCCGAGCCCATAGTGGAGGTGCGGCGTCGCGGCGTCGACGGCAACGCCGCTCCTGCGCAGCCAGTCGACGGCGCGCGCATGCTGGTCGAACGCGACGCGCTTGAGCGCCGGGTCGCCGCCGGGCGTCTCCTGCTCCATCAGCTCCCAGCTCCGGGCGGTCCACAGCTTGCCGCCCGACAGCACCGCCGACCCGCCGATCTGCGGGTTCTTCTCGACGACGAGCACGCGAAGCCCCGCGCAGGCGGCGGCCGACGCCGCGGTCATCCCGGCCATGCCGCCGCCCAGCACCAGAAAGTCGACGTCGAGCGTGTCGGTCATGCCTTTTCCTTCCTGAAGGCGCAGATCGCGGCGGCGCCGAGCAGGGCGACGCCGACGACGGTGAAGGCGCCGTGGTTGCCGACCGCGGCGCGCAGCGGATTGATGACGAGCGGATTGGCGAAGTCGCCGATGAACATCGCGGTGTACATGAAGCCGACGGCGCGCCCCTGGACCTCGGGAGCGGCGCGGCCGAGCACCGCGCCGATGACGTAGGGCACGATCGCCGCGCCCGCGAGACCCGCGAGCATGCAGGCAGCGATCGTCGGCCCGATGCCGCGCGTCACCCCGAGCAGGATGTCGCTCGCCGCCATCACCGTGAGGATCAGCACCAGCGTCCAGCGCGAGCCGAGCCGCTCGTGGAGGCGCCCATAGGCGACGCCGCTGATGAAGGTGGTCGCCAGCAGCGCGGTCATGATCCGCGACTGCGTGACCGGGCTGGCGATGCCGTCGCCCGCGAGCACGAACGACAGCTGCAGCGTGAACATGCGCGTCGCGATGTAGAGCGGCACGAGCATCAGGTAGAGCGGCCACAGCTTCCACAGGGCGGCGGCGGTCGCGCCGTCCAGCTGCGCCTTGGGGCGCCGCGACGGCTCGGGCAGCGTCGCGAAGCAGGCGGCGCCGAATGCGGCGAAGGCGACGAGATAGATGCCGAACGGCGCGCGCCAGCCGATGTCGCGCGCCAGCAGGCCGGCCACCAGCAGGCTGACCACCCCGACGATCGAGATGACCACCATCTGATAGCCGAGCATGCGGGCGCGGCGCCTGTCGTCGTAGCGCGCGGCGATCAGCACGTAGCTCGCCGACGCGATGCCCGCCGCCGCCATGCCGAGCACGACGCGCGAGGCGAGCAGCGCGGTCAGGTCCGCCAGGTAGAGCCCCGCCGAACCGGCGACGCCATAGACCAGCAGCATCGTCAGCAGCATGCGCCGGACGCCGATTCGATCGCCGAGCCAGCCCGAGACCGGGCCGCCGACCATCATGCCGATGCCGAACAGCGTGATGATCGACTGCGCCTTGAGCGTGCCGTCGCCGCCGCCACCAAGGTTCGCCGCGATGGTCGACAGCAGCGGCGCGATCGCCGACATCGGCAGCAACGTGAAGGCGCTGGCCGAGATCAGGACGCCGACGCCGACGCGGTCGCGGAATGTCACGCCTAGTAGCGGATCTTGAGGTCGAGGCCGAAGCCGCGCAGCGGTCCGTAGAACAGGCCGGCGAAGCCGAGGGTGCCGAAATCGATTCCCGAGTCGACCAGCTCGTCGTTGAGCAGGTTCTCGCCATAGAGCTGGAGTTCGGCGGTGGCGCGCCCACCGAGCGGAATGTCGGCGAGGACCAGCCGCGCGCTCAGCAGCTCGCGGCCGGGATCGACGATCTGCTCGTTGAACGGGTTGGCGTTGCTGAGGTTGGTCGAGTGGAAAAAGCGCCGGCTCTGCGTCGAGAAGTCGACGCGCGCCAGCGGGCGGCCGATCGCGGTTTCGGCGAACTCATATTGCGCGCCGACATGCGTCGTCCATTTCGCGACATAGGGCATGCGCGCGATGCTGGCGTAGTTCTCGAGCAGGTTGGTGACCGGGTTCGAATAGGGATAATAGTCGAACCCGGCGTCGGTGTAGCCGAGGCTCGCCGACAGCGTGAGCCCCCGCGCTGGCAGCGCCTGGATTTCGACTTCGCCGCCCTTGTAGGTTGCGTCGGCATTGGTCGTCGTGCCGTTGCCGCCGGTGAACTGCGCGACCTGGAAGTCCCTGTAGTCGGTATAGAACAGCGTCGCGTTGGTGCGCAGCCGGCGGTCGAGCGCGTCGGCCTTGATGCCCGCCTCGTAGGTCGTCGCCTTTTCGGGGAAGAAGTCGATCGGCGCGGTCGGGCTGTTGACGCGCGCATTGAAGCCGCCGGCGCGGTAGCCGGTGGCGACGCGCGCGAAGGTGAGCACGTCGGGTCCGAGGTGATAGTCGACCGACAGGTTGTACGAGGTGTCGTGATAGACGCTCTCGGCCGAGCGCGTCGGTGCGCCGACGTTGAAGGTGAAGATCGAGCGCTTGTCGCGGGTGCGGCGGATGCCGGCGGTGATCGCCAGCTGGTCGTCGAGGATCGGCGGCGTGTAGGTCGCTTGGCCGAACGCCGCATAGCTGTGGCTCGATCCGCGGTAGCGCACGCGCTGCGCGAGGTTGAGGCCGACGAGCGGGAAGGCCGGATTGGTCGTCGCGGTGACGAAGGTCAGGTAGGTGGGGTTGTCGACCGCCACGTCCTCGTCGAAATAATAGAGGCCGGCGACGCCGCTCCAGCGCTCGGTCTTGAGTAGCAGCTGCAGTTCCTGCGACCGCTGGTCCTGGTCGTTGTCGAGATCGCCCGAGAACAGCTCGGTGTTCTGGATCGAGATCACGCCGCCGCTGTTCACTGGCCCGCGGAACAGGGGGCCGAAACGCGTCGGCTGCTCGGCTTCCCATCGGCGCGCCGAACTGATCGACTTGAGCGTGATCGCGTCGCTGGCCGCGTAGGTGAGCGTCAGCGCGTGGCCCTTCACGTCGGACAGTTGCTCGTCGCGGATCGTGCCGGTGGTGCCGAGCGCGAGCGTCCCGATCCGGTCGTCGCTGAGGATCAGCGGCGCGCCGCCGAGCGCGGCGGACCCGCCGAAATAGGCCTGCTGCCGCGCCGCGACCGCCACGAGCTGGAAGCCCTGCTGCTGGCCGCGGATGCGGTTCCAGTCAAAGGCATATTCGGCGGTGAAGCCGCCCCAGTCGCCGACCAGCTTGGCATAGACTGCGTCGCCGCGGCGCGCGCTCGGGTCGCGCTTGTCGGGCGCGGCCGGGTTGTCGAGATAGCCGTCGCGGGCGCTGCGCATGTAGGAGAGCATCGCGCGCAGGCCGCTGTCGCCGAGCTCGCCGGTGTCGAGCTGCGCGCGCGCATACCAGCCGCGCTCATCGCCCCAGCCGCTGGCGAGCCGAACCCCCAGCTCGTCGTCGGGCGCGCGGCTGACGAGGTTGACTGCACCGGCCGAGGTGTTGCGCCCGAACAGCGTGCCCTGCGGCCCGCGCAGCACCTCGATGCGCGCCAGGTCGACGAGGTCGGTGTTGAGCGCGTTGGCGCGGCCGAGATAGACGCCGTCGAGATAGACGCCGACCGGCGAATCGACCGTCAGCAGCGTCTCGTAGCCGCCGATGCCGCGGATGAAGACCGTGGCGTTGGTCGGGCCCGTGCCGCCCTGCATGAGCACGAGGTTGGGCACGACCTGCGCGACGTCGCTGACCTGGCGGACGTTAAGGCGATCCAGCGTCTCGGCGGTCACCGCGGTGACCGATACCGGCGTGTCCTGCAGCCGCTCCTCGGTGCGCCGCGCGGTGACGGTGATCTCTTCGAGCTGGTCGGCGGCGGCAGCGGCCGGCGCGGCGGGTGCCGGCGTCTGGGCCTGCGCGGCGCCGGAGATCGCAAGCGCGGTCGCCGCCGCACCGCGGAGGATGCGCGTTCGAAATGGATGCTGCATGGACATGGTCCTTCCCCGCTTGACGATGGCTCGCCTCGGGTCCCTCCCCGTGCCGCCGCGGCAACGGGTCGAGGCCGCGAAACACGGCGAGGACGCTTCGATTTTTCGGGGTCGGCCGCGCGCGGCCGGACTCCCTCCCCAACATGGACCTTGGTGGCCCTTGCTCATTTTGTAAGCTATCATCGCAAAATCTGTCAATTCTGATTCAGATTCTATTTTTGGTGTGGGGGAGGAGTGCGACGATGACGGACTGGACCGGTAGGAGTGTCGTGGTCGCTTCGATCGCGGTCGCCTTCGGCGATGGCAACGCCGCGGCGATCGGCGGACATGCCGGCGCGCACTGCGCGCTCGATTTCGCCCGCCGCGGCGCCCGGGTCCTCGCGCTCGACGCCGATCGCGCCGCGCTCGACGCGCTCGTCGACGCCGCCGACGGCACTGCGCTCGACGCGGCGCAGGTCGACCTGCTCGACCCTGCCGCGCTGGTGGCGGCGGCGGAGCGCTGGGGCTCGCGCACCGGGAGGGTCGACGCGCTGATCGCCTGCCATGCCGAGATGGAGGAGGCATCGTTCGAGGCTTCGTCCTACGAATCCTGGCAGCGCATCGTCTCGTTCGACCTGCTCGGCCCGGTGTACGCCGCCAAGGCGTTCCTGCCGTGGCTCAAGGCGGCCGGGTCGAGCGCGATCGTCCACCTCGGCTCGATCGACGGCATCCTCGGCAATCCCAACTACCCATCCTACTCCGCCGCGAAGGGCGGCATCGTCCCGCTCACTCACGTCATGGCGCAGGACCTCGGCCGGCATGGTATCCGCGTCAACAATGCGGCGCGCGCCTTCTTCGTCGGCCATGGGTTCCTGGCCAGCGAGGCGCATGACGAGGTCTTCCGCCTGACGCCGCTCGGACGGCCCGGCTACCCCGAAGAGCTCGCCGCGCTGGTGCGATTCCTGGCGTCGGCCGAGGCCAGCTACGTCACGGGTGCCACCGTGCCGATCGACGGCGGGCGCAGCGGGATCACCCCGGCGACGATCGCGGTGCCGACCCGCGCCCGGCGCTGATCCGCGCCTTGGCGGCCCGCCGGTAAATTTCCTGTTGCCGCCGTATTACCCATGTAGCACAGTGGAGCAACGCGCACCCGCGGGGCGGAGCGTTGTCGGGAGGCGGGCATGAAGACGATCGGCAGGCTGGCGGCGGTGCTCGTCGCGATGGGAAGCGCCGCGACCGCGGCCGAGCCGCTCGTCGGGCCCTGGCCGATCGACGACCCGACGCAGGTCCTCGTGCTCGGCACCCCGCACCTGTCGGGGATCGAGCATCTCGATCCCGCCTGGCTCGAGCCGCTGCTCGGCCGGCTCGCCGCCTGGAAGCCGACCGTCATCACCATCGAAGGGCTGTCGGGCCCCGAATGCGACCTGCTGCGCCGCTATGCCACGAGCTGGCCCGGCACCGCCGACGACTATTGCGCGGGGGTCGAGCGCATCGCCGCGCTCGGGGCGACTGCCACCGGGCTCGACCGTCCCGCCGCCGAGGCCGCGGCCGAAGCCGCGGTCGCCAAGCTCGGGGCGGCGTCGCCGCCGGCCGACCGCCGGCGCGCCGCCGCGCTGTTCGCCGCGGCGGGCAATCTCGGCTCGGCGGCGGTCCAGTGGCTGCGGCTCGCCCCCGCCGAACGCCGCGCCGGCGACGGCGTCGACGCGCCGCTCGCCACGGCGCTCGACGCCCTCGTCGTGCGCCGCAACGAGAATTACCTCATCGCCGCGGCGCTCGCCGCGCGGCTCGGGCTCGAACGCGTCCATCCGACCGACGATCACCTGTCCGACCGGCTGCAGGCCGAGGCGCCGCCGGGCCTCGAGGCGGCGATGCGCGCGATCTGGAGCGGCGAGCGCCCGCCGCTCGCGCGCGAAGCGCAGGCACTCGAGAAGCGCCTGGCCGGCGGCGACGACCTGCTGGCGCTCTACCGCCTGTCCAACCGCGCCGATTTCGGCGAGGTCTCGGTGCGCAGCGACATGGGCAAGGCGTTCGCGACGCCATCGCCGGGCCATCACGGCCGTCGCTACGTCGCCTGGTGGGAGGTGCGCAACCTCCACATGGTCGCCAACATCCGCGCCGCGATCGGCCGCGACCCCGGCGGCCGCGCGCTCGTCGTCGTCGGGTCGACGCACAAGCCCTATTTCGACGCCTATCTGTCGATGATGCACGAGGTGCGGCTCGTGCCGGCCGAAACGGTGATCGGGCGCTAGCGCCGCGGCGCGCGGCTATTCGGCCGGATCGGGAATCGCCCCCGCCGCCACCGCCGGCCGCTCGCGCGTCAGCAGCCGGCCGAAACGCTCGCCGAGCCATTTCTCGACGTCGTCGGCAAGGCTGAAGCTCGCCGGCACGATCAGCAGCGTCAGCACGGTCGACAGGATGAGCCCGCCGATGACGGTGATGCCCATCGGCGCCCGCCAGGCCCCGTCGCCCGAGATCGCCAGCGCCGTCGGCACCATGCCCGCGACCATCGCGACGGTGGTCATGACGATCGGCTGCGCACGCTTGTGGCCGGCGTCGATGATCGCCGTCGTCTTGTCGACGCCCTTGTTCATCTCCTCGAGCGCGAAATCGATGAGCAGGATCGAGTTCTTGGCGACGATGCCGAGCAGCATCAGGATGCCGATGAACACCGGCATCGACAGGATGTTGCCGGTGAGGTGCAGCGCCACCGCGCCGCCGAGCGGCGCCAGCAGCAGCGAGCCCATGTTGACGAA
>JASBUR010000016.1 GCA_030147805.1 Sphingomonadaceae bacterium
GACGAAGCCGAGGTAGCGACGGCGCAGCAGCGCGCGCTGGTCGCGGTCCAGCCGTTCGACGTGGAAGCCCTTGAACAGATAGCTGCCCTCGGTCGGCACATCGAGGCAGCCGAGGATGTTCATCGTCGTCGACTTGCCCGACCCCGAGGCGCCCATCACCGCGACGAAGTCGCCCGCCGCGATGTCGAGGTCGACGCCCTTCAGCGCGCGGAACGCCGCCTGCCCCGACCCGAAGGTCTTGGTGATGCCGCGCAGCGAGATCAGCGGCTCACCCGCCACGGGGACCTCGGCCACCGCTGCCGCCCCCGGCGCCGGCCGTCTCGCCCGCGGCGAGCTGACCGGTGATGACCGGGAGCCCCGGCTTGAGCTGCGGCCCCGACACTTCGGTCTGGCTGCCGTTCGAATCGCCGACGGTCACCTCGATCGGCTGCGGCTGCCCGTCGGCGCCGAGCGTGTAGATCGTCTGCCGGCTGCCGCGGCCGATGCCGACGTCGCGCTCGGCGCCGCCGCGGCCCATGCGGCGCGGCACCAGCACCGAGGTGACGCCGCCGCCCTGCCCGGCGCGCGCCGCGTTCTCGGGCGAGAAGCGCAGCGCCGCATTGGGCACGAGCAGGATGTTGGTGCGCTCGGCGGTGACGATCTCGGCGGTCGCGGTCATGCCGGGACGCAAGGTCAGGTCGGGATTGGCGACGGTCAGCTCGGCGGTATAGGCGACGACCTGGCCGGTGCTCGACGTCGTCGTGCTCGCGGTCGCGGTGCCGCTGTTGGCGCCGACGTCGACTCGCTTGACCACCGCGGCGAAGCGGCGCTCGGGAAAGGCGTCGACCTGGAAGCTGGCGCGCTGCCCGGCGTCGACCTGGCCGACGTCGGCCTCGTCGACCTTCACCTCGAGCTGCATCTGCGCCAGATCCTCGGCGATGGTGAACAGCACCGGGGCGTTCAAGGACGCCGCCACCGTCTGGCCGAGCTCGACCTGGCGCGACAGCACCACGCCGGTGACCGGCGAGCGGATGATCGCCTTCGACAGCTGCGTCTCGTCGGCGGACAGCTGCGCGCGCGCCTGCGCCACCGAGGCCTCGGCCGACTGCACGCCGGCGAGCGCGCGCTGGACTTCGGCCTGCGCCGCGTCGAGCTCGGTCGCGGCGGGCACCTTGCCGCCCGACAGCCGGCGCACTTCCTCGAGGCGGTTGAGCGTGGCGCGCGCCTGCGTCGCCGTCGCGCGGGCCTGCGCGACGCCGGCCTGTGCCGCCGCCAGCTGGGCGCGCGCCTGGGCGATCGCGTCCTGCAGCCGCGCCGGATCGAGCCGCGCCAGCACCTGGCCGCGCGTCACCCGGTCGTTGTTGTCGACGTTGAGTTCGACGACGGTGCCCGACAGCTCGGAGCCGACATCGACCTGGTTGGTCGGCTGGAGGTTGCCCGTCGCCGAGACGGTGACGCGCAGCGCGCCGCGCTCGACCGGCACGGTGACATATTGCGGCGCCGCGTCGCCGCCGCCGATGATCTTCGACAGCAGCCACAGCGCCAGCAGCACCGCGAGCGCGATGCCGGCCCATTTCAGATATTTCTGGCGCGCCGACGGCGGCTTGGCGCCGAGGAAATCGTCGAGCGCCGCAGGATCGGTAGGCGTGGGCTGGTCCATCAGGGTCTCGCGGCTGAAGAGGTGACGCTGGCGGGGAGCGGCGCGGCCTGCCAGCCGCCGCCGAGCGCCTTGTAGAGCTGGATGACCGCGACGGCGCGGTCGGCGCGGGCGCCGACGCGGCTCTCGCCGCTCGACAACAGGCTGCGCTCCGAATCGAGCAGCGACTGGAAGTCGAGGAGGCCGGCCCGATATTGCGCGCGCGCCAGCAGCACGGCGTTGCGCGACGCTTCGTCGGCGACCAGCACCTCGCGCTCGCGGCGCTCGGCGGCGGCGACCTGCGTCAGCGCATTCTCGGTCTCCTCGAGCGCGAGCAGCACCGTCTGGCGATAATTGGCCAAGGCGGCGTCGGTCGAGGCGCGCTGCCCCTCGATCGCGGCGCGGATCTGGCCGCCCTGGAAGATCGGCGCCGAGATGCTGGCGATGAGGTTGCCGATCGAGGTGTCGATCGAGTCGCCGATCGACAGGCCCGAGCCGCCGAACGAGCCCGACAGGCGCAGCGCGGGATAGAGCTGCGCGGTCTGGACGCCGATGCGCGCCGTCTCGGCAGCGAGGTTGCGCTCGGCGAGGCTGACGTCGGGGCGGCGGCGCAGCACGTCGGCGGGTATCGCCGCCGACAGCGCCGGCGGCGCCAGCGGGATCTCGCGCGTGGCTGCCGCGTCGACCAGCGGGGTCACCGCGCCGGGGGTCTCGCCGAGCAGGACGGCGAGACGGTTCACCGCGCTGGTGTAGGCCGCTTCGAGCGACGGGACGGCGCCGGCGGTCTGCGCGCGCAGCTGGCGCGCCTGTTCGAGGTCGAGCGAGCCGACCAGCCCGGCCTGGACGCGCCAGTCGACGATCTGCACCGTCTCGTCGAGCGAGGCGAGATTGTCGCGCGCCACCTGCAGCTGCACCTGTGCGAAGCGCGCGTCGATGTAGCTGAGCGCGATCTCCGAGGCGATGGTCAGCTGCGTCGAGCGCAGACTGGCTTCGCTGGCCTGCAGATCGGCGCGCGCCGCCTCGATCGAGCGGCGGGTGCCGCCGAACAGGTCGGCTTCGTAGGCGGCGTCGAACCCGACCTGATAGCGCGTCTGGTCGCCTTCGGTGGTGGTGATCTCGCCATTGTCGTCGACGAACACGCCGTCCGACCGGCCGATGGTGCGCGAGGCCGAGCCGCCGACGCCGAGCGTCGGATAGAGCCCGCCGCGCGTCCCGCGCAGCGACGCGCGCGCCTGCCGCAGCCGCGACCCGGCCTGCGAAATATCGAGATTGGCCGCCAGCCCGCGCTCGACCAGCTCGGTGAGCGTCGGATCGTCGAACGCCCGCCACCAGCGCGCCAGATCGACCTGATCGGCGGCGACGATGTCGGCGGCGGCGGCGCTGAACCGCGCGGGCACGCCAAGCTCGGCCGGTCCCAGCGCCTGATAGTCGGGCCCGACCGTGCAGGCGGCGAGCAGCGCCAGCGGTGCGCAGCTGAGGGCAAGCTTTCGGAACATGGCGACGATCTGGGTCCTCGGTTCGACGGCTTGCGGAGACCGCCCGCCGAGAGCAGACGCCTCTCGCCACGGGATCGTTCCAACGCCACTGTAACCGAGATTACGCTGCGGCGCGCCACCTTCCCTCGCACAAAGCGTTGCACGCGCGATGATCAGGATCGGAACCGCCGGCTGGAGCATCCATACGCGCTATGCTGGCATCGTTCCGGCCGGCGGGTCGCACCTCGAGCGCCAGGCGCGCGTGCTGGATTGTGCCGAGATCAACAGCTCCTTCTACCGCCCGCACCAGACCGCCACCTACCAACGCTGGGCGGCGAGCACGCCGGGCGACTTCCGTTTCGCGGTAAAGCTGCCCAAGGCCGCGACGCACACCGCCAAACTCGTCGATACCGAGGCCATCGTCGAGCGCTTCCTCGCCGAAGCCGGCGGGCTTGGCGAGCGGCTGGGGGTATTGCTCGTGCAGCTACCGCCGAAGCTCCCGTTCGACGCCGTCATCGCCGAGCGCTTCTTCGCGATGCTGCGCCGGCGCCATCGCGGCGGCATCGCCTGCGAACCACGCCATGCGTCCTGGTTCGAGGCCGAGGCGGAAGCGCTGCTGATCAAGCACCAGGTCGGCCGCGTCGCCGCCGACCCGCCCGCCGGCTCCCCCGCCGCCGCCGTGCCCGGCGGCTGGCCCGGCCTCGCTTACTATCGCCTCCACGGTACGCCGCGCGTCTATTTCTCGGACTATCCGCCCGAGGCGCTGACCGCGTGGGCGGCGAAGCTGCGCGACAGCGCGGCGGTCGGGGCGGAGATATGGTGCATCTTCGACAACACCGCCGGGTCGCGCGCCATCGGCAATGCGATCGCGATGAAGGAGCTGGTGACCGGCTAAGCGGCGACCAGCTTTCGCCCGCCCAGCATGCCGCGCGTCAGCGGGTGCCCTTCGACGATCGCGCGCCGGGCGATCTCGGCGCAGGCGGCGGCGTCGGACAGCGCGTCGTGGTGGTTGAGCGGAATGTCGAAATGCTGGCAGACGCTCGGCAGCCGCGTCGGGCGGATGTTCCAGATCGCGCGCGCGAGCTTGACGGTGCACAGCCAGGCCTGCGCGGGCGGATCGATGCCATAGGCCTCGCAGCAGCCGATCAGCACGCCGCGGTCGAAGCCGGCGTTGTGCGCGGCGAAGATGTCGGCGGCGGCGAGCAGCGGCGCGAGGTCGGGCCACAGCTCGCCGAAGCACGCCTTGTCGGCGACATCGTGCCACCGGATGCCGTGGATCGCAGTGAACATCACGCGCGGACGCGGCGGGCGGATGAGGCTGTAATAGCGGTCGACGATCATGCCGTCGTCGACGAGCACCGCGCCGACCGCGCAGGCGCTGTCGCGCCCGGTGTCGGCGGTTTCGAAATCGATCGCGAGGACCCGCATCCCCTCCCGACTAGCCGCCGGTGGAATCGCCCGCAACGTGACATTCGCGCACCTTTTGCGAAAGTTCGGCACAGGGCGCTTTTCGCAGGGTGGCGAATCATGCCAGCTACCGCGCGATGGCCTCGCACCCCGATCTCGACCGCTTCGTCGCCGGCCTCCCCAAGGCCGAGCTTCACGTCCATATCGAGGGCACGCTCGAGCCCGAGCAGATGTTCGAGCTGGCGCAGCGCAACGGCATCGGCATCCCGTTCGACAGCGTCGAGGCCTTGCGCGCCGCCTACAGCTTCAGCCGGCTGCAGGACTTCCTCGACATCTATTATCGGGGTGCCGACGTGCTGCGGACGCAGGCCGATTTCCGCGATCTCGCCGCCGCCTATTTCGACCGCGCCGCCGCCGACAACGTCATCCATGCCGAGATTTTCTTCGATCCGCAGACGCACACCGACCGCGGCATCGCCTTCGACGAGGTGATCTCGGGGCTGCTCGCCGGCATGGCCGACGCCGAGGCGAAGCACGGCCTGACCTCGAAGCTCATCCTCTGCTTCCTGCGCCACCTCGACGAGGATGCCGCCTTCGCGACGCTGAAGGCTGCCGAACCGTGGCTGGGCAGCATCGCCGCGGTCGGGCTCGATTCGTCCGAAGTCGGCCATCCACCCGAGAAGTTCGCGCGCGTCTTCGCGGCGGCGCGCGAGCTGGGGCTGAAGCGCGTCGCGCATGCCGGCGAGGAAGGGCCGCCCGACTATGTCTGGCAGGCGCTCGACGAGTTGGGCGTCGACCGGCTCGATCACGGCAACCGCTCGCTCGAGGATCCCGCGCTCGTCACCCGGCTGGCACGCGAGGCGATGACGCTGACGGTCTGCCCGTTGTCCAACCTCAAGCTCTGCGTCGTCGGCAGCCTCGATGCCCACCCGATCGAGGCAATGCTGCGCCACGGCCTGCGCGCCACGGTCAACTCGGACGACCCCGCCTATTTCGGCGGCTATGTGAACGACAATTATCGCGCGCTGGCGGCGACCGGCGGGCTGCGACGCGCCGACTTCGCGACGCTGGCGCGCAACAGCTTCCACGGCTCGTTCCTTTCCGACGCCGAGGTGACCCGGCATCTCGCGGCGCTCGACGCCTATGTCGAGGGCGCCGGCGCGGCATGAGCGATCCCGTCCTCACCTCGATCGCCTATTCGCAGTTCGTCGCCGACGTGCGGACGCTG
>JASBUR010000026.1 GCA_030147805.1 Sphingomonadaceae bacterium
TTTCGACCGCCTTGGCGAAGGCGGAATAGGGCATCAGGATCGCCGCCGCTCCATAGCTGGCCAGCGCCCGCCGGGCGAGCCTGCGGCCGCTTTCCCCGGCGAACTGGCCGTCCTTCAGGATCGCGTCGAAACTTTTGCGCATCTCCAGATAGGCGATCTGGAGCGCCAGCTGAAACTGCGAACTGGCGGTGTCGAGCGTATCGTCCAGCAGCACCGCATCGCGATGCCGGTCATAGCGGCGCAATGATCCGGCCATGACGTCTGACGGCAGGCGGCGGACGCGCAGATTGTGTTTGACGCGCAACCATGCCGTCAGCCCGCCCTCGGCCTCCGCTTCCGCCGCCAGCTTTTCCGCCGCATCGTCGAGCAGCGGAAAACTGTTGCGGCGGGCGGCCAGGAAGCGGCGCGATTCGGCCACCGGATCGGGAACTTCCTCCGGCGCATCCTGCCCAACAGCGCGGTCGGCGAGCGCCAGATGCTCCTCCCTGTAGCTGGTGTAGAGCCGCAGCAGTGCTTCGGTAATGCCGGGATAATTGACCGCGACATCCCCGGTGGCGAGGGTTGGCAGGTCCAGATCGGCGAACATCGGGTCTTTGAGCACCGCATGTAGTCGCGCGGTCTGCTCCGCGCCGCCATCGCCCGCCACCTCCGCCATATCCAGCTTGTAGGTCCGCGCGAGTCGCAGCAGCATATCGGCCGTCAGCGGCCGCTGGTTGCGCTCCAGCAGCGCGACGTAAGAGGCGGAAATATCCAGATCAGCGGCCATATCCGCCTGGGTCAGGCCAAGGTCGCGGCGCAACCGCCGCAATCGCGGCCCCATATAAACCGGGCTATCCTTGCGCATTGCAGCGACTCCTGTGCAGACTTTACAACTTTACAGCATAAATTTGTAAAGATCGACAACTGAACTTCAGCAGGACTGCCGCACTGCAACAGAGGGGATTAGGGCATGCCGCAACAGCTCACTTCCCACGCAAGGACGGCTCATGACCTATCAGGACAATATCGCAAAGGCGCAGCAGCTCATCGGCAGCCATCCCGGCACCTGGGACGGCATCAATGCCGAATCCGTCGCGCGCATGAAGCTGCAAAACCGTTTCAACACCGGCCTCGACATTGCGAAATATACCGCTGGCGTCATGCGCCGCGATATGGCCGCCTATGATCTGGACCCGGCCAACTACACCCAGTCGCTGGGCTGCTGGCACGGCTTCATCGGTCAGCAGAAGATGATCGCGATCAAGAAGCATTTCGGCACGACAAAGCAGAAATATCTGTACCTGTCGGGCTGGATGGTTGCCGCGCTGCGCAGCGACTTTGGCCCGCTGCCCGACCAGTCGATGCATGAAAAGACCAGCGTTCCCGCGCTGATCGAGGAACTATACACGTTCCTCAAGCAGGCCGACGCCCGCGAACTGGGCCTGATGTTCCGCGATCTCGACAAGGCGCGCGAAAGCGGCAACGCGGTCGAGGCACAGCGCCTGACCCACGCGATTGACAATTATGAAACCCATGTCGTTCCGATCATCGCGGATATCGACGCGGGCTTCGGCAACGCGGAAGCGACCTACCTGCTCGCCAAGAAGATGATCGAGGCGGGCGCCTGCGCGCTGCAGATCGAGAATCAGGTGTCCGACGAGAAGCAGTGCGGTCACCAGGACGGCAAGGTCACCGTGCCGCACGAGGACTTCCTCGCCAAGGTCCGCGCCTGCCGCTACGCCTTCCTCGAGCTCGGCATCGACGACGGCATCATCGTCACGCGCACCGATTCGCTGGGCGCCGGCCTCACCAAGCAGATCGCCTACAGCCGCGAGCCGGGCGACATCGGCGACCAGTACAACAGCTTCCTCGACTGCGAGGAGATCACCGACATCGCCCAGGCGAACGGCGACGTGATCATCAACCGCGGCGGCAAGCTGATGCGCCCGAAGCGGCTGCCGTCGAACCTGTTCCAGTTCCGCGAGGGGACCGGCGCCGACCGCTGCGTGCTCGACTGCATCGTGTCGCTGCAGAACGGCGCCGACCTGCTGTGGATCGAGACCGAGAAGCCGCACATCGAGCAGATCGCCTCGATGGTCGACCGCATCCGCGAGGTGGTTCCCAACGCCAAGCTCGTCTACAACAACTCGCCGTCGTTCAACTGGACGCTCAATTTCCGCCAGCAGGTGTTCGACGCCTGGACGCAGGCGGGCAAGGACGTGTCGGCCTACGACCGCGCCAGGCTGATGAGCGTCGACTACGACGCCACCGAGCTGGCGACCGAAGCCGACGAGCGCATCCGCACCTTCCAGAAGGACGCCGCGGCGCGCGCCGGCATCTTCCACCACCTGATCACCTTGCCGACCTATCACACCGCGGCGCTGTCGACCGACAATCTCGCCAAGGAATATTTCGGCGAGGCGGGCATGCTTGGCTACGTCAAGAACGTCCAGCGCCAGGAGATCCGCCAGGGCATCGCCTGCGTGAAGCACCAGAATATGTCGGGCTCGGACATCGGCGACGACCACAAGGAATATTTCGCCGGCGAGGCCGCCTTGAAGGCGGGCGGCGCGCACAACACGATGAACCAGTTCGCCGCCTAGGCACCATTCCCTGGGGAGGGAGGGGCAGCCCGGGGCATCGGCTCCGGGCTGCTTCGACTCAGGGGCTCTGGCCAAGCGCGCCGCGCCGTGGAACTAGGGCGCGACAGATCGACGAGGGGAAGAACGGCATGAGCGGCACCGGCATCGAAGTCCGGGGGGCGATGAAGCCCGGTTACGAGACGATCCTGACGCAGGAGGCGCTGGGCTTCCTCGCCATGCTCCACCGCCGATTCGAGCCGACGCGGCGCGCGCTGCTGGCGGCGCGCGAGGACCGGCAGCGCTGGATCGACCGCGGCAACACCCTCGACTTCCCGCCCGAGACCCGCGCGGTCCGCGACGGCGGCTGGCAGATCAAGGGCACCCCCGCCGACCTGCAGGACCGCCGCGTCGAGATCACCGGTCCCGTCGACCGCAAGATGGTCATCAACGCGCTCAACTCGGGCGCGAAATGCTTCATGGCCTGCTTCGAGGACGCCACCGCGCCGACCTGGGAGAATATGGTCGACGGGCAGGTGAACCTCCGCGACGCCGCGCACGGCACCATCAGCCTCGAGGACAAGGGCAAGACCTACAAGCTCAACGAAAAGACCGCGGTGCTGATCGCCCGGCCGCGCGGCTGGCACCTGCCCGAGGCGCATGTGCTGATCGACGGCGAGCGGCTCGCCGGCGCCTTCTTCGACTTCGGTCTCTACTTCTTCCACAACGCCAGGGCGCTGCTGGCCAAGGGCTCGGGCCCCTATTTCTACCTGCCAAAGATGGAGGATTATCTCGAGGCGCGGCTGTGGAATCAGGTGTTCATCCAGGCCGAGAGCGTGCTCGGGCTGCCGCTCGGCACCATCAAGGCGACGGTGCTGATCGAGACGCTGCCCGCCGCCTACCAGGCCGACGAGATCCTGTTCGAGCTGCGCGACCATATCGTCGCGCTCAACTGCGGCCGCTGGGACTATATCTTCAGCTTCATCAAGACCTACCGCAACGACGAGTCGAAGGTGCTGCCCGACCGCGCCGCGGTCAACATGACGGTACCGTTCATGGCGGAATATGCCGCGCATGTCGTGCGCACCTGCCACCGCCGCGGCGCGCACGCGATGGGCGGGATGAGCGCCTTCATTCCGGTGAAGAACCACGCGGCGGCGAACGACAAGGCGTTCGCGGCGGTGCGCGCCGACAAGGAGCGCGAGGCGACGCTCGGCCACGATGGGACCTGGGTGGCGCATCCGGGGCTGGTGCCGGTGGCGCTCGAGGTATTCGACCGGCTGATGACGGGGCCCAACCAGCTCGACAAGCTGCCGCCGGGCACGGCCGACGCCGCGGCGCTGTCGAAGCCCAGCGACGGTCCGAAGACGAAGGCGGGCTTCGACATGAACGTCAACGTCGGCATCGGCTATATCGCCGCCTGGCTGCGCGGCCAGGGCGCGGTGCCGCTGCACAATATGATGGAGGATGCCGCGACCGCCGAGATCAGCCGCACGCAGCTCTGGCAGTGGCGGGTGACCGGCCAGGTGCTCGACAGCGGCGAGAGCGTCGACGCGGCGCTCGTCGAGAAGAGCATCGGCGAGCAGCTGGCGGTATGGAAGGCCGAGGTCGGCGACAACTTCTTCGCCGCGGGCAAATATGACGAGGCGGCGGCGCTGTTCCGCGCGCTGGTGCTGGCCGACCGGCTCGAGCCGTTCCTGACGCTGCCGGCCTACGAACGCTATTTCGCGCCGGCGTGAGGCTGGCGAGGCCGCGGCAAAGCCGCTAGGCAGCGTTGATGGCGGGGGACGAGCAGCAGGCAAGCAGAGCGGGCGGCGGTCTGCGGATCGATCCGCGCGTCGCGGATCGCACCGAGCAGGCCCTCGCGGTGCTGTTCTACCTGTGGTTCTGCTATCGCTTCGTCACCGCGATCGCCGCCGGCGCCACCGACCCGCGCGTCTATGCGGTGCTGGTGGTCGACGGCATCGTGCTCGTCTTCATGCTGCTGCGCCGGCCGACGACCGACATCTCACTGCGCGTCGGCGACTGGTTCTGGGCGTTGGCGGCGACGCTGGCGCCGCTGCTGCTTGTTCCGGTCCCGCCGCTGGCGCCCAACGCCGGGCTGGCGCTGGTCTTCATCGGCATGGCGTTCAGCCTGTCGGCCAAGCTGATCCTGCGCCGCAGCTTCGGCATCGTCGCCGCCAACCGCGGCGTGAAGGTCGCGGGACCGTATCGGCTGGTGCGGCATCCGATGTATGCTGGCTATGTGATCGGTCATATCGGCACGTTGCTGCTGTTGCCGCATCTATGGAACTGGGTGTTGTTCCTGTTTGCGTGGACGGCGATGGCGATGCGGATACGGGCGGAGGAGCGGTTGTTGGCGGCGGATGCGGGTTATCAGGACTATGCAGCCCGGGTTCGGTACCGGTTGGTGCCCGGCATCTTTTAGGCGGGAAGCGATGCGACCTAAATCGATCTTGGCGTTCGAGCGACTCTACCTACTGGCCATTCTCATCGAACTGGCGCGGGTCGGCGCCCAGTGGCCGCAGCTCATGCAGCCGTCCGGAGCGGTCTTGCTGGGCCGGATTCTCGGCGCCGGGGTGTCGCTGCTGCTTCTTCTGCTGGCGTCGCGCCGCGGACGCGCCTGGGCAGCCCTCCTGCTCGGCGGGCTGTTCCTCTTTGGCTTGCCGATGGCAGCTGGCCTTTTCGGTGCCGGCAATGAGCCGCTCACGGCAGCCGTAACGGGGGGCCAGCTCGCCCTGCAGGGCGTGGCGCTCGCGTTGCTCCTGCGTCTCGAAAGCCGCGAATGGTTCGCCAGCCGCAATGCAGCTCATTGACGATTATTCGAGAATCTCGCGCCAATCGCGCCGCAGCGTGTACATGTTCGCGGCGCCCGTCGTACCCAGCAACGGCCGGCGGATGACGACTATCTGGCCGCCGTCACGGATCAATGGCCGCCAGGCGATGCCGATGCCGCTGCGCACGTTGCGGATATAGAAAATGTCGAGCGGAATGCTGAGAAACAGGCCCTTGTCGAAGCGGCCCTCGCCGAACTCCTGCGCGGAGACGTCGGTGAAGGTTGCGAAAGCGCCAACCGAGATGCCCGACTTGAAGGTGCGCGACAGCTGGAAGGTGGCGCCCCAGTCCTTGGCGAGATAGCGGCCAGCCTTGATCGTCGCGTCGACCTCAAGGCTTTCCAGATGATAGAAGCCGGTGACGTGGCCGGTGACGACGTCATAGTCGCGGAACGAGAAGCGCTGGTCGTAGTCGCGCTGTCGCGCGTAGGTGACCTCGGCACCGATGGCCCAGTTGGCGTCATAGGGGCGGTAGAGCACCTCGCCGCCGACGCCCCCGAACATTTCTTCGAGCAGGCCACCGTACACGTGGCCGTAGAGCGATGGGGCGATGTTGAAACTATAGTCGGCCTGCAGGTGGGTGATCGCTGTCCGGCCCTCGCTTAGATATTCCTTGATGTCGGAGCGGACGCGCGGAAGCAGGCTGTCCGAGGGAATACGCAGCTTGTCGAAATTGTCGGACAGATTGAGCCCGACGCTGCCGGTGGCCGACAGACCCCGGCCAAGTTCGAGCTGGCCATGCAGTCGCAACCATAGCTGGTACAGGATGAATTGTTCAGGGCGGCCGAGGGTCGTGCGAAGGCCGGGGCGAATGGCATAGTAGAAGCCCGGCTTGCTCCCGCGCTGATAGCTGGCATCGCCAAGCGCCAGCGGCGGGTCTGAAAACTCGGTGCGCACGAACAGTTCGTCGGTCGAGCCCCGCCCCGGCTGCAGCGCCTTTTCGAGCTCCGCGCGGTACATCGTGGCGGCCATGGTCTCCAGGCCGCTCTCGACGAAGACGACGGTGAGGGCCCCATAGGATGGGGGCAGGACCGAGAAGGCGGCGCGGGCGATCCGGCCAAGGCCGGTTGCCATGTTGCGGAAGCGGCCCTGCGCGACGTAGAGCGTGACAAGGCCCGGTTTGCTGAAGTCGGCTGAATGGAGGCCGGCGCCTTGCCTGCTCAGCGCCTCCAGGAGCTTCATTTCGTCGACATCAACTGGCACGCCGATGGCGTGCGTGCGTGGCTCACTCGGGGTTGCCGGAACCGTTGAGGCGCCGGCAGGCGTCGCGGGCGCGACGGCTGTCGGCACTGCGGCGGGGAACGTAGCGGAAATGATCGGCGGTGCGGGCGGATCGATCTTGGGGCTCCGCGTGCGCTTGTTGAAGTTGGTAGTCAACACCAGCTTCACTCCGACTCGGTTCCCGCGTTCGAAACTGGCGCCGAGCTGGAGCCAGGACCGCGGCTTGTAGTCGAGCCCGAAATTGATCGGAAGATCGACGGTGAACCGGTTGCCGAGCGCCTCTGACTGATAGTCGTTCGGGTCGTACTCTACCTTGGCGGTCAATCCCCTGACCGGCGTATCATAGCTGAGGCCGCCGAAGAAGGCGGCATGGCTGCCTTTGAAGTAAGCGTTGTTCACCGTCCCGCCGCCCGAGGTGAACTCGCCCCGTTCGCGAAACCGGTCCGAAACCAGCAGGAAGGGATTCTTGATGTGGTTCCGTGACCCAAGATTACCCCACGCGATGCCGAACGACGCGTCGACGGGGCCGATCGTTTTGCTCATCACGAAGTATTCGGATGAAAAGAGCCCGGTGCCGAGGAAATCGCGCGCCCCGAAGGCGAGCGACGGCCGGACGCGCCCCTCATCGAGCATCTTGAGCTTCATGTCGAAGCCGCGGTCCTTGTAGCTCTGATCACCGCTGAATTCGGGTACCTGCGAGAAGAGGCGATTGCCGACCGAGCTATAGCGTAGCGTGGCCTCGAGCCATGGTGTCGCCTGCACGGTCAAAAAGTACCGCTCATAGGGATCGACCTGGCTGCCGCCGAAGAAAAACTGTCCGTCAGGAGCGAAGCGTGCGGTCGGCGTCTGGATTAGTCCGACACCGCCGAAATCATTGATCGTGTGGGTTTCCGGGAATGGCTCCCACGGGCTCGCCGCGTCATCGGCCGCCTCGGCACGGGTCGCGCACAAGCTGAACAGGCTGACTCCCAGCAGCGCAAACGACAAACGGCGGCGCGCAGGCGGCGTGCACCGGCGGGCCTCGGAAAGGATGGGGCCCGATCCCGTTGAGAAATTCACGGCTTTAGACACTCCCACAAACATCCGGTTCGTCATTACAAACCGGGCACATCCCGCTATACCCGCCAGAAGTTGAGCTTACAGCAGGAATGAGCCGCAATTGCGAACACCCATCACGAGCCGCCGCGCATTCCTGAGCCTCGCCTCGCTCGGCGCGCTTGCCGGCTGCGCCGGCTTCAGCCGATCCTCGCCGTTCTGGGGGACGATGGCGGCTGGCATAGATCCTCCGGAGACGAGCAGGGTATCGCGATCCTATGCTGAGGCGCTTCCCTATGCGTCGATGGCGGCCTGGTTCAGCGGATCGCCCCAATCATTGCTGGTACTCGCAGCGTTTGCTCCCAACGACCGGCTGATCTGGCATTCGGCCGAGGGAGAAGCGATCGTGACGCATGGTCCGTTCGTGGTGCGGTCGCTCGGTACCGAGATCGAGCTTCGCGACACAAGCTTCACGCCGGCGATCCCCGACCTGCGAGAGGCCGATGGCGTGCGAAGCGAGCGCTGGTTCGATGTCGTCGTCGAGAGGCGGCGAGTGAGATTCCGCGCTCGATCAAGGTTTCGCGTCGGCGGGCTTGGTGCCGTGGACGTCTTCGGGATCGAACGGCGCCTGCGGCATATCAGCGAATCGGTAAGCTCGGACGGCAAGCCACGCTATAGTAACGACTATTGGATCGACGATACTGACGGCTTCTGTTGGAAAAGTCGTCAGATCGTCGTCCCGACGTTACCGCCATTCAACATCGAGGTGGTGAAACTGCCCGATCCTGCGGCCTGACCCTCGCGGCCCGGGCCCGACTAGTCAAAGGAGGGCAGGAGAAAAAAGAGCCGCCCGAGGGCGGCTCTCTCTCTCTTCCGGCCTCTTGCGAAGTTACGGGTTGGTCGAGGTCGCCGTCGAAGTCGACGTCGACGTCGAAGTCGTGGTAGGCGGATTGGTCGTCGGGGGCGGGGTGGTGCCGCCGCCATTGTCCGGTGTGCTGTCGTCGCCACCAGTAGCCGCGACAGCAGCCGCGGCCAATACCGTCGCGGCCGCGATCGCGAAACCGACGCCGAGGCCGCCTGCCGCTGCACCGGCAGCGGCGCCGCCCGCTGCGCCGCCGGTAGTCGAGGTCGTCGTCGTCGTCGTCGTCGTCGAGCTTGGGGTGTCAACCGTGGTTTCGACCGACGTGGAGTTAGGCGTCTCGGTCGTCGTGGTCGTCACGGCCGGCGCGCTCTGAGCCAGCGCCGTCGAAACCTGCGCAAGCACCAGCGCACTGGCTGCAAGCATGGATAGTGTCCGCATGAATCACCCCTGTGGTCTTGGATCGAAGTTCCGATTAATTGATTCCCGAACGAAAGCAAGGCCCATTGTAGCAAACCGCTGCCCCAATCGGTGGCCGTTGCGAAAATAGCACTAGATCATCCTCTCCGGCATCAAGGCGTTAATAGCAGCACGCCGATCCGCTTATCTGGAAGCATATCAAGCAAAGTCATTTCGCCATTGTTGCGTGGTGTGGCCTGCGCGCAGGATGCCGGCGGGCGCCGCCGGGCGGAAGGCGACCTACAGTCTCTTTTGTCTCCGGCCGAGTTTGCTCTATGAGCTGGATCAGCGATGGTTTTGAGGTTCGTTTTTCATCATCTCGGACAAAAGGATAGAGGGCGCGGTGATAGACGCTGGGCGAGAAACGACGTCGGGTCCTACGCTCGACGTGGGGGAGGAAGTGATCGGCATACGCGAGCTTCTGGCAGTGCTATGGGCGCAGCGGTGGGTCGTGTTGTTCGTGGTTATCGGCTTTATGGCGGCGGCTGTTGCATACCTTAACGTTGCGAACTATCGATATACGGCGGAGTTGAAGATTACGCCTGCTCAGTCGTCAGGTGGCGGTAGTGCTGGCGGCGCAGGTTTGGCGAGCCTTGCTTCTCTCGCGGGGGTGAGTCTCGGTAAGGAAAGCTCGGTAACGCCGTTCCAATTATATATTGAAGGCGTCAAGTCGCGCGCTGTTGCAGAAGCAATGGCCCGTCAACCTGAGATTATGAAGGTGGTTTTCCAAGGCGAATGGGCGGAGAGCGAGCGGCGATTTGTGAATCGTCCAGGGGCTGCCAGTCAGATTTCGCGCGCAGTCAAAAATGCATTGGGCATTCCGGTGTATCCATGGCAAGCGCCCGATGCTGCACGCTTGCAGCAGTACATTCAGAACAATGTAAACATCATCGAAAGTCCAAAGTCTCCGGTCGTCACGTTAACTTTTTCACATCCTGATCCTCAATTCGCCGAGCTTTTCCTAGCCTCTCTGAACCGTAACCTCGACGAGCAGCTGAGACGCAAAGCGCTTATTCGGACTGGACGATATATCTCATATCTTTCGGAACAGCTTCGGCGCGTTACGATTGCAGAGCACCGCCTCGCTCTAACAAACAGTCTCAGCGAGCAGGAGAAATTTCGGATGATGGCGAGTTCAGGGCTGGCCTATGCAGCCGACCCCTTTGGAGAGCCGACGTCCTCGATCATTCCCACGAGTCCAAAGCCCGCGACGACCCTTGTGCTGAGCGCCTTTCTTGGCTTGGCAGTTGGCACTCTCGTTGCTTTCGGCAGGTGGTACCTTGCCAAGCAGCGCTAGGTCCAATCCACATTCAAGGGATTCCCCTTTGGGTTGATGCGTAATTCATAGGTTTCCGCGTGAGCGGAGGGCTATGGATGGGTGTGAAGCGCTACGAGTTGAGCGAAGCGCAGGGGGCGCGGATTTCGCCCTTGCTACCGGGCAAGGTGGGGGATCCCGGGCGCAGCGGGGCCGACAATCGCTTGTTCGTGATGACCTGACCCCCTGTTTTTCCTCCATCTGCGAGTAGAGTCCGACCCAGGGAGAGGGACGGATTTGATGAAGCGGAAGCGGTTTTCGGACGAGCAGATCATCGGCATTTTGAAGGAGGCCGATGCGGGGGCGGTGGTGCTGGATCTGTGCCGCAAGCACGGCATGTCGAGCGCGACGTTCTACGCATGGAAGTCGAAGTTTGGCGGGCTAGAGCTGAGCGAGGCGAAGCGGCTTCGTGCGCTCGAGGACGAGAATGCCAGGCTGAAGCGGTTGCTGGCCGATGATGCTCGACAACGCGGGGTTGAAAGACCTGCTGGGAAAAAAGTGGTGACGCCGGCTGCCAAGCGGCAGGCGGTCGAACATCTCCAGGCGGCGCACGGCATGAGCGAGCGCCGCGCGTGCGGCATCGTCGGCGCTGATCGCAAGTCGATGCGCTACCGTTCGACGAGAGCCGATGATGGCGAGGTGCGCTCGCGGCTGCGCGATATCGCCCAGCAACGCCGGCGCTTTGGCTATCGGCGGCTGCACATCCTGCTGCGGCGTGAGGGCGTGGTGATCAACCGCAAGAAGACGCAGCGGCTCTACACCGAGGAAGGGCTGACGGTGCGCAAGCGCAAGAGTCGTCGGCGCGCCGTTGGCGCGCGGGCCGCGCCGCCGGTGGTGGCGCATCCCAACCAGCGGTGGAGCCTCAACTTCGTGCACGACCAGTTGGCGAGCGGCCGGCGCTTTCGCGTGCTGAACGTCGTCGATGACGTCACGCGCGAATGCCTGCTGGCGGTGGCGGACACCTCGATCTCGGGCAAGCGGGTCGCGCGAGCTTACCAATCTCATCGCCTGGCGTGGCAAGCCCGGCATGATCGCCAGCGACAACGGCACCGAGCTGACCTCGAACGCAGTGCTGTCGTGGTGCAGCGAGGCCAACATCGAGTGGCACTACATCGCGCCAGGCAAGCCGACGCAGAACGGCTATGTCGAGAGCTTCAACGGCCGCATGCGCGACGAGCTCTTGAACGAGACGCTCTTCCTGAGCCTCGACCAGGCGCGCGACAACGTTGCGGCCTGGGCCGACGACTACAATACCGAGCGGCCGCACTCGTCGCTCGGCTACCAGACCTCGGCCGTGCACGCGGCAGGGCTTAGGCTGGCCGCTTCGCGGCCGGTGGACAGCGTTGTCGACAACGGCGACAACAACGGTCGGTCTCTGGTTGCGGCTGGATGAAAGCAGGGGGTCAGGTCAATGCCCAAGGCCGTCCTCGCCGACCGGGTACGACGCCAACAGCTTGAGACAACATCTGGCGAAGATCGGCGCTGAAGCCGTCATCCCTTCCACGCGGTCGCGAAAGGCGCCGATCCCTCACGATCCGGTCATCTACAAACTGAGAAACCGCATCGAGCGATGCTTCAACAAGCTAAAGCACTTCCGACGCTTCGCCACCCGCTACGATCGCATCCCCAGCCACTACACCGCCTTCATCCACCTCGCTGCCACCATGACCTGGATGCGCTGAATGTGGATTCGCCCTAGCTCGCAACGCCAGTTCATATATTCGCGTTGCAAACTCTGCGACGCGAGTGTATGTTCAAACTTGAACAGTGAGCTGCGAACCTTTGCGCTCCTGACTCTGTATCGACGAGGCGGGTTTGACGGGCAGGAGCGAAGCGCGAGAGGAGGACGCGCACTTTCGGGTGCTACGCCTTCTCGAAGCGCATCCGGATTTTAGCCAGCGCCAGATCGCGGAGGCGGCAGGTCTCAGTCTTGGTGGCGCGAATTACTGTCTGAAAGCGCTGATCGAAAAGGGATTGGTTAAAGTTTCAAACTTCCGCGCATCGCCGCAGAAAATGCGTTACGCTTACATCCTCACGCCGAGCGGCATGGTCGAAAAGGCAAATCTCACGCACCGTTTCCTGCGGCGAAAAATGCAGGAATTCGATGAGCTTAAAGCAGAAATCGAGGCGTTGAGAAGCGAGATGTCCACGCTGTCGGGTATGGATACTTATGTGGCGAAGGCTGGTGCCGTGCGGCCCGTCGACGTCGCCTAGTCTGCGCGGAACTTTCGAATGTTTGAAGTGACGATTTCCAACCGGCGCCGATTCCACAGTGGCGGAACCACCTCGCTACTCGAAGCGGCACGGGCAGAAGGTATCATGCTTGAGCATAGCTGCCGGACGGGCCGGTGCGGCGCTTGCAAAGCAATGGTGCTGTCAGGCGAAACGGTCGCGCTCCGCCACGAGGGTGGCCTGACCGACGCCGAACATGATGCCGGACTCATTTTGACGTGCTGCCGAGCACCAGCCAGCGACTTGACGCTTGATGTAGAGGATCTTGGCCGCCTTGCCGCCGTGCGGGCGCGGATATTGCCTTGTCGGATTCAGAGCCTTGATCGCTTGTCGGGCGACATATTGCGCGTGGCGTTGCGAACGCCTCCTACGATGCGCCTGAACTATGTGGCAGGACAATACGTCGATGTTATCGCTGGCTCTTTGAAGCGTAGCTATTCGATCGCCAACGGCGAGCGCGCGGATGCGAGTATCGAGCTGCTTATTCGACGCTACGATGGCGGCGCTATGAGCCGCTACTGGTTCGATGAAGCGAAGGTGAATGATTTGCTTCGCATCGAAGGGCCATTGGGCACATTCCATCTTCGCGCGCCTCACCCGCCTCATCTGGTCTTCCTCGCTACCGGAACAGGGATTGCTCCCGTTCGGGCTATGCTCCACGAGATAGCAACGTCGGGGGTGGGCAGCAGCCCACGCATGAGTGTTTATTGGGGCAATCGGTATGAGGCAGATCTGTGCTGGGAGCCGCCGGCGGGTCTGGATTTAGACTTTCATCCCGTGCTGTCGCGTGGCGCTGGATCATGGCGTGGACGACGTGGCCATGTGCAGGACCTTCTTTGCGAAGATGTCGACGACATGCGGGAAATTGTCGTCTACGCCTGCGGATCGCCAGCAATGATTGAAAGCGCCCGCGAACAGCTCGTTAGCCGAGGGCTTCGCCGCAACCGCTTTTTTGCCGACGCCTTCGTGGCTTCGAACTGAGGAAAAAACGATGAAAGCTGTCATTCTGGCGGGCGGTTTGGGCACCCGCCTCAGTGAGGAAACCGCACTTCGTCCTAAGCCGATGGTCGAGATTGGGGGTAAGCCAATCCTCTGGCACATCATGAAGCTGTATGCCGCACATGGCGTGAACGACTTCATCATCTGCTGCGGTTACAAGGGGTACGTTATAAAAGAGTATTTCGCGAACTACTTCCTTCACATGTCGGACGTCACCTTCGATATGCGCGAGAACCGCATGCACGTTCATCATCGTCGCGCCGAGCCATGGAAGGTCACGCTCGTCGACACTGGCGACAATTCAATGACAGGCGGGCGCATCCGGCGTGTCGCGAAACATGTCGAAGATGACGAAGCTTTCTTCCTTACTTATGGCGATGGCCTTGCCGACGTCGACATTACGGCGACGCTTGCGTTCCACCGCTCCCACGGCAAGGCTGCGACATTGACCGCCACCTATCCTCCGGGCCGTTTTGGTGCGCTCGACCTCGATCATGGCATGGTTCGCAGCTTTAAAGAAAAGCCTGCGGGCGACGGCGCAATGATCAATGGCGGCTTCTTCGTGCTGTCTCCGTCAGTGATTTCGCGGATCGAAGATGATTCGACGATCTGGGAACAGGAGCCGCTTGCGGGTTTGGCTGCGGATGGCGAGCTGATGGCCTATTCGCACGAGGGCTTCTGGCAGCCAATGGATACGCTCCGCGACAAAATTCACCTCGAAGCCCTGTGGGATAGCGGCGATGCACCCTGGAAGGTTTGGCAGGGATGATAGGCAGCGATTTCTGGCAAGGGCGCCGCGTCTTCCTCACCGGCCACACAGGGTTCAAGGGAAGTTGGCTGTCGATCTGGTTGGCCGATTTGGGCGCGGAGGTGCACGGCTACGCCCTGGCACCAGTTGCGCCAAGCCTGTTCGAGGCGGCGCGAGTCGGAGAACGTCTTCATTCGATCATCGGCGACGTGCGCGATCTGAGTGCGCTGTCGAGTGCGATGCAGGCGGCGCGTCCAGATGTCGTCATTCACATGGCGGCACAGCCGCTTGTGCGGCAGTCCTATCGCGAACCGGTCGAGACCTTTGCGACCAACGTGATGGGCACGGTTAATGTGCTCGAGAGCGCGCGACGAGCGGGCGCGAAGGCTGTGGTCAATGTGACCACGGACAAATGCTACGAGAATCGCGAGTGGGTCTGGGGCTACCGCGAAGACGAGCCGATGGGAGGCTACGACCCTTACAGTGCCAGTAAGGGATGTGCAGAGCTCGCGACCGCAGCTTATCGCCGGTCCTTCACCGACGGCCCGCTGATCGCTTCGGCGCGCGCCGGCAATGTCATCGGCGGCGGTGACTGGGCACCTGATCGCCTGGTGCCCGACATCTTGCGGGCTTTCGAGTGCGGGAAGCCGGTTACCATTCGAAACCCCGCGTCGGTCCGCCCATGGCAGCACGTGCTCGAGCCGCTCTCCGGCTATCTGCTCCTCGCGGAACGTTTGCACTCTGATGGGCCCTCCTTCGCCGAAGCCTGGAATTTCGGCCCGAACGACGCCGATGCGCGACCGGTCGACTGGATCGTGCGGCGCTTGGCCGAGCGGTGGGGGGCGGGCGCGTCGTCGGAGGTCGACAGCGGGCCGCATCCGCACGAGGCAAATTACCTTAAGCTCGACATCTCGAAAGCGGCAGGGCGCCTTGACTGGCGCCCGCGCTGGTCACTGGACACTGCGCTGGATCGCATCGTCGAGTGGCACAAAGCCTGGCTCGACAATAGCGACATGCAAGAAGTCTGTCGGCAGCAGATCACGTCATTTATGATGGAATCGAACGGAAAGACGCAATGAGCACTGAACAACAGCTGCGGTCGGAGATCGCCGGTCTCGTCGAACGCTTTGCCGAGCTCTCGCTCGCGCCTAAGAGCTTCGTGCCGGGTGAAACCCCTGTACCGGTTTCGGGAAAGGTTCTCGGAGCCTCCGAACTGAAGGCGATGGTCGAAGCATCACTCGATGGCTGGCTGACGACTGGCCGGTTCAACGACGAGTTTGAATCGAAGCTCGCGAAGTTCATCGGCGTCGAGTATCTCATCACGGTCAATTCGGGTTCGTCGGCGAATCTTGTTGCATTTTCGACCCTCACCTCGCCTCGCCTCGGCGCGCGCGCGATCCGACCGGGCGACGAGGTTATCGGTGTGGCTGCCGGATTTCCGACTACCGTCAATCCAATCATCCAGTGCGGAGCCGTTCCGGTATTCGTCGACGTGGAGATCGGCAACTATAATATCGATCCTGCCCTGATTGAGGCAGCGATCACGCCAAAGACCAAGGCGATCATGCTCGCGCACACGCTGGGCAATCCCTACAATCTCGATGTCATAACCGCCCTTTGTCGCCAATATGGGCTTTGGCTGGTTGAGGACTGCTGCGATGCGCTGGGCTCGACCTACGGCGGCAAGATGGTCGGCACGTTCGGCGATATCGGCACAATGAGCTTCTATCCCGCGCACCACATCACCATGGGCGAGGGCGGTGCGGTCTTCACAAACAATTCTGAGTTGAAGCTGATCGCGGAATCTTTCCGAGATTGGGGTCGCGATTGCTATTGCAAGCCGGGCGTCGACAACACCTGCGGCAAGCGCTTCTGTTGGAAACTCGGGCAACTGCCCGAGGGCTATGATCACAAGTATACCTACACCCACCTCGGTTATAATCTGAAGATCACCGACATGCAGGCGGCCTGCGGGGTTGCTCAACTCGATCGTGCCGAAAATCTCATTGCAGCGCGCCGTCGAAACTTCGCTTGGCTGAAGGCGCGGCTAGCCAATGCGCAGGACTTTCTGATCCTGCCTGAGGCGACCCCGAAGTCCGACCCGTCTTGGTTCGGCTTTCCGATCACGATCAAGCCTGCTGCGGGCATTCGGCGTGTCGATCTGCTGAATTACCTCGATCAGGCGAAGGTCGGGACGCGTCTGGTTTTTGCAGGCAACCTGATCCGCCAGCCATACATGATCGGTCGAAATTATCGGGTGAGCGGCGAGCTGACGCAGACAGACATCGTCATGAATGATACTTTTTGGCTTGGCACCTTCCCGGGCCTCGACGAAGAGCGGCTCGAGTATGTTGCATCCACTCTTGAGACGTTCCTCGGCATCGGATTCTAGGCTTAGCCCCATAACACTTTATGTCTTGAAGTGGTATATTTTGCCCGCTTGACCTATGCTGGCGCTACTTTGGAACGGCAGCGGAACTTGTTGTTCCTCACTCTCGGACAGGCGTAGCGGATAAATCGCCGGGCTCTACCGAGAAAGTCGAAAGAGGCAGTCATGAGCAAATTGCGAGCCGTCGTGCTTGGAAGCGGAAACATTGGGACTGATCTTGCCATCAAGCTGATGCGCTCGCCCTGGCTGGAATGCAGGGGCCTGGTTGGACGAAGTCTGACGTCCGCCGGTCTCGCCAAGGCGCAGTCGCTTGGAATTCCCGTCTCGGCGAACGGCATCGCCTTCATTGAGAACCATCCGGACAGCTGCGACGTCGTCTTTGACGCGACATCCGCCGCTTCGCATCATGAGCATGCACCCGTGCTGGAACGCATGGGCAAGCTGGTGATCGATCTGACCCCAGCGAAGATCGGACCGCTTTGCGTCCCATCGGTCAATCTGAACGATTGTCTCGAAGCGCCGAACGTCAACATGGTGACATGCGGCGGGCAGGCGTCGTCGCCGATCGCCTATGCGCTTGGCCAAACGCATGATGACATCGAATATATCGAAGTGGTTTCCAGCATTGCGTCTCGCTCGGCGGGGCCCGCTACGCGACGCAACCTTGACGAATATATCCATACCACGGAAGCGGCTTTGAAGAAGTTTTCAGGCGCGCAGAATGCCAAGGCCATTCTCAATCTCAACCCGGCTGTTCCTTGCATCAACATGCAGACGACGGTCTTCGCCAAGACGCCGAACCCCGACATCGAGGCGTTCACCAGCGCGCTTAACAAGATCGTCGCTGAGATTCAGGCGTATATCCCGGGTTACGAGATCATTCTCCAGCCGCGGCTCGACAATGGTCGAATCGCGACAATGGTTCGCGTCATAGGCCGGGGCGACTTCCTGCCGGCCTATGCGGGCAATCTCGACATCATTAACTGTGCAGCGATCGCGGTCGCGGAGGGCTATGCCCAGCGCCGTATCGTCGATGCCGACTCCCCCAAGCTGCGAGTGGTGCAATGACAATCAAGCCCAACATCCTGATCAGCGATCCGTCACTTCGCGACGGGAATCATGCGGTCCGCCACCAGCTCACCGCGTCGCAAATTGAGCGCTATTGCAGGCTGGCAGATGCTGCCGGCGTGCCGATAGTCGAAGTCGGCCACGGTAATGGCATCGGCGCGTCGTCGCTGCAGCTCGGCCTTGCGGCGGCGAACGATCATCAAATTCTGAGCGCCGCCCGATCTGCTCTCAAGCGAAGCCTGCTTGGTATCCACATCATCCCCGGCTTTGCGACAGTCGACAAGGATCTCAAGCCTGCGCTGGACGCCGGCGTGGATGTATTTCGCGTTGCCGCGCACTGCACCGAGGCCGACCTGACCGAGCGCTTCATCAATTTTGCGCGCAACAACGGCAAAACGGCCTACGGCGTACTGATGATGTCGCACATGGCATCCCCCGCCGTCCTGCTCGAGGAAGCGCGCAAAATGGAAGCTTATGGCGCCGAGACGCTGATCATCATGGATTCGGCGGGCCATTATTTACCGAACGATGTGCGTGAGCGCATCGAGACCCTCGTCGGCGGGCTCGGGATACCCGTTGGCTTCCACGCTCACAACAACCTCGGCTGCGCCATTGCGAACTCGATCACTGCGGTCGACGCGGGAGCTACGGTGCTCGACGGCTGCGCGCGGGGCTTCGGCGCCGGCGCTGGCAACGCTCAGCTTGAGGTGCTTATCGCTGTTCTGCAAAAGCTCGGATACGAGACCGGTATCGACCTCTACGGCGTCCTTGATCTGGCGGATTTTGCCGAAAAGGAGTTGATGGACGTGGTACCGACAATCTCGTCAACGAGCATCGTCAGTGGTCTGTCGGGTGTGTTCTCAGGCTTCCTCAAGCCCGCGACCCGCATCGCTGAGGAATATGGGGTCGATGCTCGCGACATCTTCTTCGAGCTGGGACGGCGCGGTGTCGTAGCGGGACAAGAAGATCTCATCCTCGAAGTCGCCCAGGAGCTTGCGCGCGACAAGCAGGTAGCTTGAAGTGAACGTACGGGGGAAAGCACTCTATCGCGATTGCCAGCGATCAGTCGAGGCAAGCGGCACGGAGGGCCTCGCGGCGCTTCGCGAGAGCCACCTCGTTGTCGCAGGCGGCACCGGCTTCGTCGGATCTTGGCTCACCACCATGATCGCGTATCTCAATGACGAGTATGGCTTTCGCACGCGTGTAACGAGCATCTCGCGCCGAGCGGCGGGCTTTGCGCGGCTCGTCGAGGTTCTCGGTGAACGAAGCGATGTGCAGCATATTGCCTGCGATGTGCGCCAACTGGTCGATCTGCCAGCCGATTCGACTTGGGTTGTGAATGCCGCTGCCAATCCTGACGCCCGCCAACACGCGTCGAGCCCGATCGAAACGGCGGCTGTCATTGCGGAGGGAACCGCGCGAGTGCTGGCGGTCGCGGAGCGCGTGGTCGGGCTGCGGAACGTTTTGCATCTGAGCTCGGGCCTGGTTGCAGCGACCGGACAGGTCGGCCCCTCGACACCGACCAGCATCTATGTCGCAGCGAAACACTATAGCGAGGCGCTCGCTGCTGCCTATCGGAGCCAAGCAAGACTTCCTGTGGTGGTGTCGCGCCCATTTACCTTCTTCGGACCATTTCAAGATATGAAGGCCCCTTGGGCGGCCAATAACTTCGTTCATGCGGCACTCAACGGCTTGCCGTTGAAAATCTTGGGCAATGGCAAGTCGGCACGCGCCTACATGTATGGAAGCGACATGGCAGTCCTTGCTTTGCTGCAGCTTGTGGGTGGGCGCAACGGCGAGGTTTACGACCTCGGTGGACGCGAGGTTCTTACGACGCGCGAACTCGCCGATATCGTCATCAAACAAGTCGGACGTCCGCTCGAAGTGCGCATCAATACAATGAGCCGTGACGACGGTGTGTCGCGTCTGGTCCCGCATTTAGAGCCATCCTTGCGCGAGTTCCAATATGAGGCGGCCTTCTCGCCCTCGGAGGCTATTGGCTCCACGATCGCTTGGTTGGAGAATAATCGGGCATGGCTGGATCGCGCCATCTAACCGAAGATGATTGGCGTCAAATGATCGCTCCAAAAGACTTTCTGCATCGGCTCCGTCGCGACGAGGTCTTGCTCGGCACGTGGTCGATCATTGCCAATGCGACCATCGTTGAAATCATGTGCATGGCAGGGCTCGATTTCGTAATCCTCGACCTTGAGCATGGCGTTTATGATTTCGGCACCTTGGAAAACGCCATTCGCAGTGCTCAAGGCGCGGGAGCGGCCGCGCTCGTCCGTGTACCAGATCTAACGCCCGCGACGTTCCAGCGGGTGCTCGATCTTGGCGCGCAGGGAGTGGTGGTGCCTCAGGTGCGCTCTGCGGAGGACGCCGCGGACGCCGTCCGCTGCGCCAGGTGGTATCCCGACGGTGGGCGCGGCTATAATCCGTTCACGCGAGCATCGAAATATGCAGCGCCGCCCACTGTTAGCGGAAGCGATCTCATTTCCGGCCTACCCGCCGTAGCCGTGATCATCGAGAATATCGAAGCATATGAGGACCTGGGTGAGATCTGCGCGACACCCGGCCTCGATGTCATCTATCTCGGGATCTACGATATGAGCTTGGCGCTTGGTTGCGACGGTGACACGCAGCATCCCAAGGTGCGCGCGTTTGTCGAGACGGCAGCGGCGCAGGTACGGAGCGCCGGCAAGACCTTAGGCATGATGGTACGCGACGACGTCTCGGCCGAATTTGCATTGAAACTAGGTGCCAGCATGCTGGTCTGGTCTGTCGACAGCCATATGATCTGGCGTGCTTTCCGGGGGCCGGTAGAGGCGATCTCCCGTCGAACCGAGCAAATCCAGCCAACGAAGGGTGACGTGTGATACGGGTCTCAGACTATATCGTCGATTATCTGCAATCCATCGAGACGACGCCCGCGTTTCTTCTTTCGGGTGGCGGCATGATGCACTTGATCGACGCCTTGGCGAAGGCCGGAATGCCCTATGTTTGCTGTCATCACGAACAGGCGGCTGCGATGGCAGCCGAGGCAGCCGCGCGGGTAACGGGCCGATTGGGCGTCTGCTACGCAACGAGCGGCCCTGGTGCGACTAATATCCTCACCGGGCTTGTCGGCGCCTGGCAGGATTCCGCGCCCGTCCTGTTTCTGACTGGCCAGAGCAAGCGGTCGCAGACCATTCGATCGGCACCAATGCCTGGATTGCGCCAGTTCGGCACATTCGAGGTCGATATCGTGCCGATCGTCTCTTCGGTGACAAAATTTTCGTATTTCCTCGACGATCCGGCCGATGTTCGCTGGGTTTTGGAGAAAGCGGTACACTTAGCGACGACAGGTCGACCCGGACCTGTATTGATCGACGTGCCTCTCGACGTACAAGGGGCGCTGATCGATCCTGCCACGTTGCAGGGGTACGAGCGACCCCGGCAGCTCGCGATTTCCCAAAGCGGCGTGGCTTCTGTGGTCGCGGAGAAGATCAGATCTGCGATGAGGCCTATCATTCTCGCCGGACACGGGGTCCGGTGCGGCGCTGCCATCGATCAGCTTCGCGCCGTTGTGCGTAAACTGCGAATCCCTGTTGTGACGACGCAGCTTGGGAAGGATGCACTTCCCTACGAGGATCCTCTGTTCGTCGGACACAGTGGCCCGAAAGGCGACCGCGCCGGCAACTTTGCAATCCAGGCAGCCGACCTGATCCTTTCGGTAGGAAGCAGTCTTCATGCCCAGACGATCGGATACGAAGCAGATCTCTTCGCTCCGGGGGCGTTCAAGATTCAGGTGGATATCGAGAAGCCGATCCTCAATCGGGGCGACGTTCCCGTCGACATGCAGATCGAGATGGACGTCGGCGAGTTCCTCACGTTGCTTGGCGCCGAACCAAACGCGGCGGCTTCGCATGACGACTGGATTGAGCTTTGTGCCGGCTGGAAAGAACGCTTCGCCGTCAGGCTCGAGCCGCATGATGTCTCGACCGATGAAATAAACTTCTACGAACTCGCAGACGCGCTCAGCCATGTGCTGCGGGGGAGCGAGATTGTTGTCACTGACGCCGGTTCGGCCTTCTATGTGCTCGGACAGGCGTTTCGGTGCCGGCCGGATCAGCGGTACATCGTATCCGGCGCACTCGGCGCCATGGGCTATTCGTTGCCTGCCGCAATCGGCGCCGCTGCAGCATCGCTAGGCCGGACCGTGATCTGCATAACGGGCGATGGGTCGTTACAAACCAATATTCACGAGCTGCAAACGCTTGCGCACCACGGCTTCAATGTGAAGGTCGTAGTCGTCGAGAACGATGGCTATGCGTCGATACGCAATACTCAGCTGGGGTTCTTTAAGGGACGGCTGATCGGGGCAAGCCCGGATAGCGGTGTGTCGATCCCGCCGGTCGCCAAGATTTCGGAGGCATATGGCTTGCCGTTCCTGCTCATCAATGATCGGTCCAAGATGGTCGACCAGCTGATTACCGCGATTGCTGAGGAGGGCCCGTACATGATTGGCGTGCGCGCACAGCCGAAGCAGGTGATCATCCCCACGGTGAGTTCACGACAGCTACCGGGCGGCGGCTTGAGGTCAAATCCGCTGCACATCATGCATCCGCTCCTTGACCCTGAATTGATCGAGCGGGAGCTTGGCGCGCTGCTACCGGTCGGCACGCTCGGTGCGGTCGAATGACACCGGCTTCCAATTTGCCGGTCGCGGTCTTGGGTGCAACAAGTCGCATGGCGATGGACTTCGTGACGATCGCGGCCCGGGAGGGCTGGAAATTTTCCCTATTTTCGCGACGTGCGACCGCTGTCGATACTTTTCTCCAGGCTCTTAGCTTGCCGCGTGCATGGAATGCCGGCTCGTTTGCTGAATTCGCGGGAACGCGAAATCATCGCTACCGTGCGGTCTTAAATTTCGTAGGTGTTGGCGATCCGGCGCGGGCCAAAGAGATGGGATCTGCAATCTTCGATGCTTCGCGCGAAATCGATGCGCTGGCGCTTCAATATGCGGAAGTGCATACCGATGTTCCTTACATCTTTCTCAGTAGTGGTGCAGCGTATGGCAGGTCCTTTGACGAACCTGTATCTGAAAATAGCATGTCAAAATTGCCGATCAATGCACTTGACCCTAAAATGTTCTATTCGGTTGCAAAAGTTTACGCTGAGGCGCTTCATCGGGCGGCAGATCGCTCATGGATCATAGATATCCGGATATTTAACTACATTAGTAGAAGAATTGATTTAAATTCAAGATTTTTTATAGCAGAATTGATTAATTCCATTAAAACGAATGTCACATTTATTACGACAAAGGATAATATGTGGAGAGATTTTCTCCACCCGGAAGATTTCTTCAGATTAATCGACTCATGTATAAATGTTGCTAATCCCATAAACGCCCCCATCGATGCGTATTCCTTATCTCCTATAGATAAGTCGTCAATTATAAATGCAATGATAGAACGTTATGGTTTAAGGGTGGAATACATGCCGACTGTTGACAATATAATCGATGCAACGGGTAAGAAGAACGTGTATTATTCTAATAATCGCCGTGCCGCTGAAATCGGATATCACCCAACCCGATCATCACTGAGCGGATTATTGGAAGAATGCGACCATATAATTTAGATAACGCAATAAGGTAAAATGAAAATACTATCCATATCGATACCTACTTACAATCGAGCAGATAAACTCGAGCAGACTTTATCATGTCTAATTAATCAAATTATTGTTGATAATTTATCAGATGATGTAGAAATTGTTGTATCCGATAACGCCTCAACGGATATGACGCCCCACGTGTGCGAAAATAATAAGTTTCAAAGTGGCAATGTGCGCCTAGTCTACAGTAGAAACTCAGAAAATGTTGGATTTGATAGGAATGTAGACCGGGCTATTCGGATATCGAATAGTGTCTATGTCTGGACCTTGTCTGACGATGATGTCATTTATCCAGGAGCAGTGAAGCAAATTTTGGATGCCGTGCGAAGTCGGGATCTCCAATTTGCGTTCGTAAACTATGAGGTGCTTGTCAACGATCGCATTATTCCTTCGCGCTATGGGAGTGGGGCACTCGCAGAAATTCCCGCCCGCGACGTCCTCGCGCGAATATCGTTCTCTAATAGCTTGATCAGTTCATGTGTCTTCAAGCGCGAGGCCTGGGTGCGGAGCTTGCCAGAGCGATTTTTCGGTTCGCTTTGGATCCACTTCCATATGGCTGCCGCAGTCTTGCTGTCCGGGAATGCGCTAATCCTCGGGCGGCCTCTTTTTGCACAAAAGCAGGATAGTCTCGAGCGTTCACGCGCTGAGCGGAAGAACGCGGACACCAACAGCGTCGAGTTCTACATGCAGGCACATCTCAACTTCCTTGCGTTCGTTGCCACGTTACGCGCAAATGGTCACAGCTATGCGACCGCGCAACATGCCGACCGCATTGCTCGCCGCGAGGATGTGCATCAGGTAATAAATTACAAGCTTACGACGGATTGCTACGCTCCGATACAGATCGCCCGAACCTGGCAGGCGCTCGGACGTTACCGTTCGGACTCTGCGCAGTTCTGGCTACTTCTCACGCCCATGTTGCTCATGCCGGGCTCACTCTATCGTCTGGCGCGATCACTTCGCCGCCGTATGCGAAGCTGAGATGAACGTTGTCGCGCTCGGCTTCCGGCTGGCATCCGGTGGCGCGCGTTTCCTCTTTGTTATATATCTTGCCCGCTTCGCTACACCAGAGTTAATCGGCGGCTTCGGTCTTATCGCCACACTTACCATTCTGTTCACGCAACTCGCGGGCCTGGAACTCAATCAGGTGGTGGGGCGGCGTCTGCATGCGCACCCCTGGCCCGTCGTGAGCATGGATCTCGCGCGCCAACTGCGTCTGATGCTAATCGCCCATCTAGTCTTAGTTGTCGGCTTCGTAATTACTTATTCTAGCGGCTATGGTAAATTGGCACCTGCGATCGGAGCAATTCTCGTACTTGAGCATCTTGTTACAGAAGTGTACCGCATTCTTGTTCTGCTAATGCGTACCGCGCTTGCGTCATTTATCCTCTTCACCAAGAACGTGACGTGGATGTTGCTCTACTTGGTCGCCGTCCACGCCATGCATCTGCAACAGTCGTTGAGCTTGCTAGTGCTGGTATGGCTCGGCGTGCTCGCTATCGTCTCGATCGCAATCGCCTTCGCGCTTCATCGGAGCGGCCTACTCCGGCAACTCCTCGTATCCCCCACGGACGCGAAGGCCGCGCTTGCAATGCTCAAGGAAGCGGCGCCGTTCATGACGTCCGCCCTTGCGATTGGTCTTGCCAGCACGTTCGATCGGCTTGTGATAGAAGCATCGTTCACGACAGCGCAGTTCGGTGTTTATTTCTTCTACTTCACGTATGCATCGGCGATATCTCTATTGGTGACGTTCACGATTGGGGCGACGGTTGGACCGCGTTGTATAAAGGCTTATACGTCCGGGAATGCTGCCCTCTTTCGCCACGAGCGGCGGCGGGCCGGACAGCTTTATGCGGCCGTATCAGCGGCAACCGCGCTGGCCTTGGCATTGGCCGCGCAACCTGTGATCTCACTGTTGAAGAGTGAGGAGTATCTCGCTTACGTTCCAGCGCTCTATTTTATCTTGATATCTCAGGCCGTATTCGTGAACTTTGATCCCATGAAAATAGATCTTTATTTGTCGCGAAAAGATGCGGCGCTAATGGTATCTAATATATTCTACCTGATTGCTGTAATATTTTCAGTAGTAAGTTTGAGCTATTTCGGAAACATAAATATTGTGGCTTTTGGAGTACTCGCTTCTACTTTTGCTGGCTATGTCTTCTTTAAGACTAAGATGGGGGTTGTATTCGTGGAGGCGGTCAGCCGTTATCGGGGGGATCGACGACGATGATCTATGCAGGGAGAGGGGCGGCAGCAACGCCTACAAGCCAGCCTAGGGATAGCCGAGTGATTCTTGGCATCTTGATAGGTTGGCTATTTATATCTTCTGTATACTATATAGATAATCTGTTTACGCCCCGATTTAATCTAAATTATGAAGAGGGGTTTTATCATAAGGCGGCTAAATACATATTCTGCACAATAATTAGCGTTTATGTGATTCACCATACAAAAAATTACATTCTAGGACTATTGTGCGTCATTCTCGGACTGTTCGCGGCCGCGCCGCTGATGACCGGGGAGGCGCTCGGCGTCAGCGCGGTCTCGATGTTGATCATCGCTACAATGTCTGGTTGGGTGGGCCTTCTTCAGGCATATCAGGGTAACATAGCACTTATTTCGCGGACTATCATTCTTAGCGGAATCGTGGTTGCTGCATTTTCTGCTGTAGAGGTAACAGTTTTATCGCTTTTGTTCGAATCCTATTGGAGATCTACGGGCGGTATGAGGTCAATATCGACATTATTCAATCCAAACAATATGGGATTGTATATTGGCACGTGCATCATATTATTGATGTTTGACAAAATGGGTCTAGCGCGTAAGTTATGTCTTGGATGTTTTCTTGCCTTTCCGTTTTTCGCAAGCGGATCTCGTACTGCATGGTTGGCTCTTGCGGGGGCCCTTTTGCTGTCCGCTATATTCAGTCCTAGACTTCGGTGTCGGGTGCTTAGATTGGGAATGGGCAATCTGGCTGCTTTGGTGACCCTCGCTGTTGCCGTTTGCGGAGGTGTGGTAGTCTATAATATTATGACCGCCGATGTGGATATAGAAAGCGTGAATCGTGGTGTCGATCTTTACACAGCGTCGATACGATGGGAGAATTTTATTAAATTTATTTATGAAGTCGACCTAAGTATTATTCTTCCTGATATTTATAAGGTTCGAGAGGGACTAGTGCAGGACAATTTCTATCTAATGATGATAAATTCTCTCGGACTAATCATGCTCTCAATACTAATTATGTTCCTTGCCCTCATCTTCGATTTTCGAAAAAATGTCAGTGACGGTGTTTTTCCTTGGGTAATCATATTATTTTATTATCTGATTTCTGGATTTTCAGGTTCGTTTCTGAACTCCTTTCCAAACAATCAGTTGTTTTTCTTATCGGCGGGGGCGGTTTTGGTTATGGCGCGGGGTCGCTGGGCCCGTTCGATGCGCGTTTGAGCTCAAGCGGTTAGGATGGGTTTGGAGGCCCTATAAATGTCTAAGATTCTCGTGACGGGAGCTGATGGTTTCATCGGATCCCATCTTACCGAACTTCTGGTCGAGCAGGGGCATCAGGTTCGTGCGCTCGCTCAGTACAACTCGTTCAATTTCTGGGGCTGGCTCGAGGATGTGAGTTGCCGTGATGACATCGAGGTTATCAGCGGCGATATCCGCGATCCGGACGTTTGCAACCGCATTACGCGCGGTGTCGACACGGTCTTCCATCTCGCGGCATTGATCGCGATCCCCTATTCCTACGAAGCGCCTGACAGCTATGTGGCGACCAACATCGATGGCACGGTGAACATCTGCCGCGCGGCGATCGCCAACGGTGTGCGGCGCGTGGTCCATACTTCGACCAGCGAAGTCTACGGTACCGCACGCTATGTGCCGATCGACGAGGCGCATCCGCTCCAGCCGCAATCGCCGTACAGCGCCTCAAAAATCGGCGCCGATATGATGGCGATGAGCTATCACAATGCCTACAATCTGCCGTTGTGCATTGCCCGACCGTTCAACACCTACGGCCCACGCCAATCAGCACGTGCGGTCATACCCACCATCATCTCGCAAATTGCGAGCGGCGCGACGCGGATTCAGTTGGGAGACGTCTCTCCCACGCGCGATTTCAACTATGTCCGTGACACATGTCGGGGTTTCATCGCGCTTGCCGAATGCGATGCAGCGATAGGCCAGACCGTCAATATCGGATCCAACTTCGAGATCAGCGTCGGCGACACGCTCGAGCTGATCCGCGAGCTTATGGGACGCGACGTAGAGTTCGTCACCGACGAGCAGCGGATCCGGCCGGAGAAGTCCGAGGTCTTCCGCCTGTGGTGCGACAACCGGCTCATCCGCGAGCTCACGGGCTATGACCCGGAGGTCGACATCCGCGAGGGCCTCAAGCGCACTATCGACTGGTTCGTTCAGCCGGGCAATCTCGCCCGCTACAAGCCGGGAATATACAATGTCTGAAACGGCGGCGATCGGTGACCTCGTCCGCTTCGTGCGCGACATCTATCGTCGGACGGACTTCATCCCGCTCCACGAGCCCACCTTCGGGGGGAACGAGCGCCGCTATGTCGTCGAGACGATCGATGCCGGCGTGGTGTCGAGCGTCGGCGCCTTCGTCGGGCGATTCGAGGAAGACATGGCGCGCTACACCGGTGCGCCGCGCGCCGTGGCCGCGGTCAACGGCACCGCCGCGCTCCAGGTGGCGCTGCAATTGGCGGGCGTCGGCGCCGGCGACCTTGTGATCACGCAACCGCTGACGTTCATCGCGACGTGCAACGCCATCGCCTACTGCCAGGCCGAACCGATCTTCGTCGACGTCGACCGCGGCACGCTCGGATTGTCGCCCGCGGCGCTCGACGAATGGCTGACGGACAATGCCCTCCTCGACAACGATGGGTTCTGCCGCGCGAAGCTCGACGGGCGCATCATCCGCGCCTGCCTGCCGATGCACACCTTCGGCCACCCCGCCGATCTCGATGGCATCGTCGAAGTTTGCGCCCGCTGGCGGCTGGTGCTCGTCGAGGACGCGGCGGAATCGCTCGGCAGCCTTTACAAGGGCAAGCATACCGGCACGTTCGGCCGGCTCGGGACGCTTAGCTTCAATGGCAACAAGATCATCACGACCGGCGGTGGCGGCATGATCCTGACCGACGAGTCGCTCGGCGCGCGCGCGAAGCACCTGACGACGACCGCGAAGCGTCCGCACGCATATGAATATTTTCACGACGAGGTCGGCTATAATTATCGCCTTCCCAACCTCAACGCAGCGCTCGGTTGCGCGCAGCTGGAAAAGCTCGATGAGCTGGTGACGGCGAAGCGGCAGCTTGCGGAGCGCTACGCAGCCTTTTTCGACGGAAGCGCCTATGAATTCGTCACCGAGCCGGCCGATTGCCGCAGCAACTATTGGCTGAACGCCGTGATCTGTGAAGACCGCGATCAGCGCGATGCGCTTCTCCAGCAGACCAATGCCGCCGGCGTCATGACACGGCCGATCTGGACCCTGATGAACCATTTGCCGCTCTATCAGGCGGCGCGGCGCGGCCCGCTTCCAACGTCAGAATGGCTGGAATCACGCGTGGTGAACGTGCCGAGCACCGTGCCGCCAGAATTGCTTGCATGACGCGCGTTGCGGTCTTCACCGGCACGCGCGCAGAATATGGACTGCTGTACTGGCTGATGCGCGCGCTCGCGGAGAGTCCGTCTCACCGGCTCCAGGTAATCGCAGCAGCCATGCATATGTCACCGGAATTCGGTGAGACCTGGCGCCAGATCGAAGGTGACGGCTTCGCCATCGACGCCAAGGTCGAAATGCTGCTCTCGTCGGATACGGCGGTCGGCGTGGCGAAATCGATGGGGCTCGGCACGATCGGCTTTGCCGACGCGCTTGATCGCCTGCGCCCGGACTGGCTGGTGGTGCTCGGTGATCGCTTTGAAGCGCTCGCCATCGCGCAGGCGGCGCTGGTGATGCGCATCCCGATCGCACATCTGCACGGCGGCGAGCTTACCGAAGGCGCGTATGACGACGCGATCCGCCACGCGATCACCAAGATGGCCTCGCTCCATCTGACGGCCGCCGAGCCGTATCGGCAGCGCGTCATCCAGATGGGAGAGCAGCCGGGCACGGTGTTCAATGTCGGCGCGCCGGGGCTGGAGCAGCTCAAGCGCGTCTCGCCCGTGCCGCTGGACGCGCTCGCGGCATTCATCGGCATGGAGCTCGGCGACCGGGTGGCGATTGCCACCTATCATCCCGTCACGTCCGGAGCCGAGGATCCCGTCATCACCGTCAAGGCGATGCTGACTGCGCTCGACGCCTTTCCGGAGTATCAGGTCGTTGCCACCTATCCCAATGCCGATAACGGCGGGCGCGCCATCATTCCCATTCTCGAAGATTACGCACGGTCGCGGCCCGGCCGAGCCGTGGTCGTGCCGTCGCTCGGACTTGCACGCTACGCCAGCCTCCTCAAGCGCGCGGACTTCGTGATCGGCAACTCGTCGAGCGGCATCATCGAGGCTCCCGGCGTAGGCGTGCCGACGATCAATATCGGCGTCCGCCAGGGAGGACGGCTAGCCGCCGCGTCCGTGATTCACTGCGATGCTGATCCCGAGGCGATCCGCCAGGCGATCGCGCGCGCGATCGAGCCCACTTGCAAAGCTATGGCTCGCACCGCTCAAAATCCTTACGGTGCGGGCGACACGTCCAGAATGGTCGTCGCGGCGCTCGATGCCGCCGTCCCGGCTGGTTCGAAGCGCTTTTTCGACATCGAAAGCATCTCATGAGTGACGAGAAGGTCTTTTTCATCGCTGAGGCCGGTGTCAACCACAATGGCCGCAAGGACTGGGCACGCGATCTGATCGATGCCGCCGCCGACGCCGGAGCGGACGCGGTGAAGTTCCAGACCTTCAATGCCAAGAAGCTCGCGGCTTCATCGGCACCGAAGGCCGGCTATCAGAAGCAGACGACAGATGCGGCGGAATCGCAGCTGGCGATGCTGCAGAAGCTCGAGCTTCCGCTCGAATGGCATGCCGAGCTGAGGGATCATGCTCAGGCGCGAGGCCTGGAGTTCCTGTCGACCGCCTTTGACGTGGACAGCCTCGACTTCCTGATCGATCTCGGCATGCCGCGGCTGAAGGTCCCGTCGGGCGAGCTGACCAACGCACCCTTGCTCTGGCAGTTCGCACGGAGCGGCATACCGCTGATCCTGTCGACCGGAATGGCGACGCTTTCGGAAGTCGAGCAGGCGCTCGCGGTCGTGGCGCATGCGCTGAACTCGCCGAGTGAGCCTTCCTCCGTCGAAGAAATATGGCAGGCCTGGAGCCGCCGTGAAGTGCGCGACCGGCTGCGCGGCCATGTCACCCTCTTGCACTGCACGTCACAATATCCGACGCCGGCGCCAGAGGTGAACCTCAAGAGTATGGATACGTTGCGCGAGGCGTTCGGCCTCGACGTCGGATATTCCGATCATACCGAGGGCGGGTTGATCTCGTTGGCAGCCGTTGCCCGTGGCGCAAAAGTGATCGAAAAACACTTCACGCTCGATCGCAACCTGCCGGGCCCCGACCACAAGGCGTCGCTGGAGCCCGACGAGCTGACACGGCTGATTACCGACATTCGCACGCTCGACGTTGCCCTGGGCAATCCGGGAAAGGCACCGCAGGCAAGCGAATGGGATACGCGTCAGGCGGCCCGACAGCAGGTGGTCGCGTCGCGCGACATCGCGGCGGGCGAGGTGCTGGCGCGTGACGACCTCACGACGGCGCGGTGCGGTCGTGGGCTGGAGCCCATCATGCTTTGGCAGCTCGTCGGCCGCCCGGCAGCTCGCGCACATGCGGCGGGTGAACCGATCGAACCATGAGCGGCGAGCAGGCGCAAAAGCCGTTGCGGCTCATCGGCGCGGGCGGCCATGGCCGCGTGGTGCTTGCGCTGGCGAAGGCCGCCGGCCGAGAGATCGTCGGGGTTTATGATCCGCTCTTAGTCGGTCAAGGCTGCGCGATCTGGAACGGCGTCTCCGTGCTTGGTGGCAACGCCGAACTGGAAGCGGCCCCACCGGAGACGTTCGACCTCGCCAACGGGGTCGGGCAACTGGTCGGCAGCGACGTGCGCCGGCGGCTGCATGAGCATTTCAAACAGCTCGGGTTCCGGTTCGCCACCCTGGTCCATCCGGCGGCTTGGGTGGCCGACGGTGTCGACATGGCCGATGGCGTCCAGATCATGGCGGGTGCGATCGTGCAGCCCGGCTGCTCGATCGGCGAGGGGTCGGTCATCAACACGCTCGCGGGTGTCGATCACGATTGCACGATCGGGCGACATGTCCATGTGGCGCCGGGTGCGACGCTCTGCGGGACCGTGGACATTGCCGACGGCGCCTTCGTAGGCGCAGGCGCGGTGGTCATCCAGAATCGGCGCGTCGGCACTGGCGCGGTGATCGCTGCCGGTGCTACGGCAGCGCGTGACGTGGCGCCGGGCCATATCCTTATGCCCGGAAAGCGCGCCGCACCCTTTGACGGCGGACGATGAAGCCACGATGAGAAATTGGGAATCCATCCTGATCGGACCCGAAGCGTCGCTCGATCAAGTGATCGAAACGCTCAATCACGGCGGGCTCCGCATCGTACTGGTCGTCGATCCCGACCGCCGCCTGCTCGGCACGGTTACCGACGGGGACGTGCGACGCGCGTTGCTCGGCCATCTGCCTCTATCCACGCAGGTCGCCGAGGTCATGTGGCCGAATCCCACAGTTTCGCAGCAAGGCGAGACGCGCGAGCAGGCCCTGGCGCTGATGGAAGCGAGCAACGTCCTGCAATTGCCCGTGATCGACGCGGAGCGGCGCGTCGTCGGCCTCCATACCATCCAGGGCCTGCTCGACAAGAAGCTGCTGCCCAACCCGGTATTCCTGATGGCCGGCGGCTTCGGCAAGCGCCTCTATCCGTTGACGAAAGATTGCCCCAAGCCATTGCTGCGAGTTGGCGGAAAGCCGATCTTGGAGCTGATCCTTGCCGACCTGATCGAAGTCGGTTTCCACCGCTTCTTCATTTCCACGCACTACATGCCGGAGATGATCCGCGAGCATTTCGGCGATGGCCGGCGGTGGGGCGTTTCCATCGAATATGTCCATGAGGAAGAGCCCCTCGGGACCGGTGGCGCGCTTGGCCTCCTTCCACACGATCGCATCGACATGCCGATGCTGATGATGAACGGCGACCTGCTGACGCGCGTCGACTTCCGCGGATTGATGGATTTCCATGTCAGGCAGTCGGGCGCCGCGACGATGTGCGTCCGTGAATATGAACATCAGGTGCCGTTTGGCGTCGTCGAAAGCGACGGGATGCAGGTCCGTCGGATCGTCGAGAAGCCGACCCACAAATTCTTCGTGAACGCCGGTATCTATGTGCTCTCGCCCGACGTCGTGCACGGCGTGGCCGCTGGGGAGCGGCTCGACATGCCGCAGCTCCTCGAGCGCACCGTGGCCGCGGGTGCACCGGTCCTGAACTTCCCGATCCACGAATATTGGCTCGATATCGGCCGACCGGAAGATTTCGATCGGGCGCAAGCAGCTGTCGGCGAAGTCTAAGGATGCGCGTCGTCGTCGTCGGGACCGGCAGCATCGCTCGCCGGCACATTGCAAACGCCAAGCTGATCTGGCCCGAAGACAATGTCGCGTGCGTGTCTTCGTCAGGGCGGAGCGTCGCTTCCGGCGAGATGCCGGCTGCGCCGCTTGCCGGCATTGATGCGGCGGTCGAGTGGCGGCCCGACTTCGCGATCATCGCGTCACCTGCTCCCTTTCATTTGTCGCAAGCCGCCATCTTCGCCGAGGCAGGCATACCGATGCTTCTGGAGAAGCCCGTTTCCCACGATCTCGACGAATATGACCGGTGGTTGCCGCGCCTCGCCGCCATCGCATCGCGCATCGACGTGGCGTATAATCTTCGCTTCCTGTCTTCCGCCCAGCGCTTTCATGCCGCCGTGCGCGACGGGGTGGCGGGAACGATCGTCAACGTGCTCGTCGATGTCGGCCAATATCTTCCCGACTGGCGTCCGGGTGCCGACTATCGCGACGGTGTTTCGGCGCGCCGCGACCTTGGGGGCGGGGTGCTTCTCGAACTCAGTCACGAATTCGACTATCTCCGATGGATCTTCGGCGACTTCGAGAAGGTGTATTGCATCGCCTTGCCGACCGGTCAGCTCGAGGTCGACGTGGAAGATCGCGCCGATCTCATCCTGTCGGGCAGCTCAGGGCTGATAGCGAACCTGCATCTCGACCTGCTCCAGCGCAGGCCCCGCCGTGTCTGCCGCGTGATTGGCAGCGAAGGAACGCTGGTTTGGGACGCGATCGCCAACAGTGTTTCGTTCGAGGCAAAAGGCCATGTCGAAATGCTTTTCTCCGAGCCCGAGGCGGATCGAAACATGATGTATCTCGACCAGCTGCGTCGCTTCGCGCGCGTCGCACAGGGCCTGGAAGCGCCGCTCGTCGGACTATCCCATGCGCGCGGCACCCTGGCGCTGGTAGCAGCGGCGAAGCGGTCGGCGACATCAGGCGCCGCCGTCTCACTGGGAGAAGGGCTGTGACGACCTTCGCTTTCGTTTTCGCGCGCGGCGGCTCGAAGGGAGTTCCGCGCAAGAATATTCGTCCGCTCGGCGGTGTTCCCCTCATCGGCCACTCGATCCGGACGGCGCGCGAGGTTCGGGCCGTTGAGCAGGTCTTCGTATCGACCGATTGCGACGAAATCGCTGGAACGGCCCGGTCGCTCGGCGCCGGAATCATTCGGCGCCCTGCCGAGCTGGCTACCGACACGGCGTCAGAGTGGGACGCGTGGCGGCATGCGATCGAGCATGTGCGTGCCGAAGGGCGCCGGTTCGATACGTTCTTGAGCCTGCCAGCGACGGCACCGCTCCGGTCTGCCGCTGACGTGGAGGCGTGCCTTGCCATGCTGGACGCGGCGACGGATATGGTCGTGACCGTAACGCCGGCGGCGCGCAGCCCCTATTTCAACATGGTATTTCGCGATGAGGACGGACGATCGCGACTGGTCATCCAAGGCGAAGGCGTGACGCGGCGACAGGATGCGGCGCCGGTCTTCGACATGACCACCGTGGCTTATGTCGCGCGCGCCGAGTTCATCATGGCCAGTCGCGGCGTGTTCAGTGGGCGGGTCCGCTCGGTCGTGGTGCCGAAACACCGGGCGATCGATATCGACGACGAGATCGACTTCCAGCTCGCCGAGCTCCTCTACGGTCGAAAGGAAAGCTGATGCGGCTTGATGGCAAGACGATCGTAATCGCCGGCGCTGGCGGACGCATCGGCCGCGAGATCGTGACCGGCGCCCGCCAGCTCGGCGCCAACGTGGTCGCAGCAGATGTTGGCCCGCCGGCGATTGCCGCGCTGGCGGATCATTTCGCCGGCGACGCGGGTATCGCGGTCGTGAAGGCGGACATAGGCGACGCCACGTCGATCGCCGGCTTGTTGGCATCGGCGGAGGCCCGGTTCGGCGCCGTCAGCGGCGCGGTGAACACCGCCTATCCGCGCAATAGTCGCTATGGTGCGGCATTCCCCGACGTCACCTATGCCGATTTCGCGGAGAATGTCGGCCTCCACCTGGGTGGTTACTTCATCTTCATGCAGCAGTGCGCCGCCTATGCGCGCGCCGGCGGTGGCGACTTCGCGATGGTCAATCTTTCGTCGATCTACGGTTCGATGGCGCCGCGGTTGGAGCTCTATGAGGGCACCGCGATGACGATGCCGGTCGAATATGCGGCCATCAAGGCGGGCCTTGAACATGTGACCCGCTATGTGAACGCCTATATGAAGGGGACGCGGTTTCGCGCGAACTGCGTCAGCCCGGGCGGAATTCTGGCCGGCCAAGACGAGCGTTTTCTCGAACGTTACGCGCGGCACACGATGCACAAGGGCATGCTCGATTCCCGCGATGTGGTGGGCGCGGTGCTCTTCGCGCTGTCGGACTCGTCGCGTTACATGGTCGGGCAGAACATCATCGTGGATGACGGATTTTCATTGTGATCCGCTGCGGTGGCTAGCCTGACGGTCGCCCGCCGCCGGCGGCTCGCCGACTATCTCGCCGCTACGCGCAACGAGATCGTGGTCGACGAGCATTTGCTCGCGCTTTCGAATCTTCGCGCGCAATCGGCTGGCCATATCCCGCGCGCGGCGCGATGGGTGCCTATCGCCAAGCGCTTTCCGCACGGCGTGCGCCTGCTGGCGGCGCTGGTGGTACTCGCTTGGCGTCTCGGCGGCGGCGCCTTGTTCCTGTTCGCCGACTTTCTGCCGCGCTGGCGTCAGGCGCCGGCCGCGTCCCGGACCGCGCTGCCGTCACCCGCCTATGTGCTTGGACTTTCGTCCCGCGTCAGCGATGTCGTCCGCCCCGAGCTGTTGTCCGACCTTCCCGAAACCTGGATCACGATGCCCTGGGCGCCCATGGCACGCCTCCCGGCAGGCGTACGGGCGATCGACGTCTTCTCTCTGCTGTCCCGCGACGACCTTCGCCAGGCGCTCGTCGACGCGCTTGTCGCGTCGCGGCATCTCGGCTCGCGCGCCCGGATTGCCCGCTGGGCGCTACAGAGCTATACCGCGTTCAAATGGTTCGCCGTGCGCGCCGCGATCGATCGGCTCGAGGGCGAACTGGTGATGGCGGAGCATTTCGACCGCTGGGCAGTGCTCGTCGACCGGTCGGTACGAAGCCGCCGGCGCCGGTTGACGCTGATCCAGCACGGGGCCGTGGCCGGGCTGGACGGTGGTGGGCAAAGCGAATATGGCCTCCCGCGCCTTCCGACCAAGTTGCAATGCGTTAGCCGCCTCTTTGTCTATGGCGATGCCGATGAGGCGGTGTTCCGCAGGGCGATCCTGGGCGCCGCAGTCGAACGTAACGGACTCGAAGTGCAGCATTTCAAGCCCAGCATCACGATGCAGCCGCGATCGACCCAGGGCGTCGCCCTGCTCTTCATCGGACATCCGCTGTGCGAACCGCTGCAGGAGGCGATCTTCGCAGAGCTTCGAAAGCGCATCGCCGTCGATGCGTTCTACAAGCCGCACCCGCTAGCGCCGATGTCAGCCTCGATGAAGACTGTCGGCTGGCATCTAATAACCGAGGCCGATCACTTTCCAGCGGTCGACCTCGTAATCTCCTATCCTTCGACGCTGGTCGTCGAGTATGGAGCCGTAGGGGTCCCTGCCGTGGTTCATCCGTTGACCGCCGACATCGCAGCGCGCGATGACGTCGTGCATGGGGTATTGGCAAGGGCCGGGACAGTCCTTCAACCCCCGATCGCGTGACGGTAGCGAAGGCCAAAGAGTCGAGCCATGCAGCGCCCATATCAAATCTGCACCCACTGCGTCATGGACACGTCCGACCCGAATATTCGGTTCGGATCTGACGGGCGTTGCGATTATTGCGAGAATTTCGAGACAGTCATCCGGCCGAACTGGCACACCGACGAACGCGGCGCCGCCGAGCTCGACCAGCTGGCGGACAAGATCCGCGCTGACGGCAAGGGGCGGGACTTCGATTGTATCATCGGACTGAGCGGCGGGCTCGACAGCTCCTATGCCGCTCATGTCGCGCGCGAGCGCATGGGGCTGCGGCCCTTGCTCTTTCACGTCGATGCGGGCTGGAACACTGACCAGGCGGTAGGCAATATCGAGAAGCTCGTGGATGGGCTCGGCAGCGAGCTCTACACCGAGGTGGTCAACTGGCAGGAGATGAAAGACCTCCAGCTGGCTTTCCTCCGTTCGCAGATTCCGGACCAGGATCTTCCTCAGGACGCCGCCTTCTTCTCGGGCCTCTACAAATTCGCGCGCAAGAACCGCATCAAATATGTGATCACCGGCTCGAACTTCTCGACCGAATGCTGCCGCGAGCCGGAAGAATGGGGCGGCTACCTCGGCATCGACAAGACGCTGTTCAAGGACATTCATTCGCGCTTCGGAAAGCGGCCGCTCAAGAGCTTCCCGCTGGTGGACATCCTCGTCTACAAGGGCTTGTATCAGCAAGTGCTTGGCATGGAGGTGGCGAAGCCCCTCAATCTCGTTCCCTTCATCAAGAAGGACGCGGAGGCGGAACTGGCTAGCCGCTACAAGTGGGAATCCTTCCAGCACAAGCATCATGAATCGCGGTTCACGCGATTCTACGAGGATTATTGGCTTCCCCGGAAGTTCGGCTTCCAGAAGCGCCGCGCGCATTTTTCGAGCCTCATCATGACGGGTCAGATGGACCGCGACGCGGCGATCAGCCGGCTGGCACATCCCGAGATGAGCGAGGATTTCCTGCGTCACGAGTTCGAATATGTGGCGACGAAGCTCGGTATCACCGTCGATGAGCTGCGCGCGATCTTCGAAGGCGAGAACAAGACCTATCGCGACTATCGCAACAAGCGATGGTTGATCGGGCTCGGCACCAACGCGCTGCGGTTGCTCGGCACCGAGAAGAGGTTTTTCAGGTGATCCATGTCGTCGACTATGGCCTCGGCAACGTTCAGGCCTTCCTCACCATGTTCAAGCGCTTGGGATTTGCTGCGAAGGCCGCAAAAACCGGAGACGACCTGGTTGCGGCCGACAAGATCATTCTTCCCGGTGTCGGCGCGTTCGACCACGCCATCGAGCTGCTAGATGCATCGGGAATGCGCGGCCAGCTCGAGGAGCGCGTCGTTTCTGCGAAAGTGCCGCTGCTCGGCGTGTGCGTCGGCATGCAGATGCTGGCTTCGGGAAGCGACGAAGGCGAAGCGCCTGGGCTGGGCTGGGTTCCGGGGCGGGTCAGGTCGCTGCGAACCAACCAGGATGCCCGGTATCTGCCGCGGCCGCATATGGGCTGGAACGACGTGATCCCGGGGGCGGCGGAACCGATTTTCGCCGGAATGACCGATCCACGCTTCTACTTCCTCCACTCCTATTATTTCGATTGCGATGTGTCGTCCGAGGTCATTGCGCGGGCGTCCTATGGCCTAGATTTCGCTTGTGCCGTACGGTCGGGCAATGTCTACGGCGTTCAGTTCCATCCTGAGAAGAGCCACCATTTCGGGGCTCAGCTCCTGAAGAATTTCGCGGAACTCTGATGCTGCGGCCCCGTATCATTCCGTGCTTGCTCGTGCACGAGGGCGGCCTGGTGAAGACGGTCGGGTTCAAGGCGCCGAAATATGTCGGCGACCCGATCAATGCCGTAAAGATCTTCAATGAGAAGGAGGCTGACGAACTCGTCGTGCTCGATATCGACGCCACCGCCAATGGCGTCGAGCCCGACTTCGCAATGGTGGCTCATCTCGCCGCGGAATGTCGTATGCCGCTCTGCTACGGTGGCGGCGTCACCACCGTCGAGCAGGCGAAGCTGATCATCGGACTCGGCGTAGAGAAGGTAGCGCTGAGCGCGGCGGCTGTGGCGGACCCCGCGATACTTACGCGTATCGCGGAGGCAGTCGGCCGCCAAAGCGTCGTCGCCGTCATCGACGTGCGTAAGCGATCGGGCTTATTCGCCACAGGATATGAGGTGGTGACACGCAACGCCAGTGTCGTCCACAAGCTCAATCCGGTCGAGCTGGCGGTTCAGTTGGAACAGGCCGGTGCCGGCGAGATCGTCATCAACTCGGTCGATCGTGACGGTACGATGCAGGGCTATGACCTGAAGCTAGCCCGCGAGGTGCGGGCTGCGGTCTCGGTGCCGCTATCGTTCCTCGGCGGCGCCGGGTCGCACGCCCATATCGGCGAGCTTTTCGGGGCCTGCGGTGTCGTTGGCGCAGCGGTCGGCAGCCTTTTCGTTTTCAAGGGCCAGTACCGTGCCGTGCTGATCAACTATCCATCCCAAGCCCAGAAGGACGACCTCATCAAGTCCTCTCTGGCCGTTTGAAGAACAAGAGCGCGCTAATAATGTTCACGAACAAGTCTCTTCTCGTCACCGGCGGCACCGGTTCGTTCGGCAACGCCGTCATGCGACGCTTTCTCGAGTCCGATCTTCGCGAAGTCCGCATCTTTAGCCGCGACGAAAAGAAGCAGGATGAGATGCGTAAGAAGTATCAGAATCCGAAGCTTAAATTCTACATCGGCGACGTGCGGGACCATAATTCGGTGCTCAACGTGATGCGCGGCGTCGATCTCGTGTTTCACGCGGCCGCGCTCAAGCAGGTGCCTTCCTGCGAATTCCACCCGATGGAAGCGGTAAAGACCAATGTGCTCGGCACCGAGAATGTGCTCGAGGCGGCGGTGCTTTGCGGGGTCGAACGGGTGATCTGCCTCAGCACTGATAAGGCTGTTTACCCGATCAACGCCATGGGTATCTCTAAGGCGATGATGGAAAAGGTGGTCGTCGCCAAATCGCGCGTGAGTTCCAGCACGGTGATCGTGGCGACGCGATACGGCAACGTCATGGCATCGCGCGGCTCGGTCATTCCGCTTTTCGTCGACCAGATCCGTGCGGGTCAGCCGATCACGATTACGGATCCGAACATGACCCGGTTTATGATGACCCTAGACGATGCGGTCGATTTGGTGATCTTCGCCTTCCAGAACGGGCGGCCGGGTGAAATCTTCGTTCAGAAGGCGCCGGCGGCGACCATCGCCACACTGGCGCGCTCGTTGACCGTGCTGCTGGGCGTGCCCGAGCATCCGATCAACGTCATCGGCACCCGCCACGGCGAAAAGCTCTATGAAGCTCTGCTCAGCCGTGAGGAGGTCGTGGCAGCCGAAGACCTGGGCGACTATTTCCGGGTGCCCCCCGATCTGCGTGATCTCAACTACAGCAAGTTTGTGGAAGAGGGCGAGGTCGAGCTCTCGGATGCGGTCGAATATACGTCGCACAACACCGTCCGGCTCGATGAAAAGGGCATGCAGTCGCTGCTAATGAAGCTTCGCTTCATGCAGGCTACGGCGCGGGGCGAGCACGTTGAACCGGAGGAATGACCATGCGGGTCCTCATCACGGGTGCAAACGGCTTTGCCGGCAAGAACCTGCAACTTCGGCTGCGGGAAATGGCCGATATCGATATTGATACCTTCACGCGAGCCGACGAAGTCGCGGCGCTCGAGAGCAAGGTCGCGGCAGCCGATGCCGTCGTCCATCTCGCTGGCGAAAACCGACCCGCCGACCCGGCTGACTTTGACACCGTAAACGCCGACCTTACGCGCAGTCTGTGCGATGTGATCGCGCAGTCGGGAAAGCAGGTACCGCTCATCCTGTCATCGTCGACGCAGGCGGCGCTCGCCAATCCCTATGGTCGCAGCAAACTGGCCGGCGAGCGGGCCGTCGAGGCGCTGGCGGCGGGCGGAAATCCTGCGGTAATCTATCGGCTGCCCGGTCTTTTCGGCAAATGGGCGCGGCCGGCCTATAATTCGGTCGTTGCCACCTTTTGCCACAACATAGCCCGTGACGTGCCGATCACCATGAGCGATCCGGCAGCCGTGGTCCAGCTCGCCTATATCGACGACGTCATCGACGATTTCATCGCGGTGCTGCAGGCGCCCGAAGCCGGGCTTCGCCGCCGCGAAATTGATCCCGTTTACCGCGTTTCGCTCGGCGATCTCGCGGCGAAGATCACGGCCTTCCGTGACTCGCGGCAGTCGCTGGTAACCGAACGCGTCGGGACGGGGCTCGATCGCGCCCTGTATGCGACATATATCAGCTATCTGTCACCCGAAGCGTTTGTTTATGACATCCCAAGCCATGGTGATCAGCGCGGCGTCTTCGTCGAGATGCTGAAGACGAAGGACTCGGGGCAATTCTCTTTCTTCACCGCGCATCCAGGCGTTACGCGTGGCGGCCACTATCACCACACCAAGTCGGAGAAGTTCCTGGTCATCAAGGGCGAGGCGCGCTTCGGGTTCCGGCATATGCTGTCGGACGCGCGCCATGACCTCATGGTCTCAGGCGAGCGCCCGCGCGTAGTCGAAACGGTTCCAGGATGGACGCACGACATCACCAACGTCGGCGACGACGAGTTGATTGTCATGCTCTGGGCCAACGAAATCTTTGATCGGGGTCGTCCCGACACCATCGCCAGCAAGGTCTGAGATGCGCAAGCTCAAGGTCATGACGGTCGTCGGCACACGGCCGGAGATAATTCGGCTGTCGCGCGTGATGGCGGCGCTGGACCGCTATTGCGACCATGTGCTGACTCATACCGGCCAGAATTACGACTATGAACTCAATCAAATCTTTTTCGATGATCTGGGGCTTCGCAAGCCGGACCATTTCCTGAGCGCAGCCGGCGCCAGCGGGATCGAGACGATCGGCAATGTTATCATCGCGGTCGATAAGGTGCTTGAGCAGGAGCAGCCCGACGCCGTCCTGGTGCTCGGGGACACCAATAGCTGCATGGCATTACTCTCCGCCAAGCGCCGTAAAATTCCGACTTTCCACATGGAAGCTGGCAACCGCTGCTTCGATATGCGGGTGCCTGAAGAGATCAACCGGCGGCTCGTCGACCATATGGCGGATGTCAACCTGACATACAGCTCGATCGCGCGAGAATATCTGTTGCGCGAGGGGCTACCGCCCGATCTGGTGATCAAGACCGGCAGCCCGATGCAGGAAGTGCTCAGCTATTATCGCGAGGGCATCGACGCGTCGGACGTCGTGGACCGGCTCGAGCTGACACCACGGGACTTTTTCCTCGTCAGCGCCCATCGCGAAGAGAATATCGAATCGGAACGTAATTTCTCCCGTCTTCTCGGCATATTGAACGGTTTGGCTGAACAGCATGGCCTGCCTGTCGTGGTATCGACGCATCCGCGAACCCAACGCCGCGCCGACGCGGCGGGCGCGCAATTCCATCCGCTGGTCCGCCTGCTCAAGCCTCTCGGCTTTCGCGATTATAATCGGCTGCAGATCGAGGCGAAGGCGGTGCTTTCGGATAGCGGCACGATCAACGAGGAATCGTCGATCCTCAATTTTCCAGCACTCAATCTTCGCGAGGCGCACGAACGCCCCGAAGGGATGGAGGAAGCAGCCGTGATGATGGTCGGGCTCGAGCTCGAGCGCGTCCTCCAGGGCTTGGAAATCCTCGAAGGGCAGCCGCGCGGCGAGCTTCGCCTCTTGCGGCAGGTCGCCGACTATTCGATGTCGAACGTGTCGGACAAGGTGGTCCGGCTGATCCACAGCTATACCGATTACGTCCGACGCGTGATCTGGAAGCAGTATTAGGCGCTCCGGATGCGCATCGCGCTGATCGCAGATGTGTTTCCACCGCTCCGTTCCTCAGGGGCGGTGCAGTTGCGCGACCTGTCCGCCGAATTTGTCCGCCAGGGGTATGAGGTCACTGTGCTCACGCCCGCACCCGATCTCAAGACAGCCTGGCATGTAGAGCACCATGACGGTGTCCGTATCTGCCGCCTGAAGTCGCCGCGCACGAAGGACATAAATTATGCGGCGCGCGCGCTCGGCGAACTCACGATGCCCTATGCAATGCTGCGAAATCTGCGGCTCAGCCCGCTTAAGAGCGAACGCTGGGATGGGGTCGTCTGGTATTCGCCGACCATCTTCCTCGGCCCGCTCGCGAAGGCGCTTAAACAGCGATCTGGCTGCAGAGGTTATCTGATCGTTCGCGACATCTTTCCCGAATGGGCTGTCGACATGGGGCTGATGCGCCGTGGCCCGCCCTATTATTTCTTCAAGGCCGTCGAGCAGGCGCAATATCGCGCCGCCGATGTGATCGGCGTACAGTCGCCGAGCAGTCTCCCCTACTTCGCACGATGGGCACGGGACGGCCGGCGCATCGAAGTCCTCCAGAATTGGCTCGCGGTGGCCGACGACGTCGGCTGCAGCATTGATGTCGGCGCTACCTCGCTCGCAGGACGGAAGATCGTGGTTTACGCGGGCAATATGGGCGTGGCGCAGGGGCTCGACCTGATTCTTGATCTCTCCCACCGCCTCGAGGATCGCGCCGACGTGGGATTCGTATTCGTTGGCCGGGGCACGGAAAAGCGCCGCCTCGAGGAAAAGGCGCGGGCGCTCGGCCTCTCCAACCTGCTGTTCTTCGACGAGATCGACCCCAGCGAGATCGAGGGGCTCTATCGCCAGTGTCACGTCGGCATTGTCGCGCTCGATCGCCGTCACAAGACCAACAATATTCCCGGCAAGTTCCTGTCATACATGCATGCCGGGCTACCGGTCATGGCGGCGATCAACCGGGGCAACGACTTGGCGGACCTCATCGCGGAACACCGGGTGGGGCGGGCGACGACGAGCGATTCAGCGGACGACCTCGCCGTCATGGCGCGCGAGCTGATCGCCGAGATCGACGGCGATGCGACCATCGCGGAGCGCTGCCGGGCACTCGGCCAGCGCCTGTTTGCGCCGGAAACGGCGGTCGGACAGATTGTGGCGGCGCTGCAAGAGTAGCCTTGGATTTGCGTCGATCCGAAGGAGTCAAAGCTCTGTCGGCGCTGGCGGGTCGGGTACGCCGACGCTGCCGCCCCCCGCGCCGTCGCCCACTCCAACGCCAACGCCGACGCCGACTCCAACGCCGACCCCCACCCGGACTCCGACGGTGCGGCGCAAGTTGAGGTCTATCTTTGATGCCGGCGCCGAACTGGCGATGTCGGCGGTCGACCGCGTGCAGAATCATCTCGAGGAAGAAGAAAAGGCGAAGCGAAAAAAAGGCGGCACAGCAGGCGAATGAAGAACGCCTGTACGCCTAATGGCTCGAGGAGGATCTAGTGTCTCGGCGAAATCGCGCTCGAGAGGACCTTCTTTCCATTCTGAGGAACGCGCTTTTCCATAAGGCGAACGGTCGAGAACCGCGGCTCGCCTATGCCAAGGCCTGGGCACATGCGGCGGACAGGGCGGCTCTCCTGGAGGCCAAGACGGTCGATCGCTATGGGCCCGACGCTGATCGTACCGTGCTTCGGGAACTCATTCTCGCGGGCGGTACAGACGCCGACATCGACGCAATGGTTTGGATCAGCCCCTATGGCCAGATCCTGACTGAGCTGAAGACGCGAATGGCTCACTGTCGGTCGGTCGTGGCAACCGTAGTGAACGAGCCCGGCATCGCCAAGGTTTTGGCCGAAAATGAGCGCGCCAGCGTCCGCGCCCATCAAGAAGTGACCGCCGCTGAATATGCGCCGCGCTATCACGTCGACCGCGAGCCCGCAGGATTCATTGCTGCAAGGCAATTGCTTGATCAGACGAGCGGGGTCGAAAGCGAGCACCTTTCATCGGATTGTCCGACAGAAACGCAGGCTGGGCGCGCCGCGGCGGCGGCTTTCGCAGCCCGTCGACTGCTCGGCAAAGGATAGCACCCGCGCTCATCTTGCTGGCGGCGGACGCTTCTTGTCCGACACGATCTGAAATTAACTCCTTACAGGCGAACTGGCCTTCTCAAATATCGATCTGATTCGTTGTAAATTACGAGAGTAGGCATTCTAGAGGACGCAAGCATGCGGTCAGAGCGGCCACTTTGCGGTACAAACGCCTCGTCTCAATCGCCATGAAAAAAAGGGCGGTCAAAAGACCGCCCTCATTTCAATACGTTAAGTTGGTGGAGCCGAGGGGGATCGAACCCCTGACCTTCGCAATGCCATCGCGACGCTCTCCCAGCTGAGCTACGGCCCCGAAACTTGTCGACCCGCCTGGGGGCGGGCGGCGCTTACCTAAGCAAAGCTTTCGGCTTGCGCAAGATATTGATCGCGCCCTCGGGCTAGACCTCGTCGTCGTCCTTGCCGCTGACGACGCCGATGTCGTCGTCGCCGCCGATGTCGACGTCGTCGTCGGGGCTCGGCTCTTCCTCCTCGTCGAGGTCGAGATCGTCGTCGACCAGTTCGGACTCGCCGTCCTCGGTCTCGACCGCCTTCGGCTTCGGCGCGTCGAACGGCAGCGGCTGCTTCGACTTCAGGATCGGCTCGGGCGCCCAGGCGAACCCGCAGGCGATGCAGGTGACCGGGTCTTCCTTGGTCAGGTCATAGAAACGCGTATTGCACTTCGGGCAGGCGCGCTTCGTGCCCCATTCGGCTTTAACCACGGCGCTTTTCTCCAATAATCGGGGCCGGGAAATCAGGAGTTCGCGGCCACGCGCCAGGGGCGGGGCCGGACAGGCGCGCTGCCTTGCCACAGGGCCTGCCGGCTGTCAAAACCAAAGTCGCCGCATGCGCCTGGCGGCCTTTTCCCGATCGCAGGATATCGTGACCCACGCCGCCACACCCATGCCGCTGAGTCTGCACGCCGCCGCTGCCCTGTCGGGCACCGTCGCGGTGCCGGGCGACAAGTCGATCTCGCACCGCGCGCTGATGTTCGGCGCGCTGGCGGTCGGCGAAACGCGCATCGAGGGACTGCTCGAGGGCGAGGACGTGCTGGCGACCGCCGCCGCGCTGCGCGCGATGGGCGCGACGATCGAACGCCGCGGCGCCGGCGCCTGGGCGGTACATGGCGTGGGCGTCGGCGGGCTGCTGCAGCCGCGCGCGGCGCTCGACATGGGCAATTCGGGCACCTCGACGCGGCTGCTGATGGGGCTGGTGGCCTCGCATGCCGTGACGGCCACGTTCATTGGCGACGCCTCGCTGTCGAGGCGGCCGATGGGGCGAGTGATCGAGCCGCTGTCGCGGATGGGCGCCAGCTTCGCGTCGGCGCCCGGCGGCCGGCTGCCGGCGACGCTGACCGGCGCCTGCCCGGCGCTGCCGATCCGCTATCTGCTGCCCGTCGCCTCGGCGCAGGTGAAGTCGGCGGTGCTGCTCGCCGGGCTCAACACGCCGGGGCGGACGACGGTCGTCGAGGCGATCGCCACGCGCGACCACAGCGAACGGATGCTGCGCGGCTTCGGCGCCGAGGTGAGCGTCGAGGAAACGCCCGAGGGGCGCGCCATCGCGATCACCGGCGAGGCCGAGCTGCGGCCGCAGGCGATCACCGTGCCCGGCGACCCCTCGTCGGCAGCGTTCCCGCTGGTCGCGGCGCTGATCGTGCCCGGCAGCCGGGTGACGATCGCCAACGTCGGGCTCAACCCGACGCGCGACGGTCTCGTGCGCGTGCTGCGGATGATGGGCGCCGACATCGTCGCGGCGAACCCGCGCAGCGTCGGCGGCGAGCCGGTGGCCGACCTGGTCGTCACCGCCGGACCGCTGCGCGGCATCGAGGTGCCGCCCGAGGTGGCGCCGTCGATGATCGACGAATATCCGATCCTGTTCGTCGCCGCGGCGCTGGCGCAAGGCCGCACCGTGATGCGCGGACTCGAGGAGCTCCGCGTCAAGGAATCGGACCGCATCGCCGTCATGGCGGCGGGGCTGGCGGCGTGCGGTGTCGCGGTCGAGGAACTGCCCGACGGACTGATCGTCGAGGGGCGCGGCGGCGACCCGGTGCCGGGCGGCGCCACCGTCGCCGGCCATCTCGACCACCGAATCGCCATGAGCTTCGCGATCTTGGGCCTGCGCGCCGCGGCGCCGATCGTCGTCGACGACGCCGCGCCGATCGCCACCAGCTTTCCCGACTTCCTGCCGCTGATGGCGCGGCTGGGCGCGGTTCAGATGCCGAACGCCGGCGCATAGGCGAGCGCCCCGCCGCCGGCGAGCGCGCCGGGCGTCAGTTCGATCGCCATCAGCGCCGGCCCCGCGAACGGCGCCGCGAGCGGTGCGGCGAGCGCGGCGTCGAAACCGAAGCGCGGGTAGTAGGCGGGGTGGCCGAGCACGACGACCGCCGGCACGCCGCGCTGCCGGCAGCGATCGAGCCCGGCGCGGATCAGCGCACCGCCGATGCCGCCGCGCTGGTGCGCCGGGGCGACCGCGACCGGCGCCAGCGCCGCGCCGGCGAGCGCACCGATGCCGAGCCGACTGAACAGGATGTGGCCGACGATCGCACGGTCTTTGTCGGCGACCAGCTCGACGAGCGTATCGCCGTCGGCGCGCAGCCGGTCGACGAGCCGCGCCTCGTCGGGCTGCCCGAAGGCGGCGGCCACCACGGCCTGGATGGCGGCGACATCGGCAGGAGCGGCGGGGCGGATCTGCATGGCCCCGCTCTAGCCGACTCCGGCGCTGCGATAAAATCGCGCGCTAGTAATGAGAACCAGTTGCAGATCCCTCGCGCTGCTGATACTCATTCGCAAGTCGCTTGGGCTTGGGGAGTTGGCGCACCGTGATCGTCTGCGTTTGCAATGCGCTTCGGGAGAATCAGGTCCGCGCCAAGGCGCGCGACTGCGCCGGTTCGGTCGGCCGCGTCTACGCCAGCCTCGGCTGCAAGCCGCAATGTTGCCAGTGCCTGCCCTTCGCGCGCCAGGTCATCCAGGACGAACGGAGCCGCGTCGCGGCTTGACGCTCGACTCGCTCCCGACCTAAGCCGAACCCAACGGCTACCGGGAGACGGACGATGCGCGGCGACGATCAGGTCATCAGCTTTCTCAACGCGGCGCTCAAGAACGAGCTGACGGCGATCAACCAATATTGGCTGCACTACCGGCTGCTCGATCACTGGGGCATCGAGCGCCTCGCGCATTATGAGCGCGGCGAATCGATCGACGAGATGAAGCATGCCGACAAGCTGATGGAACGCATCCTGTTCCTCGACGGGCTGCCCAACCTCCAGGCGCTCGGCCGGCTGCGTGTCGGCGAGAATGTCACCGAGCTGCTCAAGGCCGACCTCGACCTCGAACTCGAGGCGCTGCCGCTGCTCAAGGAGGCGATCGCGCACTGCGAGACGGTCAAGGACTACAACAGCCGCGAGCTGTTCGAGGCGATCCTCGACAGCGAGGAAGAGCATGTCGACTTCCTCGAAAAGCAGTTCGACATGATCGAGGCGATGGGGCTGCAGAACTACATCCAGCTGCAGAGCAAGCCGGCGGAAGGCTGACGAGCAGGCGGGGCGCCGTCGCGGGCGCCCCGGCCCCGGTCTAGAGTCCCCAGCGCTCCACGCCGGCCGGTGTCGGCTGGTCGCGCCACAGGCCCTTGATGTCGGCGAGCAGCCCGCCGCTGGAGAGCAGCCCGGCGACCCTTTCGATACCGAGTTCGCGGTATTCGCGGTGCGGCACCGCGGCGATCACCGCATCGAACGTTCGGTCGAGCGCCGCGGGATCGAGCGTGATCGCATATTCGTGCCGGGCTTCGGCGGCATCGGCGAGCGGGTCGTGGACGGTCACCTTGTGGCCGAGCCACTGCAGGCGGCGAATCACGTCGGCGACCTTCGAATTGCGCAGGTCGGGCACGTCTTCCTTGAAGGTCAGCCCCATCACGAGGATCTCGCACTGCTTGCCGTGCAGCCGCGTGTGGACTTCGTCGGCGATGTAGCTGCCCATCGAATCGTTGATCGACCGGCCGGCGAGGATGACTCGCGGCAGATGGCCGAGCTGCTGCGCCTTGTAGCTGAGATAATAGGGGTCGACGCCGATGCAGTGGCCACCGACGAGGCCGGGCTGGAACTTGAGGAAGTTCCACTTGGTGCCCGCGGCGTCGAGCACGTCGTAGATCGAAATCCCCATCTTGCCGAAAATCTGGGTGATCTCGTTCATGAACGCGATGTTGATGTCGCGCTGGGCGTTCTCGATCACCTTGGCCGCCTCGGCCGCCTTGATCGACGCGGCACGGAAGACGCCGCCGGTGGTGACCGCGCCGTAGAGCTGGGCCAGCGTCTCGACCACCTCCGGATTCTCGCCGGCGATGACCTTGATGATCCGATCGACGGTATGCTCGCGGTCGCCGGGGTTGATGCGTTCTGGCGAGTAGCCGAGGAAAAAGTCCTTGCCGCGCGTCAGGCCCGACAGCGCCTCGATCTCGGGCCCGCAGATCTCCTCGGTCACGCCCGGATAGACGGTGCTCTCGTAGACGATGATCGGCTTGCTTGCCGCCTCGAGCACGCCCGCCAGCGCGCGCGTGGCGCCGAGCACCGGGCGCAGGTCGGGCTGATTCGCCTGGTCGACGGGGGTCGGCACCGTCACGATATAGAGGTCGGCGCCGCGCGCCTCCTCGACCTCGGACGAATAGCGGAGCGTGCTTTCGCGCAGGCGCTCGTCGTCGATCTCGCGCGTGCGGTCATGCCCCGACCGCAGCTCGGCGACGCGGCCGGCATCGATGTCGAGCCCGAGCACGTCGAAGCTCTTCGCCAGCGCCACCGCCAGCGGCAGGCCGACATATCCCAGGCCGACGACGACCACCCGGCTGCGATCAGACAAAGGCATCCATTTTTCCTACTTGATGGCGGGCCGTGATAGCGGTCGCGGCCAGTGGGTTCCAGCGCTCCTTTGTGCCGCACGTGATGGACGCGCGGCGGCGCCCCTAGCCTCCCTCGACGCGGAAGATTTCCCCGTCGATGTCGACGATGTACAGATTGCCGGCGACGTCGAGGCCGAAGCTGACCGGATTGCCGATCGTCCCGGCGTCGGGCGCGAACGCCGTCGTGCGGATCGTGAAGGCGTCGCTCGACAGCGTCGTGCCGACCGACAGCCGCGCGAGCGGCACCGACCAGAGGTTGCCGCTGACGAAATCGCCGAAGACATAATGCCCCGAGAGCGATTCGACGGGGCCGCGATAGACGTAGCCGCCGGTGATCGACTGGCCGGTGCGCGGGCCGCTGCCGTGCAGATATTCGAGCACCGGATCGACCAGCGTCTGGGTGGACGTGCCCTGGAAGGGGCGACTGCCCTCGCGGACCCGCCAGCCGAAATTGGCGCCGCCGTCGCCGGCACGCATCAGATTGACCTCCTCGACCATGTTCTGGCCGACGTCGGCGATCAGCAGATGGCCGGTGGTTCGGTCGAAGCCGTTGCGGAACGGGTTGCGGAGGCCGGTGGCCCAGATTTCGGGCGCGCCGCCGGTTGCGGCGAACGGGTTGCCCGGCGGGATGGCATAGTCGCGGAGGTCGTCGGCGGGGAAGGCGTCGCTCGCGACGTCGATGCGCAGCAGCTTGCCGAGCAGCAGGTTGCGGTTCTGCGCATTGTCGTCGGGGTCGCCGCTGCCGCCGCCATCGCCGACCGCGAGATAGAGAAAGCCGTCGGGGCCGAAGTCGATCCAGCCGCCATTGTGGTTGCTCTGCGGGTGGGCGATGCGCAGCAGCACGTCGGCGCTCGCCGGGTCGGCGACGTCGCGGCTTCCCGCCTGGGTGCGGTAGCGACGCAGCTCGATCGCGCCGCCGGGCGCGGTCAGATAGACGTAGAAGCGGCCGCTCGTCGCGAAGTCGGGCGCGGTGGCGAAACCGAGCAGCCCGCGCTCGCCATCGGTCGATATCGAGTTCGACACGTCGAGGAAGGTGGCGCCGATCGTGCCGGTGGCGGGCGTGAGAAAACGGATACGCCCGCCCTTCTCGACGACGAACATCCGCGCGGCGTCGCCCGGCACCGGGGCGATGTAGAGCGGCTGGCTAAAGCCGGTGCCGACGCGGCGCACCGCAAAGCCGTCGGGTCCGACATTGGTCACCGTCACCACCAGGTCGAGCGTCGCCGAGGCGGTGCCGTCGCTGGCTGCGAGCTGGACCTGGTAGACGTTGTTGCTGTCGGCATCGGCAGGCGATTCGAAGTCAGGCGCCGTCACGAAGCTCAGCGCGCCGGCGGCGCTGATCGAAAAACGCGCCGAATCGACGCCGCCGGCGATCGTATAGGTCAGGGCATTGCCGTCGGGGTCGCTTGCGGTGGCGGCGTAGATCGCTCCGGTGCTGTTTTCGGCCGCCGATGCCGTGGCCGCCGACGTGAAGGCGGGCGGGCGGTTGACCGGGGCGGGCGCCGGCGCTCCACCGCCGCCGCCGCCGCAGGCGGCGAGCAGCAGCAAGGCGGCGGCCGACCGGGCGGCTATCGAGATCGACATCGCAGGGCGCTCCTGGCGTTCGGACCCTTGTCGAGACTCATGACGGTGACGAAGCGTTCCGGCCTTAGCCTTCGTCGGGCGAGTTCGCGGCGAACTGCGCCAGCACGACATGGTGGCCGCCGGGTTCGCGGAACCCCACCTCGGTGGCGCCGTAGAAGGTCTCGCGGCGCGGCAGGAACTGCGCGTAGCCATCGAGCGCGCGCGCGGCAGCGTCGACGTCGGCGACGCTCAGGAACAGGAAGGTCCCCGACCCCTCGAACAGCGCCGGGTCGGCGTCGGTCATGTCGTCGCGCGCGCTCTGGCGCGTCTGGATCATCACCCCGAGCCCCGAGTCGTTGCGGCCGCCCTGCATGAGGATGACGAAGCCGACCGCGTCGTCGTCGCCGTCGGGAACCGCCACGGTGCGCTCGAACCCGAGCTTGGCGAAGAAAGCCTCGGAGGGTTCGACAGCGTCGACGAACAGCACGGGGGTCGATTGCAGGATCATGGGGCTCTGCTCCTTGTCTTTGTCGGTGTTGGCTCCTTATAACGCCGGCCCGTGGCAACCCGCTCCTTCAATCTCGTCATCGCCGTCGACGGCCCCGCCGCCAGCGGCAAGGGCACGATCGCCAAGGCGATCGCGCGGCACTACGGCCTGCCGCACATGGACACCGGCGCGCTGTACCGCGCCGTCGGTCTCGCGGTACTGCGTCGCGGCGGCAGCCCCGCCGACGCCGGCGTCGCCGAGGCCGCGGCGCGCGCGCTCGACCTGTCCTTGCTCGAGGACCACGCGCTGCGCGACGCCGCCACCTCGGAGGCCGCCTCGGGCGTCGCCGTGCATCCCGGCGTTCGCCAGGCGCTGTTCGACCTTCAGCGCAGCTTCGCCGCGCAGCCGGGCGGCGCCGTCCTCGACGGCCGCGACATCGGCACGGTGATCGCGCCCGACGCGGTCGCCAAGCTGTTCGTCACCGCCTCCGATGCGGTGCGTTCGACTCGCCGCCAGGCCGAACTGGCGTCGCGCGGCGAGATCCGCGGATTCGACGAAGTGCTCGCCGATCTCCGGCGCCGCGATGCGCGCGATTCGGATCGCGACGCCGCACCGCTGGCGCAGGCCGCCGACGCCGCCTTGCTCGACACCAGCGATTTGGCTATAGACGCCGCCGTCCAGCGAGCCGTCGCGCTCGTGGAACAGCGGATCGGCGCGATGCGCGAGCGGGGCTGAAAAGCCCCGGTCTCGCGCCTTTTCGTTTTTTCGGGACAGATGAAGCGCAGCATGGTGCTGCGCGTGCAAGACCGCCGGAGACAACCGGCCGGCCTGCAAGCACGACCAAGGACTGATCCTCTCTATGGCAACCGCCGCTCAACCCACCCGTGATGATTTTGCCGCGATGCTCGAAGCGTCGCTGGGCACCGCCCAGTCGTTCGAAGGCCGCGTGGTCAAGGGCACCGTGACCGCAATCGAGAACGACATGGCCGTCATCGACGTCGGCCTGAAGTCGGAAGGCCGCGTGGCGCTGCGCGAATTCGCGATGCCCGGCCAGAAGGCGGAAATTTCGGTGGGTGACGAGGTCGAGGTCTATGTCGACCGCGTCGAGAACGCCAATGGCGAGGCGATGCTCAGCCGCGACCGCGCACGCCGCGAAGCCGCCTGGGACAAGCTCGAGAAGCAGTATGACGCCGGCGAGCGCGTCGAGGGCGTGATCTTCGGCCGCGTCAAGGGCGGCTTCACCGTCGACCTGTCGGGCGCCGTGGCCTTCCTGCCGGGCAGCCAGGTCGACATCCGCCCGGTCCGCGACGTCGGCCCGCTGATGAACATGCCGCAGCCCTTCCAGATCCTGAAGATGGACCGCAAGCGCGGCAACATCGTCGTGTCGCGCCGCTCGATCCTCGAAGAGTCGCGCGCCGAGCAGCGGTCGGGCCTGATCCAGTCGCTGACCGAGGGCCAGGTCATCGAGGGCGTGGTGAAGAACATCACCGACTATGGCGCCTTCGTCGACCTCGGCGGCATCGACGGCCTGCTCCACGTCACCGACATGAGCTACAAGCGCGTCGGCCATCCGTCGGAGATCCACAACATCGGCGACACCGTCCGCGTCCAGATCGTCCTCATCAACCGCGAGACGCAGCGCATCAGCCTCGGCATGAAGCAGCTCGAGACCGATCCGTGGGCCGGCGCCAGCGCGAAGTATCCGGTGCAGGGCAAGTTCAGCGGCCGCGTCACCAACATCACCGAGTATGGCGCGTTCGTCGAGCTCGAGCCGGGCGTCGAGGGCCTCGTCCATGTCTCCGAGATGAGCTGGGTCAAGAAGAACGTCCACCCGGGCAAGATCGTCTCGACCAGCCAGGAGGTCGACGTCGTCATCCTCGAGGTCGACGAGGACAAGCGTCGGATCTCGCTCGGCCTCAAGCAGGCGCAGCAGAACCCGTGGGAGGCGTTCGCCGACGCCAACCCGGTCGGCACCGTCGTCGAGGGCGAGGTCAAGAACTCGACCGAATTCGGCCTGTTCATCGGTCTCGACGGCGACGTCGACGGCATGGTGCATATGTCGGACATTGCCTGGGGCATGTCGGGCGAGCAGGCGCTGGCGCTGCACCGCAAGGGTGAAAGCGTCCGCGCGGTCGTCAAGGAGATCGACGTCGAGCGCGAGCGCATCTCGCTCTCGATCAAGGACGTCGACAGCGCCGGCAGTGCCGGTGCGGGCGCGGCGACCGGCGGCGGCGCCGCGGGCGGCACCGGCGAAATCCGCAAGGGCGCGGTCGTCACCTGCACCGGGATGGCGGTGATCGACGGCGGTCTCGAGGTCCAGGTCGGCGAGGACGGCGGCTCGGGCTTCATCAAGCGCGGCGACCTCAGCCGCGACCGCGACGAGCAGCGCCCCGAGCGTTTCCAGGTCGGCCAGAAGCTCGATGCGATGGTCACCGGCTTCGACAAGGGCCGCAAGCCGACGCTGTCGATCAAGGCGATGCAGATCTCCGAGGAGAAGCAGGCCGTGGCGCAGTATGGATCGTCGGATTCGGGCGCTTCGCTCGGCGACATCCTGGGCGCGGCGCTCAACAAGGCGCGCGAGGGCGGCGAGCGCTAGTCGCGCCCGACCTGCCGAAAGCATCGACGCCCCGCCGGTCTTCCGGCGGGGCGTTTGCTTTTGGCAGGGGGCCATCGCTGGATTCGCGAGGATTTCTGCGGGTTCCCGCTTGATTCATGGGGGCGCTCCCTTACAGTCCGATTACCGCATTTGTCGGGGAAGGGGGTCCATGATCAGGTCCGAGCTCGTGGCGTCGGTGGCGCAAGCCAATCCGCACCTCAGCCACAAGGACGTCGAGCGCGTGGTCGCCACCGTGTTCGATTCGATCATCGACGCGCTGGCCGAGGGGGGGCGGGTCGAGCTGCGCGGCTTCGGCGCTTTCTCGACGCGCGCCCGCGACGCGCGCACCGGCCGCAATCCGCGCACCGGCGAGGCGGTGCCCGTCGAGGCCAAGCGCGTGCCCTATTTCAAGGCGGGCAAGGAGCTTCGCGAGAAGCTCAACGCCGAGGACGAATAGCCGCTGCTGGCGCCGGCTCGCGCTTGCCGCTAAGCAGAGGGCGGTTCAATCGACGGGCGACCCATGCGCTTCCTGAAGGTCCTGCTGTTCCTGCTGCTGGCGCTGGCGCTGGCGTGGTTCGCCGCGCTCAACTGGGTGCCGGTGACGGTGCGGCTGTGGGCGCCTTACGAGCTGGTGATCCGGCTGCCGGTGCTCATCGTCGCCGCGGTGCTGATCGGCTGGCTGCCGGGCGCCATGCTCCATTCGCTCAGCCGCTGGCGCTGGACGCGCCGCCTGACGCGCACCGAGGCCGAACTCGAGGCGCGCCGCAGCACGGCGGACCCCGCCGCGCCCGTGTCGCCATCGCCGACGCCGGCGCGCGAGATCGCGCCGCCGCAGGCGCAACCGATCGTCGCGCCGCCGGCGGGCGCATGACCGCGAATCCGGTCTTCGTCGCGCTCGACACGCCCGAGCTGGCGAAGGCGCGCGCCGTCGCGGTGGCGGTGCGCGACCATGTCGGCGGGCTCAAGCTCGGCCTCGAATTCTTCATGGCGCAGGGCCCCGCCGGCGTGCGCGCGCTTGCCGAGGTCGGGCTGCCGATCTTCCTCGACGTCAAGCTGCACGACATCCCCAATACCGTCGCCGGCGCGATGCGCTCGCTGAGCCCGCTCGGGCTCGCGATCGTCAACGTCCATGGCGCCGGCGGGCGGGCGATGATGGCGGCGGCGCGCGAGGCGATGGCGCCCGAGACCAAGGTCATCGCCGTCACCGTGCTGACCAGCCTCGATGCCGCCGATCTCGGCGACATCGGCGTTGCGGGCGCCGCCGACGCGCAGGTGGCGCGGCTTGCCGAGCTGGCGCGTGCCGCCGGGCTCGACGGCATCGTCTGCTCGGCGCACGAGGTCGCGGCGCGCCGCGCCGCCTGGGCCGACGGGCTGTTCGTCATTCCCGGTATCCGACCGGCGGGCAGCGACATCGGCGACCAGAAGCGGGTGATGACGCCGCGCCAGGCGCTCGACGCCGGCGCGTCGGTGCTCGTCGTCGGTCGGCCGATCACCGCGGCGGCCGACCCGGCAGCGGCCGCGGCGGCGCCCGCCGCCAGCCCGAGGTAGACGATCATGGTCCGGTTCATCGATGGTCGCGGCGACACCGTGAAGGCCGGCATCGGCTTCGGCACCGCGCTCGCCATCGCGATCAGCTACGCGCACAATCATTCGATCCTCTGGGCGATCCTCCACGGGCTGTTCTCGTGGTTCTTCGTGATCTACGCCGCGCTCACCTACCCATGACCGAGATCAAGATCTGCGGGCTGAGCGAGCCCGCGACGCTCGACGCGGCGGTCGCGGCGGGCGCCGACCATGTCGGCTTCGTGTTCTTCGCCGCGAGCCCGCGCCACGTCGAGGTCGAGCGGGCGGCAGCGCTGGCGGCGCGCGTGCCCGATCGCGTCGGCCGCGTCGGCGTGTTCGTCGACGCCGACGATGCGCTGATCGAGCCGGCGGTGGGCGCCGGCCGGCTGACCGCGGTGCAGCTCCACGGTGCCGATCCGGCGCGCGCCGCGGCGGTGAAGGCGCGCTTCGGCATCGACGTCTGGGCCGCGGTGGCGGTGGCGACGCGACGCGACGTCGAGGCGGCGGCGGCGTTCCGCGGCGCCGCCGATCGCTTGTTGTTCGATGCCAAAGCGCCTAAAGGCGCGAGCCTGCCGGGCGGCAATGCGTTGCGCTTCGACTGGCGGCTGCTCGACGGCGTGGCGATGTCCATGGCCTGGGGGCTCGCCGGCGGTCTCGACGCCGGCAACGTCGCCGAGGCGGTCGGGGCGACGGGTGCGCCGCTGGTCGACGTGTCGAGCGGCGTCGAGGACGCGCCCGGCGTCAAGTCGGCGGACAGGATCCGCGCGTTCGTAAAGGCGGTGCGTGAGCGATGAGCAGTGCAGCTAGTCTGAGGGCGGGCCCCGACGCCCGCGGCCATTTCGGGTCCTTCGGCGGGCGCTACGTCGCCGAGACGCTGATGCCGCTCGTGCTCGACCTCGAGCGCCATTACGGCGCCGCCAAGGCCGATCCGGCGTTCAAGGCGCAGTTCGACCATCTGATGACGCATTATGTCGGCCGGCCGAGCCCGCTCTACTTCGCCGAGCGGCTGACCGAGCATCTGCGCGAGGGCGCCGGCCCCGACCGCGGCGCCAAAATCTACCTCAAGCGCGACGAGCTCAATCACACCGGCGCGCACAAGATCAACAATTGCATCGGCCAGATCCTGCTGGCGCTGCGCATGGGCAAGACGCGCATCATCGCCGAGACCGGTGCCGGCCAGCATGGCGTCGCCACCGCCACCGTCGCGGCGCGTTTCGGCCTCCCCTGCGTCATCTACATGGGCGCCAAGGACATCGAGCGGCAGAAGCCCAACGTCTTCCGCATGCGGCTGCTCGGCGCCGAGGTGCGCCCGGCGACGTCGGGGCGGCAGACCTTGAAGGACGCGATGAACGAGGCGCTGCGCGACTGGGTCGCCAATGTCCACGACACCTTCTACATCATCGGCACCGCGGCGGGGCCGCATCCCTATCCCGAGCTGGTGCGCGACTTCCAGTCGGTGATCGGCCACGAGACGCGCGCGCAGCTCGACGCCGCCGAAGGCCGACTGCCCGACCTGCTCGTCGCGGCGATCGGCGGCGGCTCGAACGCGATCGGGCTGTTCCATCCCTTCCTCGACGAACCGTCGGTGCGCATGGTCGGCGTCGAGGCGGCGGGGCGCGGGCTCGACACCCCCGACCATGCCGCCAGCCTCGCCGGCGGCGAGCCCGGCGTGCTCCACGGCAACAAGACCTTCCTGCTGCAGGACGCCGACGGCCAGATCATCGAGGGCCATTCGATCTCGGCGGGGCTCGACTATCCGGGGATCGGCCCCGAGCACAGCTGGCTGCACTCGATCGGCCGCGTCGAATATCAGTCGGCGACCGACGACGACGCGCTCGACGCCTTCCAGATGCTGTGCCGGACCGAGGGCATCATCCCGGCGCTCGAACCGAGCCATGCGCTCGCCGTCGTCAAGCGGCTGGCGCCGACGATGTCCCGCGACGAGATCATCGTCGCCAACCTCTGCGGCCGCGGCGACAAGGACATCTTCACCGTCGCCGAGGCGCTGGGAGTCGAGATGTGAGCGCCGGGGTTACGGAGGGAAGGCTGCCCGCGGCCTTCGCCCGCGCCGCTGCCGATGGCCGCGCGGCGCTCGTCACCTTCGTGACCGGCGGCGACCCGACGCCCGCCGACACCGCGGCGATCCTCGACGCGCTCGTCGAGGGCGGCGCCGACGTCATCGAACTGGGCATGCCGTTCACCGACCCGATGGCCGACGGCATGGCGATCCAGCTCGCCAACCTCCGGAGCCTCGGCGCCGGCACGCGCACCGCCGACCTGCTCGACATCGCGCGCAGCTTTCGCGCCCGTCACCCGCAGGTGCCGCTGGTCCTGATGGGCTATGCCAACCCGATGCTGCGCCGTGGCGCCGACGTGTTCGCCGCCGAGGCGCAAGCCGCGGGAGTCGACGGCATCATCTGCGTCGATGTCCCGCCCGAGGAGGATGACGCGCTCGGGCCGGCGCTGCGCGCGCGCGGGCTCCACCTCGTCCGCCTCGCGACGCCGACCACCGATGCGGTGCGGCTGCCGACGGTGCTCGAGGGCGCGTCGGGCTTCCTCTATTATGTCTCGGTGGCCGGCATCACCGGCCTCCAGCAGGCGGCGCAGGCCTCGATCGACACGGCGGTGGCGCGGCTGAAGGCGGCGACCGACATCCCGGTGGCGGTCGGCTTCGGCATTCGCACCCCCGAGCAGGCCGCCGCGGTGGCGCGCGTCGCCGACGGCGTCGTCGTCGGTTCGGCGATCGTCGAGCTGGTCGGCCTCCACGGCAGCCAGGCGCCCTACCATATCCGCAGCTATGTCCGGTCGCTGAGCGAGGCGATCGCCGTGTCGCGAAAGGAACTCGCATGAGCTGGCTCACCCGCCTCCGCCCCAAGCTGTCGTTCCTGCAGAAGCGCGATACGCCCGACAATCTCTGGCACAAGTGCAAGAGCTGCGGCCAGATGGTGTTCCGCAAGGAGTTCGTCGAAAATCTGTCGGTCTGCCCGCGCTGCGACCATCATGAGCGCATCGGGCCCAACGAGCGCTTCGGGCAGGTGTTCGACGCCGGCGCCTATACCCGCCTGCCGACGCCGCCGGCACCCGAGGATCCGCTCAAGTTTCGCGACCAGAAGCGCTATACCGACCGCATCAAGGCGGCGCGCGCGTCGACGGGCGAGCCCGAGGCCTTCGCGCTGGCGCAGGGGTCGGTCGGCGGCGTGCCGGCGGTCGTCGGCGTGCAGAATTTCGCCTTCATGGGCGGCTCGATGGGCGTCGCGGTCGGCGAGGCGTTCGTCGCCGGCGCACAGGCGGCGCTGGCGGCACGCAGCCCCTATATCGTGTTCACCGCCGCCGGCGGCGCGCGCATGCAGGAAGGCATCCTCAGCCTGATGCAGATGCCGCGTTCGACCGTCGCCATCGCCGAACTGAACGAGGCGGCGCTGCCCTATATCGTCGTGCTGACCGACCCGACCACCGGCGGCGTCACCGCCTCCTACGCGATGCTCGGCGACATCCAGATCGCCGAGCCCAACGCGCTGATCGGCTTCGCCGGCCAGCGGGTGATCGAGAGCACGATCCGCGAGAAACTGCCCGAAGGCTTCCAGCGCGCCGAATATCTGCTCGACCATGGCATGCTCGACATGGTCGTTCATCGCCGCGACCTGCAGGAGACGCTGGCGCGGCTCGTCGGCAATTTGATGCGCACCGGCGCGCCCGCCGCGGCCTGACGCGACGATGTTCGAGGGCGCGCGCTCCGACAATGCCGCGCTCGACGCGCTGCTGAAGGACGCGCTGGCGCTCCACCCGCAGCGCATGGACCTGTCGCTGGCACGCATCGAGCGGCTGCTGGCGCGGCTCGGCAATCCGCACGAGCGGCTGCCGCCGGTCTTCCATGTCGCCGGCACCAACGGCAAGGGCTCGACCACCGCCTTCATCCGCGCCTGCCTCGAGGCGTCGGGGCGCCGCGTCCATGCCTATACCTCGCCGCATCTGGTGCGCTTCAACGAGCGCATCCGCCTCGCCGGGCAGCTGATCGACGACACGACGCTGATCGCGCTGATGCGCGACGTGCTCAACCTCAACGGCGGCGAGGACATCACCTTCTTCGAGCTGACCACCGCCGCCGCCTTCCTCGCCTTCGCGCGCACGCCCGCCGACGCGCTGGTGCTCGAAGTGGGACTGGGCGGCCGGCTCGACGCGACCAACGTCGTCAAGCGCCCGGCGGTCACCGGCATCGCGCAGCTGGGGCTCGACCATCAGCAGTTCCTCGGCGACACCATCCTCGGCATCGCCGCCGAGAAGGCCGGCATCGCCAAGCCCGGCGTGCCGCTGGTGCTGTCGCGCTACCCCAAGACGGTGACGGCGCGTGTCGGCGAGGTGGCCGGACCGATCGGTGCCAAGCTGATCGTGCGCGGGCTCGACTGGGATGCGGCGCATTACGAGGGGCAGCTCCACTACCGCGACACCAGCCTGAAGGTGGCGCTGCCGCTGCCGCGCCTCCAGGGCAGCCACCAGCTCGACAATGCCGGACTCGCGGTGGCGATGCTCCGCCACCAGAATGCGCTGCCGATGCCCGACAGCGCCTTTCGCGCCGGCATGGGCTGGGCCGAGTGGCCGGCGCGGCTGCAGAAGCTCGACCGCGGGCCGTTGACCGGCGTGCTGCCTGCGGGTGCCGAGGTGTGGCTCGACGGCGGGCACAATCCGGGGGCCGGGCGGGTGATCGCCGACGCGTTTCGCAGCCACAATCTCGCCGAACGTCCCTTCCACCTCGTGCTCGGCATGCTCGCGGCGAAGGACGCCGGCGGCTTTCTCAAGCCGTTCGCCGGGCGCGCCACCGCGGTCTACACGGTGCCCGTCGCCGGGCACGAGTCGCACGACCCCGCCGCGCTCGCGGCGATCGCGAAGGACGCCGGGCTGCCCGGAATCGCCACCGCCGGCGTCGCCGATGCGCTGGCGCAGATCGCGCGCGGCGCCGACCGCGCGCGGCCGCCGGTGGTGCTGATCGCCGGCTCGCTCTACCTCGCCGGCGAAGTGCTGACGGCGAACGGCTACCAGCCGAGCTAGGGATTCGGACTGGCGGGCGTTTCGGCGACCTGCCGTGCCCTCGCCGCGTCGATCATCCGGGTTGCGGCGGCGGCGAGTTCGCCACCGTGCGGGTCGAAGGCAATCGGCCTGAGCAGCTTCTCCGCCACGTCGAAGTCGCCCTGCCGCATCGCGACGTGCGCGGTAAGCAGGCCGATCTCCGCTACCTGCGGCGCCAGCTGCCGAGCAAGCAGCAGCACGTCGAGGACGTTGCGATTGGGCGGCGCGCTCGCCAGCTGGACCTGCGCATAGCCGAACAGGATCGGCACCTGGTTGGGCGCGGCCTTGTTGGCGCGGACGAAAAGCTGACGCGCCTGCGCGAGCAGCGGCCGGTCGTCGCCGGGCGCGTCGCGGGCCTGCGCCATCAGCGCGGTCGCCTTGGCGAGCAGCGCCTCGGCATCGACGGCGTCGCGCAACAGCAACCGGTCGGCGACGGCGATCGCCGCGGCGGGGTCGCCGATCTGCGCTTCGGCGAGTGCCAGCACGCGTTCGGCGAACGCGTCGCCGGGAAAGCGCGCGGCCGCGGCACGAACCTGGGTGAGGCGCTTCTCGCGCCATTCGGACCCGACGCCGGCGCGCAGGTTGGCCAGCGGCAGCAGCAGCTCGTCGGCAGCGGCCGGCAGCGCGCGAACCGCCATGGTCGGCGGTGCCTTGGCGGCAAAGCGGTCGAAGGCGGTATAGGTCATGCGCCCACCGACGTAGCGCCGCAGCTCGCGCTGGAAGCCCGTGAAGTCGGTACCGAACGCCTGGATGAAGGCGGCCTCGGTCGGAGCACCCTTGCCGATCGCGGTCAGATAGGCGCGCAGCGCCGCGAGCTTGCCCGGCGTGCGGTTGATGTAGTGAACCGCGAGCCAAGCCTGTGCATAGAACATCGCGACCTGATCGCCGCGTAGCTCGCCCGGGCGCTTGGTCAGCAGCGCGTCGGCGGGAATCCAGCTGCCTTCCGTCAGCCAGGCACCGCGGTTGGGCGAAAAGCGGCCGAGCTGGATGCGCGTTGGCGTGAATTCGGCGGTCATCAGATATTCGGCGAAGCCCTCGACGTACCAGGCCGGATACCCAAAGGGATAATATTGCGTCATGAAGTGATGCGCATATTCATGCAGCACCACATCCTCGCCCTCGATGCCGAACTCGCCGCCGCTGTCGCGGCGGATCGCGAAGGCCGCGGTGCCGCCCGGCGCGGCGACATAGAGGCCGGCGGTGGTGTTGGCGACGCTGCGCACCTCACGAATCGCCGCGGGCCCCCGCACCAGATAGACGCGAAGCTTGGTGGGCGAGGCCTCGGTGCGGGTGCCGGTCAGCACGCGCAGCAGCGCGTCATAATCCTCGAGCAGCAGCGCGAACTCGCGCAGCCTGGGCTCGGTGCCGTCGCTGTAGACGATGAAATGCGGCGTCTCGGCCTCGAGCCAGCGCGCCTGCGCCGGCCAGGCCCCCAGCAGCAGCGCAACCCCGACCAGCCAGCGCACCGGCGCCTCCTCTCCGCGACCGCGTGCAGGCTATTCGGGCCGGGCGCGGCGGCGCAAGGCGGGTGACTACGGTAGGTTATCGCGGCGTCGCCGGCGCCGCCTCGGCATCGGCGACGTCGTCGCGGCCGATCGACTGGTCGATGAGCCCGCGCTTCAGCATCCAGGCGTAGAGGATGATGCCCGGCAGCGCCGCGACCGTCGTCAGCAGGTAATAGTTGACGTAGCCGAGCCCCTCGATCAGCGCGCCGGCGGTGGTGCCGGTAACGAAGCGGCCGACGATCGAGGCGGCGGCCGAGATCAGCGCATATTGCGAGGCGTTGTAGCGCAGGTCGCAGAGCGCCGAGAAATAGGCGACGACGACGACGCCGCCGATGCCGCTGGTGAAATTCTCGAAGCCGATCGCCGCCGCCATGAAGGCGTTCGAATGGCCGGCGGCGGCGAGCCCGGCGAAGCTGAGGTTCGACACCATCATCAGCAGCAGGCTGACCATCACCGACCGCTTCATGCCGAGCCGCGTGTAGAGCGCGCCGCCGACGAAGATGCCGATCAGATAGGCCCAGAAGCCGACGCCGACGTCCCAGATCGCGATCTCGTCGTTGGTGAAGCCGAGGTCGTCGAACAGCAGCCGGAAGGTGAGGTTGGCGAGCGTGTCGCCGATCTTGTGCAGCAGGATGAACAGCAGCACGAGCATCGCGCCCTGCCGCTGGAAGAACTCGCCGAGCGGGCGCCAGACGGTGGCGACGGCGGCGGCGAGGCCGGCGCGCCGCGTCGGCTCCTTGTGCCGCCGCGGCTCGCCGACCCACAGCGCGGTGAGCATCGCCGGCAGCGCCAGCGCCGCGCAGGCGATATAGGCCGCCGACCAGCCGTTGCGCGCCGCGACGAACAGCGCGAGCGCGCCGGCGCCCGCCGAGCCGATCCGCCAGCCATATTGGCTCATCCCCGAGCCGACTCCGAGCTGCTCCGGCGACAGGATCTCGATGCGGTAGGCGTCGATGACGATGTCGTAGGTCGCGCCGGCGAGCCCAACGAGCACCGCCGCCTGCGCGGTCGCCAGCAGGCTGGCGCTCGGGTCGACGAGCGCGAGGTTGACGACCGCGGCGATGGTCAGCGTGCCGACGAGCAGCATCCACGACACGCGCTGGCCGAGCCGGTGGAGGAGCGGCAGCTTCACGCCGTCGACGACCCAGGCCCAGAGAAATTTGAGATTGTAGACGAGGAAGGCGAGCGAGAAGGCGGTGACCGCCTTCTTGTCGATGCCGTCCTGCGCGAGGCGCGTCGTCAGCGTCGCGCCGATCATCGCATAGGGGAAGCCCGACGACAGGCCGAGGAAGAACGCCGCGAGCGGCGCCTTCTGCAGATAGGGCCGGACGCCGTCCACCCAGCTTCGCGTCGTCATCGGTACCTTCTCCCCCCGAAACGCTATCACGATAGAGACTTGGCGAGTCCTGCGTCTAGGCGCAAAGTCGGCAGCCTCCGATTACCGAGAACCGAACGATGGACGCGATCACTCCCGTGAAGGGCCCGACGCCGGGCCAGCTGGCGCTGGCGCGGGCGATTCCGCATCAGAAGCCGGCGGCGATGGTCACCGCCAGGGTGCCGGCGTCGGTCTATACCAGCCCCGAGCGCTTCGCCGCCGAGCAGGCGAGGCTGTTCCGCCGCACGCCGCTCGCCGTCGCGGTGTCGGCGCTGCTCCCCGGGCCGGGGATGGCGGTGACGCACGACGGCTATGGCGTGCCGCTGCTCGTCACGCGCGACAAGCATGGCGAGGCGCGCGCCTTCATGAACGTCTGCCGGCACCGCGGGACGCGCCTGGTCGAGGGGCAGGAGCCGGAGAAATGCCCGCGCCTCGTCTGCCCCTATCACGCCTGGACCTACGCGCTCGATGGCCAGCTCGTCGGGCTGCCGCGGCCCGAAAGTTTTCCCGATCTCGACAAGGGGGCCTACGGGCTGGTGCCGCTGCCCTGCGTCGAGGCGGGCGGCATCATCTGGGCGGGCATCGACCGCGATCATGCGCCCGACTTTTCGGACGTCACCGGCGAGCTCGCCGCCGATCTCGACGCGCTCGAGCTGGGCGACATGCACCTCTACAAGCGCCGCACGCACGACGTCGCCGCCAACTGGAAGCTGATCGTCGACGCCTTTTCCGAAAGCTACCATGTCACCCGGCTGCACGCCGAGACGATCGGCAAATTCTTCGCCGACGGGGTGACGGTGGGCGACATGATCGGCCCGCACAGCCGCTCGGCGGTGGGGCGCGCGTCGTTCGGCGAGGCGGGCGGGCTCGACGACCTCGCGGCGCTGCGGGCGACGATCACCTACACCTATCACGTGTTTCCCAACACGATCATCATCGCCAGCCCCGACTATGTGAACGTCATGGTGATGATGCCACGCGCCGCCGACCGCACGCTGGTCGAGGATTTCATGCTGATTCCCGAGGCGCCGACGACCGAGAAGGCGGAGGATCACTGGCGGCGCTCGTTCGAGCTGCTCGATGGCGGCGTCTTCGCCAGCGAGGACTTCCGCGCCGCACGGCTCGGGCAGGAGGGGCTGACGACGGGCGCGGTCCCGGAACTCTTGCTCGGCGGGCTCGAGCAGGGCATCCGTCGCTTCCATCGACAGGTCGAAGAGGTGGTGACGGCATGAAATCAGTAATCGCGGCGATGCTCCTGGTGGCCGCCCCCGCGGCGGCGCAGACGCCGCCGGCGCCGCAGCGCGCCCCGGCCGAACTGCCCTTTTCCGAGGTGCGCCGCGCCGGCGACCTGCTGTTCCTGTCGGGGACGCTCGGGCGGGCGCCGGGCGGCGATACCGTCGTGCCCGGCGGCATCGGCCCCGAAACCGAGCAGACGCTCAGGAATATCGAAACGACGCTCAAGGCGCAGGGCGGCACGCTCGACGACGTCGTCAAATGCACCGTCTTCCTCGCCGACATGGCCGAATGGCCGGCGATGAACCGGGTCTACGTCAAATTCTTCAAGAAGCCCTATCCGGCGCGCTCGGCGCTCGGCGCCAATGGCCTGGCGCTCGGCGCGCGCGTCGAGATCGAGTGCATCGCGCATCTGCCCAAGGGCTGAGGCGCGGCGCAACCTGCCACCCGCCGCCATCCGCACGCCAAGCGCTCATGCTGAGCTTGTCGAAGCAGGGTTGGCGCGCTGAGGCGTTCGGGCAAGCTCGCCCTTCGACAAGCTCAGGGTGAGCGCAAAGGGCAGGGCTCGCTCGATACTGGGTCCCCGCCTGCGCGGGGATGGCGGCCGGCGTCAGTTTGCCCTCGCCGCGATCCGCGCGATCGTCGCCTGACGGTCCTCCAACCCCCGTCCCGCCATCATCCGGCGGACGGTGTCGACGATCTCCCGCCGTGCGGTCTCGGGCGTGCCGCCGCCGATCGGTGCCGGGTCATATTCGAGGACGAGCTGGACCGACTCGGCGACATCGCGGCCCTTCAGCCGCTCGATGACGGCGAAGGCGAAGTCGATGCCGGCGGTGACGCCGCCGCCGGTGATGCGGTTGCGGTCGGCGACGATGCGCTCGGCGACCGGCGTGGCGCCGAACAGCGCCAGCTGATCGCGCCACGCCCAGTGGCAGCCCGCCCGGTAGCCGTCGAGCAGACCGGCGGCGGCGAGGATGAGCGAGCCGGTGCAGACGCTGGTGACCAGTTCGGCGGTCGCGGCCTGCGCGCGCAGCCAGTCGAGCACCTCGGCATCTTCCATCACCGCGGTACAGCCATAGCCGCCGGGCACGCAGATCATGTCGAGCGGCGGGCAGTCGGCGAGGCTGTGCGTCGGCACCAGCGCGAGGCCGCAGTCGCTCATCACCGGATCGCGCGTCTTCCACAGGAACAGGATCTCGGCGCCGGGCATGCGCGCCAGCACCTGCGCCGGTCCGGTCATGTCGAGCTGCGTCAGGTCGGGATAGAGCAGGAATCCGATGCGATAGGTCATTGGCCGGCCTCCGTCAGGATAGTGGCGGTGTCGAGAACGGTCGCGAACTCGCCGTGCAGATGCGCCAGCGCGACGCGGTGGCTGGTTTCGGGATCGAGCGCGATCGCCTCGCCCTCGCGCCAGCAGCGCGCGCTGCTCGCGGCGAAGTCGGCGCAGGCGTCGGCGGCGACGAAGGCGACGAAGCCGAGGTTGCCCGCCATGCGCGTCGTCGTCGACACGCAGTGCGGCGTCGTCAGCCCGAAGATGACGACGCGCTCGACGCCGGCGCCGCGCAGCGCCGCCTCGAGCCCGGTGCCGATGAAGCCGCTGTTGACGTTCTTGACGAACGCGGGCTCGCCGGGGAGCGGCGCGACCTCGTCCTTGAAGGCGAAGCCCGGCCCCTCCGGCGACAGCGGCGAGCTCGGGTTGCGCGAGGCGTGGCGCACGTGGAAGACCGGGCGGCCGGCGGCGCGCCAGGCGGCGAGCAGCCGCGCGGCATTGGCTTCGGCCTGCCTGTTGTTGCGTTCGCCCCAATAGGGGTCGTCGAAGCCCTTCTGGATGTCGATGAGGATCAGCGCGGCGTCGGCGAAGCGGTTCATGGATAAGCGTACTTTCCTTCATCGTCATCCCCGCGAAGGCGGGGATCCAGCACGACAAGCAGCGCCCGCGAAGCGGGCAAGTCTTCGGTGGACTGGGTCCCTGCCTTCGCGGGGATGACGATCCGTTTGTCTCGCGATCGTTCTAGCGCTCCGCCGCTTTGGCAGATATGACAGACACCATGCAAAAGCTGCCAGACCGCATCGTGCTGCTCGCCTTCGACACCGCGCAACTGCTCGACATCGCCGGCCCGGCCTCGGTGTTCGGCGCAGCGAACGACGAGGTGCCGGGCGCCTATGAGGTGGTCGTCGCCTCCGCCGCGGGCGGCATCGTTACCAGCAATTGCGGCGTCGGCGTCGCGACCGTTCCGATCGCCGAAATCGCGCCTGAATCGGTGGCGATGCTGATCGTCGTCGGCGGCGACGACGTCGGGCTGCGTGCGACGCGGCGTGATGCGGCGGTCCGCGACTGGGCGCTGCGCGTCGTCGCGCTGGCGCCGCGCAGCGGATCGGTGTGCACCGGGTCGGTGATCCTCGCCGGTTGGGGGCTGCTGAAGGGGCGGCGCGTCGCGACGCACTGGCGCGCGGTCGAGGCGCTGCGCACGCGCCATCCCGACCTCACCGTCGACGGCCAGGCGCTCTATGTCGAGGACGGCCGCTTCTGGACCTCGGCGGGAATCACCACCGGCATCGACATGGCGCTGGCGATCGTCGAGCGCGACCATGGCGCGGCGGTCGCGACGAGCGTCGCGCGGCGGCTGGTGCTCTATGCGCGCCGCCCCGGCCACCAGTCGCAGTTCTCGACCTTGCTCGACGCGCAGGAGGCCGCCACCGGCGGCTATGGCGCGCTCGTCGACTGGATCGCCGCGAACCTCGACGCCGATCTCGGCATCGAGGCGCTGGCCGCGCGCGCCGGCCAGTCGGTGCGCAGCTTCCACCGCAAGTTCACCGCCGCGGTCGGCCGCACGCCCGCCGCCTTCGTCGAGGCGCTGCGGCTCGAACGCGCGCGCACGCTGCTGACCGACGGCGCCTCGCTCAAGCGCGTCGCCGCCGAGGCGGGGTTCGGCTCGGCCGAGCGGCTGACGCGCGCGTTCACGCGGGTGTTCGGCGTCGCGCCGTCGACCTGGCGCGCGGTGCATGCGGCGCCGGCGCAGAGCGCCGCGGGCTGATCGCGGCGCGCCGCCTTTGACTTGACCTCTGCGGCTCGCGCTTTACGGCTTCGCGTCACGGGAGAGATGCGATGACCGACAAGAAGACCGTGGCCGACTGGCAGGCGCTCGCCGCCAGGGAAGTGAAGGGCGCCGACCTTACCTGGCACACGCCCGAGGGCATCGACATCAAGCCGCTCTATACCGAGGCCGACGTCGCCGACGTCGATCCCGGGCTGCCCGGCTTCTTCCCGTTCACCCGCGGCGTCAAGGCGACGATGTACGCCGGCCGGCCGTGGACGGTCCGCCAGTACGCCGGCTTCTCGACCGCCGAGGAATCGAACGCCTTCTATCATCGCAACCTCAAGGCCGGGCAGAAGGGCCTGTCGGTCGCCTTCGACCTCGCGACGCACCGCGGCTACGACAGCGACCATCCGCGCGTCGCCGGCGACGTCGGCAAGGCAGGCGTGGCGATCGACACGCTCGAGGACATGCAGATCCTGTTCGACGGGATTCCGCTCGGCGAGATGTCGGTCAGCATGACGATGAACGGCGCGGTGCTGCCGTGCCTCGCCTTCTACATCGTCGCCGCCGAAGAGCAGGGCGTTCCGCAGGCCAGGCTCGAAGGGACCATCCAGAACGACATCCTCAAGGAGTTCATGGTCCGCAACACCTATATCTACCCGCCGACCCCCTCGATGCGGATCATCGCAGACATCATCGAATATACCGCGGCGAACATGCCCAAGTTCAACTCGATCTCGATCTCGGGCTATCACATCCAGGAAGCCGGCGCGACGCAGGTCCAGGAGCTGGCGTTCACGCTTGCCGACGGCATGGAATATGTCCGCGCGGCGATGGCCAAGGGGCTCGACGTCGACGCCTTCGCGCCGCGGCTGTCCTTCTTCTTCGCGATCGGCATGAACTTCTTCATGGAGGTCGCCAAGCTGCGCGCGGCGCGCAGCCTGTGGGCGCGGATCATGAAGGACTTCGGCGCCAAGGACCCGCGCTCGATGATGCTGCGCACGCACTGCCAGACCTCGGGCGTATCGCTCACCGAGAAGGACGCCTACAACAACGTCATCCGCACGACGATCGAGGCGATGGCGGCGGGCTTCGGCGGCACGCAGTCGCTGCACACCAATGCCTTGGACGAGGCGATCGCGCTGCCGACCGACTTCTCGGCGCGCATCGCGCGCAACACGCAGCTCATCCTCCAGGAAGAGACCGGCATCACCAAGGTCGTCGATCCCTTGGGCGGCTCCGATTATGTCGAGGCGCTGACGAAGGAGCTCGAGGACAAGGCCTGGGCGCTGATCGCCGAGATGGAGAAGATGGGCGGCATGACGCGCGCCGTCGAGCTCGGCTTCCCCAAGCAGGAGATCGAAAAGGCCTCGGCGGCCAAGCAGTCGCGCGTCGACCGTGGCGAGGAGGTCGTCGTCGGCGTCAACAAGTACAAGCCGGCGGTCGAGACGCCGATCGAGACGCTCGACATCGACAACGCCAAGGTGCGCGAGGGGCAGATCGCCCGCCTCGCCAAGACGCGCGCCAACCGCGACGAGGCCAAGGCGCAGGCGGCGCTCGACGTGCTGCGCGAAGGCGCGCGCGGCACCGCCAATCTGCTGCAGCTGTCGGTCGAGGCGGCGCGGGCGCGCTGCACGCTCGGCGAGATATCCGCCGCCATGGAGGATGTGTTCGGCCGCCATGCGGCGGTGGTGAAGCTCGTCACCGGCGTCTATGGCGAGGCCTATGGCGGCGACCCCGGCTTCGCGCGCGTCGTCGAGGGCATCGAGGCGTTCGAGCGCCGCAAGGGCCGGCGACCGCGCGTGCTGATCGCCAAGATGGGGCAGGACGGCCACGACCGCGGCGCCAAGGTGGTCGGCACCGCCTTCGCCGACCTCGGCTTCGAGGTGACCGTCGGGCCGCTGTTCCAGAAACCCGACGAGACCGCGGCGCTGGCGATCGAGCTCGACGTCGACGTCGTCGGCGCGTCGAGCCTCGCCGCCGGCCACAAGACGCTGATCCCCGAGCTGATCGACGAGCTCAAGAAGGCGGGGCGCGGCGACCTCCGCGTCGTCGCCGGCGGCGTCATCCCGCCGCAGGACTATGACTTCCTGCGCAGCGTCGGCACCGCGGGCATCTTCGGCCCGGGCACCAACATCGTCAGCTCGGCCGCCGACATCCTGATGCTGCTCGGGCACAATATGCCGCCCGACGGCTTCGAGCAGGCGGCGGAATAGCGCCACTCGGCGTTCTTCGCCTCTCATTTGCGCTCACCCTGAGCTTGTCGAAGGGCGAGCTAGCCCCGGCGTCACGGCTGGCTCGCCCTTCGACAAGCTCAGGGTGAGCGCTCTTGAGAGCGGCGGCTCGCGCTGCATTGTCGCCCTTGCAGCCTCTGCAACGATGCGCTTTGGTGCGCGCCATGTTCATCCGTATCGACGACAATATCTCGGTCGCCGGCCAGCTGTCGCCCGCCGACCTCGCCGACGCGAAGCGCCAGGGCTTTGCGCTGGTCATCAACAACCGCCCCGACGGCGAGGCGCCCGACCAGCCGGCGGGAGACGCGCTGGCCAAAGCCGCAGCGGCGGCCGGACTCGACTATCTGGCGATCCCGGTCGCGGGCGGCTTTTCGATGCCGCAGGTCGAGGCGATGGCCACGGCGCTCGCCGGCGCGCCGGGACCGGTGCTTGCCTTCTGCCGCTCGGGGACGCGATCGACCAATCTCTGGGCGCTCGCCAGCGCCGCGCGGGGCGGCGACCCCGCGGCGATCGTCGCCGCGGCGGGCGCGGCCGGCTATGACGTGTCGGGCCTGATGCCGGCGCTGCGTCATCTCGCCGCCGCACCCAGATGAACTGGCTGACGCTCGCCGGCTCGCTGGCGGCGGTTCTCGTCACCGCCGGGCTGGTGAAGCTGCTCGGCCTGGGACGCGGCGACGCGCTCGACGCGGCGACGGCCTGCCGGCTTGCCGGCGATGCGCATGTCGGCCACCGCTTCGTCGCGGCGGCGATCGCGCGCGACGGCCGTAGTGCGCTGGTCGAAGGCGGCGCGGGCGAGATCGCGCTGGTCCGCGCGCATGGCGACAAATGGGTGACGCGGCTGCTGGCGCGGCCACTCGCCGCGCGCGTCGAGGGCGACGCATTGATCATCGCGCCGCGCGAGACCATGTTCGGCGCGACGACGCTGACGCTCGGCGCCGCCGAGGCGGCGCGCTGGGCCGCCAAGCTGCAGGATGGGGCCGATGCCTGATCTTCCCAAGCCGGTCGACCTCGCCGTTCCGGGGTTCATCGCGCTGATGATCCTCGAGATGCTGTTCGTGCGCTGGCGCGCGCGCGGCGCCTACGAGCCGCGCGACACGCTCAGCTCGCTGCTGCTCGGCACCGGCAGTACGGTAGCGGGCGCGCTGACCGGCGGGCTGGTGCTGCTGACGGCGCTGTGGTTCTACGAGCTGCGGCTGTTCGACGTCGGCTGGGCCTGGTGGGCGTGGGGCCTGTGCTTCGTGCTCGACGACCTCGCCTATTTCTTCACCCACTGGTTCATGCACCGCGTGCGATGGGGCTGGGCGAGCCATGTCGTCCACCATTCGAGCCAGCATTATAATCTGTCGACGGCGCTCAGGCAGACCTGGACGGGCTTCTTCAGCCTCGTCTGGGTGTTCCGGCTGCCGCTGTTCCTGATCGGCTTCCATCCGGCGATGGTGTTCTTCTGCGCCGGCCTCAACCTCATCTACCAATTCTGGATCCACACCGAGACGATCGGCCGGATGCCGCGCTGGTTCGAGGCGGCGATGAACACCCCGTCGCACCACCGCGTCCACCACGCGACCAACCCGCGCTACCTCGACCGCAACTATGCCGGGGTGTTCATCGTCTGGGACCGGCTGTTCGGCACCTTCGAGCCCGAGCATGACGACGAGCGCCCGCGCTACGGCATCGTCAAGAACCTCGGCAGCTTCAACCTGGTCTGGGCGGCCTTCCACGAATGGGTCGGCATCGCGCGCGACGTGGCGGGCGCCAAGAGCTGGCGCGAACGCTGGTTCTACGTCGCCGGCCCGCCGGGCTGGAGCCCCGACGGCAGCCGCGATACCGCCGAGGCGATCAAGGCGCGCTGGGAAGCGACGCGGGCGCAGCCGGCGGAGTGACGCCCGCGATCTAGTCCCTCTCCCGCGTGCGGGAGAGGCTAGGCGAGGGTGTGCGAGCGTGGGCGAGCCCCCGCCCGGCAGACACCCTCACCCTCCCGCCGCTGCGCGGCGGGCCCCTCCCTCTCCCGCAAGCGGGCGAGGGGACTTGCGCTCCGGCCTTCACATTTCCCACCGCAAAGTACCATCTTGCGGTGCTCCCCAAAAAAAATGGCCGGGACGTTGCCGTCCCGGCCAGGTTGTTTCCTTGGGGAGGAACTGGTCAGTAATTGTAGGCGCGTTCGCCATGTTCGGTGAGGTCGAGGCCCTCGCGTTCGGCGTCGATGCTCGGGCGCAGGCCCAGCGTCTTGTCGACGATGAAGTAGAGAACCGCCGAGCCGATGCCCGACCACAGGATGGTGACGCCGACCGCCTTCAGCTGCGTCACGACCTGCGCGGCCATGTCGAAGCTGCCGGCGACGGCGGGCATCACCGTATAGTCCATGAAGCCCTGGCCGCCGAGCGCCGGGTCGGCGAGGATGCCGGTGCCGATCGCGCCGACGATGCCGCCGACGCAGTGGACGCCGAAGACGTCGAGCGCATCGTCATAGCCGAGCTTGTTCTTGATCGTCGTGCAGAACAGGTAGCAGACCGGCGAGACGACGAGGCCGAGGATGATCGCCCCCATCGGGCTCGAGAAGCCCGCCGCCGGCGTCACCGCGACGAGGCCGGCGACCGCGCCGGTCACGCCGCCGAGCAGCGACGGCTTGCCCTTGAAGATCTGCTCGACGACCACCCAGGCGACGGCGGCAGCCGCGGTGGCGAGGAAGGTGTTGATCGTCGCCAGCGCGGCATAGCCGTTGGCCTCGAGGTTGGAGCCGGCGTTGAAGCCGAACCAGCCCACCCAGAGCAGCGACGCGCCGACCATGGTGAAGGTCAGCGAGTGCGGCGGCATCGGCTCCTTGCCGTAACCGACGCGCTTGCCGATCATCAGGCAGCCGATGAGCCCCGCGAGGCCCGCGTTGATGTGGACGACGGTGCCGCCGGCGAAGTCGAGCGCGCCCATGCCCCACAGGAAGCCATAGTCGGTCGGGGCGTCGACGAGGAAGTCCGGGCCGGCCCAGTACCAGACCATGTGCGCGATCGGGAAATAGACCACCGTCACCCAGAGCACGACGAACACCATGAGCGCGGTGAACTTCACCCGCTCGGCGAAGGCGCCGACGATCAGCGCCGGCGTGATGCAGGCGAAGGTCATCTGGAAGGCGATGAACACATATTCGGGCAGGTAGACGCCGTTCGAGAAGGTCGCGGCGAGCGTGGTGACGTCGACTCCCTTGAGGAACGCCTTGTCGAGGCTGCCGATGAACGGATTGCCGCTGGTGAAGGCGAGGCTGTAGCCCCAGCACACCCAGACGAGCGCGACGACGGCGACGATCATGAACACCTGCGTCAGCACGCTCAGCATGTTCTTGGTGCGCACGAGGCCGCCGTAGAAGAGCGCGAGACCCGGGATCGTCATCAACAGCACGAGGATCGTCGACACGAGCATCCAGGCGGTGTCGCCCTTGTCGGGCGTCGGCGCTGCGGCGGGCGCCGCTTCGGCCGCGGCGGCGACGGTCTCGACGACCGTGGTGGCGGCTTCCTGCGCCCAGCCGGGCGCGGCGGTAAGCGCAAGGCCGCCCGCGAGGGCCCCCCAGCGCAAGAGCTTGCTCATCGAAATCATCCCTCGAACCCCCTTTAGAGCGCGATATCGTTGGTTTCGCCGGTGCGGATGCGCACCGCCTGCCCGAGATCGAGCACGAAGATTTTTCCGTCGCCGATGCTGCCGGTATGCGCGGCCTGCTGCACCGCCTCGACGACGCGCGGCGCGAGGTCGTCGGCGGCCGCAACCTCGATCTTGATCTTCGGAACCATGTTGGTGGTGTATTCGGCCCCCCGATAGATTTCGGTCTGGCCCTTCTGGCGCCCGAAGCCCTTGACCTCGGAAACCGTCATGCCCTGGACCCCCAGCCCGGCGAGCGCCTCGCGGACCTCGTCGAGCTTGAACGGCTTTATGATGGCTACAATGAGTTTCATCCCCGCTTGCCTCCCTGGCTCCCAGCCGGGGAAGCAGTGCAGAAGCCATGCCAATTGGCGCGTCACGCTGCGGTGCAGCATGACATGTCCGATTCGTGCCCATTTCGTAGGCACAACGAAATGAGTGGCTATTTTTCGGGCGTGTTAGTCGACTAAATCTTTCAGCCGGGCCCCGACCTGCCCCAGATCGTCGACGAAGCGTTGATATTCGCGCCGCTTGGCCGCTGCGTCGGGCAGCCGGAGCAGGAAGCTCGGGTGGACGGTGATCCAGACCTCGCTGCCGTCGTCCTGGTCGATCGCGGCGCCGCGCGTCTTCGCGATCGTCACCGGGCGGCCGAGCAGAGAGCGCGCCGCGGTCGCCCCGAGCCCGACGACCAGCCGCGGCCGCACCAGGCGGCGCTCATGATCGATCCAGAAGCGGCAGGCGTCGATCTCACCGGCGTCGGGCTTGTCGTGGATGCGCCGCGTGCCGCGCGGGGTGAATTTGAAGTGCTTGACCGCATTGGTGACATAGGTCGCGCCGCGGTCGATGCCGGCGTCGGCGAGCGCGCGGTCGAACAGCTGGCCCGCCGGGCCGACGAACGGCCGGCCGGCGAGATCCTCCTGGTCGCCGGGTTGCTCGCCGACGAACATCAGCGGCGCGGCGGGCGCGCCCTCGCCGAACACGGTCTGCGTCGCATTCTTGTAGAGAGGGCAACGCGTGCAATGCCGGGCGGCGGCGCGCGCCGCGGACAGGCTGTCGTAGACGATCGCCTCGTCGAGTTCGGGACTGCGCGCCATCGCGGGGGCCTTCTCGTTGCTGCCGTTCGCCACCATCGCCTCGGTGCGCGTGCCCGCCTCGGCGATCAACGTCGAAACGAGCGAGGTCTCGGGCATGTTGCGCCAATATTTCTTCGGCATCTCCTTGGTCATCGCCTTCACCTTCAGCCGCGCCGGATTGAAGATCGAGGCGTAGTAGGTCCGCCAGGTTTCCTCGAGCGGATCGCCGTCGGGGGCGTCGGCACGGGTGGTGCCGGGGGTGAAGTCGAGCGCCGCACCGTCCCAGTGGACGCAGAGTTCGGGCGTGAGGATCGACCAGCGCATGTTGGCGAAGCGGCGCGCGAAGAAGCCGGCGTTGCGACGGACGACATGATGCTCGGGTTCGAACCAGGCGATGAAGCGCGTCCCGTCTTCGCCGGCCACCTCGCGGAAGCGGACGAAGGCGCGCATCTTGTGGAGGTCGCGGCCGACCGCCTTGGCCATCGTATCGAGGCGGTGGACGAGCGGGTCGGCGCTGTCCTCGAGCAGCCTGGGCGAGCCGCGCAGCCGCCGCAGCGCCTGGTAGAGCAGCGCGAAGCGCGCGGGGTCGCGGTGGCAGATCACCGCCTCGGCGAGTTCGACGAAGCGCTTGGGAACCGCGAAGGTCGCCTCCACCGCGGGGAGTTCGGTCGGCGCTCCCGCGAGCAGGTCGGCCTGCGCGCCGGCGACCTGCCAGATGATGTCGTCCGACGGGATTTCGGCCGCCACGAGCGCGCGGGCGGCGCTGCGCCAGCCGTCGAAGTCGGCGTCATGGTCGAGGAGGACGACGGGCATTTGGGCCTTCTTCAAGACTGGAAGGATTGAACGCTGCGGCTCGAGCGCGGCTCCTTGCCTGTTGCCTCCCATGACGGGGCACGACCTCCGCGCTCACCCTGAGCTTGTCGAAGGGCGAGCAAGTCGCGGCGCCACGTCGGGCTGGCCCTTCGACAGGCTCAGGGTGAGCGCAAGAAAAGTGAGCGTGTTCAACGAGGAGCTTCCCCGGAGCCTCCTCACGCCGCGAACAGATCGAGCTGCTTGACCGGCGGCCGCAAGGTCGACCGCAGATCGAGCCGGTCGGCGAGCATCGTCGGGCGCCAGCCATCGGCGGTCAGGAAGGCGCGGACGCGGTCGACCGAGACGGTCAGCCGCCCGACATCCTCGAGCCGCAGCCGCCGCCAGCGCCGCGCCGCGACGATGCGGTCGACCGCCTTCACGCCGAGCCCCGGAATGCGCAGCAGCAGCTCGCGCGGCGCGGCGTTGACGTCGAGCGGGAAGAGGTCGCGGTGCTTCAGCGCCCAAGCGGTCTTGGGGTCGATGTCGAGCGGCAGGAAGCCGTCGTCGGTCGCCGCCTGCACCTCGCCGGGCGCGAAGCCGTAGAAGCGCATCAGCCAGTCGGCCTGGTAGAGCCGGTGTTCGCGCAGCAGCGGCGGGCGCGCCGGCGGCAGGTCGGCCGACGCGTCGGGGATCGGGCTGAACGCCGAATAATAGACGCGCCGCAGCCTGAAACGGTCGTAGAGCGTGCTCGCGGTGCCGACGATGTCGCTGTCGCTTGCCGCATCGGCGCCGACGATCATCTGCGTCGACTGGCCGGCGGGGGCGAACGCCGGCGCCGACCTGTAGCGCGTCTTCGCGTCGGCGGTGTCGTCGATGTGGCGGCGCAGCTGCCGCATGCTGCCGCGGATGCGCGCCGAATCCTTCTCGGGGGCATAGGCCTTGAGTCCGGCGTCGGTCGGCAGCTCGACGTTGATCGACAGCCGGTCGGCGTAGCGGCCGGCGGCCTCGATCAGGTCCGGCGCGGCGTCGGGGATGGTCTTCAGGTGAATATAGCCTCGGAAGTCATGCTCCTCGCGCAGCGCCTTGGCGACGCGGACCATTGCCTCCATCGTATAGTCGGACGACCGGATGATCCCCGAGGAGAGGAACAGCCCCTCGATATAGTTGCGGCGGTAGAAGGCGAGCGTCAGCTTCACCACCTCGTCGACCGAGAAGCGCGCGCGGCGGACGTTCGACGACCTGCGGTTGATGCAATAGGCGCAGTCGAAGATGCAGCTGTTGGTGAGCAGGATCTTCAGCAGCGAGATGCAACGGCCGTCGGGCGCATAGGCGTGGCAGATTCCCATGCCCTCGGTCGAGCCGAGGCCCTTGCCGTCGGAGGAGTTGCGCTTCGTCGTGCCCGACGAGGCACAGGAGGCGTCATATTTCGCCGCGTCGGCAAGGATCGCGAGCTTTGCGCGCGTGTCGAGCTGGGCCATATGTTCTATCTATGTTCCAGATGGGGCATCGTCGAGGGTTTTGCGACGAACGGCGCTGGCCAGCGCGACGCGGTTGACCGGCCGGATTTCATGCATCAATGATAGTTACATGAGTCGCGATAGCCGTTTGTCGGGGGTGCTGCATGTCCTGCTCCATATGGCAGAGCAGCGCCGGCCGCTGACCTCCGAGGCGCTGGCCGAAACGATGCGGACCAACCCGGTGGTCGTTCGCCGCGTGCTCGCCGGCTTGCGCGAGCGCGGCTATGTGCAATCGAGCAAGGGCCATGGCGGCGGCTGGACGATAGCGCGCGACCTCGCCGACGTCAGCCTGCGCGATATCTACGAGGCGATCGGCGCGCCGGCGCTGTTCGCCATCGGCCATCGCAGCGAGGCGCCGGGTTGCGCCGTCGAGCTGGCAGTGAACGCCGTCCTCGGCGCCAGCCTGCGCGAGGCGGAGGAGCGGCTGCTCGCCTCCTTTGGCGCCGTCACGCTCGCCGACCTCAGCACCGCTTTCCATCACGGCCTGGCGCAGCGTGCGGCCGGACCGACAACCCGAGGCCACCATGGACATTGAAGTGAATCCGCAAGCGCATTTCCTGAAGCATTTTTCCGACCCCGCGGCGGTCGCGCGCTACGAGGAGGGGCCGCGCCGGTTCGTGCCGGGGCTCGACGCGCTGCATCGGATGACCGGCCTGCTGCTCGCCGAGCGGGTGCCGGAGACCGGCCGCGTGCTGGTGCTGGGCGCCGGCGGCGGCGCCGAGCTCAAGGCGCTTGCCGACAGCTACCCGGGATGGCGCTTCGTCGGCGTCGATCCGGCGGGCGCCATGCTCGAACTGGCGGCGCGAGCCGTCGGCCCGCACCGCGACCGGGTGGAGCTGGTCGCGGGCTATATCGACGATGCGCCGGAGGGGCCCTTCGATGCCGCCATCTGCCTCCTGACGCTGCATTTCCTTGAGGCCCCCGAGCGCGAGCGGACCGTTGGCGAGATTCACCGCCGGCTGCGCCCGGGCGCGCCCTTCGTGGCGGCGCACGCGAGTTTCCCGCAAGCGGCAGATGTGCGCGACATCTGGCTTGATCGCTATGCCGCCTTCCCGGTCGCGATGGGCGCCGATCACGATCAGGTTCAGGCGGCGCGCGCCGCCGTCGCCGCGAGCCTGAACAGCTTTGACCCGGCGCAGGACGAAGCCATATTGGCGGCCGGCGGCTTCTCCGATGTCAGCCTGTTCTACGCCGCCTTCACCTGGCGCGGATGGGTCGGCTATGCCTGATCGGCGGCGACCGGCCGGCGGATCCCGCCGACGATGGTGCCCGAAAGCGGCCTGCGGCGTTTATCGTCGATGACCGACGACATCGACGATCTGCGCCGGCAGATGGAAGCGGCAGCCGCGGCGCTGGACTTCGAAGAGGCGAAGCGGCTGCGCGATCGGATCAACCTGGTGCGCGGCGGTGCATCGGCCGCAGATGCCGGCGGCGCCGACACCTCGGGGCTGGAGCGCCAGGCGCCCGGTGCGATGGGCCTCGGCACCAGCCAGCAGCGCGTAATGCCGCCGGCTGGCTGGAAACCGCCGCGCAAGCCCGACCCGATGACGGCCCGCCAGTCGCGCCCACGCGGCCGGGGCCGTCAGGCAAAATCGTAGGGGCCGCCCTTTTCGAGCGCGCGCTGATAGGCCGGCCGCGCGTGGATGCGCTGCAAAAAGGCGAATAACTTCGGCCGGCTGGCGTCGAGCCCGCCGCGTATCGCCGCCGCCTCGAGCGGAAAGCTCATCATCACGTCAGCGGCGCTGAACGCGTCGCCGACGAACCACTCATGCTTCGTCAGCTCGGCCTCGAGATAGTCGAGATGGAGGTCGACCTGCGCGCGGACGAACTTGCGCGCCGGCCTGCCGAGGATGCCAAGCTTGCCGAGCACCAGCGTCAGCAGCAGCGGCGGCATCGCCGAGCCTTCGGCATAGTGAAGCCAGTAGGTGTAGCGCCGCCCGGCGGGGGTGTCGCGCGGCGGCGCCAGCCGGCCGTCGCCGTAGCGGGTGACGAGATAGTCGATGATCGCCCCGGTTTCGGCGATCGTCTCGCCGTCGTCGGTAATGACCGGCGACTTGCCGAGCGGATGGACGCGCTTGAGTTCGGGCGGCGCCAGCATCGTCTTGGAGTCGCGCTGATAATGGACGATCTCGTATGGGACGCCCAGCTCCTCGAGCAGCCAGAGCACGCGCTGCGAGCGCGAATTGTTGAGATGGTGAACCTGGATCGTCATGCGAGGCTCCTTGCGCCCGTCAGCGCGCCGTCTCGTCGATGCGCGTCGCGGCCGCCATCCTGTCGATAAAGACGAGGCCGTCATAGGGTCGGGTCACATCGGCGACCGGCACCGTGTCATATTTGGGGATGCGCGCGGTGGTGACCGATGCCAGCGCCGCGGCGCGCCGGGCGGCGCGCAGATCGACGAACAGCTGCGACGCGCCGAGCCGGTGGAGCCGCTCTTCGAGGCTCTCCGCTGGAGCCGGCTCGATCGCCGTCGCCTTGCCGCCGGCCGCCCATTGGTCGACGCCCTGATAAGCGGTCATACCGATCGTGAAGAGATCGTCGCCGAGCCAGTCCTTCAGGAACACGCCGGTCGGTTTCATGCGGTCGGGCGCCGGGGCAAGATGAAGGCTGCGGAAGTCGGCGCCGTAATGCGCGTTCATGACATGGGCGTTGTGCGCCCAGATGATGATCCGCCGGCCGGCGTGAACGTCGTCGACCAGCCAGCGCGCGATCTCGGCGTTGCGCGCATCGCGCCGGTTCTCGAGTTCAACCGGCGTGGCGGTGCCCTGCTTGCGGTCGACGCGGTTGCGCGCGTCGGCGCGGACATTCTCGATCGCCTCCGTCATGAAGCGCAACCGCCCCGCGCCGATGCCCGCCGCGATCGGCGCGCGCTGCGCGCGCAGCGTGGCGAGCAGGCCGTCGACGGCAGCCTCGAGCGTGCGAAGATCGGCGGGCAGCATCTCGGCGAACACCCGCGTACGCGCGGCGATGGCCGTCTCGGCGAGCCTCTCCATGCGGGACCGCAGCGCCGGATCGCCGATACCCGTCGCCAGCGACCGCAGGTCGGCGGCGAAGCGTTCGACCGAGCCGCGGGCGCTGACCTGCATGTCGAGCCCGGCCATCGCGAGCGGGCGGCCGCCGCCGTGGCTGTCCTGCGCATAGCGAAACAGCGGCGTGACCTCGGCGGCATTCGCCCACAGCGCGAAGACGCCGCGGCGCGCGGCGGCGAGCGGATCCTCGCCGGCGCGCAGCGCGGCGTCGGTCAGGTCGACATCGTAGAGGCCGGACTCCCACAGCACGACGTCGAAGCCGAGGCGCTGGTGCAGGAATTTGATCAGTCGCACTTTGGCGGCAAAGCTCGTGCCGGCGCCGTGGCCGGGTTCGCCGAGCTGGACGACGCGCGCCTGGCCGATCGCCCGGGCGAGCGGCGCCAGGTCGCGAAAGTCATCGTCGGCAGCATCGATCGAGCGGATCGGCACGGCGCGGCCGGCGAGCCAGCGCTGCGCATCGTCGTCGGCGGGCAGGCCCCAGGCCGCAACGGGCAGGGCCATCGGAACGGCGGCGAGCCCCTGCGCCACGAACGCCCGTCTCGAAAATCGTCTCATCGGGCATTCCTTCCCGGCGTGCGAGCTGCCGTCGACCGTCATGCTGACGCTTGCGGAACTTCCGATCAACCGGGCATTGTCGCGCAAGGGGCGCCCCGGCCGAGCGGCGCTGCGACCCGGGGGAGATATGATGCGCCTGATCCTTGCCGCGCTTGCCGCCAGCCTGCTGTCGACGACGGCGCTCGCCGCGCCCGCCGACGAGTTGAAGGCGGTGCTCGACGACCATTGGGCCTGGACGATGAAGAATTCGCCGGTCTACGCGACGATGCTCGGGGTGCGCGACTATGATGCCGAGCTCGGCGACCCGTCGCTCGCCGCCGAGGACCGGCGCGCGCGCGAGGCGCAGGCGCTCATCGACCGGCTCGACCGCATCGACGAGGGCGGGCTGTCGAGCGCCGACCGCACCCACCGCGCGATCCTGCGCCGGCAACTTGCCGAGCAGGTCGAGGGCAACACATTCGGCCAGCGCGCCGTCACCTTCACCACCTATTCGAGCTGGTTCCAGAACATCGCCGGCATCGGCGAGGACCTACCGTTCCAGACCAGGGCGGACTACGAGAGCTATCTGGCGCGGCTCGCCGCCTACCCGGCGTACAACGACGCGCAGATCGCGGTAACCCGGCAGGGGCTGAAGGACGGCTATGCGCAACCGTGCGAGCCGCTCAAAGGGTTCGAGAAGACGATCGCCGGCGTCATCGTCGCCGACCCGACCGCCTCGCGCTTCTACATCCCGTTCAAGCGTCAGCCGTCGACGATCGCCGACGCCGACTGGGCGGCGCTCGAAAGTCGCGCGCGCGAGCTGATCAGCGGCACGATCAATCCGGCGTACAAGAAGACGCTCGATTTCTACACGCAGGAATATGCGCCGAAATGCCGGCCGGTCGCCGGCATCGGCACCACGCCGGGCGGCGCCGCCTATTACGCCTTCCGCGTGCGCGCCGAGACGACGACCGACCTGACGCCCGACGCGATCCACAAGATCGGCCTGTCGGAAGTGGCGCGGATCACCGCCGAGATGGAAGGCGTCGCGCGAAAGGCCGGCTATGCCGACCGCAAGACTTACGTCCAGCACCTGCGCAGCGACCCGCGCTATTATCCCAAGAGCGGCGCCGAGCTGATGCGCGAGGCGGCCTATCTCGCCAAGCTGATCGACGGCTGGATGCCCAAGCTGTTCGGCAACCTGCCGCGGCTGCCCTACACGGTGCGCGAAATCCCCGCCGAGATCGCCGAGGGCACGACCACCGCTTATTATGGCAGCGGCAAGCTGACCAGCGCGACTCCCGGCGTCTATTGGGTCAACACCTCGAAGCTCGACCAGCGGCCCTTCTACGAACTGCCGTCGCTGACCATGCACGAGGCGGTGCCGGGGCATCACCACCAGATCAGCCTCGCGCAGGAGCTCGACCTGCCGATGTTCCGGCGCTTTGGATATTCGAGCACCGCCTTCACCGAAGGCTGGGCGCTCTATACCGAGCGGCTGGGCATCGAGATGGGGATGTACGACACGCCGGCGAAGGAAATGGGGCGGCTGTCCTACGAGATGTGGCGCGCCTGCCGGCTGGTCGTCGACACCGGCCTCCACGCGAAGGGCTGGACGCGGCCCCAAGCGATCCAGTTCATGCTCGACAACACCGCGCTCAGCCGCGGCAACATCGAGGCCGAGGTCAACCGCTACATCACCTGGCCGGGGCAGGCGCTCGCCTACAAGCTCGGCGAGCTGACGATCCGGCGGCTGCGCACCAAGGCGGAGACCGAACTGGGCGAGACGTTCGACCTGCGGGCGTTCCACGACACCGTGCTCGAGCAGGGGCCGGTGCCGCTCGACGTGCTCGAACGCCACGTCAACGAATGGATCGCGGCGAAGAAGGCGGCGTGAGGCTTGGAACCGAGCGCCGCGCCAAGCGCTTGGGAACGGAACTGAAATGGAGAAGCTGAGATGTTCGGACGTATCGTAGGCGCACTGGCCGGCCGCTCGATCGCGCGCAATGTCGGCACGACCGCGGGAGGACTTCGCGGTGCGGCGCTCGGCGCGGCGCTGCCGACGGTGATGCGCCGGATGGGCCCGATGGGCATGATCGCCGCGGCGGCGGGCGGCTATGCGGTCAAGCGCATGCTCGACAAGCGCCGCGCCCGCGAGGCGGCGTCGACGACCTATTCAGGCCCGCGCGTCCGCCCGTAGCCGCGCCTGCCAGACGACGAGCAACGGCGTCACGACCAGTTCCAGGCCGAGGCCGATCAGATGGCCCTGGCCGGGGACGTCGCCGGCGAGCAGGCCGCCGAGGCGCGCCAGCCCGCCGATCACGACGAGCGCCGCCACCCAGCGGAAGCGTAGCGTCATCGCTTCGATGCGCGGGATGCAGCTGAGCAGCGCCACCCCGAGTCCGAAGAAGATGCCCGACAGGTAGCGAAAGTGGCTGTCGAGGCTGGCGGGTCCGTCGGCGCCGCCGAGCCAGCCGGCGCCGTAGATCATGCCCATCGCGCCGAAGCCGAGCGGCGACAGGCTGAGCAGCAACAGCACGAGCTGCAGCAGCCGGCGGCTCATGTCGCGATTCCATCGAGCCAGCGAAGCGCGAGGCAGGTCTTCATCGGCGCATCGCCGCTTCGTAGATCGCGCGGTAGGCGGCGGCGGTCGCGGCGAAATCATAGTCGGCGGCGACCTTGGCGCGGTTCGCCGACCCGACTTCGGCGCGCCGCGCCGGATCGGCGACCAGCGCCGCCAGCGCCTCGCCGAGCCCGGCTTCGTCGGCGGCGAGGAACCGCCGATTGGCCGGCGAGACGATCTCGGCGACGTCGCCGACGCGCGTCGAGGCGGCGGGCAGCCGCGCCGCCATCGCCTCGACGAGGCTGATCGGGAACTGCTCGCTGTCCGACGACAGCGCGAAGATGTCGAACAGCCCGACATAGCGGTGCGGATGCGCGACGAAGCCCGGCATCACCAAGCGGTCGGCGATGCCCTGCCGGTCGGCCTCGGCGCGGATCGCCGCCTCCTCGGGACCGCGCCCGACGATCACCAGCCGCGACGCGACGCCCGGCGTGGCGCGCGCGGCGGCGGCAAAGGCGCGGACGAGACGCGGCAGGTTCTTGACCGGCCGCAGCCCGGCGAGCGTGCCGACGATCACCTCGCCCGGCCGCCGCGCGAAGCCGGGAAGCGCGTCGGGCGCGGGCGGCCGCTCGTAGAGCGCCATGTCGACGCCGTTGGGCACATAGGCGACGCGCTCGCGCGGCTGCCGCCAGACCTCGAGCGCGATTCGTTCGAGATTGCGCGACGGCACCATCAGCCGGGCGACGCCGGGGAGGAACAGCCGGCGGAAGATGACGCGCTTGGGCTTCTGCCTTTCGGTCTCGTCCTCGTTGAAGCCGTCCTCGTGATGGATCATCGGCCGGTGCGCGAAGACGCGATTCGCGCCGACCGCGTCCATCGACCCCCAGTTATAGGTGAGGATCAGATCATAGCCCTGCATCGCCGCGGCGATTCGGCGCCAGCGCGCGGGACCGGGCTTGCCTTCGAGGCTTGGGAAATGGTCGAGCAGCCGCGCCGCGACCGCCGGATCGATCAGCGCGGCGGCGGCGGTCTCGCCGGGCGCGGCCGACACGATGTCGTGGCTGAAGGCGTCGCCCCAGGCGTTCATCAGCGCCACGCAACGCGCCTCCTTGCCGCCGAGGTTGAAGGTCGAATGGAGGTGGAGGAGGCGCGGCCGCATTCGCCGCCGCTATAGCAAGCGGCGGCGGCGGCGCGAAGTCGCTGGCGATATTAACCTTCGTCGGCTAGGGAGCCGGGCGATGGCGGGCTTCTATCTGTGTCGCAACGACGAGGGCGCGACCGAACGGCTGGCGGCGGCGCGCGCCCAGTTCGCCCGGCACGGGTTTGCCGCGCCGACCGACTTCGCCACGCCGCATCACGTCGGCTTCCACGTTCCCTTCATCCACGGCGGCCCCGCCGGCTTCCTGCAGCGCGGCGACGATTTCGTCGCGGTCGCCGGGACGCTGGTGTTCGACGGCAAGCTCGGCACGCCGGCGCTCGCGGCGCTGCTCGACGCCTTCGAGCTGCCCTTCACCGACTGGGAGCGGCTGCGCGGCCATTTCGCGCTGCTGGTGCGGAAAGCCGGCCGCACCGCGTTGCTCACCGATTTCTTCGGCGCCTTCCAGCTGTTCCACGACCGCCGCTTCGAGGTGGTGTCGACCTCGTTCCTCGCCACCGCCGGCAGCGTGCCACGGCTGACCTGGGCGAAGCAGGGCGTCTATGAATTCGCCTTCAACGTCTTCCCGGTCGGCGACGACACGGTGTTCGAGGAGGTGCGCCGCCTCGGCCCGGAGGCACAGATCGAACTGGGCGCGCAGGTCGTTCGCCACCCGGTGGCCAAGCCGCTGCCCGCGGCGACGACCGACATGCCGCTCGATACGCGCATCGACCGCATGGCGGCGCGGCTGCGCGAGGAAGCCGATCCCTATGTCGCCGAATGGGGCGACCGCATGCAGTGCCCGCTGTCGGGCGGGCTCGATTCGCGGCTGGCGCTGGCGCTGCTGCGCGACCGCGGCGTGAAGCCGCACGTCTATGTCTACGGCCGTCCGGGCATGGAAGACGTCGAGATCGCCCGCGCCGTCGGTGCCGCGGAGGGCTTCGAGGTCGAGCTGTTCCAGAAGGCGGCGTGGCGCGACATCGGCCCCGAGGACTATGCCGAGCAGGTCGAGCGCAACTTCCACGAAACCGACGCGCTGGTCACCGACGGCGGGCTGTTCGACAATGGCGGCAACGCCCATGCGCGCCATGCGCGGCAGCTGGGCGGCCAGCTCGCGGTGTCCGGCGGCTGCGGCGAGGTGTTCCGCAACTTCTTCTACCTGCCCGATCGGCCGCTGCGCGCCCGCGACGTCGCCGAGGCCTTTTTCGCGCGCTTCACCACCACCGACACCAGCGACGCCTTCGACGCGCGCGAGTTCCTCGGCGCGATCGAGGCGAAGGCGCTCGCGGCGCTCGGGCTGCCCCCCGACATGCGCGCGCCGCTGCCGCGCGCGCTCATCGAGCAGCTCTACCCGCGGCTGCGCTGCCGCGCCTTCTTCGGCCGCGAGCTGAGCCTCGTCGGCCGCCAGGGCGGGTATTTCATGCCCTTCTTCGATCGCGCGGTGGTCGAGGAGGCGCTGACGCTGCCGATGGCGCTCAAGAATCTCGGCCGCTTCGAGGCGGCCCTGCTCACCCGGCTCGACCCGCGGCTGGCGAGCCGCCCCTCGGCCTATGGCCATGCCTTCGACCAGCCGCCGACGCGCGACCATATCCTGTCCGAGATGAGCACGCGGTCGCGGCCGATCTGGATGCGCCGCCACAGCTATGCGCTGCGCCGCCGCATCGGGCCGCTGACCGACGAGCATGGCGGGCTGCTGTCGCCGATCTACCTCGGTCGCGTGCTCGACCTGCATTTTCCGCACATGCAGCGCTTCTTCGCGATGGACAGCGTCGCCGACAGCGGCCTTTATCGGCGGATCGCGACGCTCGAATATCTCGGCCAGCAGGTCGAGGGTCGGCTACGCGACAACGCCTAGGAGGCGATCGACCGCGGCGACGGCGACGGGTTCGTCGAGCGAGGGGGCGTGGCCGACCTCGGGCACCTCGACCGCGGTGAGGCCGGGCAGGCGCTGCGCCATCGCCGCCTGCGTCGTCGCCGCGAACACGTCCGACAGCGCGCCGCGCAGCGACAGCACCGGCACCTCGCGGAGCGCATCGAGCGCCGGCCAGAGATCGACGCCGACCTCGCCGCCCGGCAGGCGGAAGGGCTCGGCGATGCGCGCGTCATAGTCCCAGACGATGCGGCCCGAGCTGGCGACGCGACACAGCTGCTTGGCCATGCGCAGCCAGTCGGTGATGTGGTAGCGCGGATAGACCGCGGCGTTGCCCGCAGCGATGTCGCGCGCCGCATGCATCCAGGTCGGCCAGTTGCCGCCCTTGCCGACATAGGACTTGATCCGCGCCAGTCCGGCGGGCGCGATCTCGGGGCCGATGTCGTTGAGCACCGCGCCGGCGAGCAGGCCGGGATGCGTCGCCGCGAGCAGCATCGTGATGAGGCCGCCGAGCGAGGTGCCGACCGACACCAGCCGGTCGAGCTTCAGCTCCTCGACGAGCGCCTCGACGTCCTGGAGATAGGTCAGCGGCACATAGCTGAGCGCGTCCTTGGCGAACGCCGATTCGCCGCGGCCGCGCAGCGACACGCAGATCACGCGGCGCTCGCCGCCGAGGCGTCCGGCCAGTCCCTCGAAATCGCGGACGTTGCGCGTCAGCCCGGGGATGCAGAGCAGCGGCGCCCGATCCGCCGGTCCGGCATAGTCGCGGTAATGCAGCCGCAGGCCATCGCGCGACCAATAATAACCGTCGGTGAAGCCCGGGCCGCTCATCGTCGCGGCGGAAACTATCGCATCGCCGCCGCTTGTCCAACGCCTGCGTCGCGGCCCAAATCTTTTGACTCTGACTCAGAAAGCTAGGATATCCTGTCCGATCAGGACTGGCCGCAGGGCCGGAGGGGGAGTTGTTATGGCCACCAAAGCCGCCGAGCCGCGGGCTCGCCGCTATGACCCGGCCGAGACGCGCCAGCGCGTGCTCGAGGCCGCGAACATGCTGTTCTCGACCAAGGGTTTCGTGTCGACCGGCACCGCCGACATCGCGCGCGCCGCCGACGTCTCCGAAGGGTCGATCTTCTACCATTTCGGCTCGAAGAAGAATCTGCTCATCGAGCTCGGCCGCCAATATGGCGAGAACATGATCGCGGCGATGGATCGCGGCGAGGGCCTCGCGGCGCTGACCATCGAGACGACGATCGAGCGCTGCTTCGACTATTGCGCGACGCACAAGCAGTGGGAGGCGATCAATCAGGGCGGCACCGACCGCATCGGCGGTTCGAGCCCCGGCGGCCATTTCCACGATCCCGAGGCCGAGCCCTTCTATCGCTCGTCGCGCGAAGTCGTCGTCGCCTGGACCGAGGCGCATATGCGCGCGCAGCTCGGCGCGCAGGGCGTGACCGACGTCAACATCCCGGTCGCCGCCTCGTTCGTCTATGCCGCGGTCGGCGACGCGCTCGACCGGGCGTTCGGATCGGGCGCGACGCCCGAGGAGCGCGAGGCGATCAAGGCGGAAACCATCCGCTTCGTCAGCGCCGCCTGCGGCTATCGCAGCTGACGCCGCGTCCGGAGCGGAACCTCGCCGCCGCCCGGCGATTGACTCCCGCGTGACCGACACCGCCTACCGCCCGGCGCGCGCCATCCACGAGCTGGGCGACGCCTTCTACGATGTCGTCGAGGCCGCGCCCTTTCCGCAGCACGTCCTGCGCTTCCGCAACGACCGGCACGCCGCGACCGTCGGGCTGGGTTCGCTCACCGATGCCGAGTGGATCGCGCATTTCGGCCGCTTCGCGCCGCTGGCGGGCAGCCTCGAGGCACCGCTGGCGCTGCGCTACCACGGCCACCAGTTCCGCACCTACAATCCCGACCTCGGCGACGGCCGCGGCTTCCTGTTCGCGCAGCTGTACGACGACCGCGGCCGGCTGCTCGACCTCGGCACCAAGGGGTCGGGGCAGACGCCGTGGAGCCGCTTCGGCGACGGGCGGCTGACGCTGAAGGGCGGCGTGCGCGAGGTGCTGGCGACCGAGATGCTCGAGGCGCTGGGCGTCGAGACCTCGAAGAGTTTTTCGCTGATCGAGACCGGCGAGGCGCTGGTGCGCGGCGACGAACCGTCGCCGACGCGCTCGGCGGTGATGGTGCGGCTGTCGCACAGCCATATCCGCTACGGCAGCTTCCAGCGGCTCGCCTACCTCAAGCAGCCCGAGAACCTCGCGCGGCTGACCGACTATGTGCTGCGCCACTATGGGCAGGCCGAGGCGCCCGATCGCTACGCCGCGCTGATGGACCAGGCGGTGTGGGGCGCGGCGCGGCTGGCGGCGGGCTTCATGGCGGCGGGGTTCGTCCACGGCGTGCTCAACACCGACAACATCAACATCACCGGCGAGAGCTTCGACTACGGCCCCTACCGCTTCGCGCCGCGCTACGATCGCTCGTTCACCGCCGCCTATTTCGACCATTCGGGGCTCTACGCCTTCGGCCGGCAGGCCGAGGCGCTGCACTGGAACCTCCACCAGCTGGCGCTGGCGCTGCGCACGGTGGCCGAGACCGACAGCCTCGTGCCCGCCTTCAGCGAATATCCGCTGCGCTTCGAGGCCGAGCTGCGGATCGCGGTGCTCGGGCGGCTGGGTGTCCGCCCCCGCGACGACGCGACCGATCTGGCGCTGCTGCAGGCGATGGAATCGGCACTCGAGACGACCGGCCTGCCGCTCGACCGCTTCTATTTCGACTGGCGCGGCGGCCAGCGGCGCGGCCCCAGCCCCGCCGAGGCGAGCTATGCGCTGCCGGCGTTCGCGCCATTCGTCGCGGCGATCGCCGGCTATGCCCCCGCCGCCGACACCGCGCACCCCTATTGGTCCGACCCCGAACCCTGCGCGCTGCTGATCGACGAGATCGAATCGATCTGGGCGGCGATCGACGAATCGGACGATTGGGCGCCGTTTCACGGCAAAATCGCCGCGATCCGGCGCATGGGCGCCGCGATGACCGGCGAAATCGAGCCGAGTTGACCCGAAACGATGCCGCTGCCACCAAGCGGCGCATGAACTCCGTTTCCAGAACCATCGTCGATACCCTGCGCGCACAGGGCATCACCCATGCCTTCGCCGTCCCCGGCGAGAGCTACCTCCAGGTGCTCGACGCGCTCTACGACGTGCAGGACGGGCTGAAGCTCGTCACCTGCCGCCACGAGGCCGCCGCCGCCAACATGGCCGAGGCCTATGGCAAGCTCACCGGCAAGCCGGGCGTCGCACTGGTGACGCGCGGGCCGGGCGCGACGCATGCGGCGATCGGCGTCCATACCGCCTTCCAGGATTCGACGCCGATGCTGCTGTTCGTGGGCCAGGTCGGCACCGACATGCTGCAGCGCGAGGCGTTTCAGGAGATCGACTATCGGCTGATGTTCGCCGGCGTCGCCAAGCGCGTCGTCGTGATCGACCGCGCCGACCGCGCCGCCGAACTCGTCGCCAGCGCCTATGCCGCGGCGATCTCGGGGCGGCCGGGACCGGTCGTCGTGGTGCTGCCCGAGGACCTGCTCGGCGACGAGGCGCCGCCGGCGGTCGCCACGCCGATCGTCGCCGCCGAGCCGTCGCCCGATGCGAGCTGCATCGCCCAACTGGCGAACCTCCTCGCCGAGGCCGAGCGGCCGATCCTGTGGATCGGCGGATCGGGCTGGTCGGCCGAATCGGTCGCCAACATCGCGCATTTCGCCGAGGACGCGCTGATCCCGGTGGTGACCAGCTGGCGCCGCAAGGACCGGTTCGACAACAGCCACCCCAAATATGCCGGCGAGCTCGGGCTCGGCTCGAACCCGAAACTCGTCGAGCGGGTGCGGTCGGCCGACCTGATCATCGCGCTGGGCACACGGCTCGGCGAGGTGGCGAGCCAGGCCTATACGCTGCCGGCCGTGCCGAACCCGGCGCAGAAGCTCGTCCACATCCATGTCGACGGCGACAGCATCGGCGGCGTCACGCGGCCGACGCTGGCGATCCAGGCGTCGGTGCGGCTGGCGGCGGCGGCTTTCGCCGAACTGGGCTTCATGATCGACGGCGAACGCTGGACAGGCTGGGCGGAGGCGGCGCGCGCCGACTACGAGGCCTGGGTGCAGCCGACGCAGGTGCAGTCGGGCGTCAACCTGGCGGAGGTCATCGCGCATATCGACACGATCGTCGGCCCCGACGCGATCTTCACCAACGGCGCCGGCAATTTCGCCGCCTGGCTGCACCGCTTCCACCAGCATCGCCGCTTCGGCACGCAGCTGGCGCCGACCTCGGGCGCGATGGGCTATGGCGTGCCCGCGGGCATCGCCGCCAAGATCCTCCATCCCGACCGCGAGGTGATCGCCGTCGCCGGCGACGGTGATTTCCTGATGTCGGGGCAGGAGCTGGCGACCGCGGTGCGCTACGGCGCCGCCGTCGTCATCCTCGTCGTCGACAACGGCCAATATGGCACGATCCGCATGCACCAGGCGCGCGACTTCCCCGGCCGCCAGTCGGGCACCGCGCTCACCAACCCCGATTTCGCCGCCTTCGCCGAGAGCTTCGGCGCGTTCGGCGCGACGGTCGAGCGCACCGAGGATTTCGCCGCGGCGTTCGCCGCGGCGCGGGCGAGCGGCAAGCCGGCGCTGATCGCGATCAAGACCGACCCCGACGAGATCGCGCCGGGGCGGCGGCTGAGCTGATCATGCACGCCGACATCGTCATCTCCTTGCCGGCACGGCACCGCGCGGGACCACGTCCGAGCCGTCGCGCTCACCCGGAGCCTGTCGAAGCGCGAGCTTGCCCAGGCGCCTCGGCGCGCCAACCCGGCTTCGACAGGCTCAGCAGGCGCGCTTGGGATATGCGGCCCGCGCGTGGACGGGGTGGTCGAACACGCATCCCTGCCTTCGCGGGGATGACGATGAGGGGGCAGGACTGCTAAAGGCCCCCATGCCCGGATTGTCATCCCAGGAACGCGACGTGCTCGCCACGCTCGACGATCGTCACGACGCCATGCTGGCGCGCGTCGAGACGTGGGCGGCGATCAATTCGGGCAGCCGCAACCTCGACGGGCTGGCGGCGATGGCGCGCGAACTGTCGGCGGCGTTCGGCGCGATCGGCGACGCCGCGCTCCGCGATCCGTCGCCGGCCGACGCGGTCGACGCAGCGGGCGTGCCGCAGCCGCTCGCGCATGGCCGCAACCTCCACGTCACGCGCCACGGCGACGCGATGACGCGCGTGCTGCTCACCGGCCACATGGACACGGTGTTCGCCGCCGATCATCCCTTCCAGACCGGCCGCTGGCTCGACGACCGCACGCTCAACGCGCCGGGCGCCGCCGACATGAAGGGCGGCATCGCGGTGATGCTGGCGGCGCTCGAGGCGTTCGAGGCGTCGCCGTTCGCGCGGCATCTCGGCTGGGAGGTCGTCATCAACAGCGACGAGGAGGTGTCGTCGCTGGGCAGCGCGGCGCTGCTCGCCGAGGCGGCGAAGCGCTGCGAGGTGGGGCTCACCTACGAGCCGGCGCTTCCCGACGGCACGCTCGCCGGGGCGCGCAAGGGCAGCGGCAATTTCTCGGCGGTGATCCGCGGCCGCGCCGCGCATGCCGGGCGCGAGCCCGAGAAGGGGCGCAACGCCATCGTCGCCGCCGCCGATCTGGCGATGCGGCTGGCGGTGCTGGCGCGCGACGGGCTGTCGGTCAATCCGGCGAAGATCGACGGCGGCGGCCCCAACAACATCGTCCCCGACCTCGCGGTGCTGCGCTTCAACGTCCGCCCGGCGACGCTCGCCGACCAGCGGCTGGCGGAGGAAGCGATGGCCGCGGCGATCCACGGCGTCAAGTCGCTGCACGAGGTGGCGGTCGAGCTGCACGGCAGCTTCGCGCGGCCGCCCAAGCCGCTCGACGAGAACCAGCTGCGGCTGTTCGAGCTGGTGCGCGACGCCGGCCGCGACCTCGGCCTCCCGGTCGGCTGGCGCGACACCGGCGGGGTGTGCGACGGCAACAATCTCGCGGCGCAGGGGCTGCCCGTCGTCGATACGCTCGGCGTACGCGGCGGCGCCATCCATTCCGCCGACGAGTTCATGCTCGCCGACAGCCTCGTCGAGCGCGCCAAATTGTCGGCGCTGGTGCTGATGCGGCTGGCGCAGGGGCGGCTGCCGTCATGAGGATGATGTCGCACGCGCTGTCATCCTCCCCTGCAAGGGGAGGGGGACCCTGCGCAGCCGGGTGGTGGGGTATCGGCGCCGGTCACCCCTCCACCGCCTTCGGCGGTCCCCCTCCCCGTTCCGGGGAGGATGAAATTGTACCGCGCCGCAGCGGGAGGGACGAACGATGAGCTGGTTCGTCCGCCCGGCGCGCGAAGACGATCTCGACGCGGCGCTCGAGCTCGCGCGCATGACCGGCGGCGGTTTCACCAACCTGCCGCCCAACCGTGATGCGCTGGCGCGGCGGCTGGCCTGGTCGGCCGAGTCCTTCGCCCGCGACGTCGCCGCGCCCGACAATGAATATTATATGCTGTTCCTCGAGGATGCGGCGACGGGGCGGATCGGCGGCACCGCCTGCCTGTTCAGCCGCGTCGGGGTCGAATGGCCCTTCTACAGCTACAAGCTCGGGATGGTGACGCAGACCTCGCGCGAGCTCAAACGCACCTTCGCGATGCAGACGCTCTACCTCGTCAACGACTATGACGGCGCGTCGGAGGTCGGCGGGCTGTTCCTTCACCCCGAGCTGCGCGTCGCCGGGCTCGGCCGGCTGCTGGCGCGCTCGCGCTACCTGTTCATGGCGCAACATCGGCAGCGCTTCGGCGACCGGGTGCTCGCCGAGCTGCGCGGCTGCATCGACGACCAGGGCGGCTCCGCCTTCTGGGACGGGCTCGGCGCCAAATTCTTCGGCATGCCCTTCCAGGAGGCCGACAGCTTCAACAGCCTGCACGGCAACCAGTTCATCGCCGACCTGATGCCCAAGCACCCGATCTACGTGTCGATGCTGCCCGACAGCGCGCGCGCGGTGATCGGCCAGCCGCACCCGAGCGGCGTGCCGGCCAAGAAGCTGCTCGAATCGGAGGGCTTCACCTTCGACGGCTATGTCGACATCTTCGACGGCGGGCCGACGATGTGCGCGCGCGTCGATGCGGTGCGGACGGTACGCGAGAGCGTTGCGACGACGGTGGCGGGTGTCGCCGACTCGGTCGAGGGGCTGTCGCCGGCGCTGCTGGCACGCGGGACGCTGACCGGCTTCCGCGCCTGGGCGGGCGCGGTCGCCGCCACCGAGGGCGGCGTACGCGTCGCCGCCGACGACGCCCGGATCCACGGCCTGCAGATCGGAGACGAGGTTCGCCATGCCCCTGCCTGAGCTCGTATCGCTCGACCCCTGCACCGGCGCCGAATTGTGGCGCGGGCCGCAGGCCGACGCCGACGCCGTCGACGATGCCGTCGCGACGGCGCGCGCGGCGCTGCCCGCCTGGGCGGCGACGCCGCTCGACGCGCGGATCGCGATGCTGCGCCGCTACCAGGACGCCGTGCGGGCGCGCGCCGAGGATTTCGCGGCGCTGATCGCGCGCGAGACCGGCAAGCCGCTGTGGGAGACGCACACCGAGGTCACCTCGGTGATCGGCAAGGTCGACATCTCGATCACCGCGCATGCCGAGCGGACGGGGACGCGCAGCGGCGAGGCCGGCGGCGTGCGGCAGGTGCTGCGCCACAAGCCGCATGGCGTGCTGGCGGTGCTCGGGCCCTATAATTTCCCGGCGCACCTGCCCAACGGCCATATCGTCCCGGCGCTGCTCGCCGGCAACGTCGTCGTCTTCAAGCCGTCCGAGCTGACGCCGGCGGTCGCCGCCTTCATGGCCGATTGCTGGCGCGACGCCGGGCTGCCCGCCGGCGTGCTCGCCCTCGTCCAGGGCGCGGGCGAGACCGGCCGCGCGCTCGCCGGGCATCCGGGGATCGACGGGCTGCTGTTCACCGGCAGCGCGACGACCGGCGCGGCGCTGCACCGCCAGTTCGCCGAGGCGCCGCACAAGATCCTCGCGCTCGAGATGGGCGGCAACAACCCGCTGATCGTCTGGGACGTTGCCGAGGACCAGCTCGCGGCGACCGCGGCGCTGATCGTCCAGTCGGCCTATCTGTCGGCGGGGCAGCGCTGCACCTGCGCGCGGCGGCTGATCCTGAAGGATTCGCAGGCGGTCGAAATGATCGCGCATGTCGTCGAGCTGATCGACCGGCTGATCGTCGGCGCGCCGTTCGACGACCCGCAGCCGTTCATGGGGCCGGTAATCGACAACCGCGCCGCCGACCGGCTGATCGCCGGCGCGCAGGCGTTGGTGGCCAGCGGCGGCCACGCCATCCGGCCGCTGGCGCGCCTGGTCGAGGGCAAGCCCTTCCTCGCGCCGGCGCTGATCGATGCGACGACCGCGCTCGACCGACCCGACGCGGAGCTGTTCGGACCGGTGCTGCAGCTGATCCGCGTCCCCGACTTCGATGCGGCGCTCGCCGAGGCCAACGCCACGCGCTTCGGCCTGTCGGCCGGGCTGATCGGCGGCGACGGGGCGCTCTACGACCGCTTCTGGAGCGCGAGCCGCGCCGGCGTCGTCAACTGGAACCGGCCGACCAACGGCGCCGCCTCGAACGCGCCGTTCGGCGGCATCGGCCTGTCGGGCAACCATCGGCCGAGCGCCTACTACGCCGCCGACTATTGCGCCTGGCCGGTCGCCAGCCTCGAGGCCGATGCGCCGGCGGGCGGCATCGCGACGGGCTTGCGGGTGATGGAGCAGTAATTCTGTCTACCACCCGCATCGTCATCCCCGCGAAGGCGGGGATCCATATTCCAGAGTCTCGGCGTATGGATCCCCGCCTTCGCGGGGATGACGATAGGAAAGGTGGCGGGAGGAGCGCAGCGCCATGACCTTCGTCGAGATCAACTTCGACGGGCTGATCGGGCCGACGCATAATTATGCCGGGCTCAGCATCGGCAACGTCGCCAGCCACCGCAATGCCGGCGGCACCTCGCGACCGCGCGCCGCGGCGCTGCAGGGCCTCGCCAAGATGCGGGTGCTGATGCGCCTCGGGTTGCCGCAGGGCTTCCTGCTGCCGCACGACCGGCCGAACGCCGACTGGCTGCGACGGCTGGGCTTCGCCGGCAGCGACTCGGCGGTATTCGCCGCGGCGCATGCCGCCGACCCGCTGCTGCTGCGCAACGCCAGTTCGGCGTCGCCGATGTGGACCGCCAACGCCGCGACGGTGTCGCCGGCGCCCGATAGCGGCGACGGCCGCTGCCATTTCACCGTCGCCAACCTGTCGTCGATGCTGCATCGCAGCCACGAGGCTGCGGCGACCGAGCGGCAGCTGCGGCTGATCTTCGGCGACGCGCGGCATTTCGCGGTGCACGCCGCGGTGCCGTCGCGACTCGGCGACGAGGGCGCCGCCAACCACATGCGGATGGCCGAGGCGCACGGCACGCCGGGCCTCGAGATCTTCGTCTACGGCGGCGAGCAGCGCGCCGGCTTCCCGGCGCGCCAGCATCGGCTGGCGAGCGCGGCGGTGGCGCGGCTGAATGGCCTCGATCCCGATCGCTGCCGCTTCGTCCAGCAATCGGACGCCGCGATCCAGGCGGGCGCCTTCCACAACGACGTCGTCGCGGTCGCCAACGAGAATGTGCTGTTCGCGCACGAGCAGGCGTTCGAGGACAGGGCAGCGCTCTACGAATGGGTGACGCGCGCGCTGCCGCAGGCGGTGATCGTCGAGGTGCCGGCGAGCGCGGTGAGTCTCGCCGAGGCGATCGGCTCCTATCTGTTCAACTCGCAGCTGGTGACGCTGCCCGCCGGCGGCATGGCGCTGGTGCTTCCCGAGGAATCGCGCGAGACGCCCGCCGTCCACCGCTGGCTGCAAGCGCTCGTCGCCGGCAACGGGCCGATCCGCGAACTGCACTTCATCGACGTGCGCGAATCGATGCGCAACGGCGGCGGCCCCGCCTGCCTGCGGCTGCGCGTGGCGGTCGACGACGCGGCGCGCGCGGCGATCGACCCGCGTTTCCTGCTCGACGAGTCGAAATGGGAGGCGTTGCACCGGATCGTCGAGGCGCATTGGCCCGAGGCGATCGCGCTCGACGACCTGGGAAATCCGGCGCTATGGGCCGAGGCGCGCGCCGCGCGGC
>JASBUR010000030.1 GCA_030147805.1 Sphingomonadaceae bacterium
CCCAAGGACAAGATCCGCGAAGTCATCGGTACCGGCGGCAAGGTGATCCGCGAGATCGTCGCCACCACCGGCGCCAAGGTCGACATCGACGAGGACGGCACGATCAAGATCAGCTCGTCCGATCCGGCGCAGATCGAGGCCGCGCGCAACTGGATCAAGGGCATCGTCGAGGAGCCCGAGGTCGGCAAGGTCTACACCGGCAAGGTCGTGTCGATGGTCGACTTCGGCGCCTTCGTGAACTTCATGGGCGCCAAGGACGGTCTCGTTCACATCTCGGAGATCAAGAACGAGCGCGTGGCGAAGGTCCAGGAGGTTCTCGAGGAGGGCCAGCAGGTCAAGGTCAAGGTGCTCGGCATCGACGACCGCGGCAAGGTGCGCCTGTCGATGCGCCTCGTCGACCAGGAGACCGGCGAAGAGCTGCCCGACACGCGCCCGCCGCGTGAAGGCGGCGAGCGCAGCGACCGCGGCGATCGCGGCCCGCGCCGCGACGGTGGCGATCGCGGCCCGCGCCGCGACGGCGACCGGGGTCCGCGCCGCGAGGGCGGCGACCGGGGCCCGCGCGGCGACCGTGATCGCGGCCCGCGCCGCGACGGCGGTGACCGCGGCCCGCGTCCGGAGCGCGCCAGCGAGGAGGGCGGCACCAGCGAGCCGACCTTCGCGCCGGCCTTCCTGACCGGGAACAACGACGACTAAGCCGGCCTCGCGGCCGCAGATGCAGCGGGCGGCGCCTCGATCGGGGCGCCGCCCGTTTGCTGTCCGCCGCACGCGGCCGCACCCGCGATCCCCATCACGCAAACATCATCTCGCCGACGCCGAACGGTAAAACGACTCGCCTAGCGACGCTGCGACGCGACGTGGCGTCGTGGGGGATATCCGATGATGAATTCTACGCTGCGGCGGGGCGCCTCGCTCGCCGTTCTCGGGCTCGGGCTGCTGTCCGCCACGCCGGCCGCCGCCCAGTCGCGGCAGATCGCGCGGCCCAACATCGCCACCGGCGATAGCGCGACCACCGTCACGCTGAACGGCACCAGCTTCGTCAACCAGGGTATCGTCGGCAGCGGCCGGCTCGACGCCAACACGCTCGATTTCCGCGGCGAGACGCTCGGCAGCTTCTCGGGCATGGCCATCGATCTCTCGACCTGGCGACGCAATGCCGACGGCAGCTACGCCAGCAGCATGTACACGCTTCCCGACCGCGGGCCGTTCGACGGCGGCATCGACTATCGCGACCGCGTCCACAGCGAGGCGATCGTCTTCAGGCCGCTGCCCGCCGGCTCGCCGGCGCTGCCGCAGGCGACGACGTCGCAGAATCAGCTGATCATCACCCCGACCGGCGGCTTCGTGCTGAAGGACGCCACCGGGGTCGAGTTCACGGGGCGCGATCCCGGCGCGAGCACCGTCACGCGCGGTGGCATCGTCTATCCGCTCGCCACCAGCGGCACCGCCGCCGGCCACATCGCGCTCGATCCCGAGGCCATCGCCTTCCTGCCCAACGGCAATTTCTACGTTTCCGACGAATATGCCGCCGGCATCTACCTGTTCGATCCGACCGGGCTGCAGATCGGCGCGATCCAGACGGTGCCGGCGCTGCTGCCGCGAACCGCCGCCGGCGTCATCGACATGAACAGCGTCACGCCGGGCACCACCGGCCGCCGCAACAACCAGGGCCTCGAGGCCATGGCGCTGACGCCCGACAACAAGAAGCTGGTGACGATCCTGCAGTCGGCGACGGTTCAGGACACCAGCGGCAGCGCCCAGCAGACGCGCAACAACACGCGCGTCCTGATCTATGACATCAGCAGCAATCCGACGCCGAGCACGCCGGTCGCGCACTATGTCCTGCAGCTGCCGGTGTTCAACAACAATGGATCGGGCGGCGCGTCGGACCGGACCGCGGCCCAGTCGGAAGTGCTGGCGCTCAACGACACCCAGTTCCTGGTGCTGTCGCGCGACGGCGTCGGCCGCGGCGTGGCGGCCAACGCCAGCACCAGCGCGACGCCGTTGTTCAAGAGCGTCCTGCTGTTCGACACCACCGGCGCCACCAACCTCGCCGGGTCGGCCTATGAAAGCGGCACCACGCCGCTTGCCGCCAACGGCACGCTCGTCCCCGGGATCGTGCCGGTGCAGCAGGTCGAACTGATCAACCTGCTCAACCCGACCCAGCTCGCGCGCGTCGGCATGAACCTCACGCGGCTGCCGCTGAGCACGCCGACGACGCTCAGCGAGAAGATCGAGGCCATGGCGCTGGCGCCGGTGCTCGAAGAGGGCGCGCCGCAGGACTTCTTCCTGTTCGTCGGCAACGACAACGACTTCCAGGCCACCGCCGGCCGCTTCAACGGCGCCGCCGCGACGCTCGGGGCGGGCGACGGCACCGGCAGCAACGACAGCGTCATGCTGGTCTACCGGCTGACGCTGCCGACCTATGTCGATCCGCAGGCGCTGCAGGCGATGAACCTCACGGCCCCCGACGTGCTCTACGGCACGCGCATGGCGATGAACGGTCTCGGGCGCAGCACCACGCAGCCGGCGATGCGGTGGCTCAACGCCGCGCGCGGCGGCGAGGCGACCGCCGGCGGCCGCGTCAAGCTCTGGTATGAATTCGACTGGAGCGAGATCGGCGCCGGCGCGAGCCCGCTGACCGGTCTCAACGTCCAGACGACCGCACCCACGCTCGGCGTCGACGTGTCGGTGGGCGACGCGCTGCACATCGGCGCCACCGCCGGCTATCGCAAGACGGACGGTCAGCTCGCCTTCGGCGCCCCGATCGAGGCCGATGCCTGGACCGTCGGCGCCTATGCGGCGATCGGCACCGAGGCCGGGTTCTACGCGCAGGGCTCGGCGGCGTGGCTCGGCGACGTCACCTTCGACAGGATCAGCCGCGCTTCGGCCTACCAGCAGGTCGCGACCGGCGAGACCGGTGGCGACGGCTGGGCCGCGAGCGGCGAGGCCGGATGGCGCCTCGGCGTCGGCCGCGTCACCGTCACGCCGTTCGCGGCGGTGGACTATGTCGACCTGACGCTCGACGGCTACACCGAGCGCGGGGCGTCGGTGTCGAACCTCGTCTATGCGGACCGCAGCTTCAGCGAGCTGACGGCGAGCGTCGGCGGCGAGGTCGGCGTGTCGCTCGGCGCGATCCGCCCGGCGCTGCGCGGCGGGTACAGCATCGAGAAGGAACGTGGCGACCGCACCACGGCGGTACGGCTCGCCGGGGCGCAGCATGCGATGGGGACGGCGGCGCTGTCGCTTCTCGACACCGAGCGCGACAGCGCGTTCGGCGAGGTGCGGATCGCCATGCAGGACGGGCCGCTGTCGGGCTATGTGTCGGGTCGGGGCCGCTGGGGCCGCGGTGACGACGACGCGCGCGTCGCAATCGGTCTCGGCTACGCCTTCTGAGTGAGGCGCGCGGCGACTCCTCTCGCCAGCGCGACCCGATCGCGCTGACGCTGCTGGTCGGGGTCGAGCTCGTCGGCGCTTTCATAGCCGGCGCGGGCGAGAAGCCGCTCTGCCAGCTGCGCGCGGCGTGCACCGGGCGCGTCGGCGAATTCGTCGACGATGGCGTCGGCGAGCCAGTCCCAGGCTTCGGGCGCCGGACGTGGCGGCGCGGCGGCCGCAGCCGGAGAGCGGGCCGCTGCGGGGGCGGCGAGCGGCAGCCGTCCCAGGCTGAGCGCCAGCGCCGCGCTGAGCCACAGGCCGAAATAGCCCGCCCACACCAGCACCCACCGCACGTCGTCGGCCAGCGTCAGGGGCTCGCCATAATAGAAATAGTCGAGCGTCACGCGTACCGCGAACACCGCCGCCGAGGCCGGGAAGATCGCGCCAAGGATCGCCAGCCGGCTCGACGTCGACAGGTGTCGGCCGGTGCTGACGGCCAGGACCAGCCCCAGCAGGATCGCGCCCACCGAGGTCGCGGCGAGCCGCTTGACGCTCAGCCCGTCGAAGCCGTCGCCGCGGAGCATCTCGGCCCTGAGCGACAGCAGAAGATAGGTGAAGATCCAGAAGGCGATCGCCGTCAGCGGAAGCCGCAGCGGCGAAGCGCTGCGGCGCGACTCCGGAAGGTCTGCGGCGGCCTGCATCGTCACAGGATAGGCGAAACGGGCGGCGAATCAACGTCGCGCGTGAGGCGCCGCGCCGCCGCCGTCCCACCGCCGCCGCGCGGCGCCATCATCCCGCGCACCGCCCCGAGCACCAGCGTCCGCGGCAGCAACGGCGCGAGCGTCGCCATCGCCTTGTTGCGCGCGCCGGTGACCACCACGCGGCGGTTGGCGGCGAACCCGTCATAGGCTTCGCGCGCCACCACCGCGGCCGGCATCGGCGCCCCGGCATCGGCGAGGCGGGTCCGGTCGGTGCCGGCGCGCAGGCGGAAGTCGCTCTCGGTGGGGCCAGGGCACAGGCAGGAGACGCGCGCGCCGCTGCCGCGAGCCTCCTCCCACAGCGCTTCGGTGAACGACAGGACGAAGGCCTTCGACGCGAAATAGATCGCCATCATCGGCCCCGGCTGAAAGGCCGAGGTCGAGGCGACGTTGAGCAGGCCGCCGCGCGGCCCCGCGGCGAGGATGGTCGGCCAGTAGATATGCGTCAGCTCGACGAGCGCGCGGACGTTGAGATCGATCATCCCGAGCTGCTTGTCGCGGTCGCTGGCCGCGAAGGCGGCGGCGTCGCCGAAGCCGGCGTTGTTGACGAGCACGTCGACGCCGAGCCCTTTTGCCGCAATGTCGGCGGCGAGCCGACCGGGGCCATCGGCCGCGGCGAGATCGCCGGCGATCGCCGTCGCGACGACGCCGGTCTCGGCCGACAGATCGGCCGCGAGGCGGGCGAGTTCGCCCGCGTCGCGCGCGGTCAGGATCAGATCATGCCCGGCGCCGGCGAATTCACGCGCCAGCGCGACGCCGATGCCGCGCGACGCGCCGGTCACGAGTGCGGTGGGCCTGGTCATGACGGTCTCCCTCGGTGCCTCCAGGCGCGAGGATAGGACTCATCGCGGAGTCGCAACAACCCGCGTCAGGCGAGCGACTGCGGGGGCGGCGGCACGGCGAGCGCATCCCGTTCGGCGCGCAGCTTGCGAAGCTCGGTGTTGATGAAATCGACGATTCCGGACGACCCGCGCGCCGCATAGTCGGCGCGCAGCGATTCCCATTCGTCGATCAGCTTGTCGAGGTCGGACGGCGAGCGAGTCATCTCGCGTCCTGCCTACGCGGCGGCCGCGCGGCGCGTCAATCCTTATGTATGGTATCGAACATAAGTACGGCGGTCAGCCGCCCCATGGTGGTGGCGGGACGCCGACCGACCGGCTGAGATCGAAGCGGACGCGGAACAGCCGGCCGGGACGCGCGAGCTCGTAGACGAAGGCGGTGCCGGGATCGATCTCGATCGCCCAGACATTGGTCAGCGATACCGCCCGGCCCTCGCGGACGAACATCGCCTTGGACTCGCCATCGACCGGGAACTGCTGGCGAAGCGCCGTGCCGCCCGCGACGGTGTCGCCACCATATTGCGTGACCGCATCCTCGCGGCCGTCGCGGCGCCGATGGTCGTGCTTGAGCCGCAGCCCCGCCGGCTGCCGCGTGATCACCCAGGTGCGCGATCGGTCGCCGCCGACATGGAAGGGGATGCGCAGCTCGGTCGGCGAGCAGCTGCGGACGTGCATGATCAGCGCCTTGCCGGTAAAGCCGGCGTCGGCGGGATCGTTGGTCTCGACCGTGCCGGCGAAGGCCTTGCCGCACAGCGCCGACAGCCGATCGAAGAACGCGTCCTGCGGGGCGGGGGTGGCGCGCGGCGCGCAGCCGGCGAGCAGCAGCGCGGCGAGGATGAGCGTTCGCATCGGCTATCCTAGGCGGAGCGACGCTGCCGCTGCAACCGTACGACCGTCTCGTCGAGCTTGCCGAGGAAGCGCGAGCGGTCGGCCTTCGAGAAGGGCGCCGGCCCGCCGCTGACCTCGCCCATCGCGCGCAGGTCGGCCATCAGCGCGCGTTGCGCGATGGCGTTGCCGATCGAGGCGGCGTCGAAGCTCTTGCCGGTCGGCGCGATCACCGTCGCGCCCTTCTTCAAGGCACGGTCGGCGAGCAGAATGTCGGTGGTGACGACGATCGACAGCGCACCGGCCGCCTCGACGATCCAGTCGTCGGCGGCATCGAAGCCGCTGTCGACGACGATGCGCTCGATCAAGGGCTCGCGCGGCACGTTGATATAGGCGTTGCTCACCACCTTGACCGCCACGCCATAGCGGCGCGCCACGCGGTACGCCTCCTCCTTCACCGGGCAGGCGTCGGCATCGATCAGAATTGCAATCATGTCGTCCACGTCCGATAGCCTCCCGCCGGTGAGCGCCCCCGATTCCGATTACGACGTTATCATCCTCGGCGCGGGTGCCGCCGGGCTGATGTGCGCGATGACCGCCGGGCAGCGCGGCCGCCGCGTGCTGCTCATCGACCATCTCGACCGCGCCGGCGCCAAGATCCTCATCTCGGGCGGCGGTCGCTGCAACTTCACCAACCTCCATACCGCGCCCGACCGTTTCCTGTCGGCCAACCCGCATTTTGCGCGGTCGGCGCTCGGCCGCTACACGCAGCACGACTTCATCGCGCTCGTCGAGAAGCATGGCATCGCCTACCATGAGAAGACGCTGGGGCAACTCTTCTGCGATTCATCGGCGCAGGACATCGTCCGCCTGCTGCTCGACGAATGCGCCGCGGCGGGCGTCGACGTGCGCCTGTCGACCGCGGTGCAGGCGGTCAGCCGGACCGACGCCTATCGCGTCGAAACCGGACGCGGCAGCTTCGCTGCGCCGCGCCTCGTGCTCGCCACCGGCGGACCGTCGATCCCGCGGATGGGCGCGACCGGCTTCGCCTATGACGTCGCGCGCCAGTTCGGGCTGAAGATCGTCGAGCCGCGCCCGGCGCTGGTGCCGCTGACGCTCGGCGCCGAGACGCTCGAGGCGGCGCGGGCGCTGGCCGGCGTGGCGGTCGAAGGCGTCGTCAAGGCCGGCAGCGCGGCGTTTCGCGAGGCGCTGCTGTTCACGCACCGCGGCCTGTCGGGGCCGGCGATCCTCCAGGCATCGTCCTACTGGCGGCATCGCGAACCGGTGACGATCGACATGGCGCCCGATCTCGACGTGTTCGGCTGGCTGAAGGACCGCAAGCGCGACCGGCCGCGCGCCGAGGCCAAGACGCTGCTCGGCGAGATGCTGCCGGCGCGGCTCGCCCACGCCATTGCCGAGGAGCTGGGCCTCGCGGGCACCATCGCCAACCTGCCCGACCGGGCGCTCGAAGGCGTCGCCCGCCGCATCGACGCGTGGCGGTTCGTACCGACGGGGACCGAGGGATTCGCCAAGGCCGAGGTCACCGCCGGAGGGGTCGATACCGCCGGGCTGTCGCAGAAAACGCTCGAGGCGGTGAAGGTGCCGGGGCTGCACGTCATCGGCGAGGCGGTCGACGTTACCGGCTGGCTCGGCGGCTATAATTTCCAATGGGCCTGGTCGAGCGGCTGGGCGGCCGGCCACGCCGTCTGAGACCGATTCGCGCGCCTGCTCGTTTTTGCGCAGCAATTTTCGCCCCACGTGACTATATGACCGCAGGGTTGCCGTCCCGGAGGACGGCGCAAGCGAACGGATATCGATGTTCAAAGGGATCAATCCCATCCGGATGGGCGGGCGCGAGGTGCTGCCGCTCGTCGAGGGCGGCAAGGGCGTTGCGGCGACCAACCATCAATCGTCGGGCGCCTGGGCCGCCGCCGGCGGCGTCGGCACCGTCTCGGCGGTCAACGCCGACAGCTTCGACGCCGAAGGCAAGATCATCCCGCAGGTCTACCAGGCGCTGACGCGCCGCGAGCGCCACGAGGAGCTCGTCGATTTCGCCATCGCCGGCGCGGTCGACCAGGTGAAGCGCGCCTACGACATCGCCTCGGGACGCGGCGCGATCAACATCAACGTGCTCTGGGAGATGGGCGGCGCGCAGCGCGTGCTGCAGGGCGTGCTCGAACGCGCCAAGGGGCTGATCAGCGGCGTCACCTGCGGCGCCGGCATGCCCTACAAGCTGTCCGAGATCGCCGCCCACCACGGCGTCCATTATTATCCGATCATCTCGTCGGCGCGCGCCTTTCGCGCGCTGTGGAAGCGCGCCTATTCGAAGGCCGCCGAATGGCTCGGCGCCGTCGTCTACGAGGATCCCTGGCTCGCCGGCGGCCACAATGGCCTGTCGAACGCCGAGGATCCGCGCGTGCCGCAGGACCCCTATCCGCGCGTCCGCGAGCTGCGCTCGACGATGCGCGAGATGGGCATTTCGGACGACGTGCCGATCATCATGGCGGGCGGCGTCTGGTTCCTGCGCGAGTGGGAGGACTGGATCGGCAATCCCGAGCTCGGCACGATCGCCTTCCAGTTCGGCACGCGGCCGCTGCTGACGCAGGAGAGCCCGATCCCGCCGGTGTGGAAGGAAAAGCTGATGACGCTCAAGAAGGGCGACATCCTGCTCCACCAATTCTCGCCGACCGGCTTCTATTCATCGGCGGTGCGCAACACCTACCTGCGCGCGCTCGAGGCGCGTTCGGAGCGACAGATCGCCTTTTCGACCGAGGCGGCGGGCGATCACCAGTTCCTGCTCGACGTCGGCGTGGGCCGCGGCAAGAAATATTACGTCACCCGCGACGACCTGCTGCGCGCGCGCGAGTGGAACGGCTACGGCTATACGCAGGCGCTGAAGACCCCCGACAACACGCTGGTGTTCGAGACGCCCGAGGAGACCAAGGTCATCCGCAAGGACCAGGCCGACTGCATGGGCTGCCTCAGCCAGTGCCAGTTCTCGAGCTGGGCGGACAACGAGACCAACTCGACCGGCCGCCTCGCCGACCCGCGCAGCTTCTGCATCCAGAAGACGCTGCAGGACATCGCGCATGGCGGCGACCCCGAGCATAATCTGATGTTCGCCGGCCACGCCGCCTATCGCTTCGGCGAGGACCCCTTCTACTCGAACGGGTTCGTGCCGACGGTGAAGCAGCTCGTCGAGCGCATCCAGACCGGCGACTGAGGCGCGGGAGCGATGCGGCCGGTCTATCTGACGGTCGGCCTGCTGTCGGTGGCGCTCGGGATCGTCGGCATCGTGCTGCCGCTGCTGCCGACGGTGCCGTTCATGATCCTCGCCGCCTTCTGCTTCGCCAAGGCGAGTCCGGCCTGGGAACAACGGCTGCTCGACCATCCGCGCTTCGGCCCGCATATCGTCGCCTGGCGGACGCGCGGCGCGATCAGCCGGCGCGGCAAGGCGATGGCGGTGACCGCGCTCGCCGCGAGCAGCGCGCTCGGCTTCGTCATGCTCGACGGCTGGCACGCCTGGATGCCGCTGACGGTTGCGCTGGTCAGCGGCAGCTGGATCGTCACCAGACCTTCATAGTTCACCGCCTTGACCCTCTCGATAATGTGAGTCGATACTCACTCGCGGATTCGCAAACGGGGGTGCGGGAATCATGGGAGCGATGGCGCTCGTCGCGCGCAAACAGCCGGTGCAGCCGAGGGCACGGGCGACGGTCGAGGCGATCCTGTCGGCAGCGGCAGGCATATTGGAAAAGGACGGGCCGACGCGGCTGACCACCAATGCGGTGGCAGCGCAGGCCGGCGTCAGCATCGGCTCGCTGTACCAGTATTTTCCCAACAAGCAGGCGCTGACCGCCGCGCTGATCGAACGTTCGTCGGGCAGCCTCGAGAAGTCGGTCGCACAGGCCGGCCGCGACGCCAAGACGATGTTGTTCGAGGCGGGGTTGCGCGTGCTCGTGCGCAGCCTCGTCCGCCACCGGCTCGACCGGCCGGCGCTCGAGCACACGCTGGCCTTCGAGGAACGGCGGCTGCCGCTCGAGGACGGTGCGGCGAAGCGCGCCACTGCGGTGATGCGCGCTTTCCTCGAGCAGCATCGCGGGCGGCTGTGGGTCAGCGACCTCAACGCCGCCGCCGACGACGTGCTGTCGATGACGCGGTCGCTGACCGAGGCCGCGGCGCGGCGCGGCGAGCGCAACGTCGAGGTCATCGAGCAGCGCATCGTGCGCGCGCTGCGCGGTTTTCTCTGTCGGTAGCCGCTACGCCAAGGCGCGCTGGCGGGCCGAGCGGGAGCGCCGCACGGCGCTCGAACGCTCGCTAGAGCGCGTTTGGTTTAGTTGCACGCGTACCCGGCGTGGCGAAGATAGTTTGCGCACTCGGTTGGTGAGAAGCGATCGAGAAGATCGCCGATGCGTCGCCATGTGTCGTGGATGGTTCGCTCGTCGGCCTTGCGCAG
>JASBUR010000035.1 GCA_030147805.1 Sphingomonadaceae bacterium
CGGGGGGGGGCCGGGGGGGGGGGGGGGGGGGGGGGGGGGGCCCGCCGCGGGCGAAGCCCGCGTCGTCGGTCGCGTCGCCCGGCTGGGCCGGGCGCACGCCGGCCGGCTTTCGCGAACGCTTCGGCTAAGTCGGAATTCGCATCGCGAATTCGCGCCTTAGCCTCGGTCGCTCAGCCTTCGTCCCCCATCCGCAGCGCGGCGATGAACGCTTCCTGCGGGATGTCGACCGATCCATACTGCCGCATGCGCTTCTTGCCCTCCTTCTGCTTGTCGAGGAGCTTGCGCTTGCGGCTGATGTCGCCGCCGTAGCATTTGGCGGTGACGTCCTTGCGCATCGCGGCGATCGTCTCGCGGGCGATGACGCGGCCGCCGATCGCCGCCTGGATCGGGATCTTGAACAGGTGGCGCGGGATGAGGTCCTTCATCCGCTCGCACATGTGGCGGCCGCGCGCCTCCGACTGGCTGCGGTGGACGACCATCGACAGCGCGTCGACGAGCTCGCCGTTGACGAGGATCGTCATGCGCACGAGGTCGCCCTCGCGGTAGCCGGTCTGGTGATAGTCGAAGCTGGCATAGCCGCGGCTGATCGACTTCAAGCGGTCGTAGAAGTCGAACACCACCTCGTTCAAGGGCAACTCGTAGGTCACCTGCGCGCGCCCGGCGACAGAGGTGAGGTTCTTCTGGATGCCGCGCCGGTCCTGGCAGAGCTTGAGGATCGAGCCGAGATATTCGTCGGGGCAGTAGATCACCGCCTCGATCCACGGCTCCTCGATATGCTCGATATAGACCGGGTCGGGCATGTCGGCGGGGTTGTGCAGCTCGATCATCGAGCCGTCGTTCTTGAAGATCTTGTAGACGACGCTCGGCGCGGTGGTGATCAGGTCGAGGTCGTATTCGCGCGTCAGCCGCTCCTGGACGATCTCGAGGTGGAGCAGCCCGAGGAAGCCGCAGCGGAAGCCGAAGCCGAGCGCGGCCGACGTCTCCATCTCGAACGAGAAGCTGGCGTCGTTGAGCCGGAGCTTGCCGAGCGACTCGCGCAGCTTCTCGAAGTCGGCGGCATCGGTCGGGAACAGCCCGCAGAACACCACCGGCTGGACTTCCTTGAAGCCCGGCAGCGGCTGCGCGGTGGGGCGCTTGGTTTCGGTGATGGTGTCGCCGACGTTGGTCTGCGCCACCTCCTTGATCTGCGCGGTGATGAAGCCGACCTCGCCGGGGCCGAGATCGCCGACGATCTCGATCTTGGGACGGAAGACGCCGACGCGGTCGACGAGATGCTGCGTTCCCGCCTGCATCATCGTGATCTGCTGGCCCTTCCTGAGCACGCCGTCGATGACGCGCACCAGGATGACGACTCCGAGATAGGGGTCGTACCAGCTGTCGACGAGCATCGCCTTCAGCGGCGCGTCGCGGTCGCCCTTGGGCGCCGGAATATATTTGACGATCGCCTCAAGCACCTCGGGGATGCCGATCCCCGACTTGGCGCTGGCGAGCACCGCGTTCGCGGTGTCGAGGCCGATCACCTCCTCGATCTGCGCCTTGACGCGTTCGGGCTCGGCGGCGGGCAGGTCGATCTTGTTGATGACCGGCACGATCTCATGATCATGCTCGATCGACTGGTAGACGTTGGCGAGCGTCTGCGCCTCGACGCCCTGACTGGCGTCGACGACGAGCAGCGCACCTTCGCAGGCGGCGAGGCTGCGCGACACCTCATAGGCGAAATCGACGTGGCCCGGCGTGTCCATCAGGTTGAGCACATAGTCGAGCCCGTCGGACGCCTTGTAGTCGAGCCGGACGGTTTGCGACTTGATGGTGATGCCGCGCTCGCGCTCGATGTCCATGTTGTCGAGCACCTGCTCGGTCATCTCGCGCGCCTGCAGCCCGCCGGTCTGCTGGATCAGCCGGTCGGCGAGCGTGGATTTCCCGTGATCGATGTGCGCGATGATCGAAAAATTGCGGATGCGCGAGAGTTCGGCGGTCATGAGGCGATGGCAATAGCAGGCAGCGCGCTTGACGCAAGCGAACCCGCCGTCGCAGCATGGGGAGGACATGCGTGTATCCCGTTCCAAGCTTTATGGCGCCGCGCTCATCGGCATGGCGCTGTTCGGCGCGCTGGTGCTCATCGACGTGCTGCGTCCCGGCCTGTTTCCGGCGAACGCGGCGCTCGCCGCCTCGCTGGGGCTGGCGCTCTGCGGGCTGGCGGTGATCGCGGTGCGACCGCGGGGCAAGAAGCGCGCGCCGCCCGACGTCGCGCCGCGCGACTTCAGCGCGGTGATCGAGGAACGGCGGAGACTCGCCGACGAGGCGGCGCAACGACCGCCCCGGCTACCGCCGGAGTAGGGGGAGGAAGCGGATGCTCAACGTCGCCATCATCGGTTCGGGCCCGGCCGGCTATTATACCGCCGAGGGACTGCTCAAGAGTTTCGGCGACGAGGTCTGCATCGACATCATCGACCGGTTGCCGACGCCCTTCGGGCTGATCCGCGCCGGGGTCGCGCCCGACCATCAGTCGATCAAGGCGGTGTCGCGGCGATTCGAGGCGACCTCGCTGTCGGCGAACGTCCGCTTCGTCGGCAATCTGTCGGTCGGCGACGGCGTCACCATCGAGGAATTGCTGCAGCTCTACCATGCAGTCGTCATCGCCACCGGCGCCCCGGCCGACCGCAAGCTCGGCGTGCCGGGCGAGGAACTGCCCGGCGTCGTCGGCTCGGCGGCGTTCGTCGGCTGGTACAACGGCCACCCCGATTTCGCGACGATCGCACCGCCGCTCGACACCGACTCGGTGGCGATCGTCGGCAACGGCAACGTCGCGCTCGACGTCGCGCGCATCCTCGCCAAGACCCCCGGCGAGCTTTCGGGATCGGACATCGCCGCGCATGCCGCCGACGCGCTCGCGCAGTCGCGCGTCCGCGACATCCACATCGTCGGCCGCCGCGGGCCGCACCAGGTCGGCTTCACGCCCAAGGAGCTCGGCGAGATGGGCGAGCTGCAGCGCGCCTATCCGGTGATCGAGCCCGCCGATTTCCCGCCGGCGGTCGCCGACGCGGCGCTCGACCCCGGGCTGCGCAAGGTCGTCGGCTTTCTGCGCGAGTTCGCCGGCCGGCCGCCGCGCCGCGATGCCCCGGTGCGGATCCACTTCCACTTCTTCGCCAAGCCCGTCGCGGTCGAGGGCGACGGCAAGGTCGAGCGCCTGCGGCTCGAGCGCACCGCCTTGACGCAGGACGGCCAGGCGATCGGCACCGGCGATACCTATGCCATCGCGTGCGGCATGGTCGTCCCCTGCATCGGCTACCGCACCAGTCCGATCCCCGGCGTCCCGTATGACGCCGCGCTCGGCCGCTTCGCCAACGCCGACGGCCGCGTCGCGCCGGGGCTCTATTGCGTCGGCTGGGCGCGACGCGGGCCGACGGGAACGATCGGCACCAACCGCCCCGACGGCTTCATGATTGCCGAGGAGATCGCCGCCGATGCGCCCGACGGCGACCGCGCCGGCCCCGCCGGCCTCGACAGGCTCGTCGCCGAGCGCGACCTCTATGTCGTCACCTTCCGCGACTGGCAGAAGATCGACGCCGCCGAGGTCGCCCGCGCCCGCACCGGCGCCCCGCGCGAGAAGTTCGTTCGCGTCGACGAGATGATCGAGCACAGCCGAAGCTGAACGCGCCGGGGACAAATTTGCCGACGAACCGCCCTTGCGGCGGCCCGACCCCCCCGTTATATGCCGTCGTCCGCTGCCGGGCGGGGAATAGCTCAGCCTGGTAGAGCACTGTCTTCGGGAGGCAGGGGCCGGAGGTTCGAATCCTCTTTCCCCGACCATCTTTCGGCAGCGGAAATGCCGACAGCCGTCCCGAGGGGCTGTCGAACAGGGGCCGACGGTTCACCCGAACCGCGGCCCCCTTGTTTTTGGGACGGCCGCGGCGCCCTTGCCGGCGATGCGGGCGGCTAGGCCGCCACGGTTTCGGCGAGCTCGATCGCGTAGGTCGCGGCGAAGAGTCGCGCGACGGCCGTCTGGCGCAGCGCGTCGAGCTCGTCACGCGTCAGCGGCTCGGCGCCGGGAAACAGACCGGCTGCGGCGATCGCGCCCTCGAGCCAGCGGAAGACCTTGCCGCCCACGCCGGGCCGGATGCCGATGGTCAGCCCGGCTGCGTCTCCAGCGCGACGGATGGCGCTCTCGAGGCGGCGCTCGAACGGGCGAACGATCGCGGCGCGGTGCGTGCGGTCGAGCCAGGGCTGCAGCGCGCCGTCGCGCAATCGCAAATAGGCGAGGTCGCGATAGGCGGAGCCTCGCAGGAGGTCGGTCAGGTCGCGTATGTTCGCCGCGATCGCCTCCCGGACCGAGCCGATCGTCGGCGACGGCGCGGCCAGTTGCGCGGCGAGGCGATCGATGAGAGGCGTCACCGCCGAACGATAGAGTTGGTCGCGATCGGCGAACTGGCGGTAGACGACGAAGAAGTCGACCCCGATCGCCTCGGCGATCTCGCGCAGCGGGACATGTGCGACGGGCCGCTTGAGAAACAGTGCCAGCGCCGCGCCGGCGATGTCGGCCCGCCGCCGCTCGCGTTCGGACGCCCTCGTCGCCATCCGTCGCCCTACGCCTGCGGCGAGCAGACGGTGGCCGGCGGGCACAGCCGCGCCAGGAACGCATCGATCATTTCGGATATGCCGTCGGGTGCCTCGCCGTCGGGAAGGGGCAGCAGTCGGGTTGCGACCGACACCGCTTCGATCGCGGCGAGCAGGTTGACCGCGGTCCGCCGGACGTCGCCGTCCTGCGACGTCCCCCCCCACAGGCCCTGCAGATAGAAGTGCAGGCTGTGGGCGACCGGAACGCGGATGTGCCGCTGATACGCCTCCGCCAGCCAGGGCGCGTACCAGCCGTCGCGGACGATCGACCCCACGAGTTCGACGTAGCGCGGATCCACGAAGGCGAGCGCCACGAGCCCGCAATAGGCGCGCAGCGCGGCGCGCGGCGGCAAGTCGCCGCCGGCCCGCAGCGGCAGCAGCCCGACCACCTCGAAGATCAGTTCCTCGCGCGTGGCGCGGTACAGCTCGGCGGCATCGGCGAACTGGTTGTAGACGGTGCGGCGGGTGAGGCCGGCCCGCAGGGCGATCATCTCCATGCTGACGTTTTCGGCCGGCCGGTCGCGGTAGAGCGCGCGCGCCGCGGCCAGGATGGCGCCGCGCGACCGGTGCGGGCGCATCGGGGCCATCGCACGCGGCCGCGCCGCCCGCACCACCTGCATTGCTGCGCTGGCCATTTCCCGCCCTCTCGCCGTTGCCCGCGCACAGCGTGCCGCGGTGCCTGTTCACGGCGGTGGAAAATGTCGGGAGCGGCCAGCGCGGCGGCGCCAACGGCAACGGCGACCCACCAACGGGCTCGTCGAGCCGATGAACGGACGCGTCGCGGACTCGTCGTGGCGGCGGTGACGGGCTAGATCAGGCGCGCGGGGAGAGCGGGAGCGATGGGCAGGAGCAAGAGGTCAGCCGTGCTCGGGCGGGAAGCGGTGCTCCTGATCGTGGCGCTGTGGCTCCTGCAACTGGTGCTGATCACCGTCGGCCAGAATCTGTCCGAAGGCCAGACGCCGGGGCTCGCCAATTTTGTCCGGCGGGCGGGGGTGGCTGCGGCCGGATGCGGGCTCTTCTACCTGATGGGCCTGGCGCTCGTGTCGGTTCAGCGCGGCGGGGTCGCGTTGCGCGTGGCCTTGGCTGTGCCGCTGGCGGCGGCCGGCACGACCGCGCACGTCATCATCAACAATCTGGTGTTCCTGCACACCTCGTCGGATCCGCTGGCCAAGCAGATTCGCCCGTTCGACCCGGTCAGCATCTTCGTCAGCGGCACCTATTGGCTGTGGGGCTATCTGGCATGGGCGATCGTCGTGATCGCGCTCGCCTACAGCCGCGAGCTCGGCGATCGCGACCGTCGCATCGTCGAGGTCGAAGCGCTGGCGCAGCGCGCGCAGCTGCGGGCGTTGCGCTATCAGGTCAATCCGCACTTCCTGTTCAACGCGCTCAACGCCACCGCCGCGCTGGTCACCGCCCGGCAGAATGACCGCGCCGAGGAGATGCTCGCCAACCTCGCCGACTTCCTGCGCGCCAGCCTGGAGACCGATCCGCTCGATGACATCGCCCTGGGAGCGGAGCTCGACTATGCCCGGCTCTACCTGCAGATCGAGCAGGTGCGCTTCTCCGATCGGCTGCGCGTCCAGATCGATGTCCCGGCGGATCTGCGCGGCGCGCGTGTGCCGAGCCTCATCCTGCAACCGCTGTTCGAGAATGCCGTCAAGCACGCGGTCTCTCCCGCCACCCGGCTGGTCACGATCCGCGCCAGCGCCCGGCGAACCGGCGACATGCTGGAGGTCGAGGTGGCCGACGACGGGAGCGGCCAGGGCGCACCGGCGACGGGGATGGGCGTCGGCCTCGCCAATATCGCGCAACGGCTCGCAGCGCGCTTCGGCGATGCGGCGGGGCTGGTGCCGTCGGTGGCGGCGGGCGGCGGTTATGTCGCGACGCTGCGGCTGCCGCTGCGTTTTGCCGGCGCGGAACCGGCAGCATGACCGCGCCGCTGCGCGTGCTCGTCGCCGACGACGAGCCGCTCGCCGTCGATCGCCTGACACGGCTTCTCGCCCAGCTGCCGGCGATCGAGCTGGTCGGCGCCGCCACCAATGGCGAGGAGGCGCTGGCGATGATCCGCGAGCGCGCGCCCGAGGTGGTGCTGCTCGACATCAAGATGCCGCTGCTCGATGGCTTCGACGTCATCGAGCAGCAGCTCGGTGCAATACCGCCGGCGATCATCTTCGTCACGGCGTTTCACCGCTTCGCCGTCCAGGCGTTCGAGGTCGCGGCGGCGGACTATATCCTGAAGCCGGTGCGGCTCGCCCGGCTGGCGACCGCGATCGAGCGTGCGCGTACCCTCGTCGCCGCGCAGGAGATCGCGCACGATCCGGCCGCGCTCTTCGCGCTCGCGGCCTCGCTTCGCCGGTCGACCGCGACCGCCGAGCCCGACCCGGACGAGGATCTGTGGGTGCAGCGGCAGGGAGAGTTCGTCCGCGTGCCCTTGGCGCGGCTCGACCGCGCGACCGCCGAGGGCGAATATGTCCGCCTGCATGTCGGCACCCAATCCTACCTGCACCGGGAACCGATCGGCCATCTTGCCGAGCGCCTGGCCGGCCGCGGCTTCATCCGGGTTCATCGCTCGGCCGTCGTCCGCCGCGATCTCGTGACGGCTGCGCGACGGACGCGCTACGGGCGGCTGGCGGTGGTGCTTGCCGACGGCAGCCAGCAGGCCGTCGGACGCAAATATGCCGCGGCGGTCCGGGGGCTCATCACGCTGGGGCGGATGCCGCGTAGCTGCGAATGACATGGCATGATCGGCACAGTGATTCACAGAGCTGTGTAGCTAAACTGAGGATAGAATTAGAGTAAATTATCAGTCATGTATAAAGTGATGCAGTATAGTTACAATAATCGATAAATGCCGCGGCAGATTTGATTCTGCTGCTGGACTATGATTCGGCGTTGATGAACTCCCCGCAACGTGTTGTCGCGCAGATGGCGCGGCGGCCTGTTTTCATGAAGGGGAGCCCAACTACGATGACCACGAGCCTGTTCCGCCAGCGGCGTATCGCCCTGCTCACCAGCGCAGCGGCATTTGCCGCGTCGCTGCCTGCCGTCGCGTTCGCGCAGACTGCCGACGCCGATGTCGCTGCCGAAGAAGAGATCGTCGTCACCGGGTCGCTGATCCGCAACCCGAACCTCGAGGCGTCGAGCCCGGTGTCGGTGATCGGCCAGGAAGAGATCGAGCTGCAGCAGGCCAACGTCGCCGAAGAGCTGCTGCGCGAGCTGCCCGGCGCGGTCCCCTCGATCGGTTCGGCGGTCAACAACGGCAACGGCGGCGCGTCCTATGTCGACCTGCGGGGTCTCGGCTCGAACCGCAACATCGTGCTCCTCGACGGCCAGCGCATCGCGCCGTCGAACTTCGTCGGCCGCGTCGACCTCAACAACATCCCGCTGGCGCTGATCCAGCGCACCGAGGTGCTGACCGGCGGCGCCTCGACGACCTATGGCGCCGACGCGGTGT
>JASBUR010000037.1 GCA_030147805.1 Sphingomonadaceae bacterium
CGCAGCAACAACCCGTTCCCGCAAATCCATTGAATAGGCACGAGGCATAAGGGCTGGCCTCCCATCCAGCCCCAACCTTGAATCACAATCCAAGCGCTCGGGGAATCCCGCGATTCGAACTAAGCCGACGACGCTCTAGCGGCTCGAGGGGGCAGCGCCCGCGCTGCCCCCTCGCTTTACGCTCCCGCCACCTGCGGCAGCGCCTCGCAGTATCGCTTCACGTCTTCGATCCGGCCGGTGCTGACGCGCGACCACTGGTTCCACTCGCCATAGGCGCCGCGGATCAGGATGTTGCGCGCCGCCATCGCCCTCTGGACGGCGTTGGCGTCGGCGACCTTGACGAAGACGAAGTTGGTTTCCGACGGCGCGGCGGTCAGCCCGGCTTTCGCCACCGCGTCGAGGATCATGCCGCGCGCCTCGAGGATCCGCGCCTTGGAGAAGGTCGTGAAGGCGGTGTCGTCATAGGAAGCGATGGCGGCGGCGAGGCCGGCGGTGTTGCCGCCGAAGCTCATCAGATAGCTGCCCATCAGCTCGGCGTTCGCCTCCGAGGCGAGCGCATAGCCGATGCGCAGGCCGGCCATGCCGTAGATCTTGGAGAAGGTGCGCGCGACGATGAGGTTGGGATGCGCCTTGAGCGACGCGGTTACCGAGGCATGGTCGGGCCGCGTGGTCAGCTCGCTGTACGCCTCGTCGATCAGGACCGGGATGTGCGGCGGCACCCTGGCGATGAAGGCGCGCAGCGCGTCGCCGTCGATCAGTATCGCGGTCGGGTTGTTGGGATTGCACAGGTGGATCATCCCGACGTCGGGGCCGATCGCCGCGAGCATGCCGTCGAGGTCGACGCTCATGTCGGGCTTCAAGGGTACGCGCTTGACCGTCGCGCCCTTCCTGGCGGCGTAGAGGACGGTGGTGTCCCAGAACAGCCCGGGGCAGAGGATCGCGCCCTTGTCCTTCCAGGCGAGCGCGATCGCCGAAAGAATTTCGGTCGAACCGCTGCCGATCACCACCTGCGCCGGGCTGACGCCGTGGCGCTCGGCGATCATCGCCGCCAGCCGGTCGGCGGCGACGTCGGCATAATAGCTGCCCTTGGGCGCGGCGGCGGCCATCGCCTCGATCGCCTTCGGGCTGGGGCCGTAGGGGTTCTCGTTGCGCGACAGCTGCGCGACGCCCGGCGCCGGGCCGAACAGCGGCCTCGCTGCCGGCGTCGGCGCCTGCGCGCCGGCGCGGCCGGCGAACGCCAGCGCGGTGCCCGCCGATGCGGCGCCGATCAGCGCCCTGCGTGAAATATCGTCCATCGTCCTTCCCCTCCCGAAAATCAGCCTGCCAGCCCGTTGTGGATCATGACTGCGCCGACGAGCAGCAGATAGAGCCCGAAACCGCTGCGCAGCTTCGCCGCGTCGAGCCGGTGCGCGGCGGCGGCACCGAGCGGCGCGGTGAGGATCGAGGTCGAGACGATCGCCAGCGCCGCCGGCACGTCGACATAGCCGACCGCGCCGAGCGGCAGCCCGGGCTCGTTCAGGCCGATCGCCATGAAGCCGAGCGCGCCGGGCAGCGCGATGATCAGGCCGAGCCCGGAGGCGGTGGCGATCGAGCGGTGGATCGACTTGCCGCAGAGCGTCATCACGATGATCGCGATGGTGCCGCCGCCGATGCCGAGCAGCGACGAGAAGGCGCCCAGCGAGCCGGCAATGCCGGCGCGCGCCATGCCGCCCGGAAGCTCGTCGCGGAGCTGCCGCCCGGCGAGCACCGGGAACAGGAAATGCAAGGCCATCAGCGTGACGCCGGTGCCGAATACCAGCGCCAGCCAGCGGCCGCTCACCCGGTCGGCCAGCAGCGTTCCCAGCCCGACGCCGAGCACCACCCACGGCGCCCAGCTTCTGAGCAGGTCGAAGTCGACCGCGCCGCGCCGGGCGTGCGCCTGCACCGACCGGAACGACGTGGCGACGATGGTCGCGAGCGAGGTGCCGACCGCGACATGCGCGAGATGGCCGGGGCTGCCGCCGAGCAGCGGCATGACGAGGTAGAGCGCCGGGACGACGACGAATCCACCGCCGATGCCGAACAGTCCGCCGGCGAAGCCCGCGAACAGGCCGGCGGCGATCATCGAGAGGAGGGCGACAAGCGCCGTGGCGAGGTCGGGCGACGCGATCACGCGCCCGCCTCGGCACGCGCTGCCGCCATCGTGATGGAAGGTGTCGAGCGACCCATCGGAGCATCCCCACCGGCACGCCGGCGTCACCGCCGATGCGCAATTCCAGGATCCTCCCCGGCGACTCTGCGTCGCTCGCTGGGGTGAACGTCGCGCCGCGGGGGACGCGCTGTCAAGCGGGGCCGTTGGCGGGCGGCGTCCCGGCGCGCGCCAGCCGTCGCGCCACCGCGCCGATCTCGTCGGAGCGCTTCACCGGCAGGATGTCCGCAAGCACTTCGCGATCGGTGGTCTGGCGCTGCTGGCGATCGAAGGTGTCGAGCATGCGCCGCAGCGGCAAGGCGATCTGCGTCTGGAGCAGGCGGTGCAGCACGAGCAGCAGCAGCGCCGCGCCGACGACGACGATGCCGAACACCTTGAGCGCCAGCCGCATCGCCCGCGCGCGAACCTCCCGGCCGTGCGTGGTGACGACGAAGCGCCAGTCGGGACCGCGCAGCGGGGCGGCGGCGATATAGCGATCGTCGGCGTCGTTGTAGGCGACCTGCATGCGGCGGCGCGCGCCCTCGGCGAACTTGGCGATGCGCGCGAGCCGCGCGTCGCCGCTGCGCGCGATGTCGAGATAGGTCTCGGTCTTCTCCGATCCCTGTTCGGTGAGGAAACGATGCGCGATGAGCTTGCCGTCGCCGGTCAGCATCATGTTCTCGGTGCCCGGGGCGCGCGATTCGATGCTCTGCGCGATGATCTGGTCGAGCAGCAGGCTGACGCCCCAGGCACCGACATAGCCGCCATCGACCGTCGCCGGGGTCATGCAGCCGGTCGTCCAGGTGCGGAAGCTGCGATCGTAGAGGATGTGCTGCAGGGAGGTGCAGCGCATCGTCCCGGTCGGGTTCGAGGCGGGAAGCGTGATCTGCACCATCTCCTCGAAGGTGAAGCTGAAGCTCGGCGGCGCCTCGCGGCGATAGAAGAGCAGCCGGTCGCTGCGCTTGGGCGCGAACATCACGAGGCGGTTCTTCGGCGTGAAGAAATAGAAATTGTCGAAGCGGAAGCCGATGCCCTCGCCGAAGCGGCTGACGACGCGCAGCGCGGCGAGCAGCTGCGCCTTTTCGGCGCTGTCGAGGCTCCGACCGTCGCCGATGAAGGCGCCGATGCCGTAGAGCCGGGTGCCGTCGCCGAGCGTGTAGCCGTCGTAGAGCGCATCGATGCTGCGCCGCGTGCCGTCGGCGGCGAGCGGGAACAGCCGGTCGAAATCGGCGTCGACACGCGCCGGATCGATCGAGGCGAGCGCCTGGCCGAACGCGGTATTGGCGAGCTGCTGCAGCCGGGCGAGATCGTCGAAGCGCTGGCTTTCGCGCAGCGCCCGTTCGGTCGCATAGGTGCCGAGCGAGCGGGTGGCGGCCGCCTCCTCGTCGGCGAGCGCGGTCAGATAGGTGAGGAGCGTGCCGGCCATCGCGAGCGCCAAGGCGGTCGCGGCGATGATCACCCAGAGCCGGGTCGTGACCGAGCGGCGGTCGCGCGACGTCCCGTGATTTCGCGATGCCATTCTGCGTCGTCCCCCTGACGTTCGCGAGACCCTACACCGACCGATGGTGGCGAAGAACCGCCATGTCGCCCGCGCTCAGCCGCTAGGCCGCGATCGACCGGTGCTGCGCCGGCCCGCCGTCTCCGCAGTGCTTCGATCCGATGTCCGCCGCGGTCATCGGCCGCCCGTAATGCCAACCCTGCATATAGGCGCAGCCCGCGGTGGCGAGCATCGTCGCCTGCTCGGGGCTTTCGACGCCCTCGGCGAGGATCGGCAGATGCAGCGCGCTGCCCAGCGCAATGATCGCCAGCGCGACGTCGGCCGCGTCCGAATCGAAGGCGATGCGCTCGACGAACGAGCGGTCGAGTTTGACGAGGTCGAGCTCGAAGCGCTGCAGATAGCCGATCGACGCATAGCCGGTGCCGAAATCGTCGAGCGCCATGCGGATGCCGTGTCGGCGCAACTGTGCGATGACCTCGGCGGCGGCCTCGGGACGGCGCAGCAAATAGGTTTCGGTGATCTCGAACTCGAGCCGCTCGGGCGGGAAGTCGCATTCGGCGAGCGTCGCCAGCACGCCGTCGACGAGCGTGCGGTCCCAGAACTGCGCCGGCGACAGGTTGACCGCCACCGCGAACGGCCAGTCGCGCGCCGCCATGCACGCCTCGCGCAGCACGTAGCGGCCGAGTTCGATGATGAGCCCCGATTCCTCGGCGATCGGGATGAAGACGTCGGGCGCGATGGCGCCGCGCGTCGGATGGTCCCAGCGCGCCAGCGCCTCGACCGAGGCGATGGTCTCGTCGCGCGAGCGGATGATCGGCTGGAAGACGACGCTCAGCTCGCCGGCATCGATGGCGCGGCGCAACTCGCATTCGAGGATCATGCGTTCGATGCGGCCTTCGTCCAGGCTCGGATCGAACAGGCACCAGCCGTCGCGGCCGCGCGCCTTGGCGGTGTACATCGCGATATCGGCGCGGCGCACGACGTCCTCGAAATCGGTGCCGTCGCTCGCGGCGATGCCGACGCTCGTGCCGACGACGATCGGTTCGGTGCGCAGATCGTGCGGATCGCGCACCGCCTCGACGATACCGCGCGCCAGCGCGTCGAGCGCCGCTTCGCCCAGCACGCCCTCGATGACATAGGCGAACTCGTCGCCGCCCAGGCGAGCCAGCAGCGCGCCCGGTGGACACAGAGCCTTCAGCCGGGCGGCCGTTCGACAGAGCAGCGCGTCGCCGGTGGCATGGCCGAAGGCGTCGTTGACGTCCTTGAAGCCGTCGAGGTCCATGTAGACGATCACATAGGGTTCGCCCGACCGCGACTGCTGCAGAAGATGGTCGTTGAAGGCGCGTCGATTGGGCAGGCCGGTCAGGCTGTCATGGTTGGCGAGATGCATCGCATTCGCCTCGCTCGAACTCAGCTCGCCCGCCGCGCGCCGCGCGCGGCTCAGCACCATCGCCGCCAGCGCGCAGATGGCGGCGGCGATCAGCGCGACGAGCGGAAGCAGCCGCACACGCAGCGCGCTGCCGGGCCGTTCGGGCTCCCAGGTCAGCAGGCCGGCCGGCTTGCCGTCGGCATCGGTCAGCGGCAGCTGCCCGGCGCCGGGCGGGCTCCCGGCCGCTGCCAGCCGGATCGGCGTGCCGAGCGTCGTCTTGCGGATATTGGCAAGCACCGACGGATCGATCAGCTTGGCCACGACGAGATAGCGCTTGAGGTCGCCCGGCAATTGCACGTCGGCCGAACTCGGCCGGATGCGGGCGATGCCGAAGAAGGCCGGCCCGCGGCCGGTGAGCGTGATGCCGGCGATCTCGCCCGCGGCGCGCGTCCCCTCGGCGCGCACCAGCTGCCGCGCCGCGCTGACGTAGCCGCCGCCCAGCGCCAGCGCCGGATCGATCGGCGCATGCTTGCCGTCGACCACCGCATAGAGCGCCTCGTCGGCGGGAGTCACCATCAGCACATATTCGAAGCGGTTCAGATTATAGGCGTAGATCCCGACGTTGTCGTCCGCCCAGGTCGTGTCGAGATCGAGCGCCATGCGCCGCACCGCCTCGTCCCAGAAGCTGTATTCGCGCACGAAGGTCCGCATGCGTCCGACATGGTCGTTGACCGCCGAGGCGGTCAGCTGCACCTCCCGCTCCTGCTCGAGTCCATCCTGGAGTCGGGTGAGCCAGATCAGGCCCAGTCCCAGCGTCACGAGCGACGCCGCTACGATCAGCGCCATGGGCGCGAGGAATCGCCGTCCGAAGTTCATGTCGCGCCCCCCGCTCGATATTGGCCGCAGTACCGGCAGGGGTTAGGAACGGCAGACCGGCCGCGACCTTTAGGCGGCGGCTAGAACAGCCGCGTCAGCAGGTAGAAGAGCGAGCCGACGGCCGCCGACGCCGGAATGGTGATCAGCCAGGCGACGACGATGCGTCCGGCGACGCGCCAGCGCACCGCCGAGGCGCGCCGCGCGGCGCCGACGCCGACGACGCAGCCGGTGATGGTGTGCGTCGTCGATACCGGAATGCCGTAGGCGGTCGCGGCGAACAGCATCACCGACCCGCCCGCCGAAGCGCTGAAGCCCTGATGGTGCGACAGCTTGGTGATGCCGGTGCCCATCGTCTGGATGATCTTCCAGCCGCCCGACAGCGTGCCGAGCGCGATCGCGACGTAGCAGCTCAATACCACCCAGCCGGGGATGTGGAATTCGCCGCCGAGCAGCCCCTGCGAATAGAGCAGCACGGTGATGATTCCCATCGTCTTCTGCGCGTCGTTGGCGCCGTGGCCGAGCGAGTAGGCCGCCGAGGAGATCAGGTGCAGCTTCTTGAACGTCCCCTCGGCGAAGCGCGCGGTGGCGCGCATGAACAGCCAGGAGGTGAACAGCATCAGGAGCATCGCGAGCAGCAGCCCGAGCGTCGGCGACAGGATGATTGCCGATGCGGTCTTGATGACGCCGCTCCAGACGACGCCGTCGAACCCCGCCTTGGTGACGCCCGCGCCGATCAGCCCGCCGATCAGCGCATGGCTCGACGAGGAGGGAATGCCGCGCCACCAGGTGACGAGGTTCCAGAACATCGCGCCGACCAACGCGCCGAAGATCACCGCCGGGTCGACGATGTCCTTGTCGATGATGCCGTTGCCGATCGTCTCGGCGACCTTCAGCCCGAACACCCAGTAAGCGGCGAAGTTGAAGAAGGCGGCGAACGCTACCGCCTGCACCGGCGACAGCAGCCGTGTCGAGACGACGGTCGCGATCGAGTTGGCGGCGTCGTGCAGACCGTTGAGAAAATCGAACGCCAGCGCGAGCGCGACGAGCGCCACGATCCACGGCAAGGCGATCACCGCGGTCGTCACGCGTGGTCGATGACGAGGCCGTCGATCTCGTTCGCCACGTCTTCGAACCGGTCGACGACGCGCTCCAGATGGCTGAACAGCTCGCGCGAGACGATGAAGCGCATCATGTCGGTCTTGCCGTGCGCCTTGAACAGCGCCTTCAGACCGGCGGCGTGGATCTCGTCGGCCTGGCCTTCCATGCGCACCAGCCGCTCGGTGAGCTCGTGCAGCCGGCCGGCGTTGGCGCCGATGTTGCGCAGCAGCGGCAACGCCTCGGCGGTGACGCGCGCCGCGTCGACGATGATTGCGGCCATGTCGCGCATGCCGGGCTCGAATTCGGTGACGTCGTAGAGGTCGATCGCGCCGGCGGTCTGCTGCATCTGGTCGATCGCATCGTCCATCGCGCTGATCAGGCTGATGATCGCGCTGCGGTCGAACGGGGTGAGGAAAGTACGGCGGACGGTCTGCAGCACCTCGCGGATGATGTCGTCGGCCTCATGCTCGCGCTCGACGATCTCGCGGATATGATCGGCCATGCCGGGACCGCCCTGAAGCAGGCGGACCAGCGCGGCGCTGCCGGCGGTGAGCGTCTCGGCATGCGCTTCGAACAGGCCGAAGAAATTGCCTTGCCGGGGCATCAGCGCCTGAAACCAGTTGAACATGCGGAAGCCCTCCTTGAGCGTCGCAGCGCCGGTCGGCCGGAGCCAGCGCCGGATGTCGCTGTCGATCGCGCCCGGGCGGAAGTTGCGGATCAGCGCCTTGAGGTCGGGTTCGTTGACCGCCTCGGCGGCGGCGGCGAGCGGAAACCAGCGTCGTTCGCGCTGGTGGCTTTCCTTCCATTCGTCGAGCTCGGCGGTGACGCAGATCGGGAACACCTCGACATCGACCATCAGCGAGGCGCCGGTCCACCGGGTCTTGCGATAACGGTAGCGGCCGATCGGCGCCGGGCAGGTGGCGCCGCGAATGCCGGCCTCCTCCTCGGCCTCCTGCGCCGCCGCGGCGTGCGCGCTCATCCCGGCGTCGATATTGCCCTTGGGAAGCACCCAGCGCCGCGTGCCGCGCGAGGTGACGAGCAACACCGAGGCGGGCCCGTCGGGCGAGCCGCCGGTGATGCGATAGGGAAGGGCGGCGACCTGGCGGATGGCGACTGTCCAAATATTACAGAATTGTGACGGAGGTAACGGTGCGGTGCGGTGGCGTCAATTTGATAGGGCGTCGGCGGGCCCGGCGTTGCCGGCGCTCTCAAAGCGCACCGGCAGCATTCGCCGGTTCGACGAGCTGCATCAGGGCCATTGCGAGGTCGATCTGGCGGAACGGCTTGTCGAGCCGCGGCAGGTCGGCGGCCTCGACCGCACTCCCCGTATAGCCGGTGATCAGCAATACCGGGGTGTCGGGCCGCAGGCTGCGCAGCCGTTTCGCCAGTTCAGCGCCGCTCATTCCGGGCATCTTGTAGTCGGTTACCAGGGCATCGATCGGCAGTCCGTCGGCGAGCCGGATCAGCGCCTCGCCGCCGCTCGCCGCCTCGAAGACCGTATGGCCGAGGTCGCGCAGCATCTCGGCGGTGCCGCTGCGGACGAGCTCCTCGTCGTCGACGAGGAGGAGCGTCATCGGCCGCCGCTCGCCGGGAACCGCCGGCGCGGCGGCCGGGTCCGGCCGGTCGGCGGCGTCGCCTGCCGCCGGCAGCCAGAGCTCGGCGTGCGTCCCCTCGCCGGGAATGCTCGACAGCCGGAACCCGCCGCCCATCTGCGCGGCGAGCCCGTGCACCATCGACAGGCCGAGACCGGTGCCCTTGCCCTGCTCCTTGGTCGAATAGAATGGCTCGACCGCGCGCGCGAGCGTCAGGCTGTCCATGCCGCAGCCGGTGTCGGTTACCGACAGGCGGACATAGATGCCGGGCGCGAATTGCGCAGGTTCGGATGCGCCGACCGTCACCGTCTCGGCAGCGATCGTGACGCGGCCGCCATCGGGCATCGCGTCGCGCGAGTTGACGCAGAGGTTGAGGACGGCGAGTTCGAGCTGGTTCGGGTCGACGAGCGCCGGCGGCAGATCCGCCTGGCAGCGAACCCGAAGGTCGATCATCGGCCCCACCGAGCTGGCGACGAGGTCGCGCATCCCCTCGATCAGCGACGTCAGGTCGACCGCCCGCGTCTGCAGCACCTGGCGGCGGGCGAAACCGAGCAGCCGCTGGACGAGCGTCTTGGCGCGCCCGGCCGACTGCAGCGCGTTGCCGATCAGCCGCGCGGCGCGCGGATCCTCGTCGGCGTAGCGACGCTGCATCAGGTCGAGCGCCGCGGTGATCGGGGTCAGCAGGTTGTTGAAGTCGTGCGCGACGCCGCCGGTCAGCTGGCCGATCGTCTCGAGCTTCTGCGCCTCGTGCAGCTGCGCCAGCGCCGCCTGCCGTTCGTCGGTCGCCGCCTCGACGCGATCCTCGAGCGACGAGGACAGCTCGCGCAGCGCCTCCATCCGGGCGCGCGCCTCATATTGGCGCTGGCGGCCCCGCAGCGCGGCGCGCGCCACGCTGATCAGCGTCGTCGGATGGAAGGGCCGTTCGATGAAGGTGACGTTGCCGAGCGTCTCGAGGAAGCGGGCGGCGGCGGGGTTGCGTTCGAGGCCGCCGCGTTCGGTCAGCAGCACGAACGGAAAATCGGACCATTCGGGCTGGCTGCCGATCCAGCCGGCGAGCGGCCGCAGGTCGGCGGTGCGCAGCGCCTCCTCGGTAACCACCGCGAACGCCGCGCCGTCGGCAAGGCCGTCGACCAGGGCGACGAGGTCGCCGCAGATGAGCGTGGCGACCCCTGCCTCCGTGAACATGCCCGACGCCACCAGCGCGTCGCGGCCGCGCGGCGCCAGGACGAGCGCCCGTTCGGAGGAGCGGTGGTGCGTCACACCGGCTCGTCGGCCAGCAGCGGCGTGTCCTCGCCCATCAGCTCGGGCACGCCGCGCAGGACGCCCTGGAAGTTCTGCAGCGGTTCGCCGAGGCGGATGCCGTCGGCACCAATGCGATACTCGCGGATGGTGTCCTCGTGCGCGCCGGTGCGCTTCTTGACCACCGATACCGCGCGCCGCACGCGGCCGCGCGCCTCGAAATAGCGCAGCAGGATCACCGTGTCGGCGAGGTAGGTGACGTCGACCGGCGACTGCATGTCGCCGACGAGGCCGTGCTGCGCGACGGTCAGGAAGGTCGTGGCGCCGCGGCGGTTGAGATATTGCAGCAGTTCGTGGATGTGAAGGACGAGCGCGCGTTCGCCCGGCATCGCCGCCTGATAGCCGTTGAGGCTGTCGATCACGACCGTGCCGACGTCCTTGGCCTCGACGCATTCGCGTACGCGCTCGGCGAATTCGCCCGGCGCCAGTTCGGCGGCGTCGACCTGCTCGACGATCATGTCGCCCGCCTCGACCATGGCGCGCACGTCGATACCGAGACCGAGCGCGCGGTCGAAGAACAGCCCGAGTTCCTCGTCGAACATGAAGAAGGCCGCGCGTTCTCCGCGGCGCACCGCCTCGGCGGCGAAGGTCAGCGTCATCAGCGACTTGCCGGTGCCGGCCGGACCGAGCACCAGCGTGCTCGAACCGCTTTCGACGCCACCGCCGAGCAGCGCATCCATCGCCGGATTGCCGGTCTGCTGGGCGACGCGCCGGAAGTCCTTGCGATGTTCGGCGGAGACCAGCCGCGGGAAGACCTGCGCGCCGCCCGTCTGGATCGCAAAGTCGTGATAGCCGCCGCGAAAGCGCCGGCCGCGATATTTGATCACCCGCATCCGCCGCCGCTCGGCGCCATAGTCGGGCGCCAGCTCCTCGAGCCGGACGACGCCGTGCGCGACGCTGTGCACGGTCTTGTCATGCTGTTCGGCGGTCAGGTCGTCGAGCATCAGCACCGTCGAGTTCTGGCGCGCGAAATAATGCTTCATCGCCAGAATCTGCCGGCGGTAGCGCAGCGAGCTCTGCGCGAGCAGCCGGATTTCCGACAGGCTGTCGAGTACGACGCGATCGGGTCGGTGCTTCTCGAACGCGTCGAAGATGCGGCGCGTCGTCTCGCCGAGCTCGAGATCGGACGAATAGAGCAGGCTCTGCTGCTGCTCGTCGTCGAGCAGGCTTTCGGGCGGCACCAGCTCGAACACCTCGATGTCGGCAAGATCCCAGCCGTGCGACGCGGCGCTCGCCCGCAGCTCGTCGTCGGTTTCGGACAGCGTGATGTAAAGGCCGCGTTCGCCAGCCGCGGCGCCGGTGCGCAGGAACTGCAGCGCGACGGTGGTCTTGCCGGTCCCCGGGCTCCCTTCGAGCAGGAACACGCGTCCGCGTGACAACCCCCCCGCCAGCACGTCGTCGAGGCCAACGATCCCCGTCTCGGCTTGTTCGGACATCGCGATCGTCAACCGGTCCTCCAACCTCTGCTTCGTTCGTCCATGCGCGGACGCCTTCCAACCCCGTTCAACAGCTGCGGCGCGATCCGGTTGCTTCGCCGCTGCAACAAAGGTCGGTTCCCCGGCGGATCGAAGCCGTCGCCCTTTCCAGGGCCGGGCGGTCCGCGGGACGGCGGCTCTTTACGGCGGCGCTCGGGGCGCGCTATGCCAGCCGCAGGCGCAGACCGGGCGGGGGCTTCGGGAGTGCTCGGGTAGTGACGGTCGATTTTTCTGCGCCGGCGGCATGCTTGCCCGCGCATCTCGGGTTCCTCAACGGCGGCGGCGCGTGCGGCGCGCTGATCGCCACGCGCGACTGGTCGACGACCTCGCTCGGGCCGATCGAGGCGTGGCCGCAGAGCCTGAAGACCGCAACCTCGATCCTGCTGCGCTCGCCCGTGCCGATCGTCATGCTGTGGAACGACGACGGCGTCATGCTCTACAACGACGCCTATTCGGCGTTCGCCGGCCGGCGGCATCCGCAGCTGCTGGGCTCGAAGGTCCGCGAGGGCTGGCCCGAGGTCGCCGACTTCAACGACAATGTCATGAAGGTCGGCCTCGCCGGCGGGACGCTCCACTACAAGGACCAGGAGCTGACGCTCGACCGCCACGGCTCGCCGCAGCCGGCGTGGATGGACCTCGATTATTCGCCGGTGCTCGGCGAGGACGGCAAACCCGCCGGCGTGCTGGCGATCGTCGTCGAGACGACCGAGCGGGTGCTCGCCGACCGCCGGCTCAAGGCGGACCGCGAGCGGCTGGCGGTGATGTTCGAACAGGCGCCCGGCTTCATGGCGATGCTGCGCGGCCCCGAACATCGCTTCGAGCTCGCCAACCCGGCCTATGAGCGGCTGATCGGGCGAAGCGGGCTGACCGGCAAGACCGCGCAGGAGGTGCTGCCCGAGGTTGCCGCGCAGGGCTATATCGAGCTGCTCGACCGGGTGTTCGCGAGCGGCGAGACCTTCACCTCCTCGGCGTCGCCGATCACGATCCAGATGCCCGACGGCAGCCTCAGCGAACGTTTCCTCGATTTCGTCTATCAGCCGATCACCGAGGCGGGCGAGGTCGTCGGCATCTTCGTCGAGGGCTATGACGTCACCGCGGCGCAGCGCGACGCCGCCGAGCGCGACCGGGCACAGGCAGCGCTCCGGCGCAGCGAGTTCGAGCTTCAGCAGCTGGCCGATGCGCTGCCGGCGCTGGTGTCGTACATGACGATCGACGACGCGGGCGACGCGCGGTACGAATTCGTCAACCGCTTCTACGAAAGCTGGTTCGCGCAGCCGCGCGCGAGCTTTCTGGGGAAGCGCGTGCGCGACGTCGTCGGCGACGCCGCCTATGCCGGCGTCGAGGCGCACCTCGAGCGCGCCAAGCGGGGCGCACGGCTCAGCTTCGAACAGTTCATGCCCTATCGCGAAGATGACAACCGCTGGGTCGCGGTCGACTATGTGCCGCGGCTGAACGGCGCCGGTCGCGTCGAGGGCGTCTATGCGCTCGTTCACGACATCAGCGAGGTCAAGCGCGTCGAGCGCGAATTGCGCGAAGCCTCGGAGCGCGTCCAGCTCGCGCTCGATGCCGGCGCGATCGTCGGGACCTGGGTCTGGGACGTGCCGGCCGACCGCGTTACCGCCGACGAGCGCTTCGCGCACTCGTTCGGTCTGCCCGTCGAGCAGTGCCGCGTCGGGCTCACGGTCGACCAGGTGATGGCGTCGATCCATCCGGACGACCATGAGCGGGTCGCGCGGCAGATATCGCGGGCGCTCGATGCCGGCGGCCCCTTCATGTGCCAGTACCGCGTGCTCAACGCCGACGGATCCTTCCGCTGGGTCGAGGCGAACGGGCGCGCCGAGCTCGCCGCCGACGGCCGTCCGCTGCGCTTTCCCGGCGTCGTCCTCGACATCGAGGAACGACGGGCGGTCGCCGCCGAACGCGACCAGGCGCTCGATCTGCTGCGGACCTTCACCGAAGCGGTGCCCGGCGTCGTCTACGCCAAGGATCGCGCCGGCCGGCTGCTGATCGGCAACCGCGGCACCACCGAGCTCATCGGCCGGCCGCCCGAACAGTATATCGGCCGCACCGATGCCGAGTTTCTCGACGACCGCGATCAGGCCGCTGCGGTGATGGCGAACGACCGCCGCATCATGGAGACCGGCGTCGCCGAGCAGGTCGAGGAAGAGATCACGCTCGCCGACGGCCACCGCACCGTCTGGCTGTCGACCAAGGCGCCGCTGCGCGACGCGACGGGCGGGGTCATCGGCCTGATCGGCTCGTCGGTCGACATCACCGCGCGCCGCGTCGCCGAGGAGGCGCTCCAGGCGAGCCGCGCCGAGCTGCACCGGCTCAACGAGACGCTCGAACAGCGGGTGGCCGCGGCGATGGCCGAACGCGAGCAGGCGCAGGAAGCGCTCCGCCAAAGCCAGAAGCTCGAAAGCATGGGACAGCTGACCGGCGGCGTCGCGCATGACTTCAACAATCTGCTCACGCCGATCGTCGGGTCGCTCGACATGTTGCAGCGCCGTGGCGTCGGCGGCGAACGCGAACAGCGGCTGATCGGCGGCGCCCTCCTGTCCGCCGAGCGCGCCAAGACGCTGGTGCAACGGCTGCTGGCGTTCGCGCGCCGCCAGCCGCTGCAGCCTGCGGCGATCGACGTGCCGTCGCTGGTCGACGGCATGGCCGATCTGATCGCCGCCACCTCGGGGCCGCAGGTCAAGGTGGTGGTCGATACCGAGCCTGGGCTGCCGCCGGCGAGTGCCGATCCGAACCAGCTCGAAATGGCGCTGCTCAACCTCGGGGTGAACGCGCGCGACGCGATGGAGAATGGCGGAACGCTTCGGATCAGCGTCGGGCAGGAAGCGATTGGGCCCGATCACCGCTCGGGGTTGCGCAGCGGCGACTATATCCTGCTGTCGGTGGCCGACACCGGCGTCGGCATGGACGAGGCAACGCTGGCCCGCGCCGTCGAGCCCTTCTTCTCGACCAAGGGCGTCGGCAAGGGCACCGGGCTCGGCCTGTCGATGGTTCACGGCCTCGCCTCGCAGCTCGGCGGGGCGCTGACGATCAGCAGCCGGCGCGGCGTCGGCACCAACGTCGAACTGTGGCTGCCGGTCAGCGACCGGCCAGTCGCGTCGCTGGCGTCGCGGACGGCGGCGCCGGCGACGGCGCGCGCCGGCAAGGTGCTGCTGGTCGACGACGAGGAGATCGTCCGCACCTCGACCGCCGACATGCTGTGCGACCTGGGCTATGAGGTGATCGAGGCGGCCTCGGCGGAGGCGGCACTGGCGCGCATCGCGGCGGGGCTGGCGCCCGACCTGCTGATCACCGACCATCTGATGCCGGGGATGACCGGCACCGAGCTCGTCCGCCGGCTGCGCGTCGAGCGCCCCGGCCTGCCGGCGCTGCTCGTCTCGGGTTATGCGGAGGTCGAGGACCTGGCGCCCGACCTGCCACGGCTCGCCAAGCCGTTCCGCCAGGCCGACCTCGCGGCGAGCATCGCTTCGCTCGGCTGAGCCCGGGGGGCAGCACGCCGGCCGCGCAATCCGCGGGTTCGCTGCTGCCGGGAGGAATGAGCAATTGCTCGCTTTCGGCGCGGAAGAGCGGCGTCGCCGGCTGCGCCCCAGGCGTTGCCCTCGCTTGGCTTCCGCTCCCCCACCCATCGTGGTAACCGGTCTGCACCGGGCGCCGCATCGGCGGCCCGAGAGCGGAAGCGTCGGAATTGCCTCCACGCAAGCGCCCAACACGCACCGAGAGTCGATCTCTCGAACCAACCCGACAGTCCGGCAGCTACGCATGGCTGCCGCGAAGCCAGGACGAGGCGCATGACGCTACGACAGCAGGACGTCCGCAACCGCTTGCTGCGAGCGCTGAGCGCCGACGATTTCGCGCGCCTGGCGCCGCATCTCGTACCGGTCCCGCTGCCCAAGCATGCGGTGCTGTACGATTTCGGCAATTCGATCCCGTTCGTCTGGTTCCTGGAGGACGGCCTCGGGTCGGTGATCGCGCGGCTGCCCGACGGCGAGGCGGCCGAGATCGGCCTCTATGGCTTCGAAGGTCTCGCGGCGATCCCGGCGGTGCTCGGCGATACGGTCGCCGAGAATCACCTGACGATGCAGATCGGCGGGTACGGCTTTCGCATCGACGCCGCCGAACTTCGCGCCGCGATGCGCGAGCGCGCCGACCTCCAGCGCCTGCTGCTGCGCTACGTCCAATATTTCATCGTGCAGGTCGGTCAGACCGCGGTGTCGAACGCCCGGTCCAGCGTCGAGGCACGCCTCGCGCGCTGGCTGCTGATGGGCCATGACCGTGTCGATGGCGACGAGGTACCGCTGACGCACGAATATCTGGCGATCATGCTGGCGGTGCGGCGCTCGAGCGTGACGGTGGCGATCCACGAGCTCGAGGGGCGCGGCTTCATCCGCGGTCGCCGCGGCTCGATCCTGATCCGCGACCGCGCCGCGCTCGAGGCGTTCGCCGCCCACATCTACGGCATTCCGGAGGCGGCCTTCGAGCGGCTGATCGGCTGGGGCGGCTAGCGGCGCCCCAGCCGCGGCGCGAGCAGGTAGAGCCCGCCCGCGAGCGCCAGCACGCCGGCCGCCAGCCCCAGCGCGACGTCGTAGCCGCCGGTCGCCGCGAACAGCCGCCCGAAACCGACGATTCCGGCCGCGGTGCCGAGCAGCGAGGCGGTGAACAGCGCGCCGTAGATCGCCCCGTAGCCGCTGCGCCCGAACAGCCGCGCCACGAAATAACCGAGGACGTCGGTCTCCGCGCCCTGCAGCAGCCCGACCAGCAGCAGCCCCGCCGCCGCGAGGCCGAGCGGCACCGACGAGAGCAGCAGCAGGCAGCCGATCGCGCCCGCGAGCGTCACCGCGGCGGCGACATGCCTGGGACTGAGCCGGTCGAACAGCCAGCCGACGCCGAGGCGCCCGGCGAGGATCGCGCCCGCGAACAGCGCGAGATAGCCCGCGGCGGCCTCGGCGCTCAGTCCCTTGTCGATCAGCAGCGGCACGAGCTGGGTGAGGACGCCCGCCGCCGGCGCGTTGACCAGGAACATGATCGCCGCGAGCAGCCAGAACGCCGGCCGCCGCAGCGCGGGGCGCAGCCCGTCGGCCGGCGCAGCGAGCGGCGGATGCGGCTCGATCCGCGGCGGCGGCTCGCGCACGCCGAGCCGCACGATCGGCAGCCCGACGAGCGCGGTGATCGCCGCCAGCGCCAGATAGCCGCCGCGGATCCCGTGCTCGGCGATGACCGCGGCGACCAGCGGCGACAGCAGCAGCGTCGCGATCGACAGCCCCGACGACATCACGCCCAGCGCCAGCCCGCGCCCCTGGTCGAACCAGCCGTTGACCGCGCGCGAATAGACGAGGCCGGTGCAGCCGGGCGCGGCGATGCCGATCACCGCGATCCCCGCCATGAACTGCCAGATCGCGCCGGTCATCATCGACAGCGCGACATGCGTCGCCGCGACGACGAGGATACACAGCGTCGCGACGCGACGGACGCCGTAGCCGTCGGCGATGCGCCCGACGACCGGCGCCGCCAGCGCGCCGAGCAGCCCGAGCGCGGCGGCGCTGCCGATCTCGCCGCGATCCCAGCCGAAGGCCGCCTCGAGCGGGGCGACGAACAGGCTCGACAGATATTGGTAGAGGCCGGCGCCGGTGCCGACGCCGACCGCCGAGGCGGCCACCACGCGCCATCCGCGCCGCCACTCGTCGCGCGCGCCGACGGGGTTCATGCGCCGCGGCGCGGCGGCGCCGCGCCGCCGCGATCGACGGAGCGGGGACGACGTCCCACAGCCTGCAGCGCGAACGCTGCGGTCAGCATGGCCACCAGACGCGATCCTCCCCACCGGCAATCAACCACGGCGGTCGTCGGCTGTCGAGCCGGGCGCGTCGCGTCGATACGCGACTGTCGATCAGGCTTACAAAATGCGCGCGCGAGACGCCGTGCGCCGCATCGGCGCGCGCCGGAAATCCGCCATTTCCTCGATCTGGCACGGGCCGTGCTTCTCGCGCCCCATCTGTCGGGGGACCCTATAATGAAGACCAGGTTCGCATTCGCGCTGCTCGCGGCCGCCGTTGTAATGCCCAGCGCCACGAAGGCGGCGGTCATCGTCGGCGGCGACTGGGGCGGCGCCAACCTCATCGTCAGCGACGGCGACGTGCTGTCGGGCACCTTCACCAACGTCGGCAACTTCACGATCGCGGCGGGGACCAGCGCGTTCGTGCAGCAGGGCATGGTGCTGACGCTCAATGCCGACCGCATCAACATCGAGGGCACGCTCAGCGGCCTCGGCCGCGGCTTCGCCGGCGGCGCGTCGGGCGGCGCCAGCCAGGCCGGCGCCGCCGGCACCGGACCGAGCGCCGGCGGTGGCGGCGGCCATGGCGGCTGCGTGCATTCGTCGGGCGGCGCCGGCGCTGGCTTCGTGAGCGCGGGCGGCCGCGGCGGCAAGTCGGACCTGAGTTCACCGGGAATGCCCGCCGGCGGCGCGGCGAACGCCATCACCTTCGGCATGGGCGCCGGGGGCGGCGCGGCGGGCAGCCACTGCGCCGGCTACACCAATGTTCAGGGCGGCGCCGGCGGCGCCGGCGGCGGCGCGGTGCGGCTGATCGCAGAAGACCTGCTGACGCTGACCGGCGCGATCATCATGGACGGCGCCGATGGCGGCGACGGCCGTGCGAACTCGAACTATGGCACGTCGGGCGGCGGCGCGGGCGCCGGTGGCTCGATCTGGCTGTCGGGCGACATGATCCTCGACGGCCTGCTCAGCGTCGGCGGTGGCCAGGGCGGCGACTATGGTACCGGCTCGCAGCTCGTCTACGTCAACGCCGGTGGCGGCGGCAGCGGCGGCCGCATCACGCTCGACGGACGATCGAACCTGCTGACCTCGTTCATGACCGACGTCGCGGGCGGCGCGGCCGGCCTGTCGGTCGCCAGCCGCAACGTCAATTTCCGCGCGCTCGGTGGCGGCGACGGGCTGTTCGTCAACAATACGACCGCGCTTCCGGTGCCCGAGCCCGCGGTGCCGGCGCTGCTCGGGCTGGGCGTCCTGGCGCTCGGGCTGGGGCGTCGCCGCAAGGCCGGCTGACCCGCCCGCGGGAACCAATCTGGATCAGGGCCGTTAACGCCGCGATCGCTTCGGCACAGGCGGTCGAACCGCCGGCAGCGTATCGCCGGCACGGCGTAATCACTCCTTGGTTCAATGGCGCGAACCCGACGCCCGTCCCGCTCGCGCGGGGCGGGCGTCTTCGCATGCCGGCACGGGGCGGCAGGGCCGATTTGGCGAATGCCGGGTCGATACGGTAGGCTCGGGCACCGTCGGGGCTTCACCCGGCCGCCGCCGAAAGGATCGCGATGAGGAGATTTTCGCGCTGGTCGCCGCAGCTGCTCGGCCTGTTGCGCATCGTCGCCGGGCTGCTTTTCCTGGCGCATGGCGTCGTCAAGCTGCTCGGCTTTCCGCCGGGCGCCGAGCCGGGGGTGCAGCCGCTGGCGTCGCTGTTCGGGGTCGGCGCGGTGATCGAGCTGGTGACCGGCGGGCTGGTCGCGCTGGGGCTGTTCACGCGCCCCGCAGCGCTGATCGCTTCGGGCCAGATGGCGGTGGCCTATTGGATGTTCCACGCCCCCTCGAGCCCCTATCCGGTGGTCAACGGCGGCGAGCCGGCGATCCTGTTCTGCTTCATCTTCCTGTATCTCGTCGCCGCCGGCCCGGGGGCGTTCAGCGCCGACAAGCGCTGAACCCGCGCACCCGACGGTTCGATCGGCCCGTCGCTTCACGGTTGCCGCCGGCGGCGAGGCGGTGCTTATTCGCGCCGGGGGCTCGCGAGGGAGAATGCCATGCGAGGATTGATTGCCGCCGCACTGCTGGCCGCGGCCGGACCTGCGGCCGCGCATCACGGCTGGAGTTCCTATGATGCGGCCAAGACGGTCGAGGTCACCGCCGAGCTGACCGACGTCAGCTGGGGTAACCCGCACGGTTCGGCCAAGGTCGCCTATCAGGGCAGGACCTGGGACGTCGTGCTGGCGCCGGTGGCGCGCATGGAGGCGCGGGGTCTGACCCGGCCGATGCTGGCGCCGGGCACCAAGGTGACGCTCGTCGGCTATCCGCGCAGCGACGGGACGCCCGAGATGCGCATCGAGCGCGTGATCGCCGGCGGCAAGACGGTCGAGCTGCGCTGACCGTCGTCGAGCTCGCGGCGCTCGTCGAGGCCTCGCCCTTCGGCAGCTGGGCGCGCGGATCGGCACTCGCCTATCCGGCGGCCAACGTCGCGCATCTGCTCGGGCTGGTGCTGCTCGTCGGCGGCATCGGCGTCGTCGACCTCCGGTTGGCCGGACTGATGCGCGGCGTACCGATCGCCCCGCTGCTCGCCGCGCTGACGCCGCTGGCGATCGCCGGCTTCGTGCTGCTCGCGGCCAGCGGCAGCGTGATGCTGGCCGCCGATGCGCGTGCGCTCGCCGGCAACCCGATGTTCGCGCGCAAGCTGGTGATGATCGGGCTGGCGCTCGCCAATGCGGCGCTGTTCGCACGGCTGTGGCGCGGACAGGCCGCGGGCTGGGGCGCACATCCCCCGCTCGCCGCACGGCTCTCGGGCCTGCTGTCGCTGGCGTTCTGGCTGCTCGCGGCGGGCTTCGGCCGGCTGATCGCCTATGTCTAGCCAAGATGGCGTGAAACAAATCTAGGCGCCACCCCCGCTCCATGCTGGCGCGCTAGCGACGTGACGAGGTCGCTGACGAGGCTCGCATGGTCGAATTCATTACCGGGACGATCGAACAGCTGGGCTATGTCGGCGTCGGGCTGCTGATGCTCGTCGAGACACTGATTCCGCCGATTCCTTCCGAGCTGATCATGCCACTGGTCGGGCTGGCCGCGGCGCGCGGCGAGCTGAACCACGCCGGCGCCACCGGGGCGGCGATCGCCGGCGCGACCGCGGGGGCGAGCTTCTGGTATCATCTGGCGCGCCTCTTCGGCCCTGACCGGTTGCGCACGCTCGCCGATCGGCACGGGCGCCTGCTCGGCCTGTCGGGGCAGGCGATCGACCGGCCGGCAGCCTGGTTCGCGCGGCACGGCGGCTGGACGATCTTCGTTGCGCGCATCCTGCCCGGCATGCGGGTCTATATCTCGATCCCCGCCGGCCTGACCGGGATGACGTTGCCGCGTTTCCTCGCCTTCACGGCCGCGGGCTTCTCGGTGTGGTACGGTCTGCTCGGCGCGGCAGGCTATGCGCTCGGCCTCAACATCGCGCTGGTCGGCGAGGCGCTGACGCGCGCCGCCCCCTGGCTGTGGGCGACGCTGGCAGCCATCGTCGCCTGGCGGCTGATGCGGGGGCGCCGCGGCGTCCGGGCGACGTCGTGATGCGGCAGGCCCCCGCCGCCTTGATCGGCGCGTCGGCCCGCCTTTGGCGAATCGAGGTTTCAATGCTGGTGCTGCTGCTGCGCTGGAGCGGATTGCTCGCGGCCCGCCCGCCGCGTCGGTCAGGGGGCTGGCGGGAGGTGCAGCCGCACCGAGAGGCCCGGCGCATCGTCCGCAAGCTCTAGCCGGGCGCCGTGGGCGCGGGCGACCGCGTCGACGACGCTGAGCCCAAGGCCGAGGCCCGGGCGCCGTTCCGACCCGGGGACGCGGTAGAAGCGTTCGACGACCCGCGCGCGGTGCTCCGCGGCGATCCCGGGGCCGTCGTCGGCCACCTCGACCAGGGCGCCGTCGAGCTGGCGGCCGCTCAGCCGGATGCGGCTTCCCGGCGGTGTATGCTTGAGCGCGTTGTCGATCAGATTGGCGACCGCCTGGAACAGCAGGTTGGGATCGCCTTGCGTCGTCAATGGCGCATCGATCGCGACGTCGAGCCGCTTGTGCTGATCCTCCGCCTCGGGGGCATAGAGTTCCGCGGCATCGCGCAATAGCTTCGCGAGATCGACGGGGCGTCGTTCGATGGCATGGCGGCCGGTCTCAAGCCGCGCGATGCGCAGCAGCGCATCGAAGGTCGCCTGCAGCCGCGCCGCCTCGGCGGCGGCGGCTTCGACGAGCCGCGTGCGCTCCGCCGGTTCGGACGCCGCCGCCAGCTCGCCGAGATCGGCCTGCAGCCGCGCGAGCGGCGTGCGAAGCTCGTGCGCCACGCTGTCGGACACCCGGCCCACCGCCTCGACGAGCGCCTCGATTCGCGCCAGCATGAGGTTGAGGGTGTCGCCGAGCCGGTCGAAGTCGTCGCCGCTGCCGCGCGTCGGGACGCGTCCCGACAGGTCGCCGGCGATCACCCGGCGCGCGGTGGCGTTGACCGCCTCGATGCGCCGCCCGACCGCCAGGCTCATCACCCCGCCGCCGGCGAGTCCGAGGATCAGCACGGCGACGCCGCCCCATAGCACCAGCTGCTCGATGACTTCCTCGCGCTCGTCGATGTCCTCGATGTCGCGGCCGACGATCAGCCGCGCGCCATCGCGGAACGTCCGCTCGTGGACCAGCGCTTCGTGGTCCTCCTCGTCGCCGTCGCGATAGAGGTCGGCCTCGAAGCGCGCCCAGCCGCCGGCGGCCTGCGCCGGCCAGCTCGGGAGATTGGCGACGCTGCGGCCGTCGGGGGCGGTGAAGGCATGGAAGGCCTTGCGCTCCGACACGGTCGCGTCGCGGCGGACCAGCGCCGCCTCGAGCGCGGTGGGGCCGTCGACGATATAGATGTCGCCAAGCGTGTCGGCCTCGCGAAGGACCGCGGCGCGCACGTCCTCGAGCGGACGCTCGACCGTCATCCACCAGGCGACCCCGAGCAGCGCCGCGACCGACAGCGAGAACAGCAGGAGATAGATCAGCGCCAGCCGGAAGGTCAGGCTGCGGAACAGCCGGGCGAGCGCGCTCACGCGGCGCGCGCGACGTAGCCGACGCCGCGCACCGTGTGGATCAGCGGTACATCGAAATCGCGGTCGATCTTCTGTCGCAGCCGGCTGACATGCTGGTCGACGATGTTGGTCTGCGGGTCGAACTGATAGTCCCACACCGATTCGAGCAGCATCGAGCGCGTGACGACGCGGCCGGCGTTGCGGACGAGATGCTCGAGGATCCGGAACTCGCGATCGGTAAGGTCGATACGCCGGCCGCCGCGCCGAATCTCGCGGCCGAGCAGATCGATCTCGAGGTCGCCGAGCGTCAATCTGGTCTGCTCGGCCTGCAGCGGCCCGCGCCGGCCGAGCGCCTCGATGCGGGCGAGCAGTTCGGACGCGGCGAACGGCTTCGCGAGATAGTCGTCGGCGCCGCTGGTGAGGCCCTTGACGCGCTCATCGACCTCGCCGAGAGCGGAGAGGATCAGCACCGGGGTCGTATCGCCGGCGGCGCGCATCGTCTGCAGGATCTTGAGACCGTCGACGTTGGGCAGCATGCGGTCGAGAATGACGACGTCGTAGCGTTCGCCCGCGACGCGGTAGAGGCCCTCGCGACCGTCGTCGACATGTTCGACGAGGTGGCCGGCCTCGCGCAGTCCCTTGGCGACGTGCCCACCGACGCGGGCGTCATCCTCGACGAGCAGCAGTCGCACGATCGGGGCTCCTTCCGCGGCGCTGGGTAGCATGGCGGGAAGGGGCGCTCCAGTCGGAGCGCCCCGGGCGGCGGCGCCTCAGTCAGCGTAGGCGGCGGGGAGCCGCTTGCCGGTGGCGGCGTCGATCGCGATCTCGGCGGTGCCGGCGGCAGTGGTCAGCTCGACCTCGTAGACCGCACGGCCGCTCTCGGTGTCGAATCCGACTTCCTCGACCTTGCCGCCACTCTCGGCCTCGAGCGTGGCGAGCGCGGTGCCGAGCGGTCGCGGCGCCTTGCCGAGCCGGTCCTTGTCGAACCAGCCCGCCCAGACGCTCGCCACGCGCTTCTTCTCCTGCGACAGCAGGGCGCCGCTCGTCGCGTCGATGCGGGCTTCGTACAGCGTGCCGCCGCGCACCAGTTCGACCTCGTAGACCATCCGGCCGTGGTCATCATCGAGATCGGCTTCGAGCGCGCGTGCCGACAGTGCCTTCTCGGCGATCGCCACGGCGCGCGTGGCGCCGATCGGCTGCGGCTGCTGCGGGGACTGGGCGGTTGCCGCGGTGCCGAACAGCGCGGTGGCGGCGAGCAAGGGGATCAGCTTGGTCATGTCGGACTCCGTCATGGAAATGGACGCAGCCAAGATGCGCCGTGAAGGTGGCAGCCGCATCGCCGCGACATTTGATTTCCGTTATCCAGCCCCCGCCGACCTATCAGGTCCGCCGGGCTTCGCCGGACCGCGAGCGGCGCTATCCAGCAGCATGACCGTCTACGCTATCGCGCAACTGCGGTTCACGGACCGTGCCGCCTATGATCGCTACCAGCATCGCTTCATGGAGATCTTCGAGCGTCATCGCGGCCGCCTGCTCGCCGCCGACGACCAGCCCGCGATCGTCGAGGGTGTCTCGGACCGCGAGAAGATCGTCCTGATGAGCTTTCCCGATGAGGCGGCATTCCGCGCCTGGGCGGACTCGCCCGAGTATCAGGCGATTTCCGTCGACCGCCGCGCCGGTGCCGATGCGGTGGTGATGCTGGTGCGCGGAATCGGCTGAGCCGCACCGCGCCTCAGAAATAGTGTTCGCCGACGGCGCTCTTTCCGCCGCAGCAGGCTCGACAGGCGACCGAAAGCGCGGGACACAGGGCGGGTGACCAAAGGGGGTGATCGCGACGCGCCGCGGCGTGCGGAAACGGCTGCGCCGGCGGCGTCCGCGTCGTGGCTCACCTTCGCGCTGATCTGGATCATCGCGGCGGTGGTGGTGGCGCTGGTGTGGACGACGATCACCGCGCAGATGCGCTTCGAGCGCAGCCAGGCGATCGCCGCGGCGATTCGCGACAACCAGAACCGCGTCATCGCCTTCGAACGCTATGTCGTGCGAACGCTCGACGCCGCCGATGTCGCGGCGCGCTATCTCGCCGCCAAATACCGCGACGGGGGACTGCCGCGTCCGCCCGACGGGCGGCCGCTGCTGATCGAGGATGCGGTCACGAGCAACCCGCTGTTCACCGCGGTCGTCGTCGCCAACAGCGACGGCGACGTGGTGGCGACGACGCTTCCCGACGTGCCGGCGATGAACATCGCGCGCTGGGACGCGGTGCAGACGCTGAGCGCCGCGCCGGCGGACCGGCTGCTGATCGGCCGGCCGCTGATGTCGCCGCGGCTCAAGCGGCCGATGGTGGCGCTCACGCGGCGCATCGACCGCCCCGACGGCAGCTTCGGCGGAACGGTGACGCTGCAGGTCGACGTGGCGCGCTTCATCGCCTTCAGCGAAGGCGCGACCGATCGACGTAGCGATGTGATCTCGGTGATCCGGCTCGACGGCATCACCATCGCGCGGCGCACCGGCGGCCGCTTCAGCTTCGGCGAGAATCTCGCCGGCAAGCTGGTGATGCGCATGCAGATGCGGCGCCCGAACGGGACCTATCTCGGCCCCAGTTCGCTCGACGGCATGATGCGCTGGTTCAGCCACCGCCGCCTCGCCGACTATCCGATCTTCGTGACCAGCGGCATCGGCCGCGGCGAGATCCTGGCGCCCGTCGAGGCGCGCGGCGCGCGCTATCGCGGCGGCGGTGCGCTGCTCACGATCGCGACGCTGGCGATCGCGCTGCTGCTCAGCGTCTATGCCCGCCGTCGCGACAATGCCGCGCGCCACATGGCGTCGGTGAACATGCGGCTGCGCGAATCGCAGCGCATCGGGCGGATCGGCAATTGGGAATATGATCCGGGTCGCGGGGTGATGGTGTGGTCCGACCATCTCTGCACGATGTACGGCCGCGCCGCGGGGCGCGATGTGATGGGCCTCGACGACTATGCCGGCTATTTCCGGCGCGGCGGGCGCACCGCGTTTCTCAACGCGGTGGCGCAGGCGGTGCAGCACGCCCAGTCGCGCCAGCTCGACCTGGTCGCCGCCGGGGATGGCGGCGAGCTGATGCACCGACGCATATCGATCGTGCCGGTCGAGGGGCCGGGCGGTCGGGTCATCCAGCTCGTCGGCACCGACCAGGACGTCACCGCCGACAAGCAGAATGAGCAGTTCAGGTCCGAGGTGGCGCACGGCGACCGCATCTCGGCGATCAACGCGCTGGCGGCGACGCTGGCGCACGAGATGGCGCAGCCGCTCACCGCCGCGATCAACTATCTGGCGGCGAGCGAACGGCTGCTGCGCCGCGACCCGGCGACCAGCGCGCCGGTGATCCGCGAGGCGATCGGCCACACGCGCGAGCAGCTGCGCCTCGCCGGGGAGATCATGCGGCGCGCCAAGGACCTGGTGAGCGCCCGCTCCGACTATGCCGCCGAGGTCGCGCTGCCGGCGGTCGTCGACGACGTGTTCGCGCTGATCCGCCTGTCGCACCCGCGCGTGCGGCTGCGGCGCAAGCTCGAGGCGGGCGCCCAGACGGTGACCGCCGACCGCGTCCAGGTCCAGCAGGTCTTGATGAATCTGGTCCGCAACGCCTGCGAGGCGGCGGCGGAGGCGGCGCCGCCGTCGGTGGTGGTGACGAGCCACCGGTCGGACGACGGCGCCTTCGTCGTGCTGGCGGTGACCGACAACGGCCACGGGGTGACCGGCCCCGACGACATCTTCTCGCCCTTCGCCTCGTCGAAGGCGACCGGCCTCGGCCTCGGGCTGACGATCGCGCGCGCCATCGTGCAGGCGCATGGCGGCCGCATCTGGCTCGACACCGCGCATCGGCCGGGGACGCGCATCTGCCTGACGCTGCCGATCGTCGGGGCGACGAAGCCGCCGCCGGCGCCGGCGAGCGACTGATCGGCGCAATCCGAGGTTGACGCCGCGCGGTGCGCCTCACAGGTTGCGAGGCCCGCACCGAGAAGGTCCCGCAACCGAGGAAGCGCATGCCCCATCACACGCCGCTGATCGCCACGCTCGTCGTGGGCCTCGTCGCGGCGTTCCTGATGGGCGCGCTCGCGCAGCGCCTGCGCATCACGCCGCTGGCCGGCTATCTGCTCGCCGGAGTCGTCGTCGGGCCGTTCACGCCGGGCTATGTCGCCGACACCGCGATCGCCGCCGAACTCGCCGAGCTCGGCGTCATCCTGCTGATGTTCGGCGTCGGCCTGCATTTCTCGCTGCGCGACCTGATGTCGGTGCGCCGGATCGCGGTGCCGGGGGCGCTGGTGCAGATCGGCGTGGCGACCGGCCTGGGCATGGCGCTGTCCTATGCGCTCGGCTGGACGATCGTCGCCGGGTTGGTGTTCGGGCTGGCGCTGTCGGTGGCCAGCACCGTCGTCCTGCTGCGCGCGCTCGAAAGCCGCGGGCTCGTCGAGACCGAGCGGGGAAGGATCGCGGTCGGCTGGCTGATCGTCGAGGATCTGGCGATGGTGCTGGCGCTGGTGCTGCTGCCCGCGCTGGCGCAATTTCTGAGCGGGGCGGACGGCACCGGCGGCGGCGCCGCGCTGCTCCAGGTGCTCGCGCTGACCATCCTCAAGGTCGCCGGCTTCGTCGCGTTCATGCTCGTGGTCGGCAAGCGGGTGATCCCGTGGGTGCTCCACTGGGTCGTGCACACCGGCTCGCGCGAGCTGTTCCGGCTGGCGGTGCTGGCGATCGCGCTCGGGGTGGCGTTCGGCGCGGCGCTGCTGTTCGGCGTGTCGTTCGCGCTCGGCGCCTTCTTCGCCGGCATGATCCTCGGCGAGACGCGGCTCAGCCAGCGCGCCGCCGAGGAAACGCTGCCGCTGCGCGACGCCTTCGCGGTGCTGTTCTTCGTGTCGGTCGGCATGTTGTTCGACCCGGGGGTGGTCACCGAACAGCCGCTGGCGCTCGCCGCCACGGTGGCGATCATCATGGTCGGCAAGTCGCTCGCCGCCTATGCGATCGTCCGTGCCTTCGGCCATGCCGATGCCACCGCCTTCACCGTGTCGGCGAGCCTCGCGCAGATCGGTGAGTTCAGCTTCATCCTCGCGGGGCTCGGGGTGGGGCTCGGGCTGCTGCCCGAGGAGGGCCGCGACCTCATCCTCGCCGGGGCGATCATCTCGATCCTGCTCCACCCCTTCATGTTCGCCAAGGTCGAGGACCGACGCGCCGCAGCGAAGACCGCCGCCTCGGCGGCCGATCGCGCCGCGCGGCAGGCGGCGGAAGGCGGTGACGCCGCCCGCGCCGACCATGTGGTGCTCGTCGGTTATGGCCGGGTCGGACGGCTGATCGGCGAGGGGCTGAAGACGCGCGGCCGCCGCTTCGTCGTCATCGAAGAGGAGCGCGACATCGCCGCCGCCGCGCAGGGCGTGGCAGAGCAGGTCATCGTCGCCAATGCCGCCGACCCCGCCGTGCTGGTGCAGACCGGCATCGACCATGCGACCAAGCTCTTGATCGCCATTCCCGAGGGCTTCGAGGCGGGCGAGATCGCCGAGCGCGCCCGCGAACTAAACCCGGAACTCGCGATCATCGCGCGCGCGCATTCGGATGCCGAGGTCGCGCATCTCGTCAGCCTCGGCGCGCATCATGTGGTGATGGGCGAGCGCGAGATCGCCGACCGCATGCTCGACCTCGCGGCGCAGCTGCGCCACGAAGCGAAGGTGGCGTGAGGCCCTAGCGGCGCTGGGGCTGGCGGTGCGGCGTGACGCGCACCGCGTCGTTCGAGCGCCGGTTGTCGCGCGCGGCTTCGCGCGGCTTGCCGGCGATCGCCTCGATGCGCACCCCGGCTTCGCCGTCGGCCTGCGGATCGGCGGTGCGCTTGACCGCGGCGACGAAGCGCGCCGCGACGGGACGCGGAATCTCGAACATCGTCTCGTCGGCGGCGATGCGGATCGCGCCGATCTCCTGGCGGGTGATGTGGCCGCGGCGGCACAGCAACGGCAGCAGCCAGCGCGGGTCGGCATTGTGGCGGCGGCCGATGTCCATGCGGAACCAGACGGTGTCCTCGAAGCCGGCGCGGTGACCCTGCGGGCCCGTGCCGCCGCCCTGCGGTGCCCCCGCGGCGCCGGGGCCGTCGAGCAGCTCTTCGGCGTTGGGCAGCTGGTTGCGGTGCGCGCGGACCAGCGCGGCGGCGATGTCCTCGGGCGAGCGCTCGGCGATGAGGCGGGCGGCGAGCGCGCGATCCTCGTCGTCGAACTCGACCGGCGCGAGCAGCGCCTCGATCAGCCGCTCGCGGTCGGCGTTCTGGATGTCCTCGCGCGTCGGCGCGTCGAGCCATTGCGCGCGGATGTTGGCGCCGCGCAGCATGCCCTCGACGCGGCGGCGGCGCGGATAGGGAACGATCAGGACCGCGGTGCCCTTCTTGCCGGCGCGCCCGGTGCGGCCCGAGCGGTGCTGCAGGGTCTCGGCGTCGCGCGGCAGCTCGACATGGACGACGAGCGACAGGCTCGGCAGGTCGATGCCGCGCGCCGCGACGTCGGTGGCCACGCAGACGCGGGCGCGGCGATCGCGCAGCGCCTGCAGCGCGGCGTTGCGCTCGTTCTGGCTGTGCTCGCCCGACAGCGCGACGGCCGAGAAGCCGCGCTCGATCAGGCTGGCGTGGAGGTGCCGGACGTTGTCGCGCGTCGCGCAGAACAGCATCGCCGTTTCGGCCTCGTGCAGGCGCAGGATGTTGACGACGGCATTCTCGATGTCGGCCGGCGCGACGGTCACCGCCTGGTAGCTGATGTCGCCATGGCCGCGGTCCTCGCCGACGGTCGAGATGCGCAGCGCGTCGCGCTGGTAGCGCTTGGCGAGCGCGACGATCGGCTTGGGCATCGTCGCCGAGAACAGCAGCGTGCGGCGCTCGGCCGGCGTCGAGTCGAGGATTTCCTCGAGGTCCTCGCGAAAGCCCATGTCGAGCATCTCGTCGGCCTCGTCGAGCACGACGGCGCGCAGCGCGCTGAGGTCGAGCGCGCCGCGTTCGAGATGGTCGCGCAGGCGGCCGGGCGTGCCGACGACGATCTGCGGGCCCTGGCTCAGCGCGCGCCGCTCCTTCGAGGCATCCATGCCGCCGACGCAGGTGGCGATCCGCGCGCCCGTGGGCCCATAAAGCCAGATAAGTTCGCGACTTACCTGCAGCGCGAGCTCGCGTGTCGGGGCGATGATCAGCGCCAGCGGCGACATCGACACCGCGGCACGGTCGCCGTCGAGCAGCTGCGGCGCCATCGCGAGACCGAAGGCGACGGTCTTGCCCGAACCGGTCTGCGCCGAGACGACGAGGTCGCGGCCTTCGGCCTCGGGCTCGACGACGGCCGACTGCACCGGCGTCAGCGTCGTATAGCCCTTCGAGGCGATCGCCTGGCCGAGGACGGGAGGGAGTTCAGAAATTTCCATAATGGGCCAGTTAGTCGCTTGTGGCCCGCGATCATAGCCCCACGGCCGCTTATGCCGCGGCGCCGCCGGCGGTGAGCGCCGCGATCGCACCTTACCTCGTGGCATCGCTCGAGGTCCGACGCCGGATGTCGCGGCCGGGCCGACCGAGCCTGCCGAGCGGCCGATCGCGACGGCGCCGCCGCGGCGCTAGCGCGTGCCCCACATCATGCGCTCGACATGCGCGCGGATGTCCGCCGGCCACGACGCAGCGTGGGTCGTGAAGCCCGGCCGGTCCCCCGCGAACAAGGCGCGCGCGGCTTCCTCGAACCCGGTCCGGTCACCCGCCATCGCCGACATGAAACGATAGGCGGCCTCGCGCGCCGCGCGCGGATCGGCGGCGCCATCGCGGCGCGCGGCGTCGACGAGGCGGCGCAACGTCACCGAGGCGCCGCCCGGCTGCCGCGCCAGCCAGTCCCAGTGGCGCGGGAGCAGGGTCACTTCGCGGGGCACCACGCCAAGCTTCGGCCGACCGCGTCCGCGCGGCGGCTCCGCCGGCGCCAGCCGCGCGATGATCGCCGCCGCATCGCCGCGCAGGTCGAGGTCGACGACCGCGCCGGTCGCGTCATCGAAGACCAGCGGCTGCGCCGTCGGATCGGCGTCGAGGCGGGCCTTTACCGCGAGCGCCACCTCGGCAAGCGGGCCCGTGGCGAGGTGAGTGTCGCCGTCGAAGGCGCTGGCGCGACGGGGGGTGGGGTCATCGTTCATCGCGATAATATATCCGGGTAAAAATTGGCTTGTCAAATAATACCCGGGTGATATTGCGGCGCCGATGGAAGGATCGATGCATGAACACCGATGAGCGCAAGGCCAGCATCGCGGCCTATAAGGAACGCAAGGTCGCCACTGGCCTCTTTGCCATTCGCTGCCTCGCGACGGGCGAATGCTGGGTCGGTCGCGCCCCCGATCTCGACAGCATCTGGCGCCGGCTGTCCTTCGAGCTGGCGGCCGGTGGATGCCGGCGACCGTCGCTCCAGGCGGCGTGGGACGCGCATGGCGCCGAGGGGCTCGCCTTCGAGGTGCTCGAGCGGATCGAGGAGGCGATCGATTCGGTGCGCGACAAGAAGTTGAAGGCACGCCTCGATCACTGGCGCGCGGCGCTGGCGGCGCAACCGGTCTGAGGCCGTTCGCGCCGGCGAATGGTGGCGCGGCGGCTCGACGCGTCGACTGAAAAGTGAGCCTGAAACGCGAACCGCCGCGGCGCGAAGGCCGCGGCGGCTGCTTTGTGTTGAGAGAGGCGCTACTGCCCCTTGGTCGCGTTGCCCGCACCCGGCTCGACCGCTTCCGGCGGCGTTGCGGTCGCGGTCGCAGCGGCGGGCGCCCGGGCCGGCGGCGCTGGCTCCTGGGCCTTCGGCTTTGCCACGACGGTGGTCGTCACCGCATGGCGGCATTGCCGCGCCTTGCGGGTGAAGCTGCCGGTGACCGCCTCGTTCTTGCAGGCCATCCGGGTGACCTTCTTCACTTCGGGTGAAGCCGGAGCCGACTGGGCCAGTGCGGGGGCCGCAAGCCCCGCCAGCGCCACGAGCGCAACGCCAAGCGAAAATCTCATGCTCAAATCTCCTGCTGATCGCCGCTGCCGGCGATCTTCAAGCCAAACCGTATTTTGGTGACTGCCCGTGGCGGCCAAGCCCCATGCCGCCGATCCTCTCCCGGGCGCGAAGGACGTCACCGGGGCGGGTCGTTCGGTAGCGATAATTGAAGCCAAGGCGGCTTTCAACGCCGATTTCAGCCGTTTTGGCGGTCGAGCCGGCGGCTCGCGGCAGCATATGCCGATCGGAATTTCCCGACAGCGCGATCGAGAAGGAAAACGCACCGTTAACTATATCTATACGCTTCGCGCCGTAAGGAGGTGGCGAGCGCATCGCCGATTTTTCCCTTTCGACCCGGTGCGCTCACTTCCCTCCCACCCCTCGGCAGCGCATGGTGCCGTCATGCGACCCCGCCTCCTGATCGACAGCGCCGAGGTGCCGGGCGGCGGCGAACTGCGGCTCTACCGGCGCGACGCCGACTTCTCGATCATGCTCGGCGCCACCGAATTGATGAACAGCCGGATGAGCGGTTCGGAGGAGGCGCTCGCCACGCTCACCTGCGCGCCGCTCGCGGCGGCGATGGCCCCGGCGGTGCTGATCGGCGGACTTGGCATGGGCTTCACGCTGCGCGCCGCGCTGGCGCTGCTCCCCGGCAAGGCGCGCGTGACCGTGGTCGAACTGGTGCCGGCGGTGATCGACTGGGCGCGCGGGCCGATGGCGGAATTCCACGGCAACAGCCTCGACGACCGGCGCGTCGAGATCGTCGCCGGCGATGTCGCCGACCTGATCCGCCGCGCGGGCGGCAGCTATGACGCGATCCTGCTCGACGTCGACAACGGCCCCGACGGGCTGACGCGCGAGGAGAACGACCGGCTCTACGATGCGCGCGGTCTCGGCTCGGCGAAGGCGGCGCTCCGGCCCGGCGGCGTGCTCGCCGTGTGGTCGTCGGCGCCCGACCGCACCTTCAGCCAGCGGCTGCGCCGCGCCGGCTTCGCGGTCGAGGAGCAGGTGGTGCGCAGCCGCGGCGGCAAGGGCGGCCGGCACCTGATCTGGCTGGCGCGACGCTGAGCGAGGTTGACGCGCGGCGCCGGTGCGCCCACTCGTGCCGGCCCTCATCCAGGAGCCTGCCATGACCGATGCCCCCGACGATACGCCTTCGCCGCTCGATGCGCTGTCCGACGCCGAATATGACGCGCGCGTCGCCGAGGCGATCGGCACGCTGATGGATGCCGTCGAGGCGGCGATGGACAGCGACGACGAGGTCGAGTCCGAGCTGCTCTACGCCGCGGCGCCGACCGCGATGCGCAACATCCTGGCGCAGCTGATCGCCGAACAGTCCTACGACCAGCCCAAGCCCTTCAAGCTCGTCAAGGAGCTTGTGCGCGACCTCGATCTCGAGCGGCTGTCGCTGGCGCTGGTCAAGGACCTGCAGGCGGGCGAGGCCGAGGAGCCCGAGGAGGCGCCGGCGGCCTGAGCCGCGCCGGCGCCGTGCCAAATTGCTGCAGTGCAGCAACGATCGGTCGCCGGCTTCGTTGTGGGGGTCTGATCGTCGTCCCGGCGGTTGCCCGGAGTCCGATTGCATGAGACGTCTTTCCGATACCATCGCCCGCCTGCAGGCGTTCAAGATGCCGTCGGTCGCGCCGGCGGGCGCCGGGCGCCTGCAGCCGTTCGCCGACTTCGGGCCCAATCCCGGAGCACTCGACGCCAAGAGCCACGTTCCGGCGGGGCTTCCGGCGGGCGCGCCGCTGGTGGTCGTGCTCCATGGCTGCACCCAGACCGCCGACGGCTACGACCGCGGCGCCGGCTGGTCGGCGCTCGCCGACCGGCACGGCTTCGCGCTGCTCTATCCCGAGCAGTCGCGCCGCAACAATGTGTCGGGCTGCTTCAACTGGTTCGATCCGCAGGACATCGCACGCGGCGGCGGCGAGGCGATGTCGATCCACCAGATGATCGAGACGATGATCGAACGTCATGCGATCGACCCGCGCCGTATTTTCGTCACCGGCTTGTCGGCGGGCGGCGCGATGGCGATGGCGATGCTCGCCGCCTATCCCGAACTGTTCGCCGGCGGCGCGGTCATCGCCGGGCTGGCCTACGCCAGCGCCGCGTCGGTGCCCGAGGCGCTCGACCGGATGCGCGGCCACGCGCTGCCGGGGGCGGCGGCGCTCGAGGCGAAGGTGCGCGGTGCCTCGGATTTCACCGGGCCCTGGCCGATGCTGTCGGTCTGGCAGGGCGCGGCCGACCGCACCGTCGACCCGGCCAACGCCGAGGCGATCCTCGCGCAGTGGCGCGGCCTTCACGCGCTGCGCGAGGCGCCCGACGCCAGCGAGGTGACGGGCAATGCGACGCGCCGCGTCTGGCGCGACGCCACCGGGCGCGACGTCGTCGAGGCTTGGACGGTCCGCGGGATGGGGCACGGCACGCCGCTCGACGCCGAAGCCGACGGCATCGGCTGCCCCGGCCCCTATATGCTCGACGTCGGCATCTCCTCGACGCAGCACCTCGCGGCGCTGTGGGGAATCGCGCCGGCGGTTGACGTGAGCGCGCCGTTGCCGCGCCAGATTCCGCCGGCGGCGGCGGCTGCGCCCTCCGCAGCCCGGCCGCCGGGCGGGCCGCCCGCGGGCGACGGCGGCGTCGGACGCGTCATCGAGGATGCGCTGCGCGCTGCCGGGCTGCTGCGCTAAGCCCTAGTCTCCGAGGCGCATGACCGTGCCGCCGCCCTGGATGGCCGTGGCGAGTTCGGGATCGCCCCGATAGCGGATCGCTCCGCCGCCGGTGATGTTGGCGGCCAGTTCCTGACGCGCGCGTGTCTCGATCATCCCGCCACCGCGGATGGCCGCGGCGACGTCGTCGGCCGCGATCGCCAAGACATCGATCGAGCCGCCGCCATGAATGGCGATCGCCAGCTCGCCGCCGCCCGGAAACGCGCCGCGCGCCTGGATCGCGCCGCCGCCGTGCACGGCGAGCGCCTCCGGCGCCTCGGGCATCACGAGTTCGACGACGATATTCTTGCAGTCGCCGCCGCAGCCGTTGATCGCGAGATTGCCGCCGGCGACGGCGAAGCGGACGGCGTCGGCACTGCCGCCGATCACGCGAACCTGCTGCCGCGCGCCGTGACGGAGGATGATCGTGCCGCCCGCATTGACCGCGATCGCGTTGAAGGGCGGCAGCTCGATGAGCGCCGCGGTCCCGGCCGCCGGCTGCGCCGGCGGTGCGGGCGGTGCCGGCGGCGCGGCGGCCGGTGCGGCGGAAGCGACCGTCGCGGCGGCGGTCGCGGTCACCGGCAGCGCGGCCGCGATGGCGTGCGCCAGCATCAGCGGCGAGGCCGCCGGCGCGGTCGACGATGCCACGGCCGTTGGTGACGTGGCGCCGGGATCGCCGGCGGCGCGGCGCACCACCGGCGCGGCGGGGGCCTGCGCCAGCGTCAGCCGCTGCGGCACGGTCGCCCGCTCGGCCGGCGCCGCTCCCAGCGACAGCGCCGCGAGCGGCGCGGCGACCAGCGCGGCGCCGCCGGTCACCGCAGCGGTCCAGGCGAAGCGCGCCGGGGCGCGGCGGCGGCTGGTGTCGAGGACGCGGGCGACGCGCTGGGCGAGCGAACCACGGCTCGGCGCGACGCCGTTGGCGGCGAGCAGAAGCGCGCCGCTCTCATGGCGCGCGACGCCGACCAGCAGCTCGGCGTAATCGAGGTCGGGAACGTCGTGCGCGAGCACGGCGTCGTCGGCCGATTCCTCGCGCAGCTGATGGCAGTGCTTGGTCAGCACCCAGACCAGCGGATTGAACCAGAACAGCGCCGCGGTGACCCGGGCGAGCAGCAGCTTCGCCCAGTCGAACCGCGCGACATGCGCGAGCTCGTGCGCGATGATCGCCTCCGCCTGACCCTGCGAGCCGATCGCCGCCTCGTTGAGCAGGATCACCGGGCGCATGACGCCCCAGCTCACGGGCGAGCGGATGTCGGGGCTGACGAGCAAGGCGGTGCCATGCTTGAATCCCATGCGTCGCTGCGCCTGCGCGAGCGCCGACAGCCACTCGTTCTCGACCATCACGCTGGCGCGGCGCTTGAGCCCGACGAGGCGGAAGATCGCGACGAGCGTGAGGCCGAGCAGGAGAGCGGCGGGAAGCGCGTAGATCAGCACGGCGGCGGGGAGCCCCGAAACCCACGTCACCTCATCGGTCATCGCGGCGAACGCCGGGACATGGTCGGTCGCCGGCGCCGCGGCCCGTTCGGCGGGACGACCGATCTGGCCGACGTCGGCGGCGACGGGCGCGGGCGCCCCGGTCGCCACCGGCGCCAGCGCGTCGACGACCGGCGCGGGCGCTTCGACCTCCCAGCGCGGCGCGGCGAGCAGGATGATCGGCAGCGCCAGCGTCGCCAGCAGCCCGGCATGCGCCAGCCACGAGCGCTCGGCGGCCGAGCGATGGCGCAGCAGCCGCAGGATGACCAGCGTCGCGCCGAGCGTCAGCGTCGACTTCCAGGCGAGTTCGACCAGCAGCGCGGTGGTCATCACTTGCCCTCCTGCCGCGCCTTGCGCGCCGCGGCGATCGAGCGTTCGAGCTCGGCGAGCTCGTCGTCGTCGAGCTTCGCCGACATGCCGAGCAGCGCGGTCGCGGCTCCCACCGGCGAGCCGCCGAAGAAGGTGCGGACGAGCTGGCTCAGCGCCGACTGCTTGGCCTTGGCCTCGGGGACGGCGGGCGCATAGACGAAGCCGCGCTCCGACTGTTCGCGCCGCACATAGCCCTTGGCCTCCAGCCGGGTGAGCATCGCGCGAACCGCCGAGGCGGTCAGCGGATCGGGCAGCGCCTCGCAGACCTCGGCGACGGTGCGTCCGCCCTGGACGTAGAGCAGGTCGACGATCTGTCGTTCGCGCGGCGGAAGCTTCTCGAGCATGGGCGGGGCCTTCTCCGAAGGGTCAGTCAAACATGGGGCGGCGCAACGCGCAACTATTCGGCCTTGACGCTGCCGCCGCCGCGCACCGAGGTCGATACCGTCGGCGTCCCGCGATAGAGGATGCCGCCGCCGCCGCGCACCGATCCGGCGAGCGTGCCGGTCGACCAGGTGCGGATGGCGCCGCCGCCCTGTACCGACGCCGCGACGTTGGTCGCCTGCACCGTGCGGGTGTCGAGGCCGCCGCCGCCCTGAACCGACAGCGCCAGCGTGGTCTGCGGCGGGAAGCCGGTCATCGTGACCTGGCCGCCGCCGCGCACCGCCAGCGCGCGGATGTCGGGCGTCACCACCTCGACCTCGAGCCGGTAGCCGTCGGGGCAGCCGTCCTCGCAGGCGCGAATGCGCAGGCTGTTGTTGCTGACGTCGAAGCCCGATACCGCCGCGCTGCCGCGGACGATCCTGACCGTCTGCGTCGCGCCATGGCGCACGGTCACCTTGCCGCCGCCGTGGAGCGATAGCGCCTGAAAACGCGGTACGGTCACCTCGCTGGCCGCCGACGCGGGAAGCGCGGCGATGGTGAGCATCAGGGCGGCGAGGGCTTTGCGGGTCATCCGACGTTCCTTCTGCGGTTCGGGCACGAATCGACTTGCCATCGTTTCGCTACATTTGTAGTTAGCTACAATCGTAGCGCCACGTCAAGAGAGGCACGCCCGAATGTTCCTTTTCGTACAGCGACTGTCCGTCCCCGGACAGTCCGGACGCGCCGTCGCGACCGCTGCCGAGGGAGACTGCCGTGGCGTACTTCTTGCAGGCAGCATCGTGCAAAGCGCGGGCCAAGACTCGCCGACGGGCAAGGGACAGCGAATGACGATGCGAGTTGGACGGCTGGCTGCCGCGCTGTTGCTGTGCGGATCCGCGGTACCGGCGCTGGCGCAGGCCAGCGGCCCGGGCGGGCGCAATATCTACGAGGCGGCATTCTTCGCGCAGTTCGCGCCGTCGAATGCGCTGCAGATCATCGAGCGCGTGCCGGGCTTCCAGCTCGACGAGGGCGATACCGAGGTGCGCGGCTTCGCGCAGGCCGCCGGCAACGTGGTGATCAACGGCCAGCGGCCGAGCAGCAAGACCGACACGCTCGACGTGGTGCTGTCGCGGATCCCCGCCAGCCGGGTCGTCCGTATCGAGGTCGGGCCGGGCGAACTGTACGGATCCGACTATTCGGGCCGGCCGCAGGTGGTCAATCTCGTGCTGAGCGACGCCGGCGGCGTCGCCGGCACCGCGATGGCGGGCGCGCGCCGCGGCTATGACGGCGAGCTCTATCCCGAGGGCAGCCTGTCGGGGCTGGTGCGGCGCGGTGCCTCGACCTTCAACGCCGCGGTCGAATTCGACACCGACGCGGTGACCGAAGAGGGCAGCGACACGATCACCGCGCGCCCCTCGGGCGAGCTGATCGAGTTCCGCCGCAAGATCAACGAGACCGACGAACCCAATCTCAACCTGTCGGCCGCCTGGGCCTATGACGGCGGCGTCAACCGCACCGCGCATCTCAACGGCCGCTATTTCATCGACTGGTTCAGCCTGACGCAGGCCAATGCGGTGTTTCCGGCGGTCGGCCCGATGCGCAACGACGTGCTGACCCAGCGCTATGATTTCGAGGAATATGAGATCGGCGGCGACGTCACGCGACCCTTCGCCGGCGGCGGGCTCAAGCTCGTCGGGCTGGCGACGCGCCGCAACCGCAACAATGTCGACGCGCAGGTCAACCGCGCCGGCGGCCTCACGCTCGGCAGTTCGGACCAGACGCTCGACGATCGCCGCGAGGAGACGGTCGGCCGGCTGGTGTGGACGCGCGGCGCCTGGTCGGGCTGGAACGTCGAGGCCGGGGCGGAGGCCGCGCTCAACATCCTCGACAGCGATGTCGATCTCTTCGTCGTCGACGGCGCGGGCGTGCGGACGCGCATCGACCTGCCGGTCGACCAGGCGAAGGTGAAGGAGACGCGCGCCGAGTTCTTCGTCAACGGCGGGCGCGCGCTGTCGCCGACGCTGCGCCTCGACACCGGCGTCACCTTCGAGACGTCGCGGCTGACCGTCACCGGCGACGCCAGCGCCGAGCGCGAGCTGCAGTTCTGGAAGCCCAAGGGCACGCTCGACTGGCGCCCGAAAGGCCCCTGGCACGTCCAGCTGTCGCTGGCACGCACCGTCGCACAGCTGCAGTTCGAGGATTTCATCAGCCTCGCCGAACTCTCGAACGACCGGGTGAACGGCGGCAACGCCAATCTGGTGCCGCAGCGTGCCTGGGAGGCGCTGGTCACCGCCGAGCGCAAGATCCTCGGCGACGGCCTCGTCAAGATCGAGGCGGGGTACAACCGCGTCAGCCTCGTCCAGGACCGCATCCCGACGCCCGAGGGTTTCGACGCGCCCGGCAACCTCGGCGACGGCGAGGAGCGCATCCTGCGCGGCACGCTCGACATTCCGCTGACCAAGGCCGGGATCAAGGGCGGGCGCTTCAACGCCTATCTGTCGATCGTCGATACCTCGGTCGAGGATCCCTATACCGGGCGCGACCGGCGCTTCTCGGGCAACAGCCTGTGGTATTTCGAATCGAGCTTCCGCCAGGATCTCGGCAAGTTCGCCTGGGGCATCGAGCTCGAGCGCGGCAGTCCGTCGACCTACTTCCGCCGCAACGAACTCGACACCAACAGCAACGACCGGCCCTATGTCGAGCTGTTCGGCGAGTATCGGCCGTCGCCGCTGACCACGATCACGCTCGGCATCGAGAATCTGCTCAACGGGCGCGGCATCCGCAAGCGTAGCTTCTTCACCCCCGACCGCCGCACCGCCGAGCCGAGCAGCTTCGAATATCGCGAGCGCAACCGGCACATCATGCCGTTCATCACCATCAAGCGGAATTTCGGCTAGGCGCGCACCGGGGGTGGCCGATAGAGTGGCGGCCTGGCCAGGAGGGCCGTCATGAACGCCGCCCAATCACGCTATAGCGGCGGGTGCCTGTGTGGGGCCCTGCGCTGGGAAGCCACCGGCGCCCCGCGCTACATGGGTCTCTGCTATTGCGCCGACTGCCGCAAGGCGTCGGGGAGCGGCTTCATCCCGTTCATCGGCTTTGGCGCCGACCAGTTGCGGATCGACGGGCCGACACGGACCTTCACCAGCCGCGCCGCAAGCGGCGGGCCATCGACGCGCAACTTCTGCCCGACCTGCCACTCGATGGTGTTCGGCGGCATCGTCGGCGAAACCGACGAACACACCATCTACGCCGGCTCGCTCGACGATCCGGCGCTGTTCGCGCCGACGATGGCGATCTTCACCCGCGACCGGCCCGACTGGGCGCCGCTTCCCTCGGGGATCGCGGCCTTCGCGACGATGCCCGGCTGACGCCACCCCGGTTCAACCTCGCGACAGCCGGGTTCCGCTAATGGAACCCGACCGCCATGCCCGTCGTCGTGACGAGGCGGGCGGTGAGGAGAAGAGCCATGGCTTTCGCCGATCGCGGCCATCGCCGCCACCCGGCGATGGCGCTCGCCATCGTCGCGGCGCACGCGGCGGTGGTGTGGATCGTCGCGACGCAGTCGCCGGCGGTCGCGCCGCTCGTCAGCGAGGCGATGACCGTGTTCGAGGTGCCGACGCCGGCGCCGCCGCGCGAGGCGCGCGCCGAACCCGCCGCCAAGGCGCCCCGCCCCGAGGGCGAGGCGTCGGCGGCGAACCGCGAGGCGGCGCCGACCGAGATCGTCGCCCCCGAACCCGTCGTCGTCGTCGAGACCCCGCCGCCGATCGTCGCGGCGCCGACCGCGGGGGCCGGCACCGAGGCCGATGCGGGCGCGACTCCGGTCGAGGGGCCGGGCACCGGCGCGGGTGGGCTTGGCGCCGGTCTGGGCAGCGGCGGCGAGGGCGCCGGCACGGGCGGCGGCGGGGCGGCCGCGATCTGGCTCAAGGGCGAGATCCGCGACCGCGACTATCCGCGCCGTGCCGCCCGGGCGCGGGCGGGCGGCGCGGTGGTCGCGTTCTTCGATGTGCAGGTCAACGGCCGCGCCACCAACTGCCGCGTCACCGAGTCGAGCGGCAACGCCGACCTCGACGCGCGGACCTGCGAGCTGATCGAGAAGCGCTTTCGCTACAAGCCGGCGGTCGACGCGCAGGGGCGGCCGGTCGTCTCGGAGGAGGGATGGCGCCAGACCTGGTGGCTCGAGCCACGGTGAGCGCGGGAGCGGCCGACCGGCCGACCAGCCGGCGGCGCGCGCCGCCGGCTGCTTCGTCGGTGCAGCGCTAGTCGCCGTCGTTGTCGGACAGCGGCTTGCCGTCCTGCTCCTCCTCGAGCAGCGCGGCGTTGTCGGCGTTGGCCGACAGGCGCACCGTATCGCCGTCCACTGCTGCGACGAGGCCCTTGGCGATATAATGATGATGGTCGCCGTGCGAGCCGCTGTCGGCCTTGGTGAGCTTGATGCGCTCGCCCTCGACCTTGTCAACGGTACCGAGGTGAACGCCATCGGCGCCGACGACGTCCATATGCTCGCGGATCTGGCTGAAATCGCCCATGGGCTTGCTCCTTCTGAGGGGTTCGAAGCCTCAACGCACCGCAGTCGCCTTCGGTGCCTCGCCGCGGCGGTGGAAATGGCGGCCGCGCTCGGCGCACGCCCTCGGTCGTGCCGTCGCAACGTCGGCTCGTTACGCGGCGAGACCGTGATCCTACTACCGTAAGCATACGGCCTATCGCAGCCTCCACCCCTTATTAGGAGTTGATGCGAAGAATGTGCCCTATGAACGCGGTGACCGAGCCGATCGGCCCGGACCGAACCTGGCCGGAACATGAGTTTGTCGCAGCGTACCAATCCCCCTGACGACCCGACCCTGCCGACGATGTCCGATCGCGATCTGTCGCCCGACGTCGTCGAAGCGCTGTCGATCGCCCAGCTCGGCATCTGGAACTGGCGCCCCGGCAGCCAGGCGATGACCTGGTCGGGCGAACTCTATCGCATCGCCGGCCGCGATGCCGCGACCTTCACGCCGACGCTCGACAGCACGATCGCCTGCGTCCACCCCGACGATCGTGCGGTCGGGATGGAGCGGTTGACGGTCGCCGCGGCAGGCGAAGAGACGCCGGGTCACGAGTTCCGCGTCCTGCGTCCCGATGGCGAGGTACGCCATTGCTGGGCAAAGCTGCGGCCGATCATCGAACGGGGAAAGGTGGTACGCGTGCGCGGCGTGCTGCTCGACATCACCGAGCGCCGCGCCGCCGAACTGCGCCAGGCCGAGAGCGAGGCGCATTATCGCTATACCGTCGAGCTCAACCCGCACATTCCCTGGACCGCCGATCCCGAGGGCAACGTCGACAGCGTCAGCTCGCGCTGGCTGGCCAGGGTCGGAATGAGCGACGACGAGACGCGCGGACGCGGCTGGGCCGAGGCGCTGCATCCCGACGACTATGCGGCGACGGCCCGGGCGTGGAACAGGTCGCTGCGCACGGGCGCACCGCTCGACGTGCGCTACCGCATCCGGTTGAAGGACGGCAGCGACCGCTGGTTTCGGGCGCGTGCCGGCGCCCGGCGCGACGACCAGGGCGCGATCCTCCGCTGGTACGGCGTGCTCGAGGATATCGACGAGCAGGTGCGCGCCGAGATCGCGCTGCGCGAGACCGAGGAGCGCTACCGGCTGGCGGCAAGCGCGACCAACGACCTGATCTGGGACCACGACATCGCGCGCGATCGCATCGAATGGGTCGACTTTCCGGGCCGGCGCTTCGGCTACACGAGCACCGAGCTCGGCACCGACTCGCCCTGGTGGCGCGCCCAGATCCATCCGCACGACCGCGAGCGGGTGGCGCAGCGCCTTGCGGCGATCGAACGTAGCGGCGCGACGCAGTTCGCCGAGGAATATCGCTTCCGGCGCGGCGACGGCGGCTTCGCTGACGTCTATTCGCGCGGCTACATCCAGCGCGACGCCAGCGGGCGCTCGATCCGCGTCGTCGGCGCGATGCAGGACATCACCGAACGCAAGCGCGCCGCGGCGGCGTTGATGGACAGCCAGGCGCGGCTGCGCTGGGGCGCGACGCACGACGCGCTGACCGGGGTGGCCAACCGCACGTTGTTCCAGGAGGTGCTCGCCGGCGCGATCGAGCGTGCCGAGACCGCCGGCCACTGCGTCGGCCTGCTCGAACTCGACGTCGACGAGTTCAAGCATGTCAACGACACGCTGGGACACGACGCCGGCGACGCGCTGCTGCGCACGCTCGTCGCGCGGCTCGGCGAGCTGCTTCGGCCGGGCGACACGCTGGCGCGGCTGGGCGGCGACGAGTTCGCGATCATCCTGCCCGAGCTCGGCGAGGCCGACAGTCTCGATCTGGTGGTGGCGCGCATCATCGCCCGGATGCGCGAGCCCTTCGAGTTCGAGGGGCGCACGCTCGACTGTCGCGCCACGATCGGCTCGAGCCTCTATCCGCGCCACGGCCGCACGCCCGAGGAACTGCTCAAGAGCGCGGACATCGCGCTGTCGATGGCCAAGGCGGCCGGACGCGGCCAGCACCTGTCGTTCATGCCGGGCATGCGCGCCGAGCTTCAGCACCGCATGTCGATGCTCCACATCGCACGCGACGCGCTCGCCGACGATTGCATCGTGCCCTTCTACCAGCCGAAGGTGACGCTGGCCGAAGGGCGCATCGGCGGTTTCGAGGCGCTGCTGCGCTGGCGCGACCGCCGCGGCATGGTCTATGGGCCCGACACGCTGGCGGCCGCCTTCGACGATCATTTGCTCGCCGCCGAACTGAGCGAGCGCATGATCGAACTGACCGTCGCCGACATGCGCGACTGGCTCGAACGCGGGATCGATTTCGGCCATGTTGCGGTGAATGCCGCCGCCGCGGAATTCCGAAACGAGGATTTCGCCGAGGGCATCATCGCGGCACTGCGCCGCGCCGGGGTGCCAGCGAAGCACTTCCAGCTCGAGGTGACCGAATCGGTGTTTCTCGGCCGCGGGGCGGAGAGCATCGAACGGGCGCTGAAGACGTTGAGCGGCGAGGGCATCCGCATCGCGCTCGACGATTTCGGCACCGGCTACGCGTCGCTGCGCCACCTCAACCTCTTCCCGGTCGACATCCTGAAGATCGACCAGAGCTTCGTGCGCGGCGTCGAGGACGACCCGGGTGACATCGCGATCATCCGCGCGCTGGTCAGCCTCGGCCAAAGCCTCGGCATCGACGTCATCGCCGAAGGGATCGAGACGCCGGCGCAGGCCGCGGCGCTGCTGCGGCTCGGCTGCACCTACGGACAGGGCTATCTCTATTCGGAAGCGGTCCCCGCCGAGGACGTGGCGGCGCTGCTGGCACGCGGCCTCGCCGGGCCGCGGTAGCCAGCCTGGACGGGCGGAAACCGACGCCCCGCTTCCTCAAAACGGCACCTTCATCCACAGCATGATGCGGTTGCTGACGACGCCGCCGGGCAATTCGACGGCTTCGTTCTCGACCGCGCCCCTGATCTCGCCGACGATGCCGAATTCGGCCCGGGGCAGCAGCGGCTCCTGTTCGCGCACCGCGAGCGGCGGCAGGCGATGCCGCGGGCTGTCGTCGGGCGACGCGCAGACGACGATCTCGTCGCCCGTCGCGCGGGCGCATCCCTCGCGAGGCGGCAGCCTGCGCAGATCGAAATCGACCGGCGCAGCGAGCGTCGCAGCTTGCATCAGCAGAAGGGTGACCATCGTCATTGCAAGCTCCGGCGAGGCAAAAGGTCGGCGGCGAATGCGGCGGCGATGCGGCGGCGCCCGGCGATTCCGCGCCGGCACACCGGAATGGATCAAAAGCGGCGCCGGAGTGGCCCGACGGCAAAGCGCGTCGTCGATATCGGCCGATGGCTGGCATCCTCCGTCGGTGGCTGTGCTAGACAGCGCCGCCATGTCGCCGTCGCTTCCCCGTTCCCGATACCGTCCCGCCGTCGTCTTCATCCTGGTGACGGCGTTGCTCGACGTCATGGCGATGGGCGTCGTCATCCCGGTGCTGCCGACGCTCATCGAGGAGTTCGCCGGCTCGAACGCGCAGGCCGGGGTATGGAACGGCGTGCTCGTCGCGCTGTGGGCGGCGATGCAGTTCCTGTGCTCGCCCGTCATCGGCGCGCTGTCCGACCGCTACGGCCGGCGGCCGGTGCTGCTGATCTCGACCGCCGGGCTGTCGCTCGACTGGATGCTGATGGCGCTGGCGCCCGACCTGTGGTGGCTGGCGGTCGGGCGGATGCTCGGCGGCATGACCTCATCGAGCTTCACCGCGGTGTTCGCCTATATGGCCGACATCACCGAGCCCGAAGGACGGTCGAAGGCGTTCGGGTTGATCGGTGCGGCGTTCAGCGCCGGCTTCGTCGCCGGTCCGGCGCTCGGCGGCGTGCTCGGCGAGATCAGCCCGCGGCTGCCCTTCTGGGTGGCGGCCGGCCTGTCGGCGCTCGCCTTCTTCTACGGCCTGCTGGTGCTGCCCGAATCGCTGCCGCGCGAGCGGCGGATGGCGTTCAGCTAGCGCCGCGCCAACCCGCTCGGCTCGCTGCGGCTGCTAAGCTCGCACCGCGAGCTGCTCGGACTCGCCGGCGTCTATTTCCTGCTCTATTTCGCGCACCACGTCTTCTCGGCGGTCTATGTGCTCTACGCCGGCCATCGCTATGCGCTGAGCCCGCTCGAGATCGGGCTGCTGCTGGCGATGGCGGGCGGACTCGAAATGGCGGTCCAGGGCTGGCTGGTCGGCAAGGTCGCGACGCGGCTCGGCGACCGGCGGACGATGGTCGTCGGTCTGGTGCTCGGCGCCAGCGGGCTGCTGGCGATGGCGCTCGCCCCGACCGCGCTGTGGTTCGCGCTGGCGCTGGTGCCCAACGCGCTGTGGGCGCTGGCGATGCCGACGATGATGTCGCTGATGACGGCGCGCGTCTCGGAGCGCGAGCAGGGGCAGCTGCAGGGCGCCAACAACAGCGTCGCCAGCATCGCCGGCGTCGCCTCGCCGCTGTTCTTCGGCTGGGTCTACAGCCTGACCGCCGCGACCGATGCCGGCATGAGCTTCGTCATCGCCGCGGCCACGCTGCTCAGCGCGGCCGGTCTCGGCTTTGCGGTCACGAGCGCGGGGCAGCGCGCATCAGGTCGCCGTTGATCCGAACAGAGCGGCATGATACTTAGCTTTGTGGCTCAGTATCAGCTCGACGGCATCTTCCAGGCGCTGGCCGATCCGACGCGGCGCGCGGTGATCGGCCGGCTCGGCGCCGGCCCGGCGAGCGTCGGCGACCTCGCCGCACCGTTCGCCATGGCGCTGCCATCGTTCATGAAGCACATCCGGGCGCTCGAAGGCGCCGGCCTCATCCGAACGCGCAAGCAGGGCCGGGTGCGGACCTGCGCGCTCGATCCGGCGCCGTTCGCCGCCGCGAGCGACTGGCTTGCCGACCAACGGACGCAGTGGACGGCGCGGACCGACCGCCTCGCATGCTTCGTCCTGCACCAGCAGAAGGACCCGCCATGACGCTTCCTGCCTTCGATCCGACGCGCGACCTGTCGATCGGCCGCATCATCAGGGCCCCGCGCGCCGCGGTGTGGGCGGCGTGGACCGACCCTGCGAGCTTTGCGCAATGGTGGCTGCCCGCGCCGACGCGCTGCGAAATCGTGGCGTTCGACCCGCGGCCGGGCGGCGCGCTCCACACGCGGATGAGCGAGGACGGCGGGCCGTTCGTACCGCATATGGACGCCTGCTTCCTCGAGGTCGTCGAGCGCGAGCGCATCGTCGTCACCGACACGCTCAGCGCCGGCTGGCGGCCCGCGGCCGGCGGCTTCATGAGCGCGGTCATCAGCTTTGCCGACCATCCCGACGGTACCGACTATCGCGCGCACGTCCTCCACAAGGATGCGCCCGACCGGCAGGCGCATATCGACTATGGTTTCGACGACGGCTGGGGCACGGTGATCGAGCAACTGGCGGCGCTCGTCGAGAAGCGCATCAGCTAGCCGGTGCGCGCCGGGGCGTCGGGGTTGGCGACGAAGCGCTGCACGCCGGCCGCGCAGACCTCTCCGACGTCCGACGAATGATTGACGCCGTCGACACGGCGTTCGCGCCGGCGGCATCGAGGTCCAGGGCCGTATCGGGCAGCGGCTGCGCCAGGACGCGATCCTTGCGCCGTCGGGCGGCGCCACCATATCGATCGCCACCAGGAGACGGTGATGGCTTTCGACCTCGGCAATGTGATGGCGCGCAAGCAGGAGCATGAGTGCGCGCGGCTCGACGATTTCGAATTCCGTCGGAAGGCGCGCGCCATCCGCCTGCTCGCCGACCGCATCTGTGCCGCCGGCGCGTCGGATGTCGATCCGGCGGCCGAGGCGTCGCGCTTGGCGCTGGAGAGCTTCGAGCGGGTGGCGGATCGCCTGCGCCACCGCAGCGCCGCCGGCTTTTCGGACCCTCAGTGGCGACGCGAAGTGGCCCGCGCGCTCGATGAGGCCCGGCGCAGCCTGATCCTTCAGGTCGGCGATCCGGCACCGCACCGCCTGGCCTGAGCCGCGCCGGAACGCGAAAAAGGGCGGCTGCAACAGCAACCGCCCCCCTTCAGCTGTCCCGCGTGTCGGGACGGTCGATCAGGCGACCGCCTTGCGGCGACGGCGGCTGGCGCCGACCGCGAGCAGGCCGAGGCCCAGCAGGCCGAGCGTCGCCGGCTCGGGAACTTCGGTCGCGCTGACCTGCAGCGCGATCGGGCCCAGCTCGGCGTCATAGGCGGTGCCGCCGCTGAACATCAGCCGCAGGTCGTTGCCGCTGGCGGCGAGCGCCGGCAGCGAGAAGCTGAGCATGCCCGGACCGGTGAAGGTCTGGCTGCCGAGCAGCGCGTCGTTGAGGTAGCCGGCGATGGTGAACGGCATCCCCTCGGCGGCGTCGGTGAACAGCACGTCGAGCGTCATGCTGCTGGCGCCCGCGACGTCGTCGACCAGCGAATCGATGTCGTAGCTCAGATCGATCAGCGAGTTGGTCTGGCTGTCGTTCGACAGCTTGAGCGTGCCGAAGCCGATGTTGGCGGTGCTGGCGAGCAGCGGGCCGCTGGTGCCATGCTCGGTCTGGTTGACCTCCAGCATGCGCGTGAACAGGTTGCCGCCCAGCGTGTAGGCCGACGCCGACGAGACCGCGACGCCGTCGTTGGTGGTATCGGTCACGCTCTGGAGGGTCTCGAAATCGTCGATGGCGATGGGAGCCGCCGTGGCGGCGGTGGAAAACAAGAGGGCGGCAGCGACGCCGAACAGGGCCTTCATGTCGATGTACCTTTCGCAACTTAACGCAACGTCCCCCGACGACGACCCCCACGCAGGAGGCGTGCCAGTCTGGAAAAGACCAACTGTTCAAGTAACTTAAAGATTTGCTGTGCTGGCAACGGCGCGCGATCGTAAAGCAGGCCGACATTCATCGCTTGATTTATATATATCTGACAGGCGGTTGATCATTATGCTGGCGGAACGGACCAGGAGGGGCGGGTGGAAAATCGCTTCGGTGACCGAACGATGACAAGCTGGCGCGCCGGCACGAAAAAGGGCGGCTGCCGAAGCAGCCGCCCTTCCGTGTCACCGGCTCCGGGCTGGAGTCAGGCGACGGTCTTGCGACGACGGCGGGCGGCGCCGACGGCGAAGAGACCCAGGCCGAGCAGGCCGAGCGTGGCCGGCTCGGGAACCTCGGTCGCGCTGACCTGCAGCGAGATCGGACCCAGCTCGGCGTCATAGGCGGTGCCGCCGCTGAACATCAGGCGCAGGTCGTTGCCGCTGGCGGCGAGCGCCGGCAGCGAGAAGCTGAGCATGCCCGGACCGGTGAAGGTCTGGCTGCCGAGCATCACGTCGTTGAGATAGCCGGCGATGGTGAACGGCGTGCCGGCAGCGGCATCGGTGAACAGCACGTCGAGCGTCAGGCCGCTGGCGCCCGCGACGTCGTCGATCAGCGAATCGATGCCGTAGTTGACGTCGAAGATCGAGTTGGTCTGGCTGGCGTTCGACAGCTTGAGCGTGCCGAAGCCGATGTTGGCGGTGCTGGCGAGACGCGGATCGGCGCCCGTGTGCTGCGTCTGGTCGACCGTCAGCGTGCGGGTGAACAGGTTGCCGTCGACGGTGTAGGTGCCCGTGGTCGAAACGGCGACGCCGTCGGCCATGTTGTCGGTGGTCAGCTGGATCGTGTTGAAATCGTCAACGGTGATCGGAGCCGCATAGGCCGCGCTCGACATGAGCAGGGCAGTGGCAGTGGCGAGAAGGATTTTCATATTTGGTGGACCTCGAAAAACGCAACGCAAAATGTCCCCCGACGAAAATCTATTAAGCATGACCCGTGCCAAGTGCGGATTTTTATCGGCTTATTAACGAATAGCTGCCGCGCCGCTCGGCGGCCGGCCGCGGGAACGTAAGGCGGATCGACCGGCCAAAGTTGATTTACTTTGTGTTTTCCGAATGTTGATCGTTACAGGAGGGTAATCAACAGGGGCGGAGCGAGCCCTGCGCGGCGCTGCGGCGCTCGAAGGTCGACCGGCAGTTTGCGTGCGGGACGACGCAGGGCGGAGCGGGCGCGGCGTTCGCGCCGCCATGACCGGGCGGCGCCAAGGGGCGGCGTCATCGTCCCTGCCGTCGCCGAGCGAGACGCTAGTCCATGGTCGCGCAGGCCGCGCTGCCTTCGCAGGCGAGCGACACGAAGCTCTCGTTCCTGAGCCGCCAGCCGTCCGCGGTCGGCAGCCACATCGCCTGGTAGACGCCCGACAGCCGCATCTCGCCGTCGGGTTGGTTCCAGCGGCCGACCCAGGTGCCGGTTTCCGCGGCGCGCTTCCCCGAGGCGCCGACCGTCACCGTCACCGGCGTGCGTACGTAGGTGACGAAGCGCGGGTCGGCGAAGGTCGTCGCGATGCGCGTCAGGAACTGCTCGAGGTTCGACGGCGCGCCCGACGAGCCGGGAAGGATGGTGAAATCGCGCAGATAGTGCGGACGCATCGCCGCGACGTCATGCGCGGCGATCGCGGCGTTCGAGGCGGCGCGCCGCGCGCGGATCTGCGCCTCGGCGTCGGGGCGGTGGGCGGCGAGCGGTGTGGCGGCGAGCAGCAGGCCCAGCGTGATGATCGACATGCGCAATCGCGTCCCTCCGGTTGACGCCACGAGGCTAGAGCGGACCGGGCGCGCCGCAAAGCGGCCATCGGCGGCCGTTGCCGCGGCGCGAATTGCGGCATAGGCTGTGCCACATGAAGCCGTGGCTCCGCTATACGCTGGCTGTCGCGCTCGGTCTCGTCGCCGGGCTCGGAGGGGCGGCCTATACGGTGCGCTCGGGAGCGCTGGGGTCGGGCCAGTCGATCGGCCCGTGGCGGACGGGCGCCGATTTCGGTACCGCCGAGGCGAGCGCCCGGACGCGCGCGGTGGTGGCGATGGCGGGGTTGCTGGCGCTGCCGGCGCGCGAGGCGCGCTATTACACCGCGGTCACCGACGACGCCGGTGCCGCGCTCGACGGGCGCTGCCGCTACCGGGTGACGGGCGGAAATCTGCCGGCGCGCTGGTGGAGCCTGACGCTCTACGACGCGGCGGGCTATCTGGTGCCCAACGACGCCGACCGCTTCTCGGTGCCCGGCGCGGCGCTGGCGCCCGGCGAGCGGAGCAGCTGGACGATCCGCGTCGCGCCCGATCGCCAGACCGGCCACTGGCTGCCGACCGGCGGCATCGACGCCTTCGCGCTGACCTTGCGCGCCTATCTGCCGCCCGACGGCGGCAAGGGCACGCCGCCGCGCGCGGCGCTGCCGTCGATCGTCAAGGAAGGCTGCGCATGATCTGGCGCCGGCTCGCCCCCTTCGTCGTCGGCATTCTCGTCGCGGTCGTCGCCTATGACCTCGCGCTGATGGCGACGCCGCGGCTGCTGATGGCGGCGGCGTTCGACCGGATTTCGGCCGGCGGCGTCAACCGCTTCACCTTCACCCCGCTCGCCACCGACACCTCGCGCGCCATCGTGCGGCCGAGCCCCGACCTCGCCTATTCGAGCTGCCCGTTCGATCTTGCCGGCGGCCCGCTGCTCGTCGAGGTGCCGCCGGTGCCGGCGAGCTACTGGTCGCTGTCGGTGTTCGATGCCGAGACCAACACCGCCTTCGTGCGCAACAATGTCGACAGCGGTGGCGGCTCGATCCGGGCGGCGGTGGCGCTCGCCGGGCAGGCGATCCCCGATGGCTATGCGCGGGTGACGGTCGCGAAGCCCCGGGGCATCGCGCTGGTGCGCATCCTCGTCGAGGACCGCGGCGCTTTCCCCGCGATCGACGTGGCACGCCGGCGGGCGAGCTGCGGCGTAGGCTAGGGCGAGATGCGCCGTTCGGGACGCTTGCGCGCACTGACGCTCATGCTCTCGGCAATTTGCGCCGGCAACGCGGCGGGCGCAGCGTCGTCACCGCTCGCGCCATCGGTCGATCGCGCGGTCGTCCAGTGGCTGAACATCGTGTCGTCGGCACGCAGCCGAAGCGTGCCCGAGCTGACGGCGGCGGTGGAGCGCGAGCTCTATCGCCGCAGCTTGCTCGATCAGGCGGTGCGTGTCGGCCTCGCGCAGGCGACAGCGCGGCTCAATTCCGACGATCGCCGCGCAGCGAGCACGGCGATCGAACCGCGGCTCATCGCGATCGATCGCGACAATCTCGCCTATGTGAAATCGGTAGTGCCGGCGGACGGCTGGTTCCGACGCTCGCGCGATGGCGAGATTGCCGCGACCCATGCCTGGCTGATCGTTCATCATTCGGATGACTGGGACTTCAAGCGCCAGGTCCTGCAGCGGATGGCTCCGCTCCTCGCGGCGGGCGAGGTGCGGCCATCAAACTTTGCGCTGCTCTACGATCGGATCGCGCAGCATGATGGTCGGCCGCAGCGCTATGGCTCGCAGTTCGATTGTCGTGACGGGCGTTGGCGCCTCTACGCGGTCGAGGATGCGGAAGGCTTGGATGCCCGTCGTGCCGCCGTCGGTCTCGATCCGATCGCCGTCTATCAGCGCGATATCGTCGGTCGTTCCTGCTGATTATTCGATGTCGATCGAGCCGATGCTCAGCCGCGCGATCACCCGCCGTTCGACGGTTTCGGGCACGTAGCTGAAGCGCTCGCCGACCAGCGCGCGGCGTTTCATCTCGCCGCCGTCGCGCAGGCTCGCGGGCACCGAGATGTCGCCGATGCGCGTCGATGCCTCGACCGCGGTGGTGGCGCCCAGCGGCACGCGCAGCGTCAGCTCGCCGGTGCCGCCCTGCACATCGAGATCGCCGGCGACGTCCTTGACGGCGATGCTGCCGATGGCGTGGCGGACGACGAGCCTGCTGTCGCGCGGCACGTGGAGCCTGTAGGTCATCCGCACCCCCGACTTGCCGCCGAACGGGCTGCCGAGCGTTGCGCCGGGGTTGGTGCCGGTCACCGTTACTGCGCCCGCCGAGACCGCCTTCGCCTCGACGCCGAAGCGTTCGAGCCTGGCCTGCGCCTTCGCGCCCTCGTCGGCCGGATAGGCCTTCTGCGAACTGGCGCGGAAGTCGACCGAGACCTCGGACTTGTCCCACGCCACGATGTCGAGATCGCCCCAGGTCTCGTCGACGGTCACCGTGCCGCCGGCTGCCATCGGTACGCTCAGCGATCGCTCGACGGCGATCGGCGCCTCGTCGGCGGCCAGCGCCGGCGCGGCAAGCAGCAGGGTGACGGAGAGCGGGGCAAGCCTCATGGCGGCATCCTTCGGCAGGTTGTGTATTGCTGTATTAGCATATCAATACAGATGCAATCGCCCGGGCAGACGAAAGGGCGCCGCACCTGCGTGCGACGCCCCTTTCGGTCGTGCCGACGTCCCTAGAAGTGGAACGTCACGCCCGCCGTCGGACGGATGCTCTGGAACTCGTCATAGGTGTCGAAGGCAAGCCGCAGGCGGATGCCGCTGTTGCCGGTAATGCCGCCGAGACCGATGTCCTTCGGACCGACCTCGACGCCGAAGCCGTAGATCTCGTTCTTGTCGTCGGCGAAGCCGTTCTTGGCCTCGACCCAATGATAGCCGGCGCGGCCGAAGAACATGCCGCTCTCGCCGATGCGCACGCCGGCATGGCCGGTGACGCCATATTCATAGTCGATGTCGTTGAAGCCCTTGGCGATATTACCCTCGGCGCCGACGACGAAGGCACCGAGCGGAATGTTGACGCCGCCATAGCCGCCGACGAGCGCGCCGTTGGCGCTGTTCCCGGCCTGCAGCGGGCCGTCGGTGCCGCGGTCGAAATCATGATAGCCGCCGAAGACGCCGACATAGGGCTCGAAGCCGAACGCGCGGCTGCCGTCGGGCGCGGTGGTTTCGGTGGTGGTGGTGGTGTCCTGCGCCTGGACGGCGGCCGGCAGCAGCGCCGCGACGGCGGCGACGGACAAAAGCAACTTGTTCACGCAAACTCTCCTGATCACTGTGCGGGGGCCCAACTCCGTCCCCGCCAGCCGTGTCAAACGGAGCGCCCCGGGTGACGTTCCGCAGCGCGAGCAGATGTCGCAGCCGGTGTGGCGCCCCGACCACTGCCGTTGCCGCGACGTAACAAGCCGGGGACGGTCGCGATGCTGGACGCCGGGCGCGGTTGCGCTATCACTTCCCCCCGAACGACCGGCGTGCCGCCGGGTCGCTGTCGGAGCGAACCCAAATGAGCTTTTCAATCCATGCCGCGTCCGCGCCCGTGTTCATCGCCAGCCTGCGCGACATGCGCGCCTGGCTCGACAAGGCCGCGGCGGCGAAGCCCGAGGCCGAGCTGATGGACGCGCGGCTGGCCCCCGACATGCGGCCGCTGCCGGCGCAGTTCCAGATGGCGTCGGACAGCGCCAAGAACGGCATGGCGCGGCTGGCGGGGATCGAGCCGCCGGCGATGCCCGACACCGAGTCGAGCTTCGACGAATTGCGCGCCCGCTGCGACCGCACCATCGCCTTCGTCGAGAGCATCGACCCCGCGGCGCTCGCCGACGCCGCGACGCGCGAGGTGGTGCTCAAATTTCCCAACGGCCAGGGCTATCGCTTCGACGGCGCGGCCTATCTGACCGGCTTCGCGCTGCCCAATTTCTTCTTCCACGCGACGACCGCCTACGCGATCCTGCGCCACGCCGGCGTGCCGCTCGGCAAGCCCGACTTCCTCGCGCACCTCGGCGCGCCGAACCTGTAGCTCGCGATCCGCCATGCCCTGGCTTTGCCAGCAGGGCGGTGCAGGCGATTTCAGCGCTCCAGCTCAGGCCAGGCCGCGGGCGAGCGGACGTGCTCGCGGCGGATGCCGAGGCCGACGATGCGTGCCGGGATCCGTCGCAGCAGCGCCAGCCGATCGAGCAGGTGCACGGGGAGCGGCGGCGCGTCGATCGGGGCGGCGGGGTCGAGGACCGCGCCGAGCACGCGGTCGTGGACGAGGCGCTGCATCGTCTGGACGACGCGGACGGGGAAGAGGCGGCGGTCCTGGACCTCGTGGAGGCGGCCGTCGACGTCTTCGCCGCGCGCCAGCGGCGCCGCGAGGAGGTTGGCGGCGGCGACCGCGTCCTGGATCGCGAGGTTGATGCCGACGCCGCCGACCGGCGACATTGCGTGCGCGGCGTCGCCGATCGCCAGCAGCCCGGGGCGATGCCAGCGCTCGAGCCGGTCGAGCGACACCGACAGCAAGTTGAGCTGGTCCCAGTCGGCGAGCGTGCCGACGACGCCGGCGATCTCGGGCGCGAGCTCGGCGATGACGGCGCGGAAGGCAGGCAGCCCCGCGGCGCGGAGCGTCTCCGCCGAGCCCTTCGGCACGACATAGGCCGCCTGCCAATAGTCGCCGCGATCGATCAGCACGAGCATCCGCCCGCGGTCCATGATGCCCATCGTGTCGTTACCGACGTGCGCCTCGCGCGGCAGCCGGAACCACAGCACGTCGATCGGTGCGCCGAGGTCGGTGAGCGGCAGCGCTGCACCTTCGCGCAGCACCGAGCGGCGGCCGTCGGCGGCGATCACCAGCCGGGCCGGGACTCGCTCATCGTGCGCGAGGGTGACCCCGTCGACACGGTTGGCGGCATCGACGGTCACGCCGGTCGCCTCGGCGTTCATCCGCAAGCTGAAGCTTGGGTAGCGCGCCGCCTCGTCCTTGAGGAAGTCGAGGAATTCCCATTGCGGCGTCATCGCGATGAACCGATGCGCGACCGGCAGATGGGTGAAGTCGGCGATGCGCATCGACTGGCCGGCGATGCGTGCGCTCAGCTCGGTGACGCGGTTGTGCGGGCGGGCGAGCAGCCGGTCGATCGAACCAAGTTCGCGGAACAGCTCGAGCGTCGAGGGGTGGACGGTGTCGCCGCGGAAATCGCGCAGGAAGTCGCCATGCTTTTCGAAGACGGTGACCGGCACCCCGGCGCGCGCGAACAACAGCCCCGCCATCATCCCCGCGGGGCCGCCGCCGACGATAACCAGGGGTGCGGGGCCGGTCATGGGGGCGGAGGATCGCGCGGGAGCAGGCGGGTGGCAAGGGGGGCGACTCGTCCCTCATCGTCATCCCCGCGGAGGCGGGGACCCACTCCCGAATTACCCCGAGCGCTCATGCTGAGCCTGTAGAAGCTGGATTGGCGCGCTGGGACGTTCGGGCAAGCTCGCCCTTCGGCCAGGGTCCCACGAAAGTAGTACTTTCGTGGGTGCCCGACTTGCTCAGGGCGAGCGCGGAGGTCGAGCTTGCTCGAACGTGGGTCCCCGCCTGCGCGGGGATGACGTCGAATGAAATATCGAAAAACGATATGAACGCTTGACGATCATCGATAATGAGAATATCGATAAACGATAATATGCAACTTCGAAAGCCGAACCCATGTCACGCCCGCCCGCCGTCCTCGGCCTGTTCTGGACCCTGCTCAAGCTGCTGGTCGTCGCCAACCTGCTGTTCGGCGCGTTCGTCGTCGCGGCGCTGATCGCCACCTTCGCCGCCCCGCAGCCCCTCGTCGCGCTGCTCGGCTCGCCGGCCGCCTCGGCGTCGGTGATCGACGGGCTGCGGCTGCTGGCGGCGATCGGCCTCCTGTCGGTGCCGCTGTCGCACCTCGTCCTCACCCGGCTCGTCGCCATCGTCGAGACGGTGCGCGACGGCGATCCTTTCGTCGAGGCCAACGCGCACCGGCTCGGGACGATGGCATGGGCGCTGTTCGGGCTGGAGGGGCTGCACCTCGGGTCGATCCTCGTCGCCGTCGCGACGTCGGACGCGACGGGCGAGATCGACTGGAGCTTCTCGATCGCCGGCTGGCTCGCGGTGCTGCTGCTGTTCGTGCTGGCCCGCGTGTTCGAGGAAGGCGCGCGGATGCGGTACGAGCTCGAAGGCACGATCTGATGGCGATCCTCGTCAAACTCGACGACCTGCTGCACGCCCGGCGCATGACGCTCACCGAACTCGCCGGCAAGGTCGACATCACGCTCGCCAATCTGTCGATCCTCAAGACCGGCAAGGCGCGCGCCATCCGCTTCTCGACGCTCGAAGCGATCTGCGCCGCGCTCGGCTGCCAGCCGGGCGAGCTGCTGGAGTTCGTCGACGACGGCCCTGACTGGCCCGACGCGCAGGCAGGAGCAGCGGCGCGGCAATCCTATACGCGCGGATAGCTCGCCATCCGCCGGCCGCTGGTCCACAAGATGCGCCAATGACGAACCATCGGAGCGCGCACATGGCCGACTACACCCCGCCCAAGGTCTGGAGCTGGAACAAGGAGAATGGCGGTCAGTTCGCCGCGATCAACCGTCCGGTCGCCGGTGCGACGCACGACAAGGAACTGCCGGTCGGCGCGCATCCGCTGCAGCTCTATTCGCTGGCGACGCCCAACGGCGTGAAGGTCACCGTAATGCTCGAGGAGCTGCTCGAGGCCGGCTACCCCGCCGACTATGACGCCTGGCTGATCTCGATCCGCGACGGCGACCAGTTCGGCTCGGGCTTCGTCGGGGTGAACCCCAATTCGAAGATCCCGGCGCTGCTCGACCGCAGCGGGCCCGCGCCGGTGCGCGTGTTCGAATCGGGGTCGATCCTGCTCCACCTCGCCGAAAAGTTCGGCGCTTTTCTGCCGGCGAGCGGCCCGGCGCGCACCGAGGCGCTCAACTGGCTGTTCTGGCAGATGGGCAGCGCCCCCTATCTCGGCGGCGGCTTCGGCCATTTCTACGCCTATGCGCCGGTGAAGATCGAATATGCCATCGACCGCTTCGCCATGGAGGCCAAGCGCCAGATGGACGTGCTCGACCGGCGGCTGGGCGAAAGCGAATATCTCGGTGGCGCCGATTATACGATCGCCGACATCGCGGTGTGGCCCTGGTACGGCGCGCTCGCCAAGGGGCTCGTCTATGACGCCGCCGAGTTCCTGGCGGTGCACGAGTATAAGAACGTGCTGCGCTGGACCGACGCGATCGCGGCGCGGCCGGCGGTCAAGCGCGGCCGCATCGTCAACCGCAACTGGGGCGACGAGCAGCTGCCCGAGCGGCATGACGCAGGCGATTTCGGCAAGACGACGACGGCCGTCTGACGCTAGGCGCGGCGGGCCGCCCAGATCGCTCCGGCGACGAGCGGCCCGACGATCAGCCCGAGCATCAGCGCGGTCGCGGCGAGACCGGGGATGGTGAGATATTCGCCGAACTGGATGCGGCTCGCCGCGGGGTCCTGCACGACGTCGCGGACCCAGGGCACGCCGAGGATGACGGCGAGCGCCGAACAGGTGGCGGCCACGATCCACAGCGCCGGGCCCGAACGCCGGGTCGCGGCGATCCACGCCGAGGTCACCGACAGCAGCAGCACGCCGCCTGCCACGAGAGATACCGCCAGCCCGCGCCGCGCCTCGAGCAGGCCGAAGCTGTAGCCGACATAGTCGGGATCGAGCAGCCCGCGCAGCGGTGCGGCACCGTTGAGGCAGGCGACGACCACCAGCACCGCCGCCACCGCGATTCCCGCGCGACTGCCGTCGCGGCGGCGGGCACCGAGCGCGACGACGATGGCGGCCGCGAGGCCCACGCCCAATGCCAACGCTGCCCAGTTCATCCCGAGACTCCCCCCACGGCGACGGTCGAAGATTATCGCGTCGGCGGGCGACCGCAAGCGGTGCGCCGACGGCGCCGCGGGTCGGCGTGCGTCGGCCGCGACATGGCGGGCGATTGCGGCGCGTCGCGCCGGCCTGCTAGGCATCGGCGCGATGCGGCCGGCCCTTACCTTCCTGTCCCCGGACCGGCCGCCGCTGCAGCTGCGCCGGCGCACCCTGGTGCTGCTGCTGGTGATCGCCGGCCACCTGCTGCTGATGCTGATGCTGCTGCGCATCGGGGCGGCGCCCGGCCTCCCCGACTTTAGCGGCAAGGCGATCGAGCTGCTGCCCAATCTCCAGGATGACAGCGAACAGGAGGATGAGCCGCAGGAGGAAGAGGTCGAGCCCGAGGTCGCCGAGCCGGTCACGGTCGACGAAGCACCGCCGCCGCCCGTCGTCGAGTCGCAATATGATCTGTCGATCGTCAAGCTGACGCGCGAGGAGTTTGCCGCGTCGGACATCGCGCGGCTGCCGCAGCGCGAGCGTCCGGCCGAAGGCGCAGCCGCACCCGGCGACAGCGTCCCCGTCGGCCGCCATGCCAATGGCGAGCCCATCTACAACGCCGAGTGGCAGCGCGAGCCGACCAGCGCCGAGCTCTCCTATTATCTGCCGGCGAGCGTGCCGCGGCCCGGCTGGGCGCTGATCGCCTGCCAGACGGCGCCGCGCTTCCGCGTCGAGAATTGCCAGGAGCTGGGCCAGTCGCCGAGCTGGGGACGGCTGGCCAGCGGGGTGCGCGAAGCGGCGTGGCAGTTCCGCGTCCGCCCGCCGCGCAAGGGCGGCAAGCCGATTATCGGTGCCTGGGTGCAGATCCGCATCGACTTCGTCGAAGCGGGCGCGCCGGACGACGGGCGCCGCTAGGCGCTTGCCCGGCGAGGCGGCCTTTCCATGCGCTTGAAGACCGCCGGGACGTCCCAGCCGGAGATCAGCGCCGGGACGTCGGCGGCGGCGATGGCGCGGCTGAAGAAATAGCCCTGCGCCGCATCGCAGCCGTAACCGACGAGCTGGCGCGCCTGCGCCGCGCCCTCGACGCCTTCGGCAACGGTGGCGATGCCGAGATTGCGGGCGAGGTCGATGACGGCGGAGACGATCGCGGCATCCTCGGCCCCGGCGGTCAGCCGCGCGATGAACGAGCGGTCGATCTTGAGCGAGTCGACCGGGAACTGCTTGAGATGAGTGAGCGAGGCATAGCCGGTGCCGAAGTCGTCGAGCGCGATGCTGACGCCGGCGGCCGACAGCGTGCGCAGCGCCCGCTCGACGTTGCTCGCGAGCTGACCGAGCAGCACGGTCTCGGTGACCTCGAGCTCGAGCTGTGTCGCCGCCAGTCCGGCGTCGCGCAGCCGGTCGAGCACGCGCTGCGGGAAGTCGCCGCGCAGGAAATCGACGGTCGATCCGTTGACGCCGATGCGGCCATAGGCGAGCCCGGCGTTCGACCAGGTCCGCATGTCGGCGACCACCCGGTCGAGCATGCGATCGGTCAGCTGGAACGACAGCTCGGTATCGCCGAAGGCGGCGTGGATCGCGCTCGGGCCCAGCGTCCCCTTCTCGGGATCATGCCAGCGCAGCAGCGCCTCGAAGCCCATGATCTCGCCGGTGCGCAGGCAGACCTTGGGCTGGTAGAAGGGGAAGACGCGGTGGTCGTCGAGCGCCTGGCGGGCGTCGGCGAGCATGCGCTTCTGGCGTTCGGCGACGTCGCGCATCGACGGTGCGAAGCTGCGGATCGCGTTGGGACCGGCGGCCTTCGCCGCATAGAGCGCGAGGTCGGCGCTCTTGAGCAGTTCCTCGGCGGTATCGCCGTCCTGCGGACAGACCGCCGCGCCGGCGCTGAGACTGATCGCGGCGCGGCGGCCGTCGATGATCATCGGGTCGGCCATCGCGACGAGGATTTTCTCGAGCGTCTCGGGCCGGGTGTCGCCGGGTTGCAGGCGCGGAAAGATCACTGCGAACTCGTCGCCGCCGAGCCGGGCGACGGTGGCGCCGGCGGGCACCTGCTCGACGAGGCGGCGCGCGACCTCGCAGAGCAGCGCGTCGCCGGCGGCGTGGCCGCGACCGTCGTTGAGCCGCTTGAAATCGTCGAGGTCGATCACGCTGAGCCCGACGCCGCAGCCCGCCTCGCGCGCCTCGTCGAGCGCTTCGGCGAGCCGTTCGGCGAACAGCAGACGGTTAGGCAACCCGGTGAGCGGATCGTGGTGCGCGGCCCAGCGCAGACCGTATTCGACCTGCTTCTGCGGCGTGACGTCGAGCAGCGCGCCGACCGAGCGTTGCGCGACGCCCTGCGCGTCGCGCAGGACGTAGCCGCGCCCGTACATATGGACATAGTGGCCGTCGGCATGGCGAACGCGATATTCGTCGTTCCAATAGGGGCGATCGACGGTGCGGATGTCGTTGTAGATCGCGAGCGCCTTGGCGACGTCGGCGGGATGGAGACGGTCCATGAACCATTGGATCGTCGTGCCCTGCTTGGCCTCGGGATAGCCGAGGACGGAATCGACGGCGTTGCTCCACTGCACGCGGTCGCTTTCGTGCGACCAGTCCCAGATCACGTCGTTGGTGGCGCGCAGCACCAGCTGCTGGCGCTCCTCGCTCGCCTCGAGCGCCGCGACAAGCTCGGCAAGGCGGCGCCGATCGGCGACGATCCGCCCGGCGAGACCGCGCTCGTGATAGCCGAGTCCGAAAGCCACGATCAGCAGCAGCAGCGAAGCGGCGACGACCGCACCGCCCACATCGGCCAGATCGAGCAGGAAGCGCCCCGCCGGCAATGCGTCGCTCGGCTCGACGGTCGCTGCCGACATCGCGACGAAATGCATGAACAGGATGCCGCTACCGAGCAACGCCGCCGAGCGCAGCGGCAGCGGGGCGCTGCGCTCGTGCTGCAGCCGGCGACCGGCGAGTGCGCACAGCGCGACGCCGCCGGCCAGCGACAGCAGGATGAGATCGTGGTCGCCGGGGAGGCGGCCCGCCACGCGCAGCGCGCTCATGTCGATGAAATGCGTCGCCGCGAGCCCCAGGCCGACGAGCGCACCCGCCGCCGTCCCGCGATGCCGGCGCCCGCCGAAGCCGACGATCCATCCGGTCGCGGCGCCGACGATCGCGGCGCCGATCGACGCCGCGGCGTGGAGCGCGCTGAAATAGACGGGGACGCCCGGCGCATAGGCCAGCATCGCGGCGAAATGCGTGGTCCAGATGCCGAGGCCGGTGACGCCGCCGCCGAGCAGCAGCCAGCCGCGGCGGCCGCTTGCCGAGGTAATGCCGCGCTGCACGACGATCAGGCTGATGACCGAGGCGACGAGACAGATCGCGACCGCCAGCGCGATGAGCCGGATGTCGTGCTGGACGGTCAGACTCGTATGAACGCGTAGCATCGATCGCTTCCGGGCCGCAGGGTTGGCGGAGGGGCCCGAGGTCCAAACGCCGCAGGGCGGCGAAGTGTTCTCGGCGGGCGACCGCCGCGCGGGCGAGGCTGCACCCGCCCGGCGCTGCCGGCTGGCGAAGATTGCTAACTCTTGGCGGAACGCGCGACATCCTTGAAATGGGCGTTCAGCCAACTAACTGAATTCGCGTCTTTAACTCAGTTGGCACGGCTTGTGCTGAAGGAGGGGCAGAATGCGCAAGGCCGTGGGGCTTTGCACCAGATGGGAGCCAGAGAGATGACCGCCAGCCAGCCCAACCTGTTCACCCGCGAGGATACGATCTTCGGCGTCTGCGAGGGCATCGGCCAGGATTTCGGCTTCAACGCGCAATATCTGCGCGTGGCGCTCGCCGGCCTGGTATTCTGGAATCCCCCGGCTGCGGTCGGCATCTATGCCGCGCTCGGCGTCGCGGTCCTGGCGTCGCGCAAGCTCTTCCCAACGCCGCTCGCCGCCGTCGAAGCGGCGGAGCTGCCGGCACCGCTCAAGGGCGAGAATGATGCGCAGGCCGCCGAGGTGGCGATCGCGGCCTAGGCTCTGAACTCAACAAGAATGCCGTTCGGGCCGCCGCGCGAAGCGTGGTAGCGAGAGGCGTTCACACCCCAGGGCTAGGCGGCCCCGCCGAGACCGGCGGGCAGGCCGTCGGTGACGTCGAGCGCCGCGACGACGCCGCCGATGATCGCGCCGGCGGCATCGCGCACCGGCGCGGCGTTGTTGAGATAACGGCGGCGCTCGCCCGAGCCGAAGCGCTGGCATTCGACGAGCTCGCCGCGCACCGTGTCGCCATCGCGCAACGCGCGCGCCATCGCCCATTCGGCGGCGCCGATCCGCTCGCCCGTCGGACGGTAGCCGATCCATTCGCCATAGTCGCGCCAGCTCGCCGTCTCGGGCGGCATGCCCCACAGCTCGCGGCTGGCGGCGTTGTCGCGGACGATGCGCCCGTCGGCGTCGGCGATGATGATGCCGACCGGCAGCGCGTCGAGCACCGCGCCGAGCTGCGCCTCGATGCGCGCGCGCGCGCGCTCCGCCGTCTTGCGCTCGCTGATGTCGACCGAGAAGCCGATGATGCCGATCACCGCGCCGGTGGCGTCGCGCAGCGGCGCCTTGGTCGACAGCCAGGTCACGACCGAGCCGTCGGCGAGCGTGACCACTTCCTCGAGCGATTCGGCGACGCCGCTCGCCATGACGCGCTGGTCGGCCTCGCGCAGCCGCGTCGCCTCGACGGCGTCGCCCAGCAGATCGAGGTCGGTGCGGCCGAGCAGCCGTTCGCGCGGCGCGCCGAGCGCAACCTCGGTCTGCGCATTGGCGACGATGTAGCGGCCGGCGCGGTCCTTGGCGAAGACGTTGCCCGGCAGCGTATCGACTACCGCCAGCAGCATCGCCGCCATGGGCTCGACCATCGTGCGGCGCGGTGCCGCCGGCTCGGCGGCGAAAAGCTGCGCCACGGTCGCCGCGGGCGCCACCAGCAAGGCGGCGACGTCGTCGGCGCATGCATAGTCCTCGATCGCGACGGCGCGGCGGAGGTCGGAAAAGTCGTTCGGCATGATTCACAATTCCGGCAAGAGGGGGCGGGTCGCCTACTCGGCGCGGCGGTCGGCGCGAAGCCCCAGGGCGCCCGAAACGGGCAAGTCGGTCGCGGCGCGCGCCAGCATGCAGGAAAGTCGGGACTTGCCCGCTTCGGTCAGGGCGGTTGCGCGTAGAGACGGCGCAGGAAATCGAGGTCGAGCGTCGTGAGGCGGCGCGGCGCGTCGGCCGCGCCGAAGAGCGACAAGAGCGTGCCGTCGAGCGGCGGCGGCGCGACGGGCAGGTCGGCGAAGCCGGCCAGCGCGACATAGGCGGCCACCGTCGCTGGCCGCAGGGCTTCGGCGCGGCGCTTGTCGAGGACGACGGTGACCTCGGCGAGCGCCGGCGCGCCGTCGCGCCGGCGGCGTGCATGGCGATGGATCGGTGCGGCGGTCGCCGCCAGCAGCAGCGTGAGGTTGGGGCGGCAACGGCCCCAGTGGATCGGCACGCCTGCCGCGGCGGCGATCGACCGCGCCTGCGCCTCGACCTGCTGCGTGAAGGTGGAGGAGGCGCCGACGACGCGGAGGCAGGCCGGATCGAGCCAGCGCGCGATCGGCCGGTCGCCGACGCCGAGCCGCGCTTCGAGCGTTGCGCCGCCCGCGTCGGCGACCGGCGGCGCCAACGCCATCGTGCCGAGATCGCCCTCGGCGCGATGCGGGTGCGCGGCGCCGAACGCTTCGGCCAGCGCCTCGGCGGCGAGTCCTGGCGGCACCTCGTGGCCGCCCTCGAACTCGGCGTAGCGCAACGGATAGCCGGCGGCGCGCAGGCGGGCGGCGATGACGCGGCTGGTGGCATCGATCGGCAGGACGCGGTCGGCGCGGCCGTGCGATACGAACAGGTGGGGGCGCCCCGCCTGCCGCGCCGGCAGCACGAAGCCCGGCGAGAAGGCGAGGACATGGCCGAACAGGTCGCCGTTCGACAGGCCCAGCGACAGCGCGTAGCTGCCGCCGTCGGAGAAGCCGGCGATCGATACGCGCGCCGGGTCGATGGCATAGCGCGCGAAGACCTGCCCGAGCAGCGCGTCGATCGCCTTGGCGTCGTGGCCGAAGCCGCCGTGGGCGACGAGGTCCCAGGTCGGGCCGGCGGCGGCGGGCGCCATCAGCACCAGGCCTGCGGCCTCCGCTTGCCGCTTGAACGTATCGAGCGCCGGGCGCGGCGCGCCGCCGGCGCCGTGCAGGACGAGGAGCAGCGGCGCCGGCCGCCGGGGATCGTAACCGCTCGGCACATAGAGCCAGCCTTCCCGCCCGCCGTCGTGGCGCAGCGCGCGAAAGCCACGCGGCGCATCGGCGGTGACCGCCGCCGGCCGCGAGTCGACGACGCCGGGCGGCGCGGCGCGGGCCGCGGTCGCAGCCGCGAGCAGGAGGCAGGCAACGGGAAGCGTCGATCGCATCGCCCAGGCTCGCCGGCGCCGCCCGGCCGCGTCGAGCCGGGTTCGACGAAACGCCTGTCGCATCGACGAACGCCGGCGCGCCGACGCGGGCTTCACCGCCTGCCGGGGATCATGCTAGCGAATGGCGCCATGGGGCTGACCATCTGCGAAGACGATCTCGGCGGCGCGCCGACCCGCGCGCTGCTCGCGCTGCACCTGGCGGGCATGCAATCGAATTCGCCTCCCGGCCACAGTTTCGCGCTCGACCTGTCGGGGCTGCAGCAGCCGGGCGTCACCGTCTGGACCGCGTGGAACGGCGACGGCATCGCCGGGATCGGCGCGCTCAAGCGGCTCGGCGACGGCAGCGGCGAGCTGAAATCGATGCGCACCCATCCCGACCAGCTGCGCCGCGGCGTCGGCGCCGCGATCCTCGAGCATATCATCGCCGTGGCGCGCGCCGAGGGGCTGCGCCGGCTCAGCCTCGAGACGGGCAGCGGCGCGGCGTTCGAGGCGGCGCTCGCGCTTTACCGGCGGCGCGGATTCCGCGACGGGCCGGCGTTCGGCGACTATGTCGCCAGCGACTTCAACCAGTTCCTGCATCTCGATTTATAGGGAACGGTCATGCCCAAGGGGTCATGCCTGTGCGGCGCGGTGCGTTTCGAGGTCGCGGGCGAGCTGAAGGCGCCCGACGCCTGCCATTGCGTCGCCTGCCGCAAGACCACGGGCCATTTTCTGGTCTCGACCGACGTGCCGCGCGACCGGCTGACGGTCCACGGCGCCGAACAGGTCGGCTGGTATCAATCCTCGGAACACATCCGGCGCGGCTTCTGTTCGGTGTGCGGCTCGACGCTGTTCTGGGACCCGACGCATCGCGACTGGACGTCGATCGCGCTCGGGGCGTTCGAGGCGCCGACCGGGACGCATATCGAGATGCACATTTTCGTCGACGAGAAGGGCGATTATTACGACATTGCCGACGGTCTGCCGCAGAAGGCGCGCTAGCGGCGGCCGATGACGGGGAGGCAGACGATGGGCATTGTCGCCGGCGAGCCGCTACGCGAGCCTCGCGAGGTCACCGACGAGGAGGTGGCCTTCTACCGCAAGAACGGATGGGTGCGGCTGAACCAGCTGATCGACCGCGAGACATGCGCGGCGTTATCGGCCCGCGTCCAGCAGCGCTTCGTGCAGGGCAATGCCGAGCTCGAGATTCCGGCCTTCACGGTGATGCTCGATCTGTCGGACGAGGACGCGACGCTCAGGGCATTCAGCCGCTCGCGGGGGATGGCGCGGGCGGCGAGCCGGCTTATCGGCCGGCCGGTGCGGCCGTTCTTCGATTCGACGGTGGTCAAGTTGCCGGCGTCGGCGACGGGCGGCGAGACTCAGTGGCACCAGGATTCGCCCTATTATCCGTTCGACCGCACGGGGACGCTCAACGTCTGGATCCCGCTGGTCGACTGCCCGCCCGAAAAGGGATCGATGCGCTTCATCAGCGGTTCGCACCGGCTGGGTCCGCTGGGACGAACCACCGTCACCGGCGAAAACCCGCTCGAGATGCATCCCTGGATTCTCGACGAATATGAGATGTCGCCGCCGCTCGACCTGGCCGCCGGCGATGCGACCGTCGTCGATCACGCGGTGATCCATTATGCGCCGCCCAACCAGACCGAGACGCCGCGCTGGGTCTATACCGCGATGTTCTTCCCCGCGGACACGCTCTACATCGGCGCGCCGCACCGGCGGACCGACGGCCTCGGGCTCGTCGTCAACGAGCCGCTTTCGCACGCGCGCTTTCCCGTCCTCGCGACCTGATCGTCGCCTCGATCGGTCGACGGCGTCAGCGACGATCGAGGTTGCGGCGGACGGGGCGCTGCGGCAGTTCGCGTGCCGAGGTCGCGCCCGAAACCATCGCCTGGCCGTCCTCGCCGAGCGGCATGTTGAGCGCGCCATAGAGGTCGCGCGAGCCGCCGGTGCCGATCGAGGCGCCGATCTCGCCGTGGATTCGCCGCGGCGCGCGATCGGGAGTTGCAGGGGCGGCGGTAGCGCGCGCGTCGGCTTCGGCCTGGATGCGGGCGATTTCGGCGGGCGACAGGCGGATGACCGACGCATCGTCGGCCGCCTGCGCGCCGCCGGCGAAGGCCAGCCCGAGCAGCGCCGTTGCGATGCAGGTCGATCGAAGGGTCCGCACGTTGATCTCCCGCTGGTCGCCACGCGCGTCAGGTGCGCGCCGTCAGGCACCTGCCATCATGCGCCCCGGCGGCCGGCGTGTCGCGCTTCGAATGACGCGCCGCGGCGCGACGCCGCACGCGCGGGCTGCGGCGCGACCGGCGGCGCCGCATCGCGGGCCAGCGGCAGGGTCAGGCAGTGGACGCCGCCGCCACAGGCGGTGAACTGGCCGAGATCGACCGCGGCGACGTCGTAGCCGAGCCCGAGCAGCACGCGGTTGACGCGCCAGTTCGACGCCGCCGAGACGATGCGGCCGCCGCCGAGGCTCAGCACGTTGCCGCCGAGCTGCTGCACCTCCTTGTAGGTCACCGGTACCAGCTCGATGCCGAGCCCCTCGACGAAGGCGAGGAAGGCGTCGTCGAGGACGTCGACCGCGGCGAGCGCGCGGTTGGCGTCGAGCATCGCGAACTGCGTGTCGAGGTGGAGGAAGTGCGGGTCGAAGGCGTGGACATAGGCACGCCAGCCGTGCCGTTCGAACAGCTCGGCGAGCGCGCGCGCGCCGCGCGCGTTGGTGCGTTCGCCCGAACAACCGATGATCACGGTGCCCGGCCGGACGAGGCAGACGTCGCCGCCCTCGACGGTACCCTGATCGATGCGCCCGATCAGCGGCACGCCGCGCGCGGCGGCAAAGCGCGCAATATGGCGGCCTTCGGCGCGGCGATGCTCGGTCGCGAGATTGAGTTCGACGAGACCCCACGGCGTCATCAGCGTCGCGTCGCGCGCGAAGGCGAGATCGGGCAGCTGCGGCGAGGCGCCGACGACGTGGCAGCGCACGCCCGAGGCGCGAAGCACCGCCTCGAGCGCATGATGCTGGCGGATCGCCTCGCCCACCGAATAGTCGAAACCGCGCCGCAGATTGGCGCTGGTGACCGCGCAGCAGGGCACCGGCTTGAGATGCGTCGGCGCGCAGAGCAGCACGTCGGTGAGCCGGCCATATTCCGAATCGGCGCCCCAGGCGTGGCGCGATGGCGACTCGGCGTCGGCGGCCGGGAAGGTGTCGGGGGGGAGAATGGTCGCGTCGAGAAGCATCGGATTTCGGCTCGCTGATCGGGCTTTGGGGGCCGCTGCTCAACCGGCGGCGGCGGCGCAGGTTCCCGATCGCGGCCGTGGCGTACGCTGGCGCACCGAGCCGCGCCGGCGGCGGCGCGCAACGAAGATCGCTTCGCTCCGGAACCGTGACGAGCGTCGCCGGTTCGACCAAGGATGAACCAGTCCCATCTGAGCGGCATCCCGCGCCCGATGCTGCAGCGGCTTGCCGTGCTGCTGCTGGCCGTCCTCCAGATCTTGGTCACGCTGTTGCCCGGCCTCGGCCTCGGTGAGCCGATCGGCAGCCGGTCCGACGCGATCCGCACGCTGATCACCCCGGCGGGCTGGGCGTTCGCGATCTGGGGGCCGCTCTATGCCGGGTCGATCGTCTATGCGGTCTATCAGGCGCTGCCGGCGCAGCGCGGCCATGCGCTGCTCGGCCGCATCGGCTGGTATGCGGCGGGCGCCTTTCTCGGCAACGCCGTCTGGGCGCTCTACACGCAGTCGGCGCAGCTCGATGCGGTGTCGGTGGCGATCATCCTGTTCACCTTGCTGTGCCTGCTGGCGATCTACCGCGGCGTCGTGGCGGCGCCCGGCCTCACCAGCGGCGAGCGCTTCCTCGCGGTGCTGCCGCTCAGCGCGCTCGCCGCCTGGCTGACCGCCGCGGCGATCCTCAACGTCACCGCCGCGCTCAAATATCATGGCGTCATCGCCGGCGCCGCCGCCGAGCCGATCGCGGCGGCGGTAGTGATCGTCGCCGGACTCATCGCCGCGCTGGCGCTGTGGCGCGGCCGCGGCAACCCCTGGTATGCGCTGGTCTTCCTCTGGGCGCTCGCCGGGATCAACGCCACCGGCGGCGAGGCCAGCCATCCGGTGGGCGTGGCGCTGCTGGTCGCGGCGCTGCTCGTGGTGATCAGCGCCGCGGTCCGGCTCGGCCGGGCTCGCAATCGCCGCCACTGGTTCGGGCCCGGTCGGGGCGTCTGAGCGGCGGCCGCCGCGGCGGCGTGTCCCGGCGCCACAGCTTCGTACGGCGGGAATGGGCGTGCGCTCGCGCGGTCGATGACCCTCTCTCGCCTGCAGCGAGAGCGGCGCCGGCGCCGAGGTCGACGCTGCCGCTCGCCCCATCGCTTGACGCTTGCGTCCCCCCGGCCGCATCGGCGAAAGCCTGTGGCATGACATCGATCGACATGGGGCTCGACGGCGGCGGCAAGCCGGCGGTGGTCGACCTCGAGGAACTGCTGGCGACGCGGCTGCTCGTGCAGGGCAATTCGGGGTCGGGGAAGTCGCATCTGCTGCGGCGGCTGCTCGAGGGCAGCGCCGGCGCGGTGCAGCAGATCGTCATCGACCCCGAGGGCGACTTCGTGTCGCTGGCCGACGCCTTCGACCATATCGCCATCGAGGCGGCCGAGCACAGCCTCGTCGACATCGCGCGGCTGGCGCTCCGCATCCGCGCGCACCGCGCCTCGGTGGTGCTCAACCTCGAGGGGCTCGAGGTCGAGGGACAGATGCGCTGCGCCGCGACCTTCCTCGGCGCGCTGTTCGACGCGCCGCGCGAGCATTGGTACCCGGCGCTGGTCGTCGTCGACGAGGCGCAGGTCTTCGCGCCGGCGGTCGGCGGCGAGGTGGCCGACGATGCGCGCCGCGCCTCCTTGGGCGCGATGACCAACCTGATGTGCCGCGGGCGCAAGCGCGGGCTCGCCGGCGTCATCGCCACGCAGCGGCTCGCCAAGCTGGCGAAGAACGTCGCCGCCGAGGCGTCGAACTTCCTGATGGGCCGCACCTTCCTCGACATTGACATGCAGCGCGCCGCCGACCTGCTCGGCATGGAGCGGCGGCAGGCCGAGGCGATCCGCGATCTCGCGCGGGGCGAATTCCTGGCGCTCGGTCCGGCGCTGTGCCGCCGCCCGGTCAACATCCGCATCGGCGAGGTGCGCACGCAGGCGCGCAGCGGCAGCCCCAAGCTGGTGCCGCTGCCCGCCGCCGGCGGCGACGACCTGCGCGACCTGCTGTTCGCCGCGGCGCCCGCCGAGCCGCCGCGCCCGATCGCGCCGCCGCCGCCGTCGGCCGACGAGCTGATCCAGGCGATGGGCGCCCCCGCCCCGGTGCCCGACCTGCCGCTGCTCGACGCCGCCGACCAGGATGCCGCGGTCGCCGCGGCGATCGCCGACATCGCGCGCGACGCCGACCCGCAGGCCTCGGCGGCGGTGCTCTACCAGGACCTGCTGCTGCGCTGCCGGATGCGCGGCGTCGCGGTCGCGATCGACATGGCGGCGTTCCGGCGCCGGCTGGCGCTGGCGCGCGCCGGCATCGACGACGAGGCCGAATGGGCCGACGCGATCGCGCTCGCCGCGTCGCTGCCCGAGGAGATGCTGCCGCCGTTCCTCGCGCTCGCCCGCGCCGCGCGCGACGGCGCCGATTGCCCGACCGACGGCGCGCTCGCGGCGCTCTATGGCACGACCTCGATGGGGCGCGCGCGGCGGATGCTCGGCTTCATCGAGGAGAAGGGGCTGATCGTCCAGCGCACCGACCTGTCGGGCAAGCGCTCGATCAGCCTGCCGCACCTCGGCTGGACGACGGCGCCCGCGGTCGCCGACCCCGACAAGCCGGCGCCGCCGCCGCGGATGAGCAGCCGTGAGGCGCGCGCGCTCGCCAGCCGGCGCTAGCCGCTGGCGAGCAGCAGCGCCGCATATGCGAGGCTGCCGGCGGCGAAGGCCGAGAAGCGGCTGTCGCGTTCCTCGGGCAGCTCCTCCTTGAGCACGTTGAGCACGACGCCGCCGGCGAGGAAGGCGAACAGCGTTGCGACCGCGGCGGGGGTGATCGTGGTGGCGGCGCCGAGCGCCCAGCCCGCCAGCGGCGCCGCGGCGAGCAGCCAGCGCCCGATGGCATGATAGGCGCGGCCATGATGCTCGCGCAGCGCCTGGTCGTTTACGACGAAGTGCAGCCCCATCGCCACCGCGTAGATCAGCAGCCCGCGCAGGTCGGCCTCCTCGCGGTGCAGCAGCAGATAGCCGATGAGGAGATTATAGGCGGCAAAGGACGACAGGTGGATCCAGAACACCCCGGCGCTCGGCCGCCGCTCGCCGGTGCCGGGCGCCGCGCGCCGCGCCGATCGGCGCGCCAGCCGGTCGAGTCCGTAGAAGCTGGCGAGCCCGGCGAGCGCGACGACGTAGATATGGTGCTCGATCGCCGCGAGCAGCCCGCCGCCGCGCCGCGCCCGCGCGCCGAGCGTGTCCTGGTAGGCGGCGAGTTCGGGGAGCAGGTGGACGAAGACATAGGCGACCGCGACGCCGCCGGCGGCCGACAGCCAGACGCTGCGCGGCGTCGCCGCCAGGAAGGCGAGCCGGCCGCCGGCGACGTGCACGGCGGCGAACAGCGCCGCGATGACGGCGGAGAGCAGCAGGTCGTCGGGCATGGTCCCGCTATAGCGGCGATCAGCGGCCGAGGTTCCGTGCCGGACCCGCTGGACAAGCCCCGCGGCGCCTCCTAGCAGGTCGTTGCGGTGGCGTAAGGGACGCCGTCCGCAGGCAGGGGGCCTTTCATGATCATTCGTATCGCTACCGCTGCGGCGCTCGCCGTCGCAGCGCTTTCGGCCGGCGCTTTCGCGCAGGGCAAGCAGGATTTCCGGCTGTCGAACCGCACCGGCTACACCATCTCCGAAGTCTATGTCGCGCCGTCGAAGTCGGACGACTGGGAAGAGGACGTCATGGGCCGCGACACGCTCGACGACGGCGACTATGTCGACATCAGCTTCGCGCGGCGCGAAAAGGCCTGCGAATATAACCTCAAGGTCGTCTACGACGACGAGGAGACCGCCGAGTGGCAGGGCTTCGACCTCTGCACCATCTCGAAGATCAGCCTCCGCTACAATCGCAAGACCGGCGAGACCTGGGCGGAGTGGGAATAGCGCGCTTATCCTCGATCAGTTTTCGCGCGTCGGGCCGCCTTACGGTCGGCGCGCCGCGCAGGGCGATCAGGCGGTCGACGACCGCCTGATCGCCTCGGCGATCCAGCTTTGCCCAGCTCTGGCCCGATCCTTGCGTTGCGCCATGCGTAACCCGCCAGAGAGAGTCGCGTCCGCTTATGCACAAGTCCCTGTTCGCCGCCGCCGTCCTGCTGTCGGCCACCGCCGGCTCGGCCGCCACCACCGTCACCATCCTGCCGACCGACAGCTCGGTCGCGACGCCGTTCGGCACCGTCGCCACCGTCAATCCGGCGTCCGAGAACGGCGACGGCACCGGCTCGGCGTTCGTCTCGGCGGCGCAGCCGCGCGACGGCAACGGTTCGCTCGAGGTGCGCGGCGACCGCAGCCGCTACGTCATCGGCAGCCTCTACAGCGGCGCGGCGCTGTTCGGCTTCGACCAGCTCGACGCGCTGTCGTTCGACTGGCGCGTCGACGCCGCGAGCGCGGCGTTCGCGCACGCCAGCCCGGCGGTCCGCCTGCACATCATCGATCCGCTGGCGGGCGGCAATGTCCGTTCGGAAATGATCTGGGAGCAGGTCTATGACGGCGGCCAGAGCGGCGTGACGCCGGCGCTCGGCGCCTGGCAGACCGAGGGCGACCCCAACATGTACCTCAACGTCCGTACCAACGCCGGGCTGTTCACCGCCGAGACCGGGCTCAACGTCGCCGGCAGCGGCGTCGTGCTCGACGGGACGTCGCAGCGCAATTCGTCGATCGACGCCTGGATGCCGTTCTTCTCGGCCGACGCCTATGTCACCGGGATCAGCTTCGGCGCGGGCAGCGGCTTCGGCGCCGGCTTCCTGTCGTTCGTCGATGCGGTCAACCTGACCGTCGACGGCGAGCAGGTGAGCTTCGCCTTCGAGAATGCCGCCGCCGCGGTTCCCGAGCCCGCCGCGCTGGCGCTGCTCGGCCTCGGCGTCGCCGGTCTCGCCCTGCGCCGCCGCCGGCGCTGACCGGCGCCGCGCGCCGGCCGGCCCGACGCCGGCCCCACGACCGCGAAGGGCGGCCCGGCGACGGGTCGCCCTTTGCCGTTCACCGCCGGCTCAGCCGCGGTCGGGCATCAGGGGGCGGCATCGGGCGACCGGTTGCGACCGATCGCGACCGCCGGCCGTTTATCGCGTAAGGACGATCGCGCCGCCGAGCCATGGAGACTGCATGACCCGATTCCCCGCGCCCCTCGCCGCCCTCGCCGCCGGCGCGCTGCTGCTCGGCCTCGGCGTACCCGCCGGCGCCGCGCCGTCCGGCTCGGCCGCCGCGGTGCCGCCGATCGCGCTCGGCCGCTGGGTCAATCCCAAGCACACGGTGATCGTCGACACCGCGCCATGCGGCGACCGGCTGTGCGGCACCGTCGCCTGCGCCGCGCCCGCGGCGATCGAGAAGGCGCGCGAGAAGGGCACGCCGCAGCTGATCGGCACGCAGCTGCTCGAGCGGCTCGAGCTCAGGTCCGACGGGCGCTGGCGCGGCAAGGTGTTTGTCCCCGACATGCAGGGCCGCTTCGGTGCGGTGATGACGCAGCTGTCGCCCGACCGCATCGAGGTCAAGGGCTGCATCCTCGGCGGGCTGCTGTGCAAGAAGCAGGTGTGGACGCGCACCGTCCCCAACAGCTGCGCGGCGCTGCGCTACTAGCGCCCCACCGGAATTTTCGATGCAGATCCCGTCATTCCGGGTTTCGCCGGAATGACGGGTTCACGAGCGAGCGCCGCTCAGGCGGCCTTGCGGCGGCGGCCGAGGCCGAGCGCGGCGGCGCCGAGGCCGAACAGCGCGATCATCGCCGGCTCGGGCACCTCGGCGGTAGCCTCGCTCACCGACACGTTGTCGATGCCGAAATTCTGGAAGAAGCAGCAGGTGCTCGACCCGAAGCGGAACTGGTAGCTGCCCGCCGCGAGGTTGAGCGTGAACAGCGCCGACTGCCAGCTGCTCGACGTCTGGTTGAGCAGCAGGTTGGCGACGACGCCCGCGCCGACGTCATAGGCGTTCGCGCCGGCGGCGAGGATGTCGACGCGGTTGCTCTGCGAGCCGGACAGCGTCGTGCCGCTCTGGCCGGTGTAGCTGTTGTTGAACCAGTCGAAGCTCACCGTGACGGGCTCGCCGGTGACGGTGAAGCTCTGCAGCAGGATCTCGCTGCCGCCGCCGCTCATGTCGCCGACCGCGAAGAAGCTGCCGCCGTTGGCGTTGATCGGCGTCGCGCGGTTGCTGACCGGAGTACCGGTGCCGTTGTTGTTGTCGACGTAGACGCGGCCGGTGACGTTGGTCCAGCCCGACAGGTTGCCGGCTTCGAAATCGCCATTGACCAGGATGTTGGCGGCGCTGGCGCCGGAAGCCGAAACGAGCAGTGCAAGTGCAGCAATATATTTCTTCACGAACGTCCCCCGATGTGTTCGCTCGTGCCTTAGCATCGGGCGTGCCAGACCCGCGAAAAGCCCGGATTTCCGCGAAAGGCGGCGGCAAGCGGCGGACGACGTTGCGCAAAAATGTAAACGCTGCCGACTCTTGGGCGTGCTTCCGGCGGCGCAGAGCGGCCGAAGGGTAGCGCTCGGCTATGGAATGAAGCGCGCCAGCACGTCCTTGGCCAGCCGCGCCGGGCGCTTGGTGGCGGCGTCGAGGCAGCACCAGCTCGACTTCACCTCGGCGAGCACCTCGTCGCCGCGCTTGAACAGCGTCGAGAAGAAGGTGCGCGCGCCCTGCGCGCTCTCGGCGATCACCTCGGCGATGATGCCGTCCTCGAGGAAGGCGGGGCGGCGGTAGCTGATCTCGTGCTTCAGCGCGACCCACAGATGCTGCGCCACCGCCTCGGGCGGCGCGACGCGCTGCCAATAGTCGATCACCGCCGCCTGCACCCACTTCAGATACACGGCGTTGTTGACGTGTCCCATGAAGTCGATGTCCTCGGACAGGACGTTGACGGGATATTCGTAGATGCGAACGGCGGGGGCCGTCATGGCAGGGGCTTTCGGGCGGGAAACGTCGCAGGGTCGACCCCCTTCATATAGGGTGCGAAGCGCCCGCTGACGAGGGGGGGCGGAGTCGCGGGCGGCGCAGAACGGCGCGCGGAGCGATCGCTGCGCCGAGCGGTGGAACCGCAGCGCGGCCGTGCGGTTGAATCGCGCGAGTTTTCGACTGGACTCTCATTTTGCGATGCAGCAACTTATGCTGCACTGCAGCGTTGGAGATGTCGTCCGTCCTTGCGCCAGGGGTTTGCCGATGCCGATCGACCGGAGTTCCAGCAACGCCACGCCCACCCATGTCGCCGTCGTCGGCAACGCGCTGCCGCGGCGCTGCGGCCTCGCCACCTTCACCTCGGACACCGTCGCGGCGCTGCGCGCGCGCTTCCCCGACATGGTCGTCGACCATTATGCGATGGATGACGGCACCGGCGTCGCCTATCCGGCCGACATCCGCACCATCGACGCCGGCGACGTCGCCGCCTATCGCGAGGCGGCGGGGATCATCGAGGCGAGCGGCGCGCAGGCGATCTGGCTCCAGCATGAATTCGGCATCTTCGGCGGCGACGCCGGCGCGCATGTGCTGACGCTCGCCGAACGCTCGACGCTGCCGCTGATCGTCACCCTGCACACCGTGCTTGCCCAACCGTCGCCCGCCGAGCGCCACGTCATGGACCGGCTGCTGCGCCGCGCCAGCCATCTGATCGTCATGGCCGAGAGCGCGCGCGCGACGCTGCGCGACGCCTATGGCGTCGCCGACGCGCGCATCAGCGTCATCCCGCACGGCGTTCCCGACCGCGCCTATGTCGACCCCGCCGGCGTCAAGTCGCGCTTCGGACTCGACGGGCGCAAGGTGGTGATGACCTTCGGGCTGCTCGGCCCCGACAAGGGCCTCGGCGACGTCATCGCGGCGATGCCGGCGATCGTCGCCGCCGAGCCCAGCGCGCTCTACGTCGTCATCGGCGCGACGCACCCCAACCTGCTGCGCGAGCAGGGCGAGGCCTATCGCGAATCGCTGCAGCGGCTGGCGGCCGAGCGCGGCGTCGCCGACCATGTCCGCTTCGTCGACACCTTCCTCGACCAGGAGGATCTGCTCGACTGGCTCGAGGTCGCCGACGTCTATGCGACCCCCTATCTCAACCTCGCGCAGATCACCTCGGGGACGCTGTCCTACGCGGTGGCGCTCGGCAAGCCCGTCGTGTCGACGCCCTATCGCCACGCCGCCGAGATCCTCGCCGACGACCGCGGCGTGCTGGTGCCGCCGCGCGACCCCGCGGCGCAGGCGGCGGCGATCGGCCGGCTGCTCGCCGACGACGCGGCGCGCGCGGCGATGGCGGCGCGCGCCTATGGCTTCGGCCGCACGATGCTGTGGCCGACCAACGCCGAGCGGGCCATGGCGATCGCCGGCCGGGCGATCGCCGCGGCGAAGCGGCAGATCCCGGCGGCGCGCGACCGCCGCGCCGCGCTCGCCGCCGATTTCGGCGCGCTGCGCCGGATGACCGACGACACCGGCCTGCTGCAGCACGGCATCTTCTCGGTGCCCGACCGCGACCATGGCTATTGCGTCGACGACAACGCCCGCGCGCTCATCCTGATGTGCCGCGCCGCGACCGCCGGGCTGGCCGACGGCGACGAGATCGCCCGGCTGTCGAGCGTCTATGCCGCCTTCGTCCAGCATGCCTGGAACCCCGATCGCCGGCTGTTCCGCAACTTCATGGGCTTCGACCGCCAGTGGCGCGAGAGCGAAGGCTCGGAGGACAGCAACGGCCGGACGCTGTGGGCGCTCGGCACCGCCGCGGCGCAGGGCCACGACCGCGCGACGCGCGACTGGGCGATCCACCTGTTCGACCATGCCATCGCGCTCGCCGAGCGGCTCGGCTCGCCGCGCGCGCAGGCCTTTGCCGGCCTCGGCGCCGCCGAGGTGCTGGCGGCGCATCCCGGCCATGCCGCGGCGCGCGCCGCGCTCGAAGCGACCGGCGACCTGCTGCACCGGCTGCTCGTCGCCGCGCGCCGCCCCGACTGGGCGTGGTTCGAGGCGGTGCTCGCCTACGACAACGCCCGGCTGCCCGAGGCGCTGATCCGCGCCGGGCAGGTGCTCGACCGCCCCGAGTTCACCGCCTGCGGGCTCGAGACGCTGGCGTGGATCCGCGAGCAGCAGACCAACGCCGCGGGCGCCTTCCGCCCGGTCGGCACCGACAGCTTCGGCCGCGCCTATGCGGCGCCCTTGCCCTTCGACCAGCAGCCCTTGGAGGCGCAGGCGATGATCGACGCCTGCCTCGCCGCGCATGCCGCGACCGGCGATGCCGGCTGGGTGGAGGGCGCGCGCCAGGCCTATGGCTGGTTCGTCGGCGAGAACGACCTCGGGCTGTCGCTCGTCGAGCGCCAGGGCGGCGGCTGCCACGACGGGCTGATGCCGCACGGCGTCAACCGCAACCAGGGCGCCGAATCGATCCTGGCGCTGCAGCTCGCCAACGTCGCGATTTCGGCGCTTTCCTTCGAGGACCGCGCCGCTACAACGACACGCGACGCGGCGTGAGGTTTCCGGCCTGACCCGCACGGGGCAAACCGGCCGCGGGGGGCGCATGCTGCATAACTACAACCATCCCCTGCGCCTCAGCGCCGACCCGTCGCGCGTCGTCGTGCGGCCCTTCCACCTCGCCTGGCAGTCGAACGGCGCCGAGCCGGGGCGCGCGCAGCGGCTGGTGTCGGCGGTGCTCGACATGACGCCCGAGGAGACGCGCCGCCAGCTCGCCGACGTGCTCGCCGATTTCGAGGCGCGCCACTGGCAGACGCGGCGGGTGTTCATGACGCGCTACGAGCAGATCGTTACGCTGCTCGGGCTCGAGCTGCCCGACATCGGCGACGAGAAGCGCCAGCTGATCGGCGCCTATTTCTGCCACGAATACAGCTATGCCGCCGCGGCGCTGATGAACCCCAGCGTCGTGCCGCATCCCGACCAGACCGGGCTGCTCGAATCGACGCGCATCCTCGTGTCGCTGCGCGCGGTCGGCGAGGGCCACATCAGCTCGATCGCCTTTCGCGAAGGGCTGATCACCGCCGACGGCGACCTGATGCTGGCGCCCGAGCCGCCCTTCGCCACCGCCACCGATGCCCCCGACACCGACGGCGAATATCAGGACGGCCCGGTGCGCGTGTTCCGCCACCCCGATTCGACGCTGTCGGGCACGGTGATCTTCCCGATCACCCCGGCGCAGCGCAACGGGCTCGAGGACCTGCGCCTCACCCATTTCCGCCACGACGACGGCCGCACCGAATATATCGGCACCTACACCGCCTATTCCGGGCGCGAGATCCAGTCCGAGCTGATGCGCACCACCGACTTCCGCACCATCGACCTCGTGCCGATCAGCGGCGCCGCGGCGCGCAACAAGGGCATGGCGCTGTTCCCGCGCAAGGTCGGCGGCCGCTACATGATGATCGGCCGGCAGGACGGGCAGAACCTGTTCCTGCTCACCTCCGACAAGATCGACGAATGGGACGACGGCGAGCTGCTGCTCCGCCCCGTCTACCCGTGGGAGTTCGTGCAGATCGGCAATTGCGGCCCGCCGATCGAGCTCGACGAGGGCTGGCTGCTGCTGACGCACGGCGTCGGCGCGATGCGCAAGTACGCCATCGGCGCGGTGCTGCTCGACAAGGAGGACCCGTCGAAGGTGCTCGGCCGCACGCGCGAGCCGATCCTCGCAGCGAAGGACCAGGACCGCGAGGGCTATGTGCCCAACGTCGTCTATACCTGCGGCGCGATGCGCAAGGGCGACAAGATCTTCATGCCGTACGGGGTGGCGGACAGCTCGGTGGCGTTCGCCTTCGTGCCGATCAGGGAGATGCTGGCGGAGATGGCCTAGGCGCGCGGCGCGACTTACTGCCGTAGTCTCGGCCATTGCGCCTCGTTACGGCATCAATACGATAACTCCCCATAAAGAGGGGGGAATTTCAATGAACAAGATTGCTCGTGCCATCGGCGCGACGCTGCTGCTGTCCGCCACCGCCGCCACCGCGCAGGAAGCGATGCTCGTCCCGGCGCCCGCCGCGCCCGCGAGGCTCGCGCCCGCGCCGGCCGCCACCGGCACGATGCTGCGCTAGGGGACCACCGTCGTGCTGCGCACGCTCGAGGAGCTGACCACCGAGGGGAAGATGCTCAAGGCCGGCCGCCGCTTCAACCTCGAGCTGGCCGAGCCGCTCGCCGTCAACGGCCAGACGATCATCCCCGCCGGCGCGCGCGCCATCGGCGAGGTCACCGAGGTGCGCAACAAGGGCATGTGGGGCAAGTCGGGAGGCATCAACGCCCGCATGGTGTCGCTCAACGCCGGCGACCGGACCATCCGCATCACCGGCACGATCGACGACAAGGGGAAGACGGGGACGGCCGGGGTCGTGGCGTCGATCGCGCTGATTCCGCTGGCGGGGTTCTTCGTGACGGGGACGAGCGCGAAGATCCCGATGGGGACGACGGTGGTCGGGTTTACCGATGAGGATTTGCCGTTGGCGTTTGCGGCGGTGCCGATGGCGGTGCCGGTGCCGGCTGTCGTGGTGCCGGCAATTATTGCCGTTGCGCCGACTACATCGAATTAGCCGCGTCGCTCGATTGGAGGGTGAGTGATGGCCGCTGTATGGCGAATTTGACGCGTACGATTGGGCGGCTAGCTATCTCAGCGAAAAAAACATCTCTTGACGGCCGACCTTAGTTCAATAGGTTCGAATTTCTCTTTACGTGTGTGAGTTGGTTGTTTGTCCAACTTCTGTCGGGCGATTAGCCAGACGGTGACGTTATTGGGAGCGTTTGTCGGCAGGAAAGGGCGGGAGAGCTCATCTCTCGGCTTTGCCTCGTCCTCCGGACCGATGAGCTCTCCCGCCCTTTCCTGCCTTTCCGGGGTAAAGAGAATTAGTGCCGTCCGATCTCTGCACACTTTTTCAAGACCTCGACAAAGACGCCGTCCGCGTGAGGCGACCATCTCGGTTTGTTTTTTTCTGTGGTGGATCTGCCGGAAGTCTTCGCCACTATCTTCTCAATGATCGTAAAATCGGCGAACGCCTTAAAGGCGGGATATTGCTCGCTGAAAAAGCAAATGAGCTATATCGAGATAGCGAATACGAAGATCTAATATCATTTGAAGAAGATATTGCGCAAATATCATCTCTTGTTCTGCTCATTGCAGAGAGTGCGGGGTCTCTTGCAGAGCTCGGTGCATTCGCTTCGATTGAGGCAATCAGGGATAGATTAGCCGTAATTATTCAGACTGAATATGAGGGGGCCGAATCGTTTGTTCGCTTCGGTCCTATCGAGAGGATCAAGAATGATGACGATCGAAGGGTGGGCGCTTTCCCATGGCGGCTAAGGAAAAACTCAACCTTAATAAGAACGTCTATCAAGGCTCATGTCCGAGAAGTCGTTAGTTTCATAAATGGAATGATTCTGAGGACCCCATCCGAAGAGCTCTTCAAATCTAATGAGCGCCTTCAGAGCTTTATAATAATATTGTGGATTCTGCATATGAGTGCAGCAATATCCATTACAGATCTTTTGAAATATGCGGACGAAATATTCTCCATCCCCCAGGCGGATGTAAAAAATAAGCTGTACTGTATGAAAATGTGCGGATGGATTGGGAAATACAGATATTCCGGGAAGGACTATTGGTTTTCCAGGTCCATATCAGACCCGATTTCAAAGTATAGATTTGTTACAGGAACAGATAATAATATAGGACTTCGCAAGCCGGAGGTCGCATCTAAACTTACGAAGGATCTTGGTACTCCTCGTCATGTGAGAGAGTATGTAGCCGCGCAGAAAGTGGCTCTTCCATGAGAGTAGTTCACGAAATATCAGTCGCTACCGGAATTCCAATTGGGGAAGTTCTGTCTATTATTGTGTCGGCACCCAAGAGATATCGGGTTTATGAAATAGATAAAAAGGGAGGGGGCAAGCGGGAAATTGCTCATCCAGCAAGAGAACTGAAGATAATCCAGCGATTCATGCTGGATAATTTTCTGTCTAAATTTCCCGTTCACAGGAGTGCTGCCGCATATATCAAGGGTAAGAATATCTACGAAAATGCGCGCTACCATGCCGATAGTAATTACATTTTAAAGCTCGATTTCGAGAAATTCTTCCCGAGCATCAAGGCCACTGATTGGCGGAAATTCATTGAGGAAAGTGATAATTCAGTATTTTCGATAGATGATATTGAACCTACGCTCCAAATATTTTTTTGGGGATGTGGCAGTAGGACGCCAAAGTGCCTGTCGATTGGCGCGCCAACATCTCCCGCCATATCAAATATGATGCTGTATCAGTTGGACAGTAATATCTATGAGAAGGCGAAACAATTTGAAGTGCGCTATACGCGATATGCCGATGATATAACTATTTCGGGATCTAGCCGAGAAAATGTTCTATTATTTGAGAAAGTTTTGCGAACAATAATATCGGAGATGAAGTCTCCCAAGCTCAAGTTCAATGATGGAAAGCGCGGGCTGTACGGCCGAGGACAGCGCCGCCTCGTAACAGGGCTTTTGCTGACTCCCGGTGGTGGAGTGTCCCTTGGAAGGGACCGGAAACGGATGATTGCGGCCCTCCTCCATAAGCTGTCGCTAGAGGCGCTAGACGTGGAGAAAATGGGAGAGCTGAAAGGTTGGCTTGGGTTTTCTGCGGCTAACGAGCCGGAATTCTTGAATCGCATGCGCCGCAAATATGGCGATGATCTGCTAGATCGCGCCCTCAGTTTTCACGTTCCATCGCGTGCTGAGCGGAAAGCGCTGCTTGCGTAAAATAGTCACTTTGGCATTTAACCCAAGGCGCGCGACTGTGTGCCTCACGGACACCCCCGCCCCTTAACCGCCCGCCCCGGCTTCGCGCCGGTATGCGCCCCGGCCTTCACCACCTGCACGCCGTTGACCCACAGGTCGCTCACCCCCGTCGAATACTGATGCGGGTCGGCGAAGGTCGCCCGGTCCGCCACCGTCGCCGGGTCGAAGACCACCACGTCGGCGAACATGCCGGGCCTGAGCGCGCCGCGGTCGGTCAGGTGGAGGATGCTCGCCGGCAGCGTGGTGAGCTTCCTCACCGCCTCCTCCAGCGACATCGTCTTTTCCTCGCGGACGTACTTGCCGAGCAGCCGCGCGACATTGCCGTAGGTGCGCGGGTGGGTAGCGCTCTTCAGCACATGACCCTCGGCGGCGATCGCCGCGGCGTCGGCGCCGAAGCCGAGCCAGGGCAGCGCGGTCTGGCGGCGGACGTTGGCCTCCGACATCGCGAAGAACACGGTGTTCACGCGGCTGTTGTCCTCGACGATCAGGTCCATGACCGTCTCGGCGGCCGAGGTGCCGCGCAGCGCCATCACCTCGTCGAGCCGCTTGCCGGTCAGCGGCTTCAACGCATCGTTCTTGAAGCCGGCGAACAGGATGTTCTTCGGGTCGTCGCCGGGCATGTCGAGCTCGGGCGCGGCGCGGGCGCGGATCGCCGGGTCCTTCAGCCGCTCGATGGTCTTTTCGAGCCCGCCCTCCTGCACCCAGGCGGGGAGCATCGAATTGGCGCCGGTGCCGCCCGCCGGATAGGTGTACATGTCGGCGGTCATCTGGACGCCGCCGGCGCGCGCGGTCTCGATGGTGGCGATCGCGGCGTCGAGCTTGCCCCAATTCTCGGGGCCCCATTGCTTCAGATGATGGACATGGACGGGGAGCTTCGCCTGCCGGCCGATCTCGGCGGTTTCCTCGAGCGCCTCGATCAGCGCGTCGCCCTCGTCGCGGATGTGCGCGGCATAGGTGCCGCCGCACTGCGCCGCCTCGCTGGCGAGCGCGACGAGCTCGGCGGTCTCGGCATAGCGTTCGGGGATGTAGATGAGCATGGTGGTGACGCCGAGCGCGCCGTCCTTCATCGCGGCGCGGACGAGGCCGCGCATCCGGTCGAGCTGCGCCGGCGTCGGGTCGACGTCGGTGAGGCCGAGGACATGCTCGCGGATCGCGCCAGCGCCGATGAAGCTGGCGACGTTGACCGAGACGCCGCTCGTTTCGATCGCGTCGAAATAGCCGCCGAGCGTCGACCAGGTGATCGGCAGCTTGAGGTCGCCCTGCCGGCCCTCGCGCAGCTTGCGCATGCCGTCGGTGAGCGGCGCCAGCGAATTCTCGCTGTTCACCTCGAGCGTCACCCCCTGCAGCACCCCCGACATCGCGCGGCCGTCGTGGAGCAGCGCCTCGCGCGAATGCGACAGCATGTTGATGAAGCCCGGCGCCACCGCCTTGCCGCCGGCGTCGACCGTGGCGACGGCGCCCGCCGGCGCCTTGGCGCCGACGAAGGCGATGCGGTCGCCCGTGATCCCGACCTCGCCCTCGTAGGGCGCGCCGCCGGCGCCGTCGTAGATCAGCCCGTTGGTGATGAGCAGGTCGTAGGATGGCGCGTCGGGCGCGGCGGCGGTGGCGGCCGGACCGGTGGTGGTCCCGCTGCAGGCGGCGAGCAGCCCAGCAATCAGGCTCAGTCCAAGGCGCTTCATACGGGGTCCCTCCGGCGTGGTCGGGGGCGAGTGTAGCGGCGCGGGCGGCGCACGCCATCCCCTCTCCCGCCCCCGCGCGCCGCGCGCGGGGCCCAGCCGCAGGCCGGGCGGGGGGAGCAGGGGCCGGGGCGGCTGCGCCGCTCGGCGCTCCCGCCCGCGGTTTGGCGGACCGGGCGAATTTAACCTGCCTTTGACCCGGGCGTGCTAGCGTGAGCCCGTGGCGTGCGGGGAGGGGGCGATCGATGCGCAGGGGCGTGCTGGGGCTGGCGGGGGGCGTGCTGGTCGTCGCGATGCTGTTCGCGGCGCTGGTCTGGTGGCCGCTGCCGGCGGCGCCGTTGCCGCGTTTCGCGCCGGCCTATCTGATCGAGGGGGTGCGCATCGTCGAGGCCGTGGCCGGGCGGAGCGGGCCGCCGGTGTCGGTGCTGCTGCGCGGCGATCGCATCGCGGCGATCGGTCCGCGGCTCGCCGTGCCGGCGGACGCGGTGCGCGTCGACGGGCGCGGCCGCTTCCTCGCGGCGGGGTTTCGCGACATGCACGTCCACAGCTTTCAGCTGTCGCCGCAGCTCCACCTGCCGCTGTTCGTCGCCAATGGCGTCACCAGCGTGCGCGACATGATGGATTGCCCGCAGGCGACGGACAGCCTGATCGCCTGTGCGGGCGACAAGCGGCGCTGGAACGCCGCGTCGGCGGCGGGGCGGATGGCGGCGCCGCGCATCGTCGAGGTCGCGAGCTATTATCTCGAAGGCCCGGCGCTCGGGCCCGCCACGGTGTCGGCGCGCGCCGCGGCGGCGCAGGCGCGCGGCATCGATGCGCTCAAGGTCTATAACCGGTTGTCGCGCCCCGCCTACGCCCGCGCTGCCACAGAGGCGCGGGCGCGCGGGCTGCGGCTGGTCGGCCATCTGCCCAAGGCGATCGCGCTCGACGAAGCGCTGGCGGCGGGGCAGGCCAGCTTCGAACATGCGCATCTGCTGCCGCGCCACTGCTTCGCGCGGGCCGCCGACTGGCGGCGCGGTGCGCTCGATGGCTGGACGCCGACGCGGGTCGCCGAGGCGACGCTGGCGCAGCATGACCCGGCCGCCTGCGCGCGCGCCGTTGCGGCGCTGCGGGCGCGCGGCGCCTGGCTCGTGCCGACGCACGTCACGCGCGAGGAGGATGCGCGCGCCGGCGATGCGCGGTTCACCGGCGACGCGCGGCTGGCCTATCTCGACCCGCTGTCGCGCTGGGCGTGGCGCGACGATCTCGCCGGCACGCGCGACGCCTTTCCGGGCGAGCGGGGCGCAGCGGCGCTCGGCGCCTATTTCGACCACGGTCTGCGGCTGACCGGTGCGGCGCACCGCGCCGGGGTGGGCGTGCTCGTCGGGACCGACACCGCGATCGGCGGCTTTCGCTACCATGACGAGCTGGCGCATCTGGTCCGCGCCGGCCTGACGCCCGCCGCTGTGATGCGCGCCGCGACGGTCGACGCCGCTCGCTATGCCGGCGAGGGGGGCGGCGGATCGGTGGCGGTCGGGCAGCGGGCGGAGCTGGTGCTGCTGCGCGGCGATCCGCTCGCCGACATCGCCAACAGCCGCCGGATCGATGCGGTGTTTCTCGGCGGGCGGCATTACGACCGTGCCGCGCTCGATGCGCTGCTGGTCTTCGTGCGCGGCCAAGCGCGGTCGCCGGCGATCGTCGCCAAGCTGCTGTGGGGGGTTCTGTGGAGCTCGATCGCTGCCGATCTCTAGCGGGCGGCGGAACCACCGCCGCGCCCGCCCATTCCCCTCTCCATGCGCCATCTCCTCCCGCTCGCCGCCGCCCTCGCCGCCCTGATCTCGCTCGCCGCCTGCGAGCAGGTGATGACCTCGACCCCCGACTATCGCCCGCAGGACGCCGGCAGCGTCGACCAGGCGATGTGCCTGCTCGGCTTTACCGCGGTGCCGCTCACCGAGCTGATGACCGGCCACCATCTCGTCGACGCGACGATCAACGGCGTCGCCGGCACCTTCGTGCTCGACACCGGCGCCAACGCCAGCGTGATCAACGCCGGCTTTGCCGAGCAGTTCGGGCTGGAGCCGGCGGCGGGCGGGCTGGTGCCGGCGATCGGCATCGGCGTCGGCGGCGCGCAGAAGGCGGGCACCTCGTCGATCGACCGCCTGACGATCGGCGGCATCGACATCCGCCAGCGCCGGGTGATGACCGCCGATCTCGACCAGGTGGTGCGGCTGCTGCGGCCGATGGCGGGCGGCGCGCAGATCTCGGGGATCATCGGCCAGGACGTGATGAAGGAGCATCGCGCGGTGATCGATGTCGCCAAGCCGATCCTCTACCTGATCGCCGAGGACGCCGACCCGGCGCCGGTCGCGGCATCGCGCTGCACGGGCGACGCAGCGGGCGCGGAAACCGAAGCCGCCGCAGCACGTTGAACCCGGCGGGCGGGGACAGCAACGAAGGAGCGTGGCATGCCCCGCGGCGACAAATCGAGCTACACCGACAAGCAGAAGCGCAAGGCCGAGCATATCGAGGAAGGCTATGAGGAGCGCGGCGTCGGCAAGGACGAGGCCGAGCGCCGCGCCTGGGCGACGGTGAACAAGGAATCGGGCGGCGGCAACAAGTCGGGCTCGGGTCGCGGCCACAAGGAAAGCGACGCGTCGTCGCGCAAGGGCGGCCGCAAGGGCGGCGCCGCCGCGGCCAACCGCAGCGCCGCCGACCGCTCGGCGGCGGCGAAGAAGGGCTGGGAGACGCGGCGCAGGAAGGCGGGGTAGCGCGGGGGGCGGCGCCGGCGAGCGCCGTTCCGCTCCTTCCTGTCATCCCCGCACAGGCGGGGACCCACGGCGGCACACCCCAAGCGCTCCTGCTGAGCGTGTCGAAGCCGGGTTGGCGCGCCGGGGCGTTCGGGCTTGCTCGCCCTTCGACACGCTCAGGGTCGAGCGCAACGGGTGGGAACCGGTCGCGTGGGGGGCCCGCCTGCGCGGGGATGACGAGACGGGGAAGGGCTGCGAGCTGGCCATATCGGCCAAAATCATCCCCCGCGTGAGTCGTCCCGTTGACTCCGGTGCGCGCTCGATGTTCTCTTTACGTTCCACTAGCGCGAGCCGAGCCGATGCACCCACTTCACCCCGTCGCGGTCGATCGCCGGCTGCGCGCGCTGCGCGGCGAGGCGGCGCCGGTCGGCTGGGTGTTCATGGTCGGGCAGCGGCCGCGCGGGCCGCTGCGCGCCACGCGCGAGGCGGCGCTGCGCGACGCGGTCGAGGCGGGCGAGGCGCGCGTCTGCCTCGATTATCGGCGCATCTTCCTGGCGCCGCTGACCTGGGTGGCGCCGGTCTGGCCGTGACGCCGCGACCGCCCCGTTCGGGTGCTTTCGTTTCGGCGATGGGGTGCTAGGATGCGGCGGATGGAGGCTCCCGTTCCCGCCGTGCCGCCCGCCAGACGCTATGCGCGGCTGCGCGAGCTGGGCAAGTTCGCGCTGATCGCCAATCTGGTGTTCTGCGCGCTGGTGGTGCTGCCGCTGACGCTCGGCGCGATCTACAAGGTGCAGCAGACCGGCTGGATCGGCGCGGGGCCGCGCGTCTGGCGCGTGCTGGGGCTGAGCGACGCGGCGATGGTCGCCAGCCTGCTGCTCGCCGCGGCGACGCCGCCGCTGCTCATCGCGCGCCGCCGGCGGGCGCTGGCGGCGGGGCAGCCTCCGGCAAGCTCCTGATCGTCAGTCGAAATCCTGCCAGGTGCCGACGACGCGGCCGATGACGGTGAACGGCTCGCGGCCGATCTCGATCGGCTGGTGGACCGGGTTGGTCGAACAGGGCTCGAGCCGCGCGGGATTCGCGCGGAAGCGCTTGAAGGTGGTCTCGCCGTCCTTCATCACCGCATAATATTTGCCGTCGCGAAGCGCGAAATCGTCGGGGTCGATGTAGAGGCGCCCGCCGGGCGGCACGATCCGGTCCATCGAGTCGCCGACGGCGATCAGCGCGAAGGTGTTCGGCCCGCCGCTCTCGCACGGCACGAGGCTCAAGGGGTCCTCGATCGCCTCGCGCCACTTGCCCGCGGCGATGGTGCCGACCAGCGGCACGCGGCGGACGGGGGCGACGTCGAGCCCGCTGTCGAGCAGCGCCGCCGGCGCGACGCCGAGCGCGCCGGCGAGCCGCTGCATCCAGTCGGTGGTGAGCGCGCGCTTCGACAGTTCGAGCTTGGAGATCGTCGACACGTCGGTCTGCGCGCCGGTGTCGGGGTTGGGGACGAGCGCCGCGAGCTGCTCGAGCGTCAGCCCGCGCGCCTTGCGCAGCTGGCGGATGCGGTTGGGCGGGCGGCGGTCCATCGCCGCGATATAGCCAGCCCGGCCAACTCTGTCGAGCGCGTAATTGGCCAATATGGCTTGACAGTTTTAGCCAATCTGGCCAGTCTGGCGGGGTGGCGACTCGCCATGCGGCCGTGATCCTCCCCGGCGGCCGCCGCGCGGCGGGGCGTGGCCCTCGCGTCCCGCCGCGCCCCCCGCTTCATGGAGTATCGCGATGTCCGTTGCCGCCGCCCGTCCCGCCGATCCGCCCGTCGCCGGCCGCGCCAGCCCGCCGCCCAAGCCGCCGCGCGCCTGCCCCGACGATTTCGACGCCGCCTACATCGCCTTCGGCTACGACGAGTGCGAGGTGATCTTCCGCGCCGCGCCGATGACGGTGAAGCGCTGGCTGCTCGAACGCGGGTCGGAGCGGCTCAGGAAGGCGCGCGCCGAATTCGTCGCGCGCGAACGCGCCGCGCGGCATGCGCTGAAGGCGATGAAGAAGCGCCGGAAGCCGCCGCGCGCGGTGGTCGCCGACGGCATCGCGGTGCCGCCCGAGCTGCTCGCCGAGGCGGCGAATTTCCTGCGCACGATGCGGAACGGCGGCTGGTTCGTCGCGCCGACGGGCAAGGGCGACTGGTGGCTGGGCGCGATGTACAAGACGCCGGCGCAGATCGTCGAATTCGCCGCCGCGCGCGGGTTCGACCTCGAAGGCGCGATGGCGCGGCTCAGGTGCGTACTGCCGGCGGAGGCGGCGCATCCCTAGCTGTCCGTCATCCCGGCTTTCGCCGGAATGACGGGGTCGAATGGGGTCTTACGCCGCCTTGCGGCGGCGGCGCAGCACGAGGCCGGCGACGCCGAGGCCGAGCAGCGACAGCGTCGCCGGCTCGGGCACGTCGGCCTCGACGCGCGCGAGATTGTCGATCGCCAGATAGTGGACCGACGAGCCCTCGGCGTAGCGGATCTCGTCGAACGCATAGCCCGAGAAGGTCAGGAAGCCCTGGAAGGTCGTGCCGAGGGTCACCGACTCGATCATCGCGCCGTTCAGCCAGGTCGACCACACCGGCGCCTGGCCGGCGCTGCCATAATGATAGAGGCCCATCGACACCGCGCTGACCGCGCTGTCGAAGGTCAGCGTGAAGCTGTCGTTCGTCCCGTTGGTGGCGCAGTTCGGACCAAAGGTGTTGAGCGTGTCGCCCGAAAACACGGCGCTGTTGCCCCAGCCATTGTAGCCGCAGCTGTTGGCGCGGACCGCGCCGCCGTTGGTGCCGGCGAAAGTCAGGCCGGCATATTGCGTGGTGACGATGGTGTTGGGCGCCAGGCTCGGGCTCGAGAAGGTCTCGAGACTGTCGAACTCGGCGAGGCCGCTGCCGGTGACGACGATCGCCGCGGCGGCGGGCGCCGAGGCGAGCATCGAGAGCGCCAGCGCGGCGGCGGGAAGCAGGTTGGATAGCGACATGCAGTGGACCCCCGGGCGTATCGGCGGGTGCCGACATGCGTTGACACGGGTGTCAGCAATAAGCGGGCCAATGGCGGATTTGCGCCGTTTCCGTGCCCGCGACGCCGCGAAGTGTAAGATTCGGCGACAGCGCGATGACCCTAGGGGATCGGCGGCGGCGTCACCGCGGCGGCTTCGCTGATCGCGACGTAGAAGTCGAGGATGCGGCGGACGCGCGCCGGCTCGCCGGTGGCGGCGAGCAGCGCGTCGAGCGCGGCGAGGCGCGCGTCGTGGCCGTCGGGCACGGCGGCGCCGGCCTCGGCGAGCAGCGCGGCGGCGCCGTCGCTTTCGCGGGCCTGCCGCTCGGCCCAGGTCGCGGCGTCCTGCGCGACGAGCAGCAGGGTGAGCCCGAGCGTCGCGGCGGTGCCGCCGGCATAGCTGCCCTCGAGCGCCGGCGCGACCATCGTCAGCTGCGCCATCGCCAGCGCGGCGGCGAGCCGGTCGGGGGGCAGGCTCATGCCGCGAGCCCCCTCAGCGTCGCCGCGAGCGTGCGGTTGTGGAAGCGGTAGGTGTAGAGCGACGAGAAGATCATCACCGGGTCGATCGAGCGGCCGTCGGCGACCTCGCGCCCCGACGAGATCCAGATCGCGAGGCCCATCACCTGCGCCTGGACGCGCCACCAGCGCAGCGCGGTGGGGTCGAGCGGCCAGCCGCTCGCGCGCTGCCAGTGCGCGATGGCGGCCGCCTCGTCGATCGTGCCGCCGGGGCGGCCGGGGGCGCCGTGGCTCCACAGCGGGTCCATCGCCCAGGCGAGATCCTCGAGCGGATCGCCGAGATGCGCCATCTCCCAATCGACGATCGCGCCGATGCGCCCGGCGGCGTCGACGAGGAAATTGCCCGAGCGATAGTCGCCATGGACGATGGCGACGCGCGGCGGCGGCGGCGGCGGGTTGCGTCCGAGCCAGCGCACCCCCGCCCAGAAGATCGGCTCGGGCCCGATCGCGTCGGCGCGCACCGCCGCGGCCCAATGGTCGAGCCGCTGCCGCCAGCAGGCGGCGGGCGCCGGCGCCGGCGCGCCCGCGTCGAAGGCGGCGGGGTCGCGGGCGTGGATGTGGCCGAGGATGGTGAACATCTGCGCGCCGACCTGCGCGGCATGCGGCGCATAGGCGTCGGGGGTGAGCACGCCGCCGGGCTTGACGTCGGCGATCTCGGTCATGACGAAGCCCGGCGCGCCGAGCTCGGCGCCGGTCTCGTCGAGGATGAGCGGCTCGGGCACGGGGACCGCGGTGCCGTGGAAGGCGGCGAGCGCGGCGAACTCGGTGCGGCGGTCGGTCTCGATCAGGCTCGACGACGGGTCGCGGCGCAGCACGAGCCCGCGCGTCGCGCCGCCGGCGGTCCCGTCGAAACGGTAGGTCTCGCGCGCGGCGCCGCCGTGGAAGCGCCGCAGCCCCGACACCGCGACGGGCGTGCCCCAGCGCGCCGACAGCGCCGTTTCGAGCCGCGCCTCGATGCTCATGGCGCGAGGTCGAACAGCCCGGTGAAGCCCGAGGGCGCGTGCGGGCCGACGATCAGCTGCTCGAGCACGCCGCGCCCGTCCTCGACGCTGCCGTCGGGGAGCGTCAGCCGCGCGGTGACCAGCGCCTGGATATGGTTGAGCGGCAGCGTCGCCTCGTCGGCCGTCGCGGTCTCGATCGTCTCGGCGACCACCGACTGCGCGCCGTGGAAGGTGCCGTGCGCGCGCGTCGGGTGGCCATAGCCGATGCCCTGCATGAAGAAGCTGTCGCCGACCGTCAGCGCGACGCGCACCGGGCCGGCGCGGCTGGTGCCCTCGATCAGCGCCTCGGAGGCGTGGCGCGTGCCCGGCTTGAAGCTCAGCCGGCTGCGCACGTCCCACAGCTTGTGCGGCGCGCCGTCGGCGCCGACGAGCAGCATCGAGCGGTTCCACGGCTGGCCGTCGCCGTCGTCGTTGCTGTGGAAGTAGAGCTGGTGCGTCGCGAAGTTGAGCGGCGCCCACAGCCAGTAGAATTGCGGCACCGCCATCGGCACCGGCGGCTGCGGGTCGGCGGCGCCGATCGGCCGCACCCCCCAGCTGCGGTCGCGCGTCCCCATCATGCCCTCGACGTCGTGGCGCACGCCGTCGACGCTGATCCAGCCGGCGTAGCGGCCGTTCTGAGTCATCCGCGTCACGTCCATCAGCGTGCGGGTGCCGATGCGGCGCGTGAAGCGCGGCTCCTCGATCGGAAAGGCGCGGCCGGTGAACAGCAGATCGGCCTCGAGGCCGGCGTCGTTGGCGCCGACGGTGAGCCGCAGCCGCTGCAGCGGTTCCTCGACCGCGACCGCGACCGGCCCGACCGCGGTATCCATCCGCTCGAAGCCGAGCAGCCGCGACGCCAGCACCGACCGCTGCTTGCCGCCGTGCAGCACCGAAAAGCCGGCGTCGGCGACGTTCAGGTGCGGATAGATGCCCATCCCCGCGGCGAAGAACAGCGCGCCGTCGGGCGAATAGCCGTTGAAGAAATAGCGGTCGTAGAAGTTGCGGTCGGTGCCGGCGAACGCGATCGGCTCGGGCCGCTGGTGGATCGGGAAGTCGTCGGCCTTGGTCAGCATGGCGCGAGGCTGGCACCGGGTGCGGTGCAGCAGCAAGCTATGGATGCGGGGAGGGTCTAGAACCCCAGCCGCGCGCCGAGCACCACGCCCGTCCGCCCGAGCCGGCCGCTCTCGGTCGCGCCGCCGTCGGTGCTGCCGACGACCGCGAAGGAGGCGGTAACCGGGCCGAGGCTGTAGTCGACACCGGCCTCCCAATCGAACTTGTCGTCGTAGAAGCCGCTCTCGTAGCCGCCGCGCAGGGTGAAGGTGAGCGGGGTGAGCGGCAGGCCGACGCTGAGCTTGGGGCCGATGTAGAAATTGTCGGTCGCGGTGTTCTTCTGGTCGGGGACGTAGGCGGCCTCGAGCGCGAGCCGCGCCGGGCCGAGGCTGCCGCCCACCTCGCCCTGCAGCTCGCCATAGTTCACGCCGTCGCCGCCCGGATAGAGATAGGCGGTGGCGGCGACGCTGTAGTCGAGCAGCCCGACCTCGGCGGCATAGCCGACGAAGGCGTCGACCTCGACGTCGGCGCCGCCATAGTCGGCGATCGTCGAGGCCCAGCCGCCGACGTAGAGCCCGCTGTCGAAGCCGAGGTCGACGCCGCCCTGCAGCGCCGGATCGCGGTCGGACAGGCTGATGCCGCGGAAGCGATAGTCGGTGACCGCGGCGACGTTCGCCGACAGCTCGACCGCCTGCGCCGCGGCCGGGAGGGCGGCGCCCGCGGCGAGCAGGCCGCCATGCACCAGCACCAGGCTCATCGTCCGATTCATTGCTGCTCTCACGCTCCCGAAGCGATCCGCCGCGCGCCGCCAGCATGATGCTGGAACCGCCGCGGCGGAAATGTTAACCCATGTGCCGATATCCATGGGGCTCTTTGAGGGAGCGGGCAACCCGCATGCAGCTACCGGCCAACCGGGCGTTCGTCTCGCACGTCCTCACCCCCGTCGCCATCGTGGTCGTGCTGACCGCGGTCATCATCACCGCGCTGCTGAGCTGGTCGACGCGCTCCGCCGATCATTCATCGCTCGAACGGCAGCGCGCGCTCGTCAATCTGGTGCTCGAACAGAGCGTCGACCGGATCGCCTACGACCAGGAATCGTCGACGGTCTGGGACGATTCGGTGCGGCAGGTAAACGCGGCCCGGCCCGATCTCGAATGGATCGACGCCAACCTCGGCAGCTGGTTCAATTCCTACTACGGCCATGACGAGGTCCATGTCCTCTCCGCGGACAATCGCCCGATCTTCTCGATGCAGGCGGGGCGGCGGGTGGCGCCGGCGGCGTTCGCCGCGGTGCGCGCGCAACTGCAGCCGATGGTGGAAGAGCTGCGTCTCCGCCGCGCGCCGCAGCAGCCGCGCCGCCTCGAGGTCGCGATGCTCAGCCCGGGTATCCAGGACATCGCCGTGGTCAACGGCCGGCCGGCGATCGTCAGCGTGAAGCCGATCGTCTCCGATACCGGCGAGATCGTGCAGACGCCCGGTCGCGAGGCGCTGCATGCCAGCGTCCGCTATCTCGACGGCAATTTCGTCCAGCGGCTGCGCGACCAGTATCTGTTCGCCGGATCGCGCTTCTCCTGGGTCGACGCGCATACCGCCGCCGAGGCGTCGGTGCCGCTCGTCGGGCGGTCGGGGACGATCGGCTATTTCATCTGGAAGCCCTTCGCCCCCGGATCGTCGATCGCCGGCGACCTGCGCCCCGCGCTGCTCGTCGCGCTGATCGTCGTCGGGCTGGTGCTGACCGCGCTGATGCAGCGGCTGCGGCGGCGCACGATCGAGCTCCAGCGCAGCGAGGCGCATGCCAAGCATCTGGCGCTGCACGACGTGCTGACCGGGCTGCCCAACCGCGCGCTGTTCGATCAGCGGCTGAGCGAGGCGCTGCGCACCATGCGCGTCGACCGCACGTCGTTCGCGCTGCTCTGCCTCGATCTCGACCGGTTCAAGCAGGTCAACGACAGCTATGGCCACCCGGCGGGCGACGAGCTGATCCGCGAGGTCGGGCGGCGGCTGAGCCTCGCGGTGCGCGCCGACGATACGGTCGCGCGCATGGGCGGCGACGAGTTCGCGATCATCCAGCGCGGCGTCCATCGCCCCGGCGAGGTCGAACTGCTGTGCATGCGCATCGTCGAATCGCTGGCACAGCCCTTCGAACTGGCGAGCGGGCAGGGCTTCGTCGGCATCAGCATCGGTGTCGCGCTGGCACCGCAAGACGGCGGCGACTGCACCGAACTGATTCGCAAGGCCGACATCGCCCTCTACGTCGCCAAGCGATCGGGCCGCGGCCGCTACACCTTCTTCGCCGAGGAGATGGACACCTATATCCAGGAACGGCAGCTGCTCGAGCGCCAGCTGCGCGCCGCCCTGGCGTCGCGCGAGCAGCTCGAGGTCGTGTACCAGCCGGTCTTCGCGACGCGCACCGGCGACATGAAGTGCGTCGAGGCGCTGGTGCGCTGGGCGCATCCGACGAAGGGCGTGCTGGCCCCCGAGCGCTTCGTCCCGCTCGCCGAGGAGGCGGGACTGATCGAGCCGCTCGGCGAATGGGTGCTCGAGACCGCCTGCCGGTCCGCGCAGCCGTGGCGCATCGACCGGCTCGCGGTCAACGTCTCGGCGACGCAGCTGCGCAATCCGCAGTTCGCCACGATCGTGAAACGCATTCTCGCCCGCACCGGCTTCGAGCCCGAGCGGCTCGAGCTCGAAATCACCGAGAGCTGCTTTCTCGACAAGGACGAGGTGAGCCGCGCCAACATCGCGGCGCTGCGCGCCGCGCGGGTGCGCATTGCGCTCGACGATTTCGGCATCGGCTATTCCTCGCTCAGCCATCTCCGCGACTTCGCGGTCGACCGGATCAAGATCGACAGCTCGTTCGTCGGCGCGATCCTGCCCGGCGCCGGCGGCAGCGCGATCATCCAGGCGATCGTCGACCTCGCGCGCGCCAGCGACCTCGAGGTGACCGCCGAGGGCGTCGAGACCACCGACCAGCTGCGCTTCCTGTCGAAGGTCGGCTGCGACGAGATGCAGGGCTTCCTGATGTCGATCCCGGTCGCGGCCGAGGAGATGGCCAAGCTGCTGCAGCCGACCGGCGAGGGCTGAGCGCCACGCGCCGCATGTCACAATCGCGGGGGGCTCGCTCGTCCTGTCGGCGAGCGTGCATGGTGCACGCGGGAGATCGACGATGACCACGCGGCTGCCCAACCACTTCCGACATGCGCCCGACGGGATCAAGGCGCTGCTGGCGCTCGAGGCGAGCATCGCGGCCAGCGGCCTCGAACAGGCGATCATCGAGCTCGTGAAGATGCGCGCCTCGCAGATCAACGGCTGCGCCTATTGCCTGCACATGCACGCCAGCGACGCGCGGCGCGCCGGCGAGACCGAGATGCGGCTCTACCTGCTGAATGGCTGGCGCGAGTCGACGCTGTACAGCCCGCGCGAGCGCGCGGCGCTGGCGTGGACCGAAGCGCTGACGCTGGTCGCTGCGACCGGCGCGCCCGACGCCGACTATGCGCTGATCGACGCCGCGTTCAGCGACGCCGAGAAGGTTCAGCTCACCTTGCTGATCGGCGCGATCAACCTGTGGAACCGCGTGCAGGTCGGCTTCCGCGCCGCCCATCCGGCCGAGGGCGGGCGTGCCGCGGCCTGACGGCGATCTCGCGCTGTTCGAGGCGGAGCGGCCGCGGCTGCTCCGTCTCGGCTATCGCATGCTCGGCTCGGTCGCCGAGGCCGAGGACGTCGTGCAGGACGCCTGGCTGCGCTGGACGCGCAGCGACGCGTCGGTCGATGCGCCCGCCGGCTATCTGACGCGCATCGTCACGCGGCTGTGCCTCGACCGGATGAAGTCGGCGCGCGCCCGTCGCGAAACCTATGTCGGCGCCTGGCTGCCCGAGCCGCTGATCGCCGGTCTGGGCAGCGTCGAGCCCGAGGAGGTCGATGCCGACGAGCTGACGCTGACGCTGATGCTCGCGCTCGAACGGCTGTCGCCGCTCGAACGCGCCGCCTTCCTGCTCCACGACGTGTTCGGCGTGGCGCTCGGCGAGGTCGCCGGCACGCTCGATCGCGACCCCGCGGCAGTGCGCCAGCTGGCGGTGCGCGCGCGCAAGCATGTCCATGCCGCGCGGCCGCGCTACCCTGTCGGCCGCGCGCAGGCCGACCGGATCGCGCAGGCCTTCTTCGCCGCGTCGCGCGACGGCGATCTCGCGGCGCTGACGTCGATGCTCGCCGACGACGTCGTCATCCGCTCGGACGGCGGCGGCAAGGTCGTCGCCTTCCGCAACCCGATCCGCGGCATCGACCGCGTGCTGCGGCTCTATGCCGGGCTGAAGAAGAAGTTCGCCGGCCAGCCGCCGGTGCAGGTGGTGCGCTCGATCACCATCGACGGGCTGCCCGGCTATATCGGCTACGATCGCGGCGACATCCTGCAGACGACGGCGCTCGAGATCCGCGACGGCCGCATCGCCGCGATCTACATCGTGCGCAATCCCGACAAGCTGCGCCACGTCGCGGCGCTGATCGGCGATTTGGGTTCAGACCCTAACCCTGCAGCCAGCGCAGCCCGTCGCCCGAGCGGCAGCTGACGGCGACCACCGGTGACGAGCCGAGCAGCCGCGCATCGCGCAGGCCGCACGGTCCGATCAAGCGCCGCTGCAGATGCGCCGCCAGGCTTTCGCCCGAAATCCGCTCGATCAGCAGCGTCGCGAGAAAGCGGTCGACCTCGCGGCTCGCCGGGTCGAGCTCGGCGATGGCCAGCGGGCGGCCGTCGGCGCCGAACGCGTCGATTCCGTCGAGGTGGCGGCCCACCGCATCGTCTGGCCGCAACCTTCCCTCGGCAACCAGTGCGCCCAGCGCCCGGGCGATGAACGGTCCGACCGGCAGCGTGATCCGTGGCTCGGCGGCAGCCCCGAAGGCGGTGGAGGGCAAGGCCGCGAGGCCCGCCGCGCCGCCGATCAGCATGCGGCGCGACAGTCGCGGATCGCGGTGGGGCAGGGCGTCGCTCATGTCGCCCGGGCCACGCGCGGCGCGGTCGACGGCGCGTCATATTGCCAGCGCGGCTGGTGAACGCGGCTGGCGATGCGCCATTCGCCGCGCTGCCGGACCCAGCGGTCGGTGTAGCGAAGGCCGCGCACCAAGACTTTCTGCGTTTCCGCCATCGACAGATAGGCGACCGCATGGATCGTCGACGTCGCCCCTTCGGGCGTCAGGTCGATCAGCATGTTGCTCAGCGCATGGTTGCTGGCGGCAGGCGCGACGAAACCGTCCAGCAGGCGGCGCAGCGCCGCCGGGGTCGAGATGACGACGGTCCGGTCGAGCTGGAGTTCGAAGCGGAATTCATCGGCGAAGCAGCCGATCATCAGCTCGGCATCGCCGGTGTCGGCGGCGAAGAAATAGCGTTCGGCGGTGGTGCGTATCGCGTGGCGTGCCAGACTTTCGGCCTGATCCATTCCGTCCCCTTCTTCGATTCTGATGGCGCCCGATCAACCGGCCTGCGCGACGCGCGGCGCGATCGCCGTCGTCTCGAACTGCCAGCGCGGCTGGTGCAGCCGGTCGGCGATCCGCCATGCGCCGCGCTGCCGGATCCAGCGGTCGGTGTAGCGCAGCCCGCGCACCAGGATCTTGCCGCCGATCGACACGTCGGCGACGGCGTGCAGCGTCGAGGTCGCGCCGTCGGGCGTCAGCTCGATCAGCATGTTGCCGAGCGAATGGTTGCTCGCCTCCGGCTGGACCGGACCGCCGATCAGCTCGCGAATTCCCTCGGCGGTGGTGAGGACGCGCGTCGGATCGAGCCGCAGCTCGAAGCGGAAGACGTCGGCGAAGCAGGACGCGACCATCGCGACGTCGCGCGTGTCCACGCCGAAGAAATAGCGTTCGGCGACGGTCCTGATCTCATGCCGCGCCAGGCTTTCGGCCAGCTCCATGCCATCCTCGCTATCTTGGCAAGGACGGCATGGTTGCGCATCGGGCGCGCCGGCGCAATCCGAATGGCGGAGGCGAGCCGCCCCCATGCCGTCGTCCCGGCCTTCGCCGCGACGACGCAAGGGGTAGGCTGATTATTTCTTGCGCGCCGCTGCGGTCCTGTCGCGTTCGGCGCGGAATTCGGAGTCGGGGCTCCATTCGGGCCAGTCGCGGCTGTCGGCGAGCGCGCGGCCGACGTTGTAGAGCAAGGTCATGTCGGGACCGACCCCCGACAGGTCCCAGTCGGCCGACCATTCGTCCGACGGCTGGTGATAGGAGTCGCGGGTGAAGGTGTTGGCGAGCGCCTCGGCGCGCGCGACGCCGCCCTCGACGAGGTCGCGGCCGGTGCCGAACGACACCGCGGGGACGCCGACCTTGGCGAAGGGGAAATGGTCGGAGCGGTAGAAGCCGCCGGCCTCGACGCGCGCGTCGGGCGAATAGACGCGGTTGAGCTTCCGGCCCTCCGCGACCAGCAGGTCGAGCAGCCCGAGCTTCGCCGTCCCCGAGATGGTGAAGTCCTTCGCCGCCCCCATGCCGATCGTCGAATCCATGTTGATGACGCCCGCCGTGGTCGCCAGCGGATAGACCGGGTTGGCGCCATAATAGGTCGAGCCGAGCAGCCCCTTCTCCTCGGCGGTGACGGCGAGGAAGACGAGGCTGCGGTCGGTCGGCGGCGCCGCCTTGAAGGCGCGGGCGAGCTCGAGGATCATCGCGATCCCCGAAGCGTTGTCGCGCGCGCCGTTGTAGATGGTGTCGCCCGTCGCATCGGGCGCGCCGACGCCGAGATGGTCCCAGTGACCCGAATAGATCACCGTCTCGTCGGGGCGCGTCTTGCCGGGCAGCCGGCCGAGGATGTTCTTCGAGACGATGGTCTCGGGCTTGACGTCATAGACCGCCGACAGCGTCGCCTTCAGCGGCACCGGCGTGAAGTCCTTGCGCTTGGCCGCCTCCTTCATCGCCTCGAAGTCGAGGCCGGCGGCCTTGAACAGCTCGACGGCGAGGTCGCGCTGGATCCACCCCTCCATGCCGGTATGTTCCGCCGACGGATTCTGGCGGACGATGTCGAACATCGTGTTGGTGTTGGAATTCTTGACCGTCGCCCAGCCGTAGGAGGCCGGCTCATATTCGTGGATGACGAGAACGCCGGCGGCGCCCTGCCGCGCGGCTTCCTCATATTTGTAGGTCCAGCGGCCGTAATAGGTCATCGCCTTGCCGCCGAAGTCGCCGCCGACGCCTGCCTTCGGGCCGCCGCCGAAGTCGGGGTCGTTGACCAGCACGACCATGATCTTGCCCTTGAGGTCGGCCCCCTTGAAATCGTCCCAGCCGCGCTCGGGCGCCTTGACGCCATAGCCGGCGAAGACCAGCGGCGCGTCGGCGATGGCGACGCTGGTCTGCCCGGTCAGGGCCGCGCGCACCGCGATCTCCTCGCCTTGCGTCAGCTTGCGGGCGGTGCCGCCGACGGTCAGCGACAGCGCCGGCTGGCCGACGATGTCGGACTTGAGCAGCGGGACGTCCTGCGTCCAGCTGTCGCCGTTGCCGGGCTGCAGTCCGGCCGCCTTCATCTGCGCGACGATGAAGTCGACGGTCTTCGTCTCGCCCGCGGTCCCCGGGGCGCGGCCCTCGAAGGCGTCCGACGACAGCGTCTGCACGTCGCGGTCGATCCGGTCGATGTCGAAAGCGGGGGCGGCGCCGAACGCCGCGGTCGACGTGGCGAACGCGATGCCGGCGAGAAGGGCGGAAAGCTTCATGGGACGAGACTCCGGAAACGCGGACTGAGGCGCTCCGGTCTAACGAAGTGCGACCGGGCTGAAAATGGCCGGGGTGCCGCAGCGGCTAGTCGCGTGCCTCTCGCACCAGCCGCCGGCGTTGCTCGGTGCCGGCGGCACACCAGTCGCTGATCGACACCCCGCGCGGCGGCAGCGGATCGCCGTCGCGCAACCGCAGCACGCCGGCAGCGCCCTCCGGAACCAGTTCGACCGCGGCACCGCGCCGGTAGCAGCGCCGGCAGACCAGGCGTCGCGCCACCCGCTCGCGCTCGTCGCCGAGGCGCTTGTGCGCGAGCACCGCGAGGAAGGTGGCGCGGTCGAACAGCGCCCGATGCCCGCAGCCGCGGCAGATGACGCGGATATCGGCGCGTAGCGCCGCCGCTTCGGACAGGCGGGTGACGCGAGACGGGCGGGCGGCCACGCGGCGCGCCTCAGGGCAGACGGTCGATCCAGCTCAGCCCCGGGTTCGGCGGATAACCGAAGGTCGAGCGATAGCGGATCGGGCGCCGGCGCAACTGCTCACGCAGCGCCTCGATACGTTCGGGGGTGATCGGCGGTTGGGGCGGCAGGAGCGAGTCGGTCATTGCAGAACAGAAGCAGAACAAATGCATTCTGTGGAGTCGGGGAATCGCGATTTCAACCTGGAAGAGGGCTGCGCCGGCCGGCTGTCGGCACGGCTTACACCTACGCGGCGGTGGCAAGAGCCAATCACTGAAAAGAAAGGACTTTCGGAACTGGTCCACTTCCTGCTTGCCGTGTTGACGCAACGAGAAGGTAGATCGATGGATTCAGCGCTGATGCCGGCCGGAGCGACGACGATGATCGAGATCATCGCGGTGACGGCGGTGGCGGCAGCGGGCTTCGCGATCTGGCTCTGGCGGCAGCATCGGCGCCTTCAGTCGCCGACGCCGGGGATCGGCCGCGACCGTTAGCGCAGCTCGAGCTCGGCCAGGAGGGCCTCGATCCGCCGATCGGCATCCTGGCGCGCGAACGCGAAACCCAGCAGCAGTCCCACGACCAGCAAGCTGAGCGGCAGCGAGCGGTCGTGCTCGCCGCGCAGATATTCGCGCTCAAGGAGAAAACGCTGGGGCACAGGGGGTGGGTACGCTTCCGCTACTCGATACAGGACGGGTCAATCATTGGCGGCGGCCGAAGTTCCGGGTTCTGGAACTAACGCAGGTTAGCGCGGTTGAATGCGCACTCGCCTTGCAAAAGGGCGACAGTGCCCGGCAGTGTTTCGCCGGGCTGCGTGCAAAGATCCTCGGATGCGAGGCGAGAGTTGACGTCCGTCACGGCGCAGGCCGCGGCGGGCGTCTTTTCGTTGAGCGGCGCGTTCAGCGGCTCAGGCGGCGGCGCGCAGCAGCGGCGTCCCCGCCGTCGGCCGATAGCCGGTGGCGTCGCTGGTGAACTCGGCATGACCGTAGCGCGCCAGCAGCCGCCGGACGCGGCGCACCAGCCGTGCCTCGATCGGCGCCCGTAGCCCGGGGACGCGCCGGCCGAGATCGAACGCCGCCATCCGGCCGGCGATCCACAGCGCCACGACGACGAAGACCAGCCGGTCGACGCGACCGACGCGCACCCCCATCGCCGCGGCGCGCGCGGCGTCGCCTTCGAGAAAATGCTTGAGGAAGAAGCCGCGCGCGAAGCGGCGTTCGACGGCATCGAACAGCCGGTGGCGCAGCGAGCGGTCGGGCGGCAGGTAGGCGGCGAGCGTCGCGCGGATCAGCGCGCCGCAGGTGGCGTCGTCGAAGCCGGCGCGCAGCGTCGTGTTGCGCGCCGTCATCAGCCGCACGATGCCCTCGGGCGTGTCGGCGAGCAGATCCTCGGGCAGCCCGAGCAGGAAGCAGCGGTAGCGCGCGAGCTCGACCTTGGCGCGCTCTTCGCGGGTGAAGTCGCGCCGTCCCTCGCGGATCAGCCGGAAGGCGGTGAGGAACACCGGGATGAGCCCCGCCGGCATCTGGTCGACCTGCGGGATCGGCACGCCATAGGCCGCGGCGTCCCAGCGGTCCGAGCGTATCGCGTTGAAGCGCACCATCGAATGCATCAGCCGCACCATGGCCGCTGCCTTGAAGCCCTCGCCGTGGCGTTCGAGCGCGCCGGGCAGCGTGGTGCAGGCGAAGAAGGTCGCGGTCTCGTTGACGCGCCGCGCGGCGGTGGCGTGGCCGAGCGTGCCGGTGATCGCCATCGGCAGCGCCGAATATTTGTTGAGGAAGGTGGCGATGAACGCCCCGCGGATCGCGAAGGGCGCGAGGTTCGCGGTGGCGTTGAGATCGAGCCGCGCGCCCTCGCGCACGAGATCCATGTCGACCCACTCGGGGGTCGCCTCCATCGCGGCGATGAACGCCGCGAGCTCGGGCGGCGCGTCGGGCACCGCCTCGAGGCCGCGGTCGCAGGCGGCGACCAGCATGTCGACGAGCGGCCGGAAGCCGAGGTCGCGCATCCGCGCCGCATAGGCGTCGGCCACGACGTCGCCGAGCATCGTATAGTGGCGCACGCGCGCCAGATCGTCCTCGGTCACCGCGACGCCGCCCGGGGCGCGGTCCTGCACCACCGCCTGCGCCGCCTCCTCGGTGAAGCGTTCGGGCAGCGCGTCGAAATCGAAGCCGCCGTACAGCGCGGGCAGCAGCGTCTTCTGCGACAGCACGCGGGCGCGGACCTGATCGATCGACGGCATGGGCGACGTCCTTCGGCGTGGCGGGCCGGTCCAAGATAGGTGAAGCTGGCTCAGCTTCCTACTCGCCTTTGCGGCAGCGGCGCGCCCGGCCCCGCCGCGGCGGGCGTCGTCGTTCCGGGCGAACCTGTTGCGCGCACGCGCCGTTGCCTAACGTCGCGCGCCTATGCAGCGTAAAGATCCGCGCGCCGTCGGCGACCTGTTCGGCGACGCGCCGGCGCTCGACCTCGCGGCCGCCGGCATCGCACCCCAGCCGGGGCCGCAGACCACGTTCCTCGCCTCCCCCGCCGACATCGCGATCTATGGCGGCGCCGCCGGCGGCGGCAAGTCGTGGGCGCTGCTCGCCGAGCCGCTGCGCCATGTCGGCAACCCGGCGTTCGGCGGCGTCATCGTCCGCCGCACGACCGTCCAGGTGCGCAACGAGGGCGGGCTGTGGGACGAATCGATGCTGCTCTATCCGCGGCTCGGGGCGAAGCCGAAGCTCGCGACGCTCGAGTGGTGCTTCCCGAGCGGTGCGTCGCTGTCGTTCGCGCATCTCGAGCATGAGTCGACCGTGCTCAACTATCAGGGTGCGCAGATCGCCTATCTGGGCTTCGACGAGCTGACGCACTTCACCGAGCGGCAGTTCTGGTATCTGCTCAGCCGCAACCGCTCGACGAGCGGGGTGAGGCCCTATGTCCGTGCCACCACCAACCCCGACGCCGACAGCTGGGTGGCCCGGCTGGTCGACTGGTGGATCGATCCGGCGACCGGCCTCGCGATCGCCCAGCGCGGCGGCGTGCTGCGCTGGTTCGTGCGCGCCGGCGGCAAGCTGGCCTGGGCCGACAGCGCCGCCGAGCTCAAGGCGCGGCATCCGGCGTCGCGCCCCAAGTCGCTCACCTTCGTGCCGGCGAGCCTCGCCGACAACGGGATCCTCGAAGCCGCCGACCCCGACTATCGCGCCAACCTCGAGGCGCTGCCGCGCGTCGAGCGCGAGCGGCTGCTCGCCGGCAACTGGAAAGTGCGCGCCGCGGCGCGCGCGCTGTTCCGGCGCGAATGGTTCCCGGTGGTCGAGGCGGCGCCGGCGGGCGGGCGGGTGGTGCGCGCCTGGGATCTCGCGGCGACCGAGAAGAAGGCGCTCGGCGACGATCCGGACTGGACCGCCAGCGTGCGCGTCCGCCGCGTGCCCGACGCGGCCGACGCGCGCGCCGGCACCTTCTATATCGAAGCCGCCTCGCGGCTGCGCGGCACGCCCGCCGCGGTCGAGGCGGCGATCCTCGCCACCGCCAGCCAGGACGGCCCCGGCGTCACCGTCCGGCTGCCGCAGGATCCGGGTCAGGCAGGCAAGGCGCAGGCCGCCACCTATCTGCGCAAGCTCGCGGGCCATGACGCGCGCGCGGCGCCGGTGACCGGCGACAAGGTCAGCCGCGCCGGCCCGGCGTCGGCGCAGGCCGAGGCGGGCAACATCCGGCTGGTGCGCGGCGCCTGGAACGACGACCTGCTCGACGAGCTCGAGGCCTTCCCGACCGGTCGCCACGACGACTGGGTCGACGCGCTCGCCGATGCGATCAACGAACTGGCGCTGGGGACGAGCTACACGCTGGCGAATCTGTAGACGCTTCGGTTCATCCGTTGGCGGCCATCCACCGCCTTACCAGATCGACGAGCGCGCCGGCCTTCGCTTCCAGCTCATCGGCGTCGCGGAAGCTGATGACGCCGCGGTCGGGTGCCGGCCAGCTGGCGAGGCCCGTCGGGTCGGCGAAGGCGACGCCGGCGGCGTCGCTCGCCTTGGCCCCGCGATGGAGAACGAGGCGCAGCGCGCCTTTCGGGCCGAGGTTGAGCGTCGCCCGGTCGGCGCCGCGATGCGCGAAGCTGGGGGCGTTCCACTTGATCGTCTCGACGACCGCGTCGCCCGCGGCGTCGCGCACGATGGCGCGAAGCCGGTCGACCGCCGGGCGCAGCGCGGGATCGAGCGCGGCGAGCCAGCTATTGACGGGATCGGAGGTCATCTCGGCAGCATAGCCGCGCAGGCGGCGAACGGAAGCACGTCACCCTGCCAGCCTTGGCGGTTGCCGTGTCCGGCGCGGCTGGCTAACGCTCGGCACCTCCGCCGTTGCCCTGTTCCGGGAGCCTGCCGTGTCGTTGCGCGACTTCGCCATCCTGGTCGGCGTCTGCCTGGTGTGGGCGCTCAGCAACGTGCTGAGCAAGGTCGTCGTCGGCGAATGGGGGGTGCCGCCGCTCGCCTTCGCCGCGATGCGCTTCCTCATCGTCGCGGCGGTGACGCTGCCGTGGCTGCTGCCGGCGCCACGACCGCTGTGGCGGATCGCGATGGTCGGCATGCTGATGGGCGGCGGCAATTTCGCGCTGTTGTTCGTCGGGCTGCAGACCGCCAGCCCCTCGGCGGCGGCGATCGTCGTCCAGGTCGGCGTGCCGATCACCACCTTGCTGTCGGTGCTGATGCTCGGCGAGCGCATCGCCTGGCGGCGCGGGCTCGGCATCACGCTGACGCTTGCCGGCGCGCTGGTGGTGATCTGGAACCCGCAGGGGCTGTCGCTGTCGCGCGGGCTGTGGTTCGTCGCGGGCGCGGCGGCCGCGGGCTCGCTCGGGGCGGTGTTGATGAAGCAGATGGACGACCTCAACCCGTTGCGTTTCCAGGCCTGGGTCGGCTTCACCTCGCTGCTGCCGCTGACGCTTGGCTCGTGGCTGCTCGAGACGCGGCAATGGGAGCGCGCCGCCGCCGCGGGCTGGCCGTTCGTCGCGATCGTGCTGTTCACCGCGCTCGTCGTGTCGGTGATCGCGCACACCGCCTATTACCGGCTGATCCAGAAATATGAGGCCAACATGCTGGCGCCGCTGACGCTGCTCGCGCCGCTCGCCACCATCGCGCTCGGCGTGCTGATCACCGGCGACCATTTCGACTGGCGGATGGCGATCGGTACCGTGCTGGCGCTGTGCGGCGTGCTGATCGTCGCGCTACGCACGCGCCAGGTCGGCGCGGTGCTCAACCTGTTTCGCGAGCGCGGCTAGCGGCGGCGGCGCCGCGCCGACCGGTGGCAGGCCGGCCCGACGTGGCGTGCGACCGGGGACGGTTTCGCCTCGCTGCCGTAGTCGTCCGCTCTTGCCGCACCCGCCGCTTTGTGATGAATGCCCGCCTTCCGCAGTTGAGGGGCTGTTGGGCATGAGTAACGAAGAGCAGATCGATCCACCGCGCACGCCCGAGGTCGACGGCCGCCACGGCCGTCATGGCCGCCCGGAATCGCCGCCGATCACCCCGGACGACGAGCCCAGTGCGCTCGAACGCGGCGTGCGAATCTTCGAACGGCTGCGCCGCCGCCGCTAGCCGCGGCGCCGCCGCAGCGGCGCGCGCTTCACGAACGGCTGCCGTTGCGCTACCGTTACGACGCCGTCCGGGCGACCGGGCGGCGGCATGGAGGGCGCACCCATGAAGCCTTCGCTGGTCACCGCGGCGATCGCCGCCGCAGCAGCCCCCGCTTCTGCCGCCGAGTTCGTCGGCCCGCGGATCGAGATTCACGCCGGCTGGGACCGCGCCGGCATCGACGGCGAGACCGAGGATGGCGTCGTCTACGGCGGCGGCGCCGGCTATGACATGGCGGTGGGCGACGCCGCGACGCTCGGGATCGAGGCGGGCGTCGGTTTCGCGACCACCGACGTTGCGGTCGGCGGCGGCGCGCTCCAGGCCAAGCGCGACCTCGAGGCGGGCGTCCGCCTCGGCTTCCGGCTCGGCGCGCAGACGCTGCTTTACGCCAAGGCGGGCTATACCAATGCGCGCGTCACCGCGCAGGCGTTCGGCCTCAGCCTGTCGGACGAACTCGACGGCGTGCGCCTCGGCGCCGGCGCCGAATATGCCTATGGCGCGCACGGCTTCGCCAAGGTCGAATATCGCTATGCCGACTATGAATCGGGCTTCGAGCGCAGCCAGCTGCTGGTCGCGCTCGGCACGCGCTTCTAACGCCGCCGCGCCGGCTCTCCGCGCGAACCTACCGCGCCACCGGCGCGGCGCCTATCGTCCGCCTCCTCGTCGCGAGACGATGCAAGGAGGCGCGCATTGGGAATCGCCAGAGAGATCCGCGACGGGCTGACCAATCTGATGACCGGCGCCGGGACGGCGGCCGACAAGCGCGCGCATGCCGCCTATGCGCTGCGCCATGCCGATCCGGCGCAGATCGAGGCGGCCTACCGCTCGTCCTGGCTGATGCGCAAGGTCGTCGACCTGCCGCCGCAGGACGAGACGCGCGAATGGCGGCGCTGGCAGGCGTCGCCGGCGACGATCGCGGCGATCGAGGCCGAGGAGCGGCGGCTCGACCTGCGCCACAAGATCCGGCGTGCCCGCGTACTGGCGCGGCTTCACGGCGGCGGCGCCATCCTGCTCGGCGTCACCGGCGAAGCTCCCGAGGCGCCGCTCGACCCGCCGCGGCTGTCGCGCGGCGCGCTGCGCTACGCGCATGTGTTCAGCCGGTGGGAGCTGGGACATGGCGAGCGCCGGAGCGACCCCGAGGATCCCTGGTTCGGCCAGCCGACGCATTACTCGCTGCACGGCCGCGGCGGCCGGCAGGTGCGGCTGCACCCGTCGCGCGTCGTGGCCTTCGTCGGCCAGCCGCTGCCCGAAGCGAGCGCGATCGGCGGCGCCAGCTGGTTCTGGGGAGATCCGCTGCTGCAGTCGATCGAGGATGCGGTGAAGAACGCCGACGCGGCACAGAACGGCTTCGCGGCGCTGATCGACGAGGCGAAGGTCGACGTGTTCGGCATCCCCGATCTGCTGTCGAGCCTCGCCAGCCGCGACTATGAGGAGCGGCTGCTGCGCCGGCTCAGCCTCGCCAAGCTCGGCCAGTCGACGCACAACGCCAAGCTGAAGGACGCCGGCGAGACCTGGGAGACGCGGCAGGTCGTCTGGACCGGCATGCCCGAGATCATCGACCGCTATCTCCAGCTGGTCGCGGGCGCCGCCGACATTCCGCTGACCCGCCTCCTCGGGCAGGCGCCGGCGGGGCTCAACGCCACCGGCGAAAGCGACCTGCGCAATTATTATGACGGCATTGCCGCGCGCCAGAACAACGAGATCCGGCCGTTGCTCGATCGCATCGACGCGGTGATGCTTCGGTCGCTGTTCGGCAGCGTGCCGGGCGACGCCTGGTACGCCTTCGCGCCCTTGTGGCAGCTGACGCCCACCGACCGTGCGGCCGTCGACAAGCTCAACGCCGAGACCGCGGCGATCGACGCCGAAAGCGGCCTGCTGCCGCGCGCGGCGCTGGCGGCGGGGCGGCGCGGGCGGGTGATCGACGACGGCGTCTATCCGGGGATCGAGGCGGCGCTGGCGGGAGCGCAGCCATGAGCGTCGGCCGGCTCGCCGCGCCGCTCGGCCCCTTCATGACCGACGCCGACTGGCTGCAGGATTTCCTCTTCTATGCCGGCAGTCCCGGCGTGCCGCTGTCCTGGGCCGATTGCGCGGGCAGCATCGCCTTCGTGCGACGCGGCCTGCCGTCGAGCCGCTTCGAGCTGTCGACCGCTGGCGGCGGGCTGCTGCTACTGTCGAACGGCGTCGGCATCCGCGTCGCCGCCGCCGACATGGCGGCGCGCGTTCCCGGCACCTACGACTTCGAACTGCGCCGCCACGAGGACGGCGGCGACGTCGTCGCGCTGCTGCTCGGATCGGTGACGATCGCCGCCGGTCTGTCGGGCGCGCCGCCGGGGGTCGGCGGCGGTGCCGTGCCCGGCGGCAGCGGCGGCGTCGTGCAGGTCACGCTCGCCGCCGCGACTCCCAGCATCACCGTCGTCGCCGGCGGCGGGCTGACCCCTTCGCTGGTCGCGGCGCTGGCGCTCTCCGGCTTTGCCGCCGCCGACGGGACGCCGACCGGCGCGGTGCCGGCGCATGCGCTGCGGCTGGCGCTCGCGGCGCAGGGTCGGCTGCAGGAGGTGCTCGCCGAGCTGCCCGCCGACCAGGCCGACCCGGCGACGATCCGCTGGCTCGCGGCGGCGCCGGTGACGCCGGGCGACGCGCTCGCCGGCTTCGTCGCCGCAGCGCTCGGCTTTTCGACCGGCGAGATGGACGATCTGTTCGCGCTGGCGCGCGACCAGCTGTGAGGAGGCAAGGACGCATGATGAGGCGATTGACGATGGCCGCGGCGGCGCTGCTGCTCGGGCTGGCCGCCGCCGCGGGAGCGCAGACCGGACAGGTGCTGCCGCAGCTCGGGCTCGACAGGGCGGGCGGCTGCCGTGCGCTGTCGGTCTATGACGCGACCAAGCCCGGCGTCGACAAGATGGTGCCGATCGGCTGCCTCGACGCCGCGAGCCACGCCTTCGAGGTGGGCGGCGCCGTCGTCACCCCGGCCGGCGCCAGCGTCGCCCGCCCGCTCGCCGCGCGCTTTGCCGACGTCAGGGTCGCCAGCGACTTCGGCGCGGCCGGCAGCGGCGCGGCGATCCAGGCGGCGATCGATGCCGCCGCGGCCGGCGGCGGCGGGCTCGTGCGCGTTCCCGCCGGGGACTGGACGGTGGCGGCGACGCTCGACCTCAAGCCCGGCGTCACCTTGCAGATGGGCCCCGGCGCGCTGCTCAGGCCCGGCGCCAACGTCGACATCGTGTCGCTAAAGCCCGGCGCCGCCTGCGTCTGCCGCATCGACACCTCGGGGCTGCCCGGCTGGAACAGGGTGGCGATCGACGTCGACGGCGCCGCCCATGCCGCCGCGGTGCCCTACCGCCTGAGCACGCCGACGCGGCTCGAGGCCGAGCTGACCGGTGCGACCGGTGCCGGCGCCGGCACGGCGGTGAAGCTCCACGCCGACGGCGTCGCCACCGCGCGCGTCATGGGCGTCGAGGCGCGCGTGCGGGTCAGCGGTTTCGCGAAGGGCTATTGGCTGCGCCAGACCTCGACCGACCTGTCGAAGTTCGTCAACGGCAACCGGCTCGACGGCTTCTTCGCGGCGACGCTGCAGTCGCTGGTGATGGAGAGCGCCCATGTCAACGGCTACGGGCTCGACGGCAACCAGTTCTGGATTCAGCACCAGCCGCTGCCGGGCACGACGGTGCCGGCGATGATGATCGCCGGGCAGCAGAATGAGTTCGATTTGTTGCCGTGGGATTGGGAAAGCGTGGTCAGCACCTCCCCGAAGGCTGTGACTGTGCAGGCAGGCCTGAGGACTTCACGCATCGTTTTCCGTTCCGATCCAGTTTTCCTCAACTGGCTGACAACGGATCGCAGCGTCCAGCTCACGGCCCTCAGCCCGAATGGGGGGCTGTATCTTGACCGCGTTCGCCCTCGCGCAGCGGATGGCGTCATTGAGATTATCGGCGCCGATCTACGATTGGCAAATAACAAGAGCGTTAAGCTGCAAAATGCAGCCGGCGATGTCGACAACCCTGCGCTATTTGCGACACCCGGAGACGTGGTGGTTCTTCAATCTTTCGTCGGAAAGGACATGGTTCTCGACGTGCGAAAGTCGGGGGGCGTCATTGCAATCAGGGAAAGCGGTACGAACAAGTTGTATCTCTCGGCAGCCGGGATCACCCTTGCGGGGGGCGAGCCATTTGGCGCTAAAGTCGCTGCTCCAGGAACGTCATCGTCCCAATGCTCGCTAGGAAATTGGGCTACAGACGCCAATTACTTCTATGTGTGCACTGCTACGAATACATGGAAGCGGACTGCAATTGCCTCATGGTAGACGGTGGCTACCGGTGCCAATAGGCTAGCGCGTGGGAGACGTGCATGGTTCCAGACTTGATCTTCGATCTCGGAATGCACGATGGTTCAGATACCGCTTACTATCTTGCGAAGGGGTTTCGCGTAGTAGCTGTTGAGGCGAACCCCCAACTCTGCAGGGCAGCCGAGCGGAGATTCGCAAGCGAAATCGCTGCGGGCCGTTTGACGATCCTGAATATAGGCGTTGGACCGGAGCGGGGTGACTTTGATTTTTACGTTAGCCAGAAGTTGGACTGGTCATCCTTCGTGAAAGCCTATGCCGAGCGGGCCGGGCCCGTGGAAGTTGTTCGGATACCGTGCATCCCGCTCGACGACCTGCTACGCGAGCGGGGTATTCCATATTATCTTAAGATCGACATCGAAGGACATGATCGCTCGAGCCTTGCCGCTTTAGCGAAGCTCGACGAGTTTCCCCGTTACGTGTCGGTCGAGGCGACGGTTGGCTATTTCCATAAGACGATGGCGCCGCTCGGCTACACAGGCTTCAAGGCAGTGAATCAGCTCCATCACCAGCAGGTCGTCCCGATCTACCCACCGATTGAAGGCCGCTTTACCGATATGAAGATCACCGGCGTCATGTCGGGCGCCTTCGGCGACGAAAGCTATGGCCCTTGGCTGACCTTCGACGAGTTTGACGTTGAATTCCGGCGGGTGGTGGAAAAGCGGTACGATGGGAGCGGCCAGCAGGCCGCGGGTGTGCCGGAAGATCGATTTGTTGATGGTTGGTACGATCTTCATGCAAAGCTCGGATAGATTGATCCCGTTCACCTGAGTGATATCGCGTCTTGATTGTTCATGTGAACGATACCATCCTTAGCTCCATGCCCGATTTAGTGTCGCATCCCCTGCGCCCCCGCGGCGCCCCCACCGGCGATCTTTCGCGCGTCCTCACCGAGGCGGTGCGGCGGATTGCCGAGGCGTGGCATCTCACCAATGCGCAACTCGGCGCGATGATCGGCCTGTCGGGGTCGACCGTGTCGCGGCTGCGCGCCAACAGTGGCTGGCAGCTCGAGCCCGACAGCAAGCCGTTCGAACTCGCCGCCTATCTGGCGCGGCTGTTCCGCAGCCTCGACAGCCTGTCCGGCAGCAACGACGAATGGTCGCGCCATTGGCTCACCACCGAGAATCGCGATCTGGGCGCCCGGCCGATCGACATGCTCGGCCGTATCGGCGGGCTGATCGAGGTGTGCGACTATGTGGACGCCTTCCGCGCTCGCACCTGAACTGCGGCCCTATGCGGGGCGCGTCTTCCGCATGGTCGAGGGCCAGCATATCGTCTCGACCAACCGGCTGACCGACAGCCCTGACGACCAGGCGCTGCTCGAAGCGATCATCGACGGGGTGAAGCCGCGGCTTCCGGCCGCCGCCGTCGGGCTGCACTGGCTGCTCGCGAGCCCGTTCCGTTATAGCTACCGCACCGGCTCGCGCTTCCGCGCACCCGGTGAGCGCGAAGGCATATTCTATGCAGCCGAGTCGGTGGCGACCTCGGTCGGGGAGAGCGCCTATTGGCGACTGCGCTTCGAGGCGGCGATGGCGGCCGCGGCGCCGGCGACGCGGATGCAGATGACGATGTTCGCCGTTCGCGTGAAGACCGAACGGGCGCTCGATCTGACCGCGCCGCCTTTCGCTGCCGAGCGCCCGGTCTGGGCGCATCCGAGCGACTATGGCCCGACCCAGGCGCTCGCCGCCGCCGCCCGGGGGGCTGGCGCAATGGCCCTGCGCGCACCCTCGGCGCGGGTCGCCGAAGGGACTTGCGTCCCCGTGCTCGATCCGGCCGCGTTCGCGTCGGCGCCGTCGCTGACCGCCAGCTTCACCTTTTCGACGAGCGCCGGCGACCTGATCGCGACAGCGGCGTTTCCGCTGCACTTCAACGCCCGCTATCGCCTCGCCGACGGGCAGCTGCGCATGGCGGGCGACGTCGGGGCGTAAGCTGGACCGGAGCGGCCGCTCGCCGCCGCTCTCAGCTCCGCACGATGGCCGGCGCGCGGCTCTTTGCCAGCGCGTCGAGCGCGAAGATCGCGAGGCCGGTCCAGATCAGCGGGAAGGCGACGAGGTGCGCCGGCGAGAGCGGCTCGCGGAACAGCAGCACGGCGAGCAGGAACTGCATCGTCGGCGCGATATATTGGAGGAGGCCGATCGTGGCGTAGCGCAGCCGCTTGCCCGCGGCGGCGAACATCAGCAGCGGGCCGGCGGTGAGCGCGGCGCTGGCGAGCAGCAGCAGGTCGGTCGCGCCGTCGGCGCCGAAGCTGCCGCGCCCCTGCGCGCCGAGCGTGAGCAGCAGGACGAGCGCGGCGGGCGCCAGGAGCAGCGTCTCGGCGAACAGTCCGGTCAGCGGGTCGACCGGCGCCATCTTGCGGACGAGCCCGTAGAGGCTGAACGAGATCGCGAGCCCGAGCGAGATCCACGGCACGCCGCCCTGCGCCAGCCCGAGGTAGAGCACGCCGGCGCCGGCGAGCGCCACCGAGGCGAGCTGCGCCCGCCCGAGCCGCTCGCCGAGGACGAGCACGCCAAGCGCGACGTTGAGCAGCGGGTTGATGAAATAGCCGAGGCTGGTCTCGATGACATGCGCGCTGTTGACCGCCCAGATGTAGAGCAGCCAGTTGCCGCCGATGAGCAGCGCGGTGAGCACGAGCAAACCGAGCAGCCGCGGCGCGCGCAGCACCGCCATCGCCCGCGGCCAGCCGCGCACCATCGTCACCACGGCGCCGAGCAGCAGCACCGACCAGACGATGCGGTGCGCGAGAATCTCGACTGGCGGCACCGCCACGAGCAGCTTGAGGAACGCCGGCAGCAGCCCCCAGATCGTATAGGCGGCAAGGCCGAAGCCGAGGCCGGCGAGCGCGCGATCGCGGTCCGTCTGATCGTTCATCGCGCTCGCCAGCCTGCTGCGGAGGATCGACCCTTAGCGGCGCGGCGACGGCGGCGCCACCGGGTGCCGCGCATGGCTCGCCTGCCCGGCGCGCATGCCGCAGGCGGCGCGACGCTGGCGGGAGCGCTAGCCTTCGCAGGCGAAGCTGTGGTCTATCACCCGATCATGCGCCATTTCCTCGCCCCGATCGCTGCCCTCGTCCTGATCGCCCCGGCGGCGGCGCAGGATCCGCCCGTCGCGCCGCATCTTCGTGCGCTTGCCGCCGGCTACAAGGCGGCGTTCCTGTGCAGCGGGCTGTTCAACGCCGGCCAGACCGAGGCGCAGGTGGCGGCCGACGACCTGACGGGGGCCTATCCCGAATATCGGCCGCTGCTGTCGGCGCTGACCGCGACGGTCGACCGTGGCGCGAAAACCGTGTCGGTGCGGTTTGCCGACGACCTGCCGCCGCGCATCGCCGCGTGGCGACCGCATCTCGGCTGCGCGCAGCTGCCGACGGGGGCGGATCCCGCCGCCGTCGCCCACCTGCCGAGGCTGACGGCAGAGGCGCCCGCCGCGACCGACGCGCTCGCCTGGCCGATGGGCGATGCGAAGGCCGAGGCGAGGCTGCCGCGTACCGCCGCCGCGCGGCTCGACGCGGCGATGGCGGCGGCGTTCGATCGCGCCGCCTATGGCCAGACCAGCGAGACCACGGCGGTGATGATCGTCAAGGACGGTCGCATCGTCGGCGAGCGCTACCGCGCCGGCTACGACCGGCACACCCCGCAGCGCACCTGGTCGGCGGCGAAGAGCCTGACCGGCACGCTGATCGGCGTCGCCGTGCAGCAGCGGCTGATCGACGTCAGGCAGCCGGCGCCGATTCCCGAGTGGCAGGCGCCCGGCGACCCGCGCGCGGAAATCACCACCGAAAATCTGCTCCACATGGCGAGCGGGCTGTGGAGCGCGACGGCGGGCAACCGCACCGACGACATCTATTTCGGCGGGACGAGCGTCACCGAACAGGCGACCGGCCTGCCGCTCGAGGCGAAGCCGGGCACGCGCTGGCGCTATGCCAACAACGACACGCTGCTCGCGGCGCGGGCGCTGCGCCACCGGCTCGGCGACGGCGACCGCGCGCTCGCCTTCCCGTTCACCGATCTGCTGTGGAAGATCGGCATGCGCCGCACCTTCCCGGAGACCGACTGGCAGGGCAATTTCATCCTGTCGAGCCAGGTGTGGACGACGGCGCGCGACCTGGCGCGGCTGGCGCTGCTCTACCAGAACGACGGCGTCTGGGCCGGCGAGCGGCTGCTGCCCGAGGGCTGGGCGCGCTACGTCGCGACGCCGGCGCCGGCGCAGCCGGTCGGGCGCCCCGGCGGCGAGGGCTATGGCGCGCAATTCTGGCTGCTCGGCGGTATCGAGGGCCTGCCCGACGATACCTACGCGATGCAGGGCAACCGCGGGCAATATGTGGTGATCGTGCCGTCGGAAAAGCTCATCGTCGTCCGCCGAGGCTTCGACGCGATCGGCGGCGGCGCCGGCTTCGATGCCGCCAAATTCACCGCCGCGGTGCGGGCCGCGCTCGGCAATTAATCACAGGGGAGACCAAGAATGATCGGTGTCATCGCAACGTTGAAGGTCCAGGACGGAAAGCAGGCCGAGTTCGAGGCGATCTTCGCCGAGCTGGGGGCGCAGGTCCGCGCCAACGAGCCGGGCAACCATGCCTATCAGCTCTGCAAGAGCCGGACCGATCCGACGAGCTACAAGGTGCTCGAGCTCTATGCCGACGAGGAGGCGCTGAAGGCGCATGGCGCCTCGGCGCATTTCAAGGCGGCCGGGCCCAAGCTCGCGGGCGTGCTCGGCGGCCGTCCCGAGGTCGAATATCTCGACGGGGTCGGCTGACCGGTTCAGGCCACGAAGCGCAGGCGGACGCGCGAGCTGCCCGCGGGCGGCAGATCGACCTCGCCGCCGAGCTGGCTGGCGAGCCCGCGCACGATCTTGAGCCCCAGGCTACCCTTGCTGGCGACGGTGGGGGCGGCCGGCAAGCCCGGGCCGTCGTCGTGCATCGTCAGCTCGCAGCTGCGATCGGCAGCGCAGGTCAGTCTCAGCGTGATGGTGCCGCCCTCGGTGCCGCGGATGCCGTGCTTGAGCGCGTTGGTCGCGACCTCGGTGACGAACAGCGACAGCGCGGTGAGCCGGGGCAGGTCGAAGCGCACGTCGTCGGCGGCGACGTCGATCGTCACCGCGCCCGCCGCCGAACCGGCGACGAGGTCGGCGAGCAGGTCGCGCAGATAGGCCTCGGTCGGCAGGTCGACGACGGCGGGGTCGTAGAGCTTGCGGTGCAGCCGCGCCATCACCTCGAGCCGGTGGACGGCGTCGTCGAACACCTCGCCGGCCCGCGCCGGCTCCGCGACGACGCGGCGCTTCTGCATCATCAGCAGCCCGCTGACGATCGCCAGATTGTTGGCGACGCGGTGCTGGAGCTCGGCAAACATCGTGCGCTGGCGCTCGACGAGACCGGCGCTCAGGTTGCGCTCGGCGTCGAGGCGTTCGGTGGCGCGGACCATCGCGTCGATGATCAGGATGTCGATGACGACGATGAACACGAAGAAGCCGAGCCCGACCGCGCCGTTGCCGTCGACGACGAAGCTGTCGGCGGGCGGGATGAAAAAATACCAGGCGGCGAGCCCCGACATCAGCGCGCACAGCGCGCCGGCGCGCATTCCCGACAGAAAGGCGGTGATGATGATCGCCGGAAAGAAGGTGATGAACGGATAGCCCGGCGGCAGGTGGCCGGCGATGGCGAATCGCGTCGCGAGCGCCGCCCCGAAGCTGGCGAACGCCAGCCCATAGGCCAGCACGGCCTGCCGCCGGAACGCGCGGCGAAGCGTGAGAAAGAACGAGAGCACGGCATGCTGTAGCGGTACGGCGACGCCGCGTCGATGACTTCGACGCGCCGGCGCCCTTGACCTCGCGCCAACTATTGGCACTATGAGTGTCAATAATCACTGGGGATGAGCATGAAGAGCCTTCGTACGCCCGATGACCGCTTCGCCGACCTGCCCGATTTCCCGTTCGCGCCGCACTATGCCGAGGTCGACGGCGACGGCACGCCGCTGCGCCTCGCCTATATCGACGAGGGCCCGCGCGACGCGGCGCCGATCCTGCTGCTGCACGGCGAGCCGTCCTGGTCGTTCCTCTATCGCAAGATCATCGCCGGGCTGGCCGGCACGCACCGCGTCGTCGCCCCCGACCTGATCGGCTTCGGCCGGTCGGACAAGCCGGCCGAACAGGACGACTATAGCTACGAACGTCATGTCGCGTGGATGAGCGCGTGGCTGCAGGCGCTCGACCTCAGGAACATCACGCTGTTCTGCCAGGACTGGGGTGGGCTGATCGGGCTGCGGCTGGTCGCCGCGCACCCCGAGCGCTTCGCGCGCGTCGTCGTCGCCAACACCGGGCTGCCGATCGGCGTCGGCATGACCGAGGGCTTCCAGCGCTGGCTCGAGCTCAGCCAGTCGACGCCGATCCTCCCCGTCGGGATGATCGTCAACATGGGCACCAAGCGCGAGCTGAGCGCCGCCGAGATCGCCGCCTATGACGCGCCCTATCCCGACGAGAGCTACAAGGCCGGCGCGCGCGTCTTCCCGCGGCTGGTGCCGGTGACCCCCGAGCATGCCTCGGTCGCCGAGAACAAGGCAGCGTGGGCGGTGCTCGCCGGGCTCGACCTGCCCTTCATCACCGCGTTCAGCGATGCCGACCCGATCACCGGCGGCGGCGAGAAGATCTTCCACGAGCGGCTGCCCGGCGCCAAGGGCCAGCCGCACGTCACGCTGAAGGGCGCGCATTTCCTCCAGGAGGACTGCCCCGACGACATCGTCACGCTGCTCGACCGCCTCGCAACGAAAGGCTGATCGCGATGCAGGTCACCAACCAGCTCTACCCGACCGAGCCGGCGCAGCTCGCCGAGATGATGAAGCCGGGTCCCGCCGGCCCGATCTTCATGATCAATCTGCTCAAGTTCCGCGATCGTGCCGCCTATGAGGACGGCCGTGCCTGCGACCTGTCGGGGCGCGAGGCCTATATGATCTACGGCCGGGCGGTGACCGCGTTGCTGCCCAAATTCGGCGGCCGGGCGCTGTTCGCCGGCGACGTCACCCACCTGACGCTCGGGCTCGTCGAGGAACTGTGGGACGAGGTGGCGGTCGCCAGCTATCCCGACCGCGCGGCGCTCGTCGCGATGTCGATGTCCGACGAATGGCGCGAGATCGCCGTCCACCGCACCGCCGGCCTCGCCGGCCAGCTCAACATCGAGACGGTGGCGAGCGCCGGTACCGCGGGCTGGCGCAGCGACGGCTGAGCCCGGCCCGGGAACGCGCGGCGGCGCGATCGGTTGGTGAGGTCCGCTGAAAAGGAGCCTCCCATGTCGATCCACGAGATGATCTCGCGCCACCCCGATGTCGCCGGCAACCCCAACGAGGCGCTCGCCGCCGCGGCGCGGCACGCGATGTTCTGCGCGCTGATGTGCACCTCCTGCGCCGACGCGTGCGTCGCCGAGGAGATGGACATGGCGCAGTGCATCCGCAGCTGCCTCGACTGCGCCGACGTCTGCACGGCTACCGCGCGGCTGGCGGTGCGCCGCACCGGGCAGAATGTCGAGGTGCTGCGCGCGATGCTGGCGCTGTGCGCCGACGTCTGCGAGTCCTGCGCCGCCGAATGCGAGCGTCATGCGCATGGCCATTGCGAGCTGAGCGCCCGGATGTGTCGCGAATGCGCCGCCGATTGCCGCGCCGCGCTGCCGACGGTGAATTAACTGCGAACCGCGTGGCGAGAGGCGCCAATCATTGGCGTTCTTCGCCACGCCCGCCTTCCCGCCGATTATGGTGATTTCTAGAGAATATATCCTTATTTCAAAGCACTATGCGTGCAGCGAGAATTTGGCACGGCGCTTGCTCTTCTCCAGGCATCGGTGAATTTCTCACCGACATGATGGAGACAGACCATGTTTTTCGCTTCCGATTTCGGCCGCAGCCTGTTCGTTTCGTTCGGCTCGGTGTTCGTCGCCGCGACCCTGCTCGCCGCGGCGATCGCCCCGTCGATCGTCGCCTGAGCGATCGCCACCCCACGCTTCATAGGAGAAGTTGATATGAATGTTTCGGGCCGCAAGCTCTACCTCGACAAGGGGTCGGCCAAGCTGCTCGGCGTCTGCGCCGGACTCGCGGAGTTCCTCGGCGTCGACACGCTCTGGGTCCGCCTGGCGTTCGTCGCGGCGACCCTCTTCGGATCGGGCCTGCCGCTGCTCGCCTACCTCGTCGTCGCGATGGTGGTCGAGGCCAAGCCGGCGGGCACCGCGGTCCAGCCCTGACGACACGGGGGCTTCGGCCCCCGTCCGCCCCCGCCGCGCGCCGAAAAGGGTCGACGGGCACGGCCGCGCCCGGCAGAAGCGCCTGACAGCAACGGCCACGAGGCAGTCATGGCGACCCAGGGACCCGACAACGCCGTCAACATCGCGCTGCTCGTCGACGCCGACAACGCCTCGGCCGCGAGCCTCGACCCCGTGCTCACCGTCCTTGCCGAACTCGGCACCGTCAACATCCGCCGCGTCTACGGCAACTGGAGCAAGGCGGGGCTGAAGGGCTGGTCCGAGCTGACGCATCAATATGCGCTCGAGCCGCACCAGCAGTTCGACGTTACCAAGGGCAAGAACGCCACCGACATGAAGATGACGATCGACGCGATGGACCTGCTGTTCAGCGGGCGCGTCGGCGGCTTCGGCATCATGTCGTCGGACAGCGACTTCGCGCCGCTGGTGATGCGGCTGCGCCAGGACGGCATCCCGGTCTACGGCTTCGGCACCGCGCGCACGCCGGTGTCGTTCCGCCAGGCCTGCACGCGCTTCATCGACGTCGCCGCGCTGGTCGCGCCGCCCGCCGAGCCCGCGGCCGCCGGCACGCCGCGCGCCCCCAAGAAAAAGCCCAAGATCGACACCGAGGTCGTCGAGCTGCTGATCGATGCGCTCGGCGCCTCGAAGCGCGACGAGCGCGGCTTCGCCAGCCTCAACGAGGTCGGCCAGCGCGCCAACAACCGCTCGTCGTTCGACGCGCGCAACTATGGCTTCACCCGGCTGTCCGACCTCGTCGAGGCGATCCCCAATTTCGCCACCGAGAAGCGCGAGGACGGTCGTGTGTTCGTGAAGCGGCTGCGCTAGCCTGCGGCCCATGCAGATCTTCTTCGACCGCCGCCAGCTGGCGCACGCGCCCGCGCTCGAACTCCACAACGGCGGCTGGACCGCGCATGCCGAGAAGCCGTCGCGCGCCGAGATCGTCTGCGCGCGGCTCGGCGCCTGCGAGCCGGTGCGCGACTTCGGGCGGGCGCCGCTCGCGCGCGTGCACACCCCCGATTACCTCGACTTCCTCGAAAGCGCGCACGCGCGCTGGGTCGCGGCGGGGCGGGAGGGCGACGCGGTCGGCTATACCTGGCCGGTGGTCCGCCGCCGCCCGCTCGACCTCGAGCGCATCGACGCGCTGCTCGGGCGCTACAGCTACGATGCCGGCACGCCGATCACCGCCGACAGCTGGGACGCCGCCTATTGGGGGGCGCAGACCGCCCTGTCGGCGCTGGCGCCGCTGCTCGACGGCTCGGCGACGACGAGCTTCGCGCTGTGCCGCCCACCCGGCCACCATGCCGGCGCCGACTATCTCGGCGGCTATTGCTACCTCAACAACGCCGCGGTCGCCGCGCAGGCGGCGCGCGACGCCGGCCATGCCCGCGTCGCGATCCTCGACATCGACTATCACCACGGCAACGGCACGCAGGACATCTTCTGGGAGGACGGCAGCGTCTTCTTCGCGTCGATCCACGCCGACCCGGCGACCGACTATCCCTTCTTCTGGGGGCACGCGGACGAGGCGGGCGAGGGCGCCGGGGAGGGGGCGACGCTCAACCTGCCGCTGCCGCGCGGCACGCGGCTTCCCGCCTATCTCGACGCGCTCGAGCGTGCGCTCGCCGCGATCGCGGCGTTCGCGCCGAGCCTGCTCGTGCTGTCCTTCGGCGCCGACACCTTCGAGGGCGATCCGATCTCGCACTTCGCCATCACGCGGGTCGACTATACGACGATCGGCGCGCGCATCGCCGCGACGGGGCTGCCGACGCTGATCGTGATGGAGGGCGGCTATGCCGTCACCGAGCTCGGCGACAACGTCGCGTCGCTGCTCGACGGCTTCACGGCGCGCTGAACGCGACCTTCCCGGCCCGGTCGGCGCCCTCGGCGAGCACCATCCGCCCGCTCGGCACACGCACGGCGCCGCCACGATGGCCCACAGCCGCAGGTCGCGCGTTCAAGCTGCTCGTCATTCAAGAGGAGCGTCGCGCATGAGCATCTTCGGCAACATCATGGACAAGATCTTCCGCCGCGGCAGCGCCAAGGCCGCGCCGGCCGCGCCGGCCGCGGCGCCGCAGGCCGCTCCGGCGGTGCCGCGCCAGGCGACGCCCGCGGTGACGGCGCCGGTCAGCGCCGCCCCGGCGCCCGTCGACGTCGAGGCGGTGCTGACCGAGCTGGCGGCAGCGAAGGGCGGCGGCGGCAATTGGCGGAGCTCGATCGTCGACCTGTTGAAGCTGCTCGACCTCGATTCGAGCCTCGCCGCGCGCAAGGAGCTCGCCGAAGAGCTCAAGGTGAACGCCGGCGACCATGGCTCGGCCGAGCAGAATATCGCGCTGCAGAAGGCGGTGATGCGCCAGCTCGCCGCCAACGGCGGCACCGTTCCCGCCAGCCTGCGCGACTGAGGTGACGACGCCGGACGAAGCGGCGCAGCGCCTGCGGCTGGCGAGCTTCGCGCAGCCTCCGGCCGACATCTTCGAGCCCGACGACGCCCGGCTATCACCCCGACGCGACCGTTCGGCGATCTGCTCCCCGGCAACGGACTCGACGGCAGCCGCGACGTCGACGCCTGACGCGACGGCGGCGAACGGGCTTGCTATGCTGGCGGACGACAGGCGCGGAGAAAGACGGCGATGGCTGAGAAATTCGAGCGGCACCGGCAGCCGTGGACCGGCGCCGAGGTCGACAAGCTGCACACGCTCGCCAAGAAGGGCATGGCGCTGAAGGCGATCGCCAAGGCGCTGACGCGCAGCGAGGAATCGGTGAAGGACCGTGCCAAGGCCGACGGCCTCAGCATCGCGCGGCTGCGCTAGGAGGGCCCATGTCGATCGACGACCAGATCATCGAGACGCCCGACGGGCCGATGACCTATGGCGAGTGGAAGAAGAAGAATCCGGTGCAGCTGCCGTCGCGCCGGACGAAGGGCAAGGACCTGCCGCTGAAGGTCAAGCGCTTCACCGAAAAATGAGCAGGGCCGCGCGGATGCATCCTCGGGAAAGGCGATGGCCGCAGCCGCTTCGCGATCGCGGCGGCGCAGCGCCCACCGCCAGAACGGCGCGGCCAGCATGAGTCGCAACCATGGCTTGGGCGTCGCCGCCGGTCTGATCGCCGCGGGATTTGCCTGGTCGCTGCTCGCGCCGGGACCGCTGCCGGGCGACGTCGCGATCACGCAGGGGCTGCAGCGCCTTCTGGGCAGCGCGCCGGGCTGGGCGACGGCGGTGACCGATCTCGCCAAAATTCCGACGGCCTGGGCGATGCTGGCGCTCGCCGCCGCGCTGGCGGGCGCGCTTCGCGGCTGGCGCGCCGCCGCGGCGGCGGGCGTGGCGTTCGCGGCGGCGCATGCCGTCGACAAGCTGCTGCGCTGGGTGGCCTACGCGCCGCGACCGACCGCCGATCTCGTGGCCGTGGCCTCGCCCGCCAGCTCGTCGGGGCTTCCGTCGACCTTCGGCCTCGTCTTCGGCGCGCTGTTCGGTCTGCTTCTCCTCGCCGCCGCGGGCCGCCGGGACGCGCGCGCCGGGGCGATCGCCGGGATCGGCGCGGCGCTGCTGACCGTCGGCTTTCTCGCGCGGGTGACGCTCGGCGGACATTGGCCGAGCCAGATGCTGCTCTCGATCGCCCTCGGGACGCTCGTCGCCGCGGTCGCGCTCGCGCTCCTCGGCGCGCGGCGCCGGCGGGGGTGACGCGGTCGCTTTGCCGGGGCGGCGTCCCGAGCGCTCCTGGCGCTAGGTGCCCGGATAGCGCTCCGCCTTGAGCAGCCGCGCGAGATGCGCGGCGTTCGACGCGAGCATCGCGGCGGTCTCGGCGACCTTGGGCGGCACCTGCGGCAGCTCCTTGAAATCGGTGCCGTGCATCGCCTCGCCGACCCAATAGCAGGCGCCGCCGGCGGGGATCGTCCAGCCGACGTCGTTTAGCGCCTGGAACAGGCTGGCGGTGACGCTGTGCGCGCCGTCCTCGTTGCCGACGATCGCGGCGACGGCGACCTTCGAGAAGCTCGGCATCCGACCTTGGTCGTCGGTCTCGCCGAGGAAGGCGTCCATGCGCTCGAGCACGCGCTTGGCGACGCTCGACATCTGCCCGAGCCAGATCGGCGTGCCGAAGATCAGCAGGTCGGCGGCGAGGATGCGGCGCCGGACGTCGGGCCAGTCGTCGCCGGGGCCCTCGTCCGAGCTGACCCCGGGAAGGATGTTGCGGCTCGCCAGCCGGATCGTCTCGCCGAGCGCGACGCCGTGCTTCGCCAGTTCGTCGCCGATCACGCCGATCATCCGGTCGGTCGACGACGTTTCCTCCGCGTCGGCCGCCTTGAGCGAGCCATTGAGGGCGATGGCCTGCAGCGTCATCATCTTCTCCTTCGTCCGGCGCCGGCGCGCGGGCCGCCGGCCTGATCTGCTGGGCAAGCGAGCCGCGCCGCGAATGGTTCCTGCCGCCGCGCCAGGGGCGGCGGGCTCAGCGCAGCGCGTCGTCGAGGAAGGCGAGCAGCGCGGCCCAGGAATGTTCGTGCGCGCGGCGGTCATAGGCCATGCGCGCGTCGTCGAGCCCGTCGACGTCGACGTTGGTGAAGCTGTGGAGCGCCCGGCCGTAGATCGACATCTGCCAGTCGGCGCCGGCGCGCATCATCTCGGCCTGGAAGCCGGCGACGTCGTCGGGCGGAACCAGCGGGTCCCTGGCGCCGGTGAACACCGCGATGCGCGCCGCGTCGACCTCGGGCGCGGCAGGGCGGCGGGTGGTGAGCAGGCCGTGGAAGCTGCCGACCGCGGCGAGCGGCGCGCCGCTGCGCGCGAGCTCGAGGACGGCGAAGCCGCCGAAGCAATAGCCGATCGCCGCGAGCCGCTCCGCCGGGAGGCCGCTCGCCGCGGCGAGCGCGTCGAGTCCGGCGCGCACGCGACCGCGCAGCAGGTCGGGGTCGGTGCGGAAGCGATCGAGCGCCGCGTGCATCGCCGCGCCGTCGAGCACGCGTCCGCCGCCGTGCATGTCGGCGGCGAGCACCAGATAGCCGAGCTCGGCGAGCCGCTGGCTGTGGCGGCGCACGTTGCCGCCGATGCCGTCGGCTTCGTGAACGACGAGCACCGCGCGGCCGTTGGCGGCGCCGGCCGGGCGGTAGAGTTCGCCGTGGCAGTCGAGGTCGCCGTCGGCGTAGCGGTACGGCACGGCCGCTTGCGGGTCGGTGGACATGGCTTGCTGGCTCCCGAGGCTGTTGCTCGAGAAACGCCCGCGGCGGGCGAAGGCTCCGGCGGGCGAGGCGCCGGTCGGGTCAGGATCGTAGGAGTTGGCTTCGCCCCGTTCGTCGAACGAGGGTCAGATTCCGGAACGATCGACTTTGGGCACGCCGGCCGGTGGCGCGAGGGGGTGACCGAACGCGGATCGCTGCCGCTCGCGCCGTCGCCGCGGATCACGAAAGCCGCGCGTCCCGGGAATTGGCGCCGACGCTTGGCCGCGCCTTCACACCGACCTGCTCGCGCGAAGCGCCTCCCTGAACAGGTCGAAGGCCGTCGTGCCCCGCCGATCGGGGTAATAGAGGTGATAGCCGGCGAACGGCTCGCACCACGGCTCCAGCAAGCGGGTGAGACGGCCATCGGCGAGCGGCGCCGCCACGAGATCCTCCAGGATGTAGAGGATGCCGAAGCCCTCGACGGCGGCCGCCACCAGCAGATTGCCGTCGTTGAACACCGGCCCCCGACCCGGCCTGACCGTCACCGCATGGCCGTCGCGCTCGAACGACCAGGGCGACAGGTCGCCATGCCCGTCGCCGTAGGCGATACAGCGATGCGCCGTGAGGTCGGCGGGCGCCATCGGGGTGGGATGGTCGCTCAGATAGCCGGGAGCGGCCACCACCGCGACGCGAAGCGGCGGCCCGATCGCCAGGGCGATCATATCCTTCTCCAACCGCTCGCCGAGCCGGATGCCCGCATCGTAGCGGCCCGCCACGACGTCGGTCATCCCGCCCTCCACGCACACCTCCACCTCGATGCCCGGGTGGCGGCGCATGAACGACGGGAGCATCGGCCACAGCAATGTATCGGCAGCGTGCTTGCCGGTCGTGATCCGCACGGTGCCGATCGGCACCCCGCGAGCGCGGGACAGCGCCTCGATGTCGTCGTCCAGCCCGGCCAGTGCCGGCGCCAGCGTCGCGAGCAGGCGATCGCCGGCAGCGGTCGGGGCCACGCTGCGCGTCGTGCGCGAGAGCAGGCTGAAGCCGAGTTGGCCTTCCAGCCGCTTCATCGTCTGGCTCAACGCAGACTGGGTGACGCCAAGCCGCCGCGCGGCACGCGTGAAGCTGCGGTCGGCGGCGATCGCCGCGAAGACGGCGAGGTCGCCGAGCTGATCCGGACGCATTGATGATCCTCGCTACTGGGGCCTATTACTCATTAGGCGGTTATCCTGATCCATTAGCGCAACTACCTAGCCAGCCACGGCGGAAGCAGCGAGGAGCAGGCGATGGGCAAGGTTTGGCTGGTGACGGGCGCAAGCCGGGGACTGGGACGCGAGATCACGCGCGCCGCGCTCGATGCGGGCGAAACGGTCGTGGCGACGGCGCGGTCCGCCGACGCGGTTCGCGACGCCTTCGGCGGCGATCAGGATCGCCTGCACGCCCTGGCGCTCGATATCACCGACGCCGAAGCCGCAAGGTCGGTCGCCGCCGAGACCACCGAGCGGTTCGGCGCGATCGACGTGCTGGTCAACAATGCCGGCTATGCCGAACTGGGCTTCTTCGAGACCTTCACCGATGCCGCGGTGCGGCGTCAGTTCGAGGTCAACCTGTTCGGCACGATGAACGTCGCGCGCGCCGTCGCCCCCCACATGCGTCAGCGCCGCTCAGGCCTCTTCGTCACCATCTCGTCGGTCAGCGGACTGGTCTCGAGCGGCGGGGGCGCGGTCTACTCGGCGTCGAAGTTCGCGGTCGAGGGATGGATGGAGGGCTTCGCCGAGGAGCTTGCCCCCTTGGGCGTGCGCTCGCTCTTGGTCGAGCCGGGGATGCTGCGCACCGACTTCATGGACCCAAAGTCGGCGAGCTTCGGCAGCCTCGACATCCCAGACTATGCCGAGGCGGTCGCGCAGTATCGCGCGTTCATCGACGAGGCCAACGGCAACCAGCCCGGCGATCCGAAGCGGCTCGCTGCACGGATCGTGGTGCTTGCTTCGCAGGCTGAGGCGCCATCGCGGCTCGTCTTCGGCGACGACGCACGGCAATGGGCCGGAGCGAAGATCGACCGGCTGCGACAGGAGATCGCCCGGTCCGCCGAACTCGGCTGAACCGACAAATCCTGGTGGGACACAGCGAGGGCGGCGCAGCTGAGCCACTGGAACGGCTCGAGCGGCATAGTTGTCGCTTTCATGCCGTGCACATGTCGATCGCCGCGCAAACCGTGTGGTCCCAAGTAGGGTGCAGCAGTCCTGAGCGGCTACTGTTGGGCCGGAGGCGGAATGGCCGGTTTCAGGCAAAGGGACGTCAAAGCGGATATTGGCGTGTTTACGCGGGGTCATCCGTCATGAGCGGTGACGAACCGAGAAATGGCGTCGCGCCAAGCCTCGGGCTGCGCCATGTGGCCGGCGCCGGCTAGTTCCGCGAACGACCCGCGCTTCAGCCTCGGCAGCATGGCGCGGGTAGCGGCGGGCGTCATGATATCGAACTCGCCGCACAGCAACATCGTCGGCACGCGAACGCGGTTGAGGAGCGGCTCGTCGCCAAATCCCTTCAGCGCGCCGCCCATGGGCGTGAGGCGATCGCCGATCATCGCCATCGACAAGGCGTCGCCGCGATCCTCGGGAACCTCGGCCATGTAGGGCCTGGCGACCGCGCGCGTGCTGGTGCGATTGAGGTGGGTGCGCATGAACGCTCTAATGGCGTTCCCATACGCCGGGTCGTCCAGCGTGCCCGCACGCTCATGTGCCTCGATCACCGCGCCGAGGCCGTCGGGCATCGCGGCATAGAGGCTGCGCACGCTGGCATCTAGGCGGCGGGCAGAAAGCGGTGTCCCCTGCAGGATCAGGCTCCGCAAGCCTCGAGGGTTGCGTGCGGCATAGCGCATGCCGACGATGCCGCCCCAGCTATGGCCTAACAAGTGGAAGTTGCTGACATCAAGGGCCTGCCGGATCGCCTCGATCTCCGACCCGAAGCGATCGACGGTCCAGTTTGCTCGATCGCCCGGCGCGTCGGAACGACCGCTGTCGAGCTGGTCGTACAGAATGATAGCGCGTTCAGACGCAAGCGGCAGCGCCGGGAAAAAATGCCACAAGGCGCCACCGGGGCCGCCGTGGACCATCAGCAAAGGCGGCAGAGGACCGGACAGGTTTCCATTCACTCTTACGTAGAGGTTTCCGCCGGTCACAGGCACCCTCAACTCACGATCGGCAGGAGGCACCTCCGGATCGCCGGCTGCCAAGACCGGCGGGTAGGCGCACATCGAGGCGATGCCGCCGGCGATCAGCGTTCTGCGTGTGAGATCTATTCGTTCTCCAATTCACGGCAGCCCGATCGCTGCATAGGCCATCGCGACCATGCCAGAAACGCCATTTGTCGCAATTGAATTGGCAACAATCCGGGGGTGCAAGTTGCTGGCCGGTCCTGGCCGGTCCTGGCCGGTTTAGGCGCGGCGTGAACGACCGAATTGCCCGCACAGCAGACGAGCAGCTTGAGGTGGGGCCGATTTCGGACTGTCCACCTTTGTGGGCGTATCGACCAAAGCAGACGCGACAGCGGGTTTGAGGGCTGGCTATTCATTGCGCCAACTGAGGGGGCGTGGGGCGCCCTTTTCCGCGGCTGCATGCCGGCGCCCGATTTCGTGCTCATGCGTCAAATGACGCCTGGTGTTCTACGGCTGGCGCGTCTGGGCTGGCACAACCGCACCTCAGCCGTCTCGACGGCTCTCTCGAAGGTCCAAGCTAGATATCGTTGGCTGGTCGAGGACGGCAAGCAACGGTCCTGTCGCTTACTTCCGCTTTCAATGTGCTCTTGCTAATCACAGGCGCATGAAGCCTGCGCTCCACCCGTTTGAACGTGAACGCCTGTGCGAACTGCGTCGCTACGGAATCCTCGACACGGACCGGGAGCGCGAGTTCGATGAGCTGGTCGAGATCGTGGCGGAGATCTGCGAAGCCCCGGTGTCTGTCATCAATTTCATCGACGATGGCCGGCAATGGTTCAAGGCAGAGGTCGGGCTCGGCGTTAGATCAACCCCGCTCGAGACCAGCCTGTGCGGCCACGCGATTCTGCAGGGCGACTATATCGAAATTCCAGACACGCTCGAAGATGCGAGGATGGCGGACAATCCCCTTTGCACCAGCGATCCGGGATTTCGCTTCTACGCGGGATCCGTCCTCAAAGGGGCCAACGGTCTGCCACTAGGCACGCTGTGCGTCCTGGACCACAAGCCGCGGGCTTTGTCCGAACATCAGCGCAAGGTGCTGCGGGTCATTTCGCGCCACATCATGCGCGAACTGGACCTCCGTGTAGCGCTAGACCGGGAGCAGATGCTTCGGCGGGAAGTTGATCACAGGGTCAAAAATTCGCTCGCATCGATCGGCGCATTGCTTTCGATGAAGTCGCGGAGGGAAAGCGATGTCGGCGCGCGGCGCGCGCTGGAGGATGCGAGTAGCCGCATCCGCTCCTTGTCATCGCTTCATGCAGAATTGCATGAACTGGACGGCCAAGCCTCGGTAAGCCTGATATCCCTCTTCACGCGCATCGAGACCGACCTGCAGCAATTGCTCCCTGGAGGGATAGAGCTCACAATCGTCGTAGGAGACGTGAGGGTTGGCCCCGAACTGGCGAATTCGCTGGTCCTGATAGTCAACGAATTTGTCGCCAATTCCGTAAAGCATGCCTTCGGAGCCGGTCCTGGTTCGGTCAAGGTCGGCATAGAGGCTCAGTCTGATCGATGGTCGCTCGTATGCCGCGATAGTGGGACCGCAGGCGCAGCAGCAGCCGAGCGCGCGGCGCAAGGTTCAGGTCTTGGAACGCGTGTGATCCAGTCCATCGCTTCATCGATGAATATCGTACCTCAATGGCGGGCTAACGGCGATGGCATGGAGTTAAGAATGAGTGGCACAATGGCCGGCACGGCAACCTGAGACAGCGGTACTCTGCCAGATTGCGCAGGTTAAGGTAATGAGACCGCCCCAGGGGTCAGTCTTGCCGGCAGGAACCAACAAAAGTTAATGCCGTTATTGCAGTGACCGTCGCCCTTTCGGTTGCTTGGCGGTGCCAAGCCAAGGTTCCATGTCACCGGAGTTCAAACTCCGGTCACATGGGGGGACGCCCGTTTCGCTGCTTCATGCGCGAGCGGGCGTTTTCGTTGGGTGTCAACGTGGACTTGAGACGATCCACTCCCGAACTGCCTTTCGCGGATGCGGGACTTTGTTAGACGGTTGTAGATTGCAGCAAGGAAACCATTAATGCGCCAACCGTTCTCACCGCTACGTCGATGAGGATTGGCAATGCCCCGATATTTTTTTCACGAGCAAGGAGCGGCGCGCCGCGCGGACGAGGAGCGAACCGAACTGCACGATCTTGAGTCCGCTCGTATTGCTGCTTTGAAGTTGCTAGCCAGAATCGTTGCCGACGATCCGGACGAGTTCTGGGCGAACAAAGAGTGGAAGCTAATTGTCGAGGATGAAACCCGACTTACGCTCTTCGAGCTGCTGATCATTGCCACTGAAAGCGCCGCCGGGTCTAGCGCCCGCCGCGTTTAGACAAACTCATTGGCCCGCTATCGCGAGCAAAGCCCATTTTGACCATCTTACTGACTCTACACGTGAAAAGTGGCGCTCTACATGTAGACAAGCGGCACTTATCATATGTCTCTACAGCGGCAGCATTTGGTGGCCCCGGCAGGACTTGAACCTGCGACCTTCGGTTTAGGAAACCGCTGCTCTATCCGGCTGAGCTACGGAGCCACGCCCCGCGACTCCTAGGGACCGCGCGAAAAGGCGTCAACGCGGGCGATCAGCCGGCGTACATCAGCTCCGCGAGCAGCCGCTCCTCGAGGCTGACGGCGCGGCCGGCGCGCCGGTCGCGGCGCGGCGCATTGTCGTTCGCGGCGCTGGGGGCGGCTTTGGGGCGGACTGCCATGAGGCAGAAACGACCGGGGGGCGGCAATGTTCCGGCGGCGCAACTTCAGCCGAGGTTGCCGGGCAACCGGCCCTTGGCCAGCTTGGCGCGGACGAGGCTGCCCGCCTCCGCCTTGGTGATCACCCGGTCGCCGTCGAGGTCGAGCCCCGCGTTGGCGGCAAAGGCGTCGCTGCCACGGACGTACATCGTCGCGTCGTCGGGCTTGCCGACCGCCGCCGGCCAGTGGATCGCCATGTAGCAATCCTCGAGCGAGCGGATGGCGCCGCGCTCGCGGATGGTGTCGCGGAAATAGCGCCAGACATAGTCGAACTGGCGCTCGGCGGTCATCGCCGCGAGCGCGGCGGTGGTGGTGCCGAGCTTGCGCGCGGTGCCCTCGAGGAACTGGATGAGACCGACCGCGCTCGACAGCCGCTTGCCGCCCCGTATCGGGCGGATGTCGGGCCTGAAGCTCTCCATCGTCTCGAACGCCATGCAGGCGGGCAGCCAGTCGGGGTGCGTGCCGAAGTCCTGCGCGAAGATCCGGCACCGGTCGCGCAGGGCGGGCGACATCCGGGCGCCCCAGGCGATCGGTGCCGGCTGTGCGGCCTCGACCAGCGCCAGCGCCGCGGCGACCGCGTCGCGCGCGGCGACGAGGCGGGGGCGCAGCGCGTCGGGATCTAGGCTTCCCACGACGGCCGCTCCGGTACGGCGCGCGGGCGGGCGGGCGTCGCGGGCCCCGGCGGTGCGACCGGCGGCGCCTCGCCGGCGGTGCCGCGGAAGATCGCCTGCGCGGCGCCACCGACGACGCCGACCAGCCCGACCACCGCGGCATCCATCAGCCGCAAGGTCATCTCGTCATGCTCGAAGGCGGCGGCGAGGATCACCACCACGACGAACAGCAGCAGCAGCGCCAGGAAGGCGACCAGCTTGTCGGTGTCGCGCATCATCGATTCCCTTCGTGATTTTCGCCGAACACCCCCTGCACGCCCTCGATGATCAGCTGCGCCCGACGCAGAATGTCCGAGTGCGGATCGAGCCGCGCCAGCTCGGCCGCGACCAGCTGGAAGGCGAAGCCGAGATGGTCGGCGCGCCGCTCGGCGACCGCCAGCCGCGCCTCGATCTTGGCGACGTGCGACTGGATGCGCGCCTCGATCCACTGCTCGCGCTTCGACCGCGAGGTGAACAGCCAGCGGAGGCCGCCGCCGAGGACGCCGAGCAGCGTCACCGCGCCGCCGAGCAGCCCGGCGACGTCGCCGGGGTCGAGCGTCATGTCCGCCTCGCGGGGGCCGCCGGCGCCGGGCGCGGCCGCGACCGCGGCCATCGATCAGCGCCGGCCATGGCGGCGCGCCTTGGGGAAAGCGCGCCGCCCGGGGGCCGGGATGGAAGGGGGGATACGCATGCCGACACCTCATGTTGCGACGTCGTCCGACGTGGCGAGACTCACCCTAGGACGGGCACGAAAATTTTTTCAGGTTCGTCGGAACCGCTTTTCGGGATGGCCGTTATGCAAGGGTCCGACGCTCACAAGCCCCCCGCTCGCGTCGGGCAAAAAATCCGGCCCGCGCCTCTCCCCCCGATGGCGCGGGCCGATCTTTGTCCGGGGCTTTCGCGCTACGCCGCCGCCAGTTCGCTCTCGGCGAACCATTCGGGCCCGGCGGCATCGCCGCTGGCGTCGACATAGGCGACGCTGACCTGGCGCCGCCCGTCCTCGCCGACGAACAAGCCCTTCACCCGGCCGCGGGCGTTGCCGCGCGGCGCGACGGCGACGCGGTCGCCGATGGCGAAATCGAAGTCGATCTTCATGGTCGCGGCTCCTTCAGGCCCTGAAATAGCTGCCGCCGTAGCTGGTGACTGCGGCACTCCCGGTGCGCGTGATGGTCATGCGCCATTCGATCAGCGCCGGCGCGCTGCCGCTCGGGTTGGCGACGGTGCCGCTCGACGCGAAGCCGGTCGGGTTGCCCGCATCGCCGGCCTCGGCAGCGCTGTCGTAGGTGGTCCATGCCCCGCCGTTGAGGCGATAGTCGAGCGTGTAGGTGACGGTGGCGGCGCCGCTCAGATAGCCGTTGAACTGCACCTCGGCGAAGGACGAGCCGCCGGGCGGCACCCCGACCGCGATCGGTCCGTAGCTGCCGTGCGACGGCAACGGAATCGTCTGCGCCGGCGCCGCGGGGCCCATTGGGCCGGCGGGTCCGGCAGGACCGGTCGCCCCCGCCGGCCCCGTCGCCCCCGTCGCCCCCGTCGCCCCCGTTGCCCCCGTTGCCCCCGGCGCCCCCGTTGCCCCCGCAGGTCCCGTGGCGCCGGTCGCCCCGGCCGGTCCGGTGGGCCCCTCGATCTTCGCCCAGCTGTAGTCGGCGGGGTCGCTGCTCTCGACCGGCGTGCTGCGGTTGGGGGCGATGCCGATGTGCGTGCGCCCGGCGGCGGCGCCGGTGGTGAAGCCGGTGGCGCCCGCGGCGTCATTGGCATAGGCGATCCAGATCCAGGTCGGCTGGCCGTCGGCGCCGGGCGGGCCGGGAACGCCGGCGGTGCCGGTGTCGCCCTTCGGGCCATCATGGCGGATCGGCACCGACCAGCCGCCGATCAGCGTGCCGTCGAGCTGCTGGCGCGCGACCGACATCCACAGCGGCTCGCTGCCGGCCGGCGGGTCGTCCGACCAGCCGGCGGGAATGCCGTCGCCGGCGGGAGCCGCGGGTTGCGCCGCCGCGCGCCGCCAGACGAACTCGCGGAAGATGCCGTCGTCGCCGTTGATTCCGTCGGTGCCGTCGACGCCCGGGACGCCAGCCGGCCCCTGGATGCGCGCCCAGACATAGTCGGCGGGGTTGCTGCTTTCGACCGGCGTCGCCTGGTTGGCGGCGATGCCGATGTAGCTGCGATCGCCCGGCGCCTCGGTGGTGAAGCCGCTGCTGCCGTCGGCGCTGTCGGCCCAGGCGATCCAGCTATAGGTCGGCAGCCCGTCGGCGCCGGGCGGCCCCTCGATCCCCGCATAGGCGCCGGTCACCGCCGGCCCCAGCACGCGCCGCGCCCCGACGACGCCGCGCACCCGGTAGGAAACGGCGACGAGATAGGGGGTGCCCGCCGTCACCGAGGCGATGTCCTTGCGCACCGTCGCCGGCGGCTCGCTGCCCGCGGCGATCCAGTCGGCGGCGCCGTCGACCTTATATTCGAACAGCACCGCCTCGGCGTTGGCGTTGTCGACCGTGCCCGTCACCGCAAGCACCGGCACCGCGACGCCGCCGGCGGCGAGCACGCTGCCCGCCACCGTCCAGGCGCCGGCGGCGGGAGCGGGGACGGTGTTGAGCGTGTCGCCGGTGACGCCCGGCGTCGGCGGCGGCGTGCCGGTCAGCCCGAGCGCGAAGCCGTGCTTGGCGGCGGTCTCCGACCGCGCGGTCATCGTCACGATGCCGCCGGGATCGAGCGTGCGGGCGACGATCAGCAGCGGCTGCCCGTTCAGTCCGAGCTCGGCCGCCGCCACGGTCACGCAGTCGCCGGGCCGGTAGCCGAGCCAGCGCGGCTTCAACCGCAGCTCGACGGGGCCGAACTCGCGGGCATTGACGATGTCGTAGAGCGCCAGCTCGGCGGCCTGGTCGACATTCTGCACCAGCGGATAGGCGATCTCGCGCGTCCGCTGCTCGCCGTCCTCGGCGACATAGGCGGCGACGCGCACCGGCGCGGCGGGCACCAGCTCCCAGCCATGCGCTTCCGACCGGTACACCGGCACGACGCCGTTGATCCGGCTGCGGCGCGGCGCGCAGGCCGGCACCGCGGTGTCGCCGACGATGTCGTCGGCGGTGACGGTCGCCAGGCTGACGCGCGGCGTGTTGACCAGGCAGGAGATGCGCGCGCCCTGGCGCAGCGGCTCGCCGCCGCCCGCCTGCAGCATCAGCTTCAGCACGTTCCACTTCGCGTCGGTCGAATAGACGACGCCGCCGAGCGTCCAGCCGTTGGCGTCGGCGACGTTGGCGCCCTCGACGAAGGCGGCGACGTCGATCATCGCCGGCGGCGCGCCGACGCCGAGGAGGCGCACGCCGTTCTGCCAGCGCCCGAGCAGCCAGGTCAGCGCGTGCAGATAGGGGTTCTCGGACCAGACATAGGTCGCTTCGTCGAGCGCACGGCAGCTCCCCGAACCGCCCGGCCAGGTCGAATCGAGCCGCGGGTCGTAGACCCTGACCCAATGGCCGACCCAGCCGGGACGCGGCGTGCCCGCGGCATAGATCTTCTGCTTGCGGTCGAACTTGAGCGTCCACAGCGCCGCCGCCATCCCCGACAGCTTGTGTGCAGCGGTCCAGCCGGGGGCCGCCGAGCCGACCGCCGCCGGCACCGCCAGCGCGGTGGCGGCCGGGGCGTGGCCATGCTGCGTCACCTGCCACATCCAGCCGGCATAGCCGCCGACCGCGGCGCCGGCGCTGAAGCTCACCGCCTCGCCCTCGACAAGGAAAGAGTCGAGGCTCTCGACCGGCCCGGCGCCCGACAGCACCACGCCGAAGCTGTTGAACTGGTTATCTTTGCCGTGCGCCTCATGGTAGACGATGTTGCCGGCCACGAGCGTCCGCCCCATGGCGTAGGGAATGCCGGCGAGCGGATCGGCCTTGAATCTGGTCTGGCTGCCGCCGATCGACGGCGAGGGCTTGCTCGCGGTGACGGCGGCGGCGAGCGACAGCCCGCTCGCGACGGCGGTAAGCGTCGCGGCCGAGACGCCCAGGAGGCCGGCGCCGGTCGCCGCGACGGCGGCGCTGTTGACGACGACCGAGGTTGCGGCGATCGAGCCGGCGCCGGCGACCCCGACCGTCGTCGAGGTGGCGGCGAGCGCCGGCGCGGCGCCGATGCCGGCGGTGCCGACGACGAGCGCCACCGCGCCCACCACCATCGCCGCGGTGCGCAAGGTCTTCGACATCTACGCCGCCCGCCACGCCGCGACGAACGCCGTCGGCTGCAGAATCTCGGCACCCGCGGCGTCCTGGTGGTAGCCAAGCACGCGGCCGTTGCCGACCGCCACCGACAAGGCGCCGAACGGCGGCTCGCCGGGCAGCTCGACGATGTCGCCGACCACCGCAGCGGCGGGGGCAATGCGCGTCAGGCCGTGGCCGTCGAGCGCGGCGGCGAGGCTGTCGTAGCCAAGCTGCCGCAGCGCCCGCGTGGCACCGAGCCGCGAGCGGTAGCTGCCGGCCTTCGCCAGGCGGAGCGGCACGCCGAGCTGCTTCAGGTGGAAGGCGACCATCCGCGCGCAATCGTTGGTGCCGAAGCGGAACGGCCGGCCCTTGAAGCGGTCAACCGTGGCCTGCGCCGCCGCCACGCGGCGCAGCATTGCCGGGCGCGTCATCAGACGCGGCTTCCGCGAGGGTCCGGACGCGCGACACCGGCGCTCCCGGCGACCACCGCCGACGGCGGCGCGTCAATGCCCCAGTAGACGGTCTTCTCGACGCCGGTGACGAACGCAAGCCCGAGCTCGCCGGGCCACAGCGACTGGTGGAATCCGTCGGCGAGCCGTGCGCCCTCGTCGTCGGCGAAGAAGCGTTCGAAGCTCGACACGATCTCGAGCTCGAGGCTGCGGCCGTGGCGCGTCGAGCGCAGCGTCGGCACGTCGAGCGTGCCGACGAACAGCAGTTCGGGATCGGGCACCACGAGCCCGGTGGCGCGGTCGATCGCGCCGACGAAGATCGATACTGGCGATCCCTGCATCGCCGGCGACGCGAGGTCGGCGGCGGCGGCGTCGCTCGCGGGGTGAAGCGTCAGGCCGAGCGCCGGCGCCTCGTCGCCGACGCCGTCGCCGATCTCGTCGATCGCCGCGAGCACGCCGTAGACCGGATCGCGGCCGACATAGATGCCGCCATCGAAGGCGGCGAACCCGGCGCCGTCGAGCAGGCGCAAGCCATGACCCGGCAAGTCGATGCGGACGGCGCCGAACCAGATCGGCGATGCCGCCGACAGCGCGGCGTCCATCTGCGGGGTCAGGCTCGACATCAGCCGCGCTCGGTCAGCGTGAAGGACAGTCCGACGGTGCCGGCGATGTCGACCGTCCAGCCGAGTTCGTTGCCGCCGACGAAACCCTCGACCATCGGCGCCGCCACCTCGACGACGTCGTTGGCGGCCGGCGACACGCGCAGCATCGGCTCGATCGCCAGCGTGAGGAGGCCGCTGCCCGGCGCGGTCGCCGCGGCGCTGACCGAATGGAGGTAGCGGCGCCCGTCGCTGACCAGGCTGAAGAACTGGCCTTCGCGAAACGCATAGCCGGCGCTGACTCCCTTGACCGCCAGGCTGCTGCCCGCCTGTCCGCTGCCGTCGACGCGCACGTCGCCCGGCGTGCCGATCGCGAGATTGAGCTGCGGGAACGGCATCCGCGCGCCGTCGCGGCGGCCGCGACGCAGCCGCGAGATATAGGCCTGCACCAGCGCCGCATCCGCCGTCGGCGTCAGCAGTACCTCGACCGCGAAGCGCTCGCCGAGCCGGTTGAGCCGCTGCGTCTCGCCGCCGAGCAGCGGCACCAGCTCGCCGCCCCAGTCGAGCGCGCGCGGCGTCCAGCGCTGGGGAACGGGGTCGGCGGGCAGCAGGATCGCCATCGGGTGGCAGGCTCCGTCACAGGGAAGGGCGGCGTCGTCCGACGCGTCGGAGCCGAAGCTAGCCGCGGCCGGCGCCCGCCGGTAGGTTCGCCCGCCCATTGACCGCACGGGGCGATGTGGAACATAAGGGGATCAAAGCATAGCGCGGAGGATGCGATGTTCGCGATGCTGATGCTGGCAGCCGCCTTCTGGTCGAGCGAGCCCTTTCCCGTCGCGCCGGGTGACGATCCCGATCTGGCGCGGCTGCACATGGCCTGGCGATCCGAGCTGACCACCGGCCTGCAGCGTGGCGAGATGGACGCGCGCATCCGTGCCGCCGCGGCGCAGGGGCGCCCCGACTGGCGGGCGGTCGCCGACGCCTATTTCGCCTGGCGCAAGGCCGACGCGGCAGCGGCCGACGCGCGCGCCGCCGAAGCCGCCTTCCGGCGCGAGCGCGCCGCCGCGGCCGAGGCGGCCCGGCCGGTCGTCTGCACCACCGAAACGATCAGCCGGCCGCGCCTGCTCGAGGGGGGAGTCGCCTCGACCTCGACCACCAGCTGCAGCCAATGATCAGCGCGGCAACGCGCGCGCCGCGCGTTTCGCCATCCGCGCCTGCGCCATCGCCGCGCCGCCGATCGCCGCCGCCTGTCCGACCCCGTCGGCATAGGCCTTGAACTGCGCCATCAGCTCGGGCGTGGTGATCGCGCCGGCGAAGCTGACGTTGAACGGCTGGACCACCGTCACCCCGCCCGCCGGCCGCGCCGCCGCCATCTGACCGAGCGGTACGATGCGGCCCGATCCCGCCGGTCGGAATGCTTCGATGCCGGCCTCGTTGACGCGGTAGAGCTGTCCCGCCGATACGTGGCCACCCGAGGCGCGCCGCGGCGGCCGGCGCGCCCCGATCAGGCCGGCGAAGGCGTCGGTCGCGCTTCTGACGAAGCCCGCCGACCCGTCGCCGCCCGGATCGAGCAGCCGGGTGATCTGCGACTGGATCAGCGCCGCGCCGGCGCGCGCAAACGTATCGACGAGCACGTCGCCGAGCGATCGGCCGGCGACGATCGCGTCGGCAAGGCCCTTGGCCAGATCGTCCTTCAACGCCGCGCTGATCTTGCCGATCACCGCCAGCTGCTCGGGGTCGACCACCTCGAAGGTGCCGACGTCGATCTCGGGCAGCGCGGCGGCCGCCTCCCAGAGCTGCGCGATCGCCTCGGCCCGGCTCGGCGTGATCAGGCCGACCGTGTTGATCGGCACGTCGTCGGTATAGGCCGCCAGGCGCTGCGCGGCGGGCGCCGGTTCGGCCGGTGCGGCGCCGGCGGCCGGCGGCGCCGACCAGCCGCCGGGGCGGGCGCTCGGCCGGGGCGTCGGTCGGGCGGTCTTGCGTGCGAAATCGGCCTCGATCAGCCTGATCTGCGCCTCGAGTTGCGCCAGCGTGGCGATCTGGCCCGCCTGATGCGCCGCCGCGACCTGCGCGAGCGAATCGTCGCGGACCTGACGCGCCTTCTCCGCCGGATCGAGCGCGGCGCGGGCGCGGTCGTGCGCGCGCTGGAAGTCGCCGGCCCGACGCGCCCGGTCGCCGTCGCCGATGCGGCGTTCTAGCGCGCCGATCGTCGCTTCGGCGCGCGCGATGTCATCGTCGTAGAAGCCGGCGAAGAAGGATCCCGACAGCGGCGCGGCAGCCCTGATGAACGCCGCCTTCGCCCTCAGCCGGCCGAGATCGGCCTGCGCTTCGTCGCGCGCGGCGCTCGCCTGCCGGCGCGACAGCTCGATCTCCTTCTGTCGCAGAAGGATAGCCTGTTCGGTGGTGCCGAGTCCGGCGCCGGTGACCGCGTTCAGCGCGTCGGTGGCGGCGCGCAACCGGTCGGCGGCGAGCGCGGCGCCGTCCTGCTCGCGGGCCGCGTCGTCGCTGCGGGTCGCGAGCATGCCGACGACCGACACCGCGGTGGTGAGCGCCGCGCCCCACGGACCGGCAAGAAAGCCCGCCACGCGGCCGATGCTGCCGCCCAGCCCGACCATCGACGCCGCGACCGCGCCTCCCTGCTCGCCGAGGATCTGGAAGGCGTTCTTGCCGGCGATGGCGTCGGCGCTCGCCTTGACGAGGGCGGTGCCGAGGTCGCGATAGGCGGCGTGCTGGCGCTTCGCCGCCGCCTCGCTCGTCGCGGCGGCGCGGGTCACGGCCAGCTCGACGCCGGTCATCGACCGGTGAACGGTGGCGCCATAGGCGGCGATCTGGCGCTGTGCCGCTTCGGTTTGCGCGACGATGCGGATGGCGATGACGTCTGCGGTTTCGCTCATTCGGGGCCTTCCTGGCGCGCCCCGACGGGCGTCGCGGCGACCGACCCTAAGCCGCGCCGCCCGCCACGCGGTAGGTTCGCCTCAGCGCCCCGCCGGCGGCAGGCAGCAGCCGAAGCGCCGCGAGGGCGGCGGGGTCCCGAACGGATTTTCGGCCTGGGCGGCCGCTTCCTCGCGGGCCCACTGGCGCTCGCGCGCGTCGAAGGCGGCGCGCGGCGTTTCGTGGGGGCTGATCAGTTCGCTGGTCCGCTGCGCCTCGGTCAGCTTGAAATGGCAATATTCGGTGGCGGGAAGCGCGACGCCCAGCGCGTTCTTCGCTTCATAAGCGATCGAGACCGTCCGCAGGCGGACCTGCGGCTCGGGCGGCGGCTTCGCGTCGCGCATCCGCGCCTGGAACTCGCGCGCGCTCAGCAGCGGACTGTCGGTCACCAGCAGGCGGGTTCGCGCGTAGCTCGACGGCGCCGTCAGCCCGGCTTTGATGAAGGCCTCGCAGGCCGCGACCTGGTCGTGGCCGCCCTCGAGAAGGTCGCAGCCGCCGAGCAGCAGCAGCAGCAGCAAGGTCCCGGCGCCTGTGCGGCTCGCCATCCCCTTCATTGCGATCCCTCCCTCCGCAATGCGGTCGCGCGTGCGACGGTAGCGATGATAGCCGCACTGCGGCGGGCGCAAAAGAGCGCGGCGCGACCGCGATCAGCCGGCGCCGCGCGCGATTCCGCGTTCAACCAGCCGGGCGTGCCGCGCCGCGACGAAGCCCCCGTCGGGCGCCGCCACCGCCTCGGCCGCGCGATCGGGGTCGTGGCGCGCGTTCCAGCCGTGCAGCAGCGCCGAATACTCCCAATAGCCGAGGTCGCGTGCCTCGGCGGGGCCGAGGCCCATCGTCAGGCAGTCGGCGAGCGCGCCGGCATAGTCGAACCAGCCGTCGCTGCGGGAGTCGCCGCCGGCGGCGGCGCTTCGGGCTCCGCTTCGCGCACCGGCGGCGCAGCTTTTTTTGGCGCATAGCCCTCGATCAGCGCCGCGACGATCGCCACCGCGAGGTTCCATGCTTCGCGCAGCGGCACCTGCAGCGTGCCGTCCTTGCCGCAGAGATAATTCTCGACCAGCCGTGCCGCGACGATCGACGTCACGTCGACCGCGACGCCGTCGACCTCGCCGCGCCGCCCGCCGATCAGCCCCTGGCGGACCGGCTCGATGACGTCGGCGAGGTGGAACTCGGCCTCGGTGGTGAGGCCGAGCGAGATGCTGTCGACGACGTAGCGCCCGCGCAGCAGCCGGGCATAGAGCCCGCCGATGCCGACGCCGCACTTGGCCTGCAGCTCGGCGATCTGCGCGAGCCCCAGCCGGAAGCGGTAGATGCCGTCGGCGAAGGGCAGGTCGAGGCTGGTCGAGGGCGGATTCGGCGGTGAGGCGGACGTCACGCGGCGGCTTCCCAGCTCCAGGCGCCGTCGGACACGATCTGCAGCGACACCGACCCGAACTCGCCGTCGCTGCCGCCGAGCTGCAGGTTGGTCAGCATCGCCGGTCCTTCGTAGAAGCCGTCCTCGACCGCGTCGCCCGCCGGCTCGCTCACCACGAAGCGGTAGCTCCGCGTGACGCCGACCGCGCCGCGGATCGTCGCGGCCTGCGCGCGATTGTAGAGGCCCTCGCCCGCCAGGTCCCACTGCTCGCCGGTGACGGTCAGCCGCCGGTGCGGCACGTCCTCGGGGTCGGCGCAGTCGCGCACGAACTGGTCGGCGGTATTGACCTGGTGCGTGAAGCTGCGCGTCGTCAGCCCGCACACCGCGGTGAAGACTTCGGGGATCGCACCGTTGCCGATCAGGATGTCGACATAGGTACCTTTGACGATTGCCGGTCGCGCCATGCATGCTCTCCATCGAAAGGGCCGCACCGTCTCGCGACGGGGCATGGCGGGGAGCTTAGGGGCGGGGTGCGCTGGGCGGTAGGTTGCTCGCGCTTCGCGCGCCCCCTCTCCCTCCCACCGCAGGCTGGGAGGGTGAGGGGGCGAGCGCGAAGCGCGAGGGCCGGCGTCAGTCCTTGGCGGGGGTCGCCGCCGGCACCTGAATCCGCTGCAGATATTCGAGCAGGTCGTGGATCTGCTGCGGCTCGAGCTTGATCTGCGGCATGTCCTTGTGGCCGACGATGATGCCTTCGGCGAGCGCCTCGCCGAGCGATTCGACCGGGTAGCGCTGCGCGAGCGTCGCGAAGGGCGGCGCCTGCGGGTGCGGACTGGCGCCGGTGGCGGTCACCTGGTGGCAGAGCGAGCAGTTGCGATCGGCGATGTCGAGCCCGCGCACGGGGTCGCCGACGACCGCTGCCGGGGTGGCCACGACCGCTGGCGCAGGGGGCGGGGCGGGCTGGCAGGCGGCGAGCGCGGCGAGCAGCGGCAGGGCGAGGCGTTTCATGCCTGCATCCTAACATGACCGATGCCGGGCGCGGCATATTGAAAAAGGGGCGCCCCGGCGGGACGCCCCCTTTTCGGCTCGTACGACCGACGGCTCTACAGTCGGTCCTTGCCGTCGAGCGCCTCGCGGGCGCTGTCCTTGATGCCGCCGACGGCATTCTGGGCCTTGCCTTCGATCTGGTCGGCCTTGCCCTCGCTCTCCAGCTTGGCGTCGCCGGTCAGCTTGCCGGCGCCTTCCTTGAACTTGCCGCCGAGGTTCTTCGCCGATCCTTCGATCCGGTCGTCGTCGATGCGATCGTTCGCCATCGTCTCTCTCCTGTCTGGTTGCGGGTCGTAAGGTCAACGGGCCGCGGCGGCGGACGTTCCGGCGACGAAAGCGGGGACACGACGAAAAGGGGCGGCCCCGCGAGGAGCCGCCCCTTCGTTACGCAACGCAAAACAATCCGGGTCTAGAATCGCAGGCCGATGCCCGCGACCATCTGGTGGCCGTCGACGCCCGCCTCGTAATCCGAATAGCGATATTCGGTCTTGGCGAAGGCGTTGGTGCCGAAGGCGAACTCGACGCCGGCGCCCGCACGGACGCCGTCGAGCTCGATTCCCGTGCCCTCGAGGCTCTGGTTGGTATAGCCGACGAGGCCATAGACCAGCGCGCTCTCGCCGGCCTTGAAGCCGAGGCGGCCGACCGCCGACAGGTCACGCCCGAAGCCGTTCTCCGAGCTGTCCTGATATTCGAGCGTCACGCCCGCGACGCTGGTACCGAGGTCCCAGTCGTAGCCGGCGTTGACGCCGTAGGTGAACGCCTCGGTGCCGCCGATATCATCGTCGGCAAAGCCGACGGTGGCGCCGACGCGCGGGCCCGAGAAGTCGGCCGCGGCCGCCGGGGCGGCAAGGGCGAGGGCGGCAAACGACGCAATGACAAGATGCTTCATGATCTCTCCGCAACTGACAGGCAGGCGCTGATCGCGCCCGGCTGATCGGCATGTGGGGAGAGCGGCGCCGGCGGGGGAGGGCGGCGACTGCATGGCTGCCATGCAAGGCCGGCGCGGAACAATCGGCGAGCGCGCGTTAGACGACGACCGCCTCCATGGCGACGACGACATGGAAGGCGCCGGCCTCGTCGTCGTCACGCGCGAGGCGGCTGCCGGTCCAGGCGAGGTGCGCCACCGCCGCGGGGTCGTCGTCGAGCGGCAGCACGCGACCATCGAGCGCCGCGGCGATCGCGGCGCCGAGCGCGGCCACCGCGTCCTCCTGCGGCCCGCGCGCAAAGCCGTGCAACGACAGCGCGACGCGCATGCCGTCGAGACCCGAGGCGCGGAACGGCGCCGGCGCAGCAACGCCGGTGCGCACGAACGGCCAGACGGGGTCGGCGGGCGCCGCCGCGGCGTACAACCGCTCGGGAGGAACGATCGCGGTGACCGCCGGCGAGTCCTCGAGCGCCGCGAGAACGGCGCGGCGCACGGCGAGCGACCGGTCGCGCGCCATCGTCAGCCGCCGCGCCCGGTGGCGCGCACCGCGCGGGCGACCGCCGCGACGATCGCGCCGCGCAGCCGGGCGGCCGCCGGCCGCAGGTGCGGGCGGCCCGGCGAGCGCGCGCTGCCATATTCGATCGCCGCGGCGTGCGGCGCGGTCGATCGCACCTCGGCTTCCTGCGGACCGGTGGCGAGGGCGACGATGCCGTCGGCGAGGCGGCCGTCCCCCGCGGCGTCGCGCGCCGCCTCGGCGAGCGCCTGCGCCCCGCGCTGGACCGCCGCCCCGTTGGCGGCACGCAGCGCCGGGCCGGCGAGGCGCTGCAGGCGCGCGCGATGCGCGGCGAGACCCCGCGGCTCAAGCACGCCGGGCCCGCAGGTCGAACAGCGCGCCGGCCGGGTCGCGGCCGACCGCAGTGATCGCATAGATCTCGCCGTCGAGGCCGATGCGGTCGTCGGTGGTGATCGGATCGCCGAGGCCCGCCGCGAGCACCAGGATGCGCAGCTCGGGCGCGGCGACGCCGGCGGGACGCATCGCCTCGCTCGCCGCCTCGAGCTGCGCACGACACGGTCGCTCGGCGACGCTCTCGGCCGTCGAGCCGCCGCGCGTGCGCAGCTGCGTGACGCGGTAGAGCGTCGCGGGACGATAGATGCCGCCGAGCGCGGCGCCGAACAGCCGCGCCAGGCCGCCGTCAAGCAACGCCATGCGCGCCTCCGGCCAGCCGCGGGCCGCCGCGGTTGCGGCGCAGCAGCGGCAGGAACTGCCGGCCATATTGGGTCGCGCCATAGCCCGGGCCGCCGGCGTCCTCGCCGACGGCAAAGCGCTCGAGCGCCAGCGCGCCCGAGCGCAGCGCCCGGAAGCCGCTGGCGCCGCCCGCCGCCGCCTCGGCCTCGGCGCCGCTGCCCAGGCCGTTGAGCACCATCTCGTGCGCGGCGTGCAGCATCGTCGCGAAGCCGAAGTCCTCCGCCGACCAGCTCTCGTCGACGACGCGCGCGGCGCGGTCGAGCCAGAACTGGATGCGCGCCGCCTCGACCGCGGCGAACGCCGGGAAGGTGGCGACCAGCTCGCCGGGGGTGGGGGCGATCCAGCTCATCGCGCGCGCCGCTTCGGCCGGGGCGCCGGATCGGCGGTACGGATCGCGAACCAGCCGCTCGCGGTGGCGGCGGCGAGCTCGCCGGCGGCGAACGCGCGGGTCAGCGCGCCGCCGGCGTCGATCATCACCAGCCCGCCGGCGGTCTCCAGCCCGCGCGGGCCGGCGTCGAGGTTGGTGAGCGTGGCCTGGGTTCGGTCGGTCATGGCGTTCCTTCAGGACCCCTTCCCGGGAGGGGAGAGGGGCTCAGATCCCGTCGCGGTAGGCGATCGCCTTGGGCAGGCGGATCTCGACTCCGCCGACGTTCATGATGCCGGCGACTTCCCACAGCATCGGCGATTTCTGGAAGGCGGGCAGGAATTCGTGCGGCCCGGGCAGGTGGAATTGCAGCACCTCGCGCGAATTGTCGTAGGCGAGCATCCGCGCGCTGCCGCCGCCGCCGGCGGTCTCGAGCTCGCGGCTGCCGATCAGCATCAGCGGCTGCCCGGTCTCGAGCGTCCAGGCGTTGTTCGCCTTGATGAAGCGCAGCAGCGTGTCGCTGCTGTCGCCGATCCGCGTCTGCGCGAGATACTGCAGCCGGCTGGTCGGCAGCAGCAGCGTGTTGGCGCGGTGCGTCTCCTTCGTCGCGGCGAGCGGCGCATTGAGCGCGGCGTTGACGTCGCGGTTGATCTGGTCGGCGGTCTTCGTCGTCCAGGCGGTACCGCTGCCGCTGCCGTCGGCCATCACCGCGGCGGCGGGGATGGCCGCATCGTTGACGAGGCCGGTGAGGTTCTTCTCGGCGGCGCCGCGCACCGCGATGCCGTAGAGGAAGCTCTCGGCGACCTTGGAGGCGGCGAGCGCCTTGTCGCTGCCGAGGTTGCGCCCGAGCGTCGCGGCGCGCTGCAGCTCCTGCAGGCTCCATTCATAGCCGATGCCGGCGAAGTGGTTGGCCTGGAGATGCTGCGTCCGCGCGACCTCGGCATAGGGCATGTCGATGCCCTTGCCCGACAGGAACTGCGCCGCGCCGGCGATGTCGCCCGAATAGAAGACCGAGCCGGCATCCCACATGCCGCCGTCGGTGTTGACGAACATCAGCCGCGAATAGTCGAACGACGGATAGCGCGTCTGGTAGACCTCGGTCTCGATGCGCAGCAGCTGCGGCTCGATGAAGCCGAGCGCCTGTTGGGCATCGTGGAAATTGATCTCGGGCATGGGCGGGTCCTTCGGGTCGGAAACGGTCGCTTCTCGCTCTCCCCTCGCTGGAGAGGGGGCTCAGCCGCGGTTGGCGATGCGCACGACGGCGCCGCTCGCCGCGGTGGCGTCGAACAGCCAGCCCGGCGCCGCGATCGTGTCGGTCGCGGTGTCGACGATCGCACCGCCGGCGGTGACGTAGACGGCGGCGCCGTCGGTGACCGCCTCGCCGGCGGTGACGAACAGCGCGCCCTTGGTCAGCACGGCGGCGGTGGCATATTGCGGCAGCGTATCGGCGCTGCCCGCCGCGTCGGTCGCGACGAAGCCGAGGAAGGCGCCGGCGGCGGGCGTCGCGGTACAGCCATGATCGCCCAGGCCGCGGAACACCGCGGTGCCGAAGGCGATGCCGGCGGCATCCTCGACGGTGCGGCTGATGCGGTTCGACGCTTCGCCGCTGGCGATCATGCCGGGAAAGCCGATCGGCGGCGTGTCGGCGTAGCTGGACTGGACGATGGCCATAGGAGGCTCCTTCTTCGGGAGGGCGGGCGTCTCGCGACGCGCGGGAACTTGAGGGTTAAGCGGCCTCGACGGCGCCGCGGTGGGCCTTGCTGAAACGATCGGCGCGGGCGGCGCGGGCCTCGGCGAGCGCGCGCCGCGCGTCGCCGGCGGCGAGCGTCCCCGCAGCGATCACCGCGCGCGCGGCATCGGTGACGCGCGTGCTGGCGAGCAGCGCCGCGAAGGCGCCTTCGACCGCCGCGTCGCTCATCGCCGCGGCCGCGTCGCCGAGCCGCGTCGCGACGGCGGCGCGGCGCAGCTCGGCGTCGCTGCGGCCGGCCGCGTCGATCGCGCCCTCGGCGACGCGCGCGGCGTCGGCGACGAGCTGCGCCCGCGCCTCGGCCATCGCCTGCAGCTGCGCCGGCGTCGGCGCGGCATCGCGCAGCTGCGCTTCGAGCGCGGCGACGCGGCCCTGCAGCCGCTCGATCGTCGCGCGCGCCGCGTCGCCGTCGCCGATGCGCAGCCGCGGCCCGCCGCGCGCCGCCTGGCAGACCGCGACATGGTTGCCGCGGATCGATCGCTGGACGGCGTCATAGGCCTCGCCCTCGGGCGTCACGCCGTCCGCGACCAGCAGCTCGCAGCTGTAGCCGACCGACAGCTCGCGCTTGCCCGCCTGGACGTCGGCGATCGCCGCGGCGTCCATCAGCGTGAGCGGTACGCGGATGGTGTCACCGTCGCGCGTCACCTCGCCGCCGGTCGCGCCGACGGCATGGCGCTTCCAGTTGGCGGCGGTCACCGGCTCGGTGGGATGATCGATCGTCATCGGCCGGTGCGCGAGCGACGCCATCGCCTCGGGCGCGAACACCTCGTCGGCGGGGCGGTAGACGCGGACCGGCGCGTCGGCGTCGCGGTCGGCGAGGCCGAGCTCGGCGGCGCGGTAGGTCTGGACTCCGGTCCGCGCGATCGTGGCGACGGCGACGAGATAGCCGTCGCGCGTCAGGCGGACCGAGCCGGCGTCGAGGGTGAGGGCATCGGTAATATGGGCATCGCTGATCTGCATGTCGGTGACCCTAGCTGCGGTGAAAATCACTCGGTAGGTTCGTCAGGACGCCGGTGGCGCGAGCGCGACCAGCGTGGCGACGTAGAAGCCCTGCGAGACCTCGGAGCGCTGCGCCGCGGCGAGCCGGTACGCGACGCCGTCGAGCGTCACCGACGCGCCCAGCGCCTGCTCGGGCCGCCGCGGTCCGCGCGCCCAGCGGAAGGCGACGGTCTGCGCGCCGTCGGCGGGGCGCGCGACGCCGCAGCCGCCGTCGTGGACGCCGGGGATGACCAGCCGGCCGGTGGCGGGATTGATCACGTCGATCGTCATCGGACTACCTCCGCCGCACGGTGAGCAGGAAGCTGCGGAAGCGCTGCCGCGCCGCCGCGGTGGTGGTGCCGGCGCTGGCGGTGATCTCGACGGTGACGCCGCGGCCGGCAAAGGCGGCGTCGCCCTGCGCCGCCGGGTCGACGCGCACCCAGAGGCGCATCGCCCGGCCCTGTTCGATGAGCGCCGGCGCGAACGGCGCGGCCTCGTCGATGACGATTCCGGCGGCGGCGGCCTCGACCGAGGCGGCGACGCTCCAGCTGTCGACGCTCTCGGCATTGACCGGGTCGAGCAGCCCGCCGAGGTCGATCACGAAGTCGAGCCGCTCGCGCGGATCGAGCGCCCCCGCCCAGGCGATCGGCGCCGCCGCCCCGGGCTCGCCCTCATATTCGCGCTCGGCCGCGGCGCGGCGGATCGGCGGGGTGTCGAGCGGGACGGTCATGCAGCGCTCCCTGCGGCCGGGCGGCCGGGTGAGCATGCAGCTTAGGTGGGGGCCGGCGGGGGCGGTAGGTTTGCCGGCTGGCGGCGCCGGCATGTCGTCGAGGGGAGGCCGACCCTCAGGCGGCGGCGAGCATCCTGTCGCGCGCGGCGCGGGTATCGCGGACGGGCGGCAGGCCGAACAGCCGGCCATAGTCGCGCGTGAACTGCGGCACGCTTTCATAGCCGACGCTGAACGCCGCATGGCTGGCGCTGACGCCGGCGGAGAGCATCAGCCGGCGCGCCTCGATGAGGCGGAGCCGCTTCTGGAACTGCAGCGGCGACAGCGAGGTCACCGCGCGGAAATGCTGATGGAACGACGACGGGCTCATGCCCGCCACCGCCGCCAGCCGCTCGACGGGCAACGGCTGCGCGAACTCGGAGCGGATCAGCTTGACCGCCCGGGCGACGCGCTGCGCGTGGCTGTCGTGCCAGCCGAGCGCGCGGATCGCCGGGCCGTGCCGGCCGGCGAGCAGCCAATAGTGCATCTCGCGGATCAGCTGCCCCTGGAGCACCGGCAGCGAGGCCGGACGATTGAGCAGCCGCAGCAGGCGGAGGGCGGCTTCGGCCACCTCGACGTCGGTCGGCTCGACGCGAACCGGCGCATAGGTCGACGCCGACTCGCCGTCCATCTCGGCCACCAGCCCGGCGAGCACCGCAGGATCGAGTTCGAGCACGATCGACAGATAGGGGGCAACGACCGAGGCGCGGGTGATCTGGCTGATCGTCGGGACGTCGGCGGCGATGAGCAGCGAATCGCCAGCGGAAAAGGCAAAGTCCTGCGTGCCCATGGTCACGCGCTTGCTGCCCTGCATGACGATGCAGACCAGCGGGCGCGAGATGTCGTGGTTCAGGCCGCTCGGCGCGGTGGCGCGCACGGTGGCGAAACCGGGAATCGCGCTTTGCGCGAACCCGCCGGCGTCGGCGTGGGTCTCGCCGTGCCGGCGGACCAGATCGAGCAGATCGGCCATACGGCGGGTATAGCCGATCGCGGCGCCGGCCGCATGCGTTTTGGAGGATCAGGCAAGAATGCCGGAGACCCCGACAACCCGGCGGCCGGCCGAAGCGGCATAAGGATGGGGTCACTCCAGCGGAAGGACCCGACCATGACCCCCATCGCTCTCATCACCGGCGGCAGCCGCGGCCTCGGCCGCAATACCGCGCTCAGCATCGCCCGTCGCGGCGGCGACGTCATCCTGACCTATTTCAGCAAGGCCGACGAGGCGAACGCCGTCGTCGCCGAGATCGAGGCGATGGGCCGCAAGGCGGTCGCGCTTCAGCTCGACACCGGCGACGTCGCCGCCTTCGCGGACTTCGTCGGCCGCCTGAAGGCCGCGCTCGCCGCGACCTGGCAGCGCCCGACCTTCGACCGGCTGGTCAACAATGCCGGCCATGGCGATTATGCGCTGATCGCCGACACCACCGAGGCGCAGTTCGACCGGCTCGTCGACGTTCACTTCAAGGGCGTCTTCTTCCTGACCCAGGCGCTGCTGCCGCTGCTCGCCGATGGCGGGCGGATCATCAACCTGTCGAGCGGGCTGACCCGCGTCAGCTATCCGGGCTACGGCGCCTATGCGGCGGTCAAGGGCGCGGTGGAGACGCTGACGCTCTACATGGCGAAGGAGCTCGGCGCGCGCGGCATCACCGTCAACACCGTCGCCCCCGGCGCGATCGAGACCGACTTCGGCGGCGGTGCGGTGCGCGACAACCCCGAGCTCAACAAGGCGTTCGCCGAGATGACCGCGCTCGGTCGCGCCGGCCTCCCCGACGACATCGGACCGATGATCGCCAGCCTGCTGTCGCCCGACAATCGCTGGGTCACGGCGCAGCGGATCGAAGCCTCGGGCGGCCAGGCGATCTGATCCGCCCTCGTTACCGGGGGGCCGGCCGACGCGTGTCGGCCGGCCCTTCCGGCGTCTGGAGCCGGTGCTCGCCGGTGCAGAGCCGGTGGTCGGCGAGGACCTCGAGCACCCGGCAGTCGGCGGCAGCGCCGCCGCGGCACTGGCCGGCAAAGCGCGTGAGCTCGGCGCGCAACGCCTCCAGGCTGGCGATCTTCGCCTCGACCGCGGTCAGGTGGCAGCTGGCGATCGCATCGGCAGCGGCGCAGTCGGTCGCCGGCTGCGCCGCCAGCGCCAGCAGCGAACGGATTTCGGCGATGTCGAACCCCAGGGTTCGCGCATGGCGGATGAAATTCAGTCGTTCGAGATGGCCGCGATCATAGGCGCGGTAGTTGCCCTGGGTGCGGCCCGGCGGTGGCATCAGCCCGATGCGCTCATAATAGCGGACCGTTTCGACGCTGATGCCGGTGGCGCGCGCCAGATCGCCGATCCGCAGTTCGCGCATGTGCCCCCGAGCCTTTCTCGCGCCGCTTGACCCTGCAGCCGCTACAGGGTGCATATGCCGCATCGGCTTGGCTAGAGTCGAGTCGACGCGACATCATCGAAGAAGGACGGCCGGCACGCGATGGGGGGCGGACATGATCATCACGCGCATGCGGCAGGCGGCCACGGCCACGCCCCCGCCAGTTTCGACCGCGCCTTCGCCGTCGGCATCGCGCTCAACCTTGGCTTCGTCGCGGTCGAGGCCGGCTATGGCTTCGCCGCCAACTCGCTGGCGCTGCTCGCCGACGCCGGCCACAATCTCTCCGACGTCCTCGGGCTGGTGCTCGCCTGGGCGGCGGCCTGGGCGGGGCGGCAGCGGCCGACCGCGCGCTACACCTATGGCTTTCGCCGCGCCTCGATCCTCGCCAGCCTGACCAACGCGGTGCTGCTGCTCGTCGCGGTCGGGGTGATCGCGTCGCAGGCGGTCGACCGGCTTGCCAATCCGCGCCCCGTCGAAACCGGCACGATGATGATCGTCGCCGGCATCGGCATCGTCATCAACGCGGTCACCGCCTGGTTCTTCTTCTCGGGGCGCAAGAGCGACCTCAACATCCGCGGCGCCTATCTCCACATGGCGGCCGACGCGGCGGTGTCGGCGGGCGTCGTGCTCGCGGGCCTTGCGATGGCGCTGACCGGGATGCTGTGGATCGATCCGGCGGTCAGTCTCGTCGTTGCCGCGGTGATCACCATCGGTACCTGGGGGCTGCTGGGCGGCTCGGTGGCGCTGGCGCTCGATGCGGTGCCGGCACACATCGATCGCGCCGCCGTCGAAGCCTGGCTGGCGAGCCTGCCCGGCGTCGCGGCGGTGCACGACGTCCATATCTGGGCGATGAGCACGACCGAGGTGGCGATGACCGCGCATCTGGTGCGCCCGGACGCCGGGCTCGACGACGCCTTCCTGCACGCGGCGTGCGAGACGCTCGACCACCGCTTCGGCATCGGTCATGCGACGCTGCAGATCGAGGCGGGCGCGGCCTGCGAGCTCGCTCCCGCCGGCTGCGTCTGATCCGGTTGCGAAACGATCGCAATAAAATTCGAAAGCCGCCGGAACCGGGTTCGCGGTCGTCGGTTATCCCTCATGTCCGGCAACCAAGCCCCCCGCTCAGCCGGACAAAAATGATCGACGGCCAGACCCCCCGCTAGGCCCCGATCGTATAAAAAGACGGCCCGCGCTCCACCCCCCCGAGAGCGCGGGCCGCTTCTCTTTTCAGCCCGTCGAATTGGTCAGTCGCGCGCGACGCGGTGCAGCCAGCCGTGCGGATCGGGCTCGGTGCCGGCCTGGATGCCGGTCAGCTGCGCGCGAAGCTTCATCGTCAGTTCGCCCGCCTGCGCGCCGCCGATGGTGAAGCTGCCGCCCGTCGTCTTGACCTCGCCGATCGGCGTCACCACCGCGGCGGTGCCGCAGGCGAAGCATTCGCGCAGCCGCCCGCTCGCCGCATCTTCGCGCCACTGGTCGATCGAATAGCGCTCCTCGCGCACCTCGATGCCCTGGTCGCGCGCCAGCGTGATGATCGAATCGCGGGTGATGCCGGGCAGGATCGTGCCGCCGAGCGGCGGGGTGATCATCGAGCCGTCGTCGAACAGGAAGAAGATGTTCATGCCGCCGAGCTCTTCGACCCATTTGCGCTCGACCGCGTCGAGGAACACCACCTGGTCGCAGCCCTTTTCGGTCGCCTGCGCCTGCGCGAGCAGGCTCGCGGCATAGTTGCCGCCGCATTTGGCGGCGCCGGTGCCACCGGGCGCGGCGCGGGTGAAATCCTCCGACGCCCACAGCGTGATCGCCGGCTTGCCGCCCTTGAAATAGCCGCCGACCGACGAGGCGATGACCATGAACAGATATTCCGACGACGGCTTGACGCCGAGGAACACCTCGCTGGCGAACATGAAGGGCCGCAGATAGAGGCTGCCGGCGCCCGCCGCGGGAATCCAGTCGGCGTCGATGCGCACCAGCCGCTCGACCGCCTCGATGAACAGGTCTTCGGGCAGCTGCGCCATCGCCATCCGCTCGGCGGAGGCGCGGAAGCGGCGCGCATTGGCGTCGGGGCGGAACAGCACGGGCGCGCCGTCGGCGGCGCGATAGGCCTTCATCCCTTCGAAGATTTCCTGCGCATAGTGCAGCACCGAGCAGGCGGGATCGATCGAGATCGGCCCGCGCGCCGTCACCGCCGCATCGTGCCAGCCGCGGCCATCGGCATAGCGGATCGTCACCATATGATCGGTGAAGACGCGCCCGAAGCCCGGGTCGGCGAGCAGCAGGTCGCGCTGCGCCGCCTCGACCGGCGTGGCGTTGCGCGTGGTGGCGAAGCGCGGCGGCCCCATGTCATTCATCGCGGCCGAACCTCCTGGTAGCCGGCGGCCCGTCGCCGCCCGCCTCGCTGCTACTGCACTTTCGCCGGTGGGAAAAGATCGGCGGCCGCCGACCACCGCCGTCAGTCGGGAAGACGGCACACGTCGACCCAGCGGATCGACACCAGTTCCGCCAGCCGCGCCGGCGTCACCTCGACCGAGCTGTTGAGCGAACCCGCCGCCGGAAACACCGTCGGATAGTCGCGCAGGCTCACGTCGCAATAGACCGGCATCGCGGTCGCGAGCCCGAAGGGGCAGACGCCGCCGACCGGATGGCCGGTGTGCGCCAGCGTCTCGCCGGCGTCGAGCATGCGTGGGCGGCCGCCGAATTCGGCCTTCGACTTCTGATTGTCGAGCCGCGCATCGCCGCGGGCGACGACCAGCAGAACCGCGCCATCGACGCGCAGCGCCAGCGACTTGGCGATCCGCCCTGGCGCGACGCCGAGCGCCGCGGCGGCCTCCGCCACCGTCGAGGTGCGGTCCTCGGTCTCGATGACGGGCAGATCGGGGGCATGGGCAGCGAGCCAGGCGCGGGCGGTTTCGAGCGTCATCGGCGGGTCGGGATCGCGGTCAGCGCCGCGCGGCCTTGGCCTCGTCGGTCGCCCAGAGCTGCGCGGCCCGCGAGCGGCGCATCAGCTCGATGTCGGCCTCGCACTCCTGAATGCGCGCGAAGCTCTCGGCGCTAACCGCGACCTTGCGCGTCACCGATTCGTTGAAGCTCCAGCGAAAGCCGCCCTTGTCGTCGACGAAGATCAGGAAGGATGGATAGACGCGTTTCGACACCGTTGCCCCCGGCGAGACCGATTTGTTGCGTGAACGCTACGTCACGCGCCCCGTCGCGAAAAGGGGCGCGTACTACGGTAGTCATCGGCTAGGGCGCGACGCCGATTGCGGCGAACAGCCGCCTGGGATCGAACAGCACGCCGTCCTTGACCACCAGCGTCGCCTTCCGCAGGTCGGCGATGTTGGCGTCGGGCGCGCCGTCGACGAGCAGCAGGTCGGCGAGCTTGCCCGGCTCGATCGATCCCAGCTCGCCGGCCTTGCCCGCCACCGTCGCCGCGCCGAGCGTCGCGATATGGAGGATGTCGGCGCGCGGAATTCCGGCCTGCTCGTAGAGCTCGAGCTCGCGCAGCAAGGTGAAGCCGGGCATCGCGTCGGTGCCGGGGACGAGCGTCACGCCGCCGTCGTGCAGCGTCTTCAGCAGCGCCTGCATCACCTTGTATGACTTCGCATTGCGCCCGACCTCCTCGGGCGTGCGTGCCAGCCCGGCGCCCATCGAGCCGCGGCGCACCACCGGCGGCAGCCGGTCGATGACCTTGGCGAGCGTCGGGTTGGGCGTGCCGGGGCGGCCGGTGAGATTATTCTCGTAGAGCGAGAAGGTCGGGTCGATGACGGTCTTCTTCGCCTTCAGGAAGCCGACGAAATCCTGCACCGGCGCCGATGCGGGGTCGATCGCGTGCGCATGCTCGGCGATCGCGGTGATGCGGGTAATGCCGTTGGTCTTGGCGTTGATCTCCGGCGACATGAAGTTGAGCGCGGCGAAATTGAGATGCTGGACCTCGTCGTAGCCCGCCGCGACCGCCTCGCGCATCGTCATGCCGGCGGGCACATGCCCCGACAGCCGCATGCCGCGCTTGTGCGCTTCGTCGGCGGCGACCTTCACCAGTTCGGGCTTCAACGAGGAATAGAGCTTGATCTGCGGGTAGCCGCGCCCGGCGTAATAGGCGATGTGCGTGCGCAGCTCCTCGGGCGTCTCCGCATACATTTTGAACGGCCCGGCGAGCGGCCCGGGGCCGTCGATGAAGCCCGCCGCGACGACGCGCGGCCCGACGAGCGCGAGGCTGTCGAAATTGGCGGTACGCGGCCCGAGCTCGTCGGGGTTGTTGCCCATGTCGCGTACGCCGGTGACGCCGGTGGCGAGGTGGAGCAGCCCGTCGCTGTCGCTGTTGAGGTGGACGTGCATGTCCCACAGGCCGGGCAGCAGCGTCTTGCCGCTGCCGTCGATGATCGTCGCACCGGCGGGGATCGTCGACGCGGCGGTCGGCGCCACCATGGCGATGCGCTGGCCCTCGACCACCACGGTCATGCCGCGCTGCATCGACCGGCGGGCGGCGTCGAACAGCGCGACGTTGGTGATCGCCACCGGGCCGGCCGGCCGCGTCATCAGCGCCGGCGCGTCCTTCTTCGCCGCCTCGGCGAGCAGGTCGCGCTGCAGCTGCGTCAGCCGCTTCGCCTCGGGCTCGAGCCCCTTCCTCACCGTCGCGAACCAGTCGTCGCCCTCGAACAGCAGCTCGCCCTGGTCGTCGAGCCACAAGGTCGACGGGCTGAAGCCGAGTCCCGAGATCGCATAGAGCGTCGCCGGCACCTGGCGGTCGCCGACGGGCAGCGACCGCTTGTCGAGCGCGGCGAGCCGCGCCTGGCCGGCGGGCAGCAGCGGCAGCGTCTGCCCCGGCGCCTTCAGCAGCGCGCGCGCCAGCATCGCCAGATGCTCGGGGGTCGATTGATCGGGGAGGTAGAAGGCGCCCGAGGCGACGCTGCCGGCGTCGTTGGCGGCCTTCCACGTCGCGGTGCCCGCGGTGCGCGCGAAGCGCTCGGCGACGGCGAGCTTGTAATAGTCGACGCCGTCGACCGTCAGGCTGTCGGGCGTGCCGTCGGCGGCGAGCGTCACGCGCGATTTGAGGTCGGGGCCGCGACCGCGATCGACGAAGCGATAGTCGATGTCGCGCCCGCCGTCGCGATCGTTGACCGTCATCGCGCCCTTCAGCTCGCCCGAGGTGAGCACGACATAGTCGGCCGCCGCCGCCGCGCCCGCCACCAGCGCCCAAGCGGCGACCCCGCCGCGCATCCACCGTCCGATCGTCATGATCAGGCCTGCCCCTTGTGAAAATCCTGCACCGAAACCAAATCGTTTCGATGCACCCTGCGGCACCCTAGATCGAGCGACGCGCCACGCAAGTCCGCGCGCCGCATGGCCCCGCCGGCGCCCCAACCTTCACCACCCTAACAAGGAGCTGCCATGACCCCCGAGAAGCAGAGCATGGAAGGGCGCCGCGTTCCGTCGGTCACCTTCAAGACGCGTGTCCGCGACGAGAGCATCGGCGGCGACAATCCCTTCCGCTGGCAGGACCTGAGCTCGGACGAGCTGTTCGCCGGCAAGCGGGTGGTGCTGTTCTCGCTGCCCGGCGCCTTCACGCCGACCTGCTCGAACGAGCAGTGCCCGGCCTATGAGCGCTATTATGACGAGTTCAAATCGCTCGGCGTCGACGACGTCGTCTGCCTGTCGGTCAACGACGCCTTCGTCATGTACCAGTGGCAGCAGAAGCTCGGTACCAACCGGCTCCACTTCGTGCCCGACGGCTCGGGCAAGTTCACGCGGGCGATGGGGATGATGGTCAACAAGGACCATCTCGGCTTCGGCGAGCGCAGCTGGCGCTATTCGATGGTCGTCGACGACGGCGTCATCCAGGCGTTCTTCGAAGAACCTGGTCGCAACGACGACGGCAGCGACAGCGACCCCTATGAGGTGTCGGACCCCGAGACGATCCTCGGCTGGCTGAAGGATCACCCGAAGCCGTAGCCGTCAGGGCGCGGCGACGAGTCGATGCGCGTCGAGGCCGCCCGTGTAGCGGATCAGCGGTAGCTTCGCGCTGCGTCGCGTGTGGCTGGGAGGCCGCTCGGTCCGCCGCGCGGAGCCGTGGTGCCGCTCGCGGGCATGCGCACGCCGCAAATCGATTTCGAACGACAGGCCGGCTCGCTCGGGGAGCGCCTGCCGGAACGCACTTGAGTCCGCGGGCGGTGGCGGGGCTGTCAGCTAAGTCGCAGCGCCGCCAGGCGCGACAGCCACGATCGGCGTACCAGCCACGGCATATATTGCACGCGGTTGGCATGCTCGGCGAAGGGGCGGCGCGGCAGTTCGGGCTCGTACCAGGCGCCTTGCCGCGCCCACAGACTCGTGTCGAACTTGTGGCTCATGCCGCCGTTCTACCGGGCGCCGGCGCGCCCACCAGCGGCATGTCGAGGGCGCGTCTTCGGCTCGTCGCAAGGCGGCCGTGCGTGGCGCGGGCGTCACACGGTAACATTGCGGGGAGAGGCTCAGGCGATCTCCGAGATCGGCAGCGTGCTGCGGCGCGCGGCGCGGAAGCGGCGCGCCTCCTCGCGGCGGCGCCGGGCCCAGGCGTCGTCATGCTCGTGCGGCCGGACCACCGGCACGATCAGGCAGACGCTCTGCGTCGGCAGCACCGTCCGCCAGTCGTCGATCAGCTTCTTGTAGGCGGTGCCGACCGGCCGGATGTTGCGGTCCATGTCGAACAGGCCGAGCGGGTTGACGTTGTTGTTCTCCTCGCGGAGCGCGGTGTCCCAGTCGACCTGGTCGGTCAGCGAATACCAGGTGAAGCCGACGATCGGCACGCCGGCGTTGCGCACGTGGAGGACGTTGGCCCATTGCTTCCACAGCCAGTCGACCGCGCCCGATCCGTCGGCGAAATCGTTGAAATTGGTCTCGGTGTGCATCACCGGCAGCGTGTAGCGCTCGTAATATTGCATGGTGATATTGTCGTAGCCGAACACCTCGCCCGAGGCGCCGCTGTGGCCGTCCTCGTACACGCGATGCTCGTTGGTCCAGTAATAGTCGTTGCCCATGATGCAGTGCTGCTTGAGGCGGTGGCGCAGGAAGAAGTGATATTCGTCGCGCGTCATGCCGTTATCGAGCAGATATTCGTACATCTCCGAATCGACGCGCTTGCCGTAGTTGAGGTCGAGCGTCAGGAAGCGCTGTGAATTCCTGATCTCCGCCGGCTTGATCGCCGACGGTGAATCGGCGTGGAAATATTCCGACGATTCGGACTGGACGAAGATCGCGTCGGGCCGAACGTCGAGGATGCACTGCATCGCCAGCACATTGGCCTTCACGATATGCTTGAGCGCAGTGACGAAGCTCGTGTCGGTGGTGCCCTGCTCGTTCCACCAGCCATATTTGGCGCTGAACACCGCGCAGATGAACATCTCGTTGACCGGGGTGTAGAGCTGCACCCAGGGGAAGCGTTCGGCGAAGGCCTGGCAATAGGTCGCGAACAGCCGCGGGAAATCGGGGTTCTGGAAATTGCCGATCCAGTCGGGCACGCCGAAATGGCAGAGGTCGACGATCGGCACGATGTTGCGGCGGTGCAGCTCGGCGAAGGTCGCGTCGGCGAACGACCAGTCGTAGCGGCCGTCGCCCAGCCAGGTCGTGTGGATCGGCGGGCCGTAGCGCAGGAAGCAGATGCCCATCTCGTCGACGAGCTCGAAGTCGCGCTGCCAGTGATCATAGTGCCGCGCCTTCGCCATCTGGTCGATGCGCGTGCGGCCGCCGTTGATCGTCGGGTAGCTGTTCTCGATGCCGGTGGCGAACATGAAGTTGGTCATGCACGGTCAACGGGTCGCGCCGCGAAGGGTTCACTCGCAACGACGATGCCCGGCGCGCGGCGGCCGCATCGGCGCTTGCGCTCGGCGTGGACCCATGGCTCACTGCCGGCCTAATCGAGGGGAGGGGGCCATGCTTCAGGAGTTCCGCAGTTTCATCGCGCGCGGCAACGTGCTCGATCTGGCGGTCGCGGTGATCATCGGCGCGGCGTTCGGCAAGATCGTCAGCTCGCTGACCGACGACGTCATCATGCCGGTGGTCGGCTATCTGTTCGGCGGCCTCGATTTCTCGAGCTATTTCGTGCGGCTCGGCGCGGTCCCCGACGGCTATGCCGGGTCGCTCAGCAACTATGCCGAACTCAAGGAGGCGGGCGTGCCGCTGCTCGGCTACGGCCAGTTCATCACCGTCGCGGTGAATTTCGTCATCCTCGCCTTCATCATCTTCATGCTCGTCCGCATCGCCAACAAGGCGATCCGCAAGGAGGCCGAGGCGCCCGCCCCGGCACCGGCGCCGCCGCCCGAGGACGTGCTGCTGCTCCGCGAGATCCGCGACGAGCTCCGGAAGCGCTGATAGAAGGGCGCGATGATCGAGGTCACGCCGCACATCAGCCTCGACGAGAGCGAACTGGAATTCCGCTCGGCCCGCGCGTCGGGGCCGGGCGGCCAGCATGTCAACAAGTCGGAAACCGCGATCGAGCTGCGCTTCGACGTACGCCGCTCGCCGTCGCTGCCCAACGACGTCGCCAACCGGCTGATGCGCCTCGCCGGCAGCCGGCTGACCGCCGACGGCGTGCTGGTACTCTTCGCGCAGAGCCACCGCAGCGGCCTCGCCAACCGCGAGGACGCAACCGAACGGCTGGTCGAGCTGATCGCCAAGGCGGCGGAAAAGCCCAAGCCGCGCAAGAAGACCAAGCCGACCAAGGCGTCGAAGGAGCGGCGGCTCGAGGGCAAGTCGAAGCGGGCGGGGGTGAAGTCGGGGCGGGGCCGCGTGGCCTTCGACTAGCGCTGCCGCCAGCGCGAAGACCCTTTTTGTCGGCGCTTCGCGCCGAGCTTGCCGCCGATCTCCTATAAGGGGGGCAAGGGCGGTCGCCACCGAACGCGGCGAACGCGCCGCTCATGCCTGCCCCGAACCCCGGAGGACCCCGGTGACCCTCAAGCAGAAGCTCCTAGGCTGCCTCGGCCTCTTTGCGGCGGTCACCGTGCTGATCATGGGCCTGTCCTACCGATCGGCGCAGGCGAACGAGCGGGCGCTCCACACCATCCTCGACGATCGCGTCGCGCCGCTGCACGATCTCAAGCTCACCGCCGACAGCTACGCGGTCGACATCGTCGATGCCGCACACAAGGCGCGCAACGGCAATCTCTCGTTCGACGACGCCGAGACGAACGTCCGGAACGGTGATCGCCGGCTTCGCGACGCCTGGCAGCGCTACCGCGCCACGCGCATCGAGGGGGACGAGGAACGGCTCGCCGCTGCGGCTGAGGCGCAGATGAAGCTCTCCGACGCGAAGGTGGCCCGGTTGACGGCGATCCTCGCGGCCGACGATCGCGCCGCGCTCGACCGCTTTGTCGTGAACGACCTCTACCCGGCGATCGACCCGGTGTCGGCGGCGATCAGCAAGCTGGTCGATCTGCAGATCGACGTTGCCTCGGAAGTGACGAAGGAGGCGCTCGCTGCCGACGAAGCGGCAATCAGGCTGATGCTCTTCCTGACGCTGGGGGCGGCGCTGGCGCTCGGCGTCGCCTATTTCACCGTTACGCACAAGGTCATCGGGCCGATCGAGACGCTCGCCTGGATCATCGCCGAGCTGGCGCGGTCGTCGGGCGAGACGCGGCTGCCCAACCTCGAGCAGAAGGACGAAATCGGCGCCATCGCGCGCGCCGTCGAGGCGTTCCTCGCCTCGATCGTCGTCAAGGAGCGCGCGGTCGCGGCGGCGGCCGCGGCGGAGCAGAATCTCGTCACGGGCGCGCTCAGCGAAAGCCTGGCCGCGCTGACAGCCGGCGATCTGACCTCGCCGATCGTCGCCGACTTTCCGCCGGCCTATGCGGCGCTGAAGAGCAATTTCAACGAGGCTCTCGGCGCGCTGAACGAGCTGATCGCCTCGGTGACGCGCAGCGCCGGGTCGATCCGCGGCGGATCGGGCGAGATTGCGAAGGCCTCCGAGGATCTGGCGCGCCGCACTGAAAACAACGCCGCCAGCCTCGAGGAAACCTCGGCGGCGCTCGCGCAGATCGATGGTCGGCTCAGGGCATCGGCGGTCGTCGCGGCGAGCACGGTCGAGCGGGCCGACGATGCGATCGCGACAGTGTCGAGCGGTCGTAGGGTCGCCGAGGAGGCGGTGCAGGCGATGGGCCGGGTGTCGGACAGCGCCAAGGGCATCGACTCGGTCATCGAGGGCCTCGACAAGATCGCCTTCCAGACTCGCGTGCTGGCGATGAACGCCGCGGTCGAGGCGGGTCGGGCCGGCGACGCCGGCCGCGGCTTCGCCGTCGTCGCCGACCTCGTCTCGGCGCTCGCCATGCGCGCCGAGGAAGAAGCCAAGACCGCCCGCGACCAGCTGACGGTGACGCAGGGCGAGATCATGTGCGCGGTCGAGGCGGTGGAGCGCGTCGACGGCGCGCTCGCCAACATCTCGGGCGACGTCGGGCAGGTGCACGCGCTGCTCGCGACGCTGGCCTCCGACAACCAGGTGCAGTCGGCGGCGATCACCCAGATCAGCGCCGCGATCGGCAGCATGGACCAGTCGACGCAGCAGAATGCCGCGATGGTCGAGGAGACCTCGGCGGCGGCGCGCAACCTCACCGAGGAAGTCTACTCGCTGTCGGAGCAGGCCGGCCGCTTCACGGTCGACGCGCGCGGCCGAAGTCTGGCGATCGCGGCGACCAGCCTTCGCGCTGCCGCCTAGGTCTCCGCAGCCGATCGGGCCGCCCGCCGTCAGTGCGGCACGACGCCGATTTCGACGCCGGTCTTGTCGTGCAGCGCGAAGCGGTCGACGATGTCGGCGCTGGCGCGATTGTAGCCGACCATGTCGACCTGCCGGCCGTCGCGGCGCAGCCGCGCGACGATCTTGTCGAGCGCCGCGACCGCCGAAATGTCCCAGAAATGCGCCGCGGTCATGTCGATGAGGACGGCGGGCGCGGTCTCCTCGATCGCGAAGGCGCGCGTGAAGCGCTCGACCGAGGCGAAGAAAATCTGCCCGGTGACGCGGTAGGTCGCGGTCGCGCCGTCGGGCGACAGCGTCCGCGTCACCGCGAACATGCGCTGGACCTTGCCGGCGAAGAAGATACCCGACAGCAGCACGCCGGCGAGCACGCCCATCGACAGGTCGTGCGTCGCGACGACGACGACGACGGTGGTCAGCATCACCACCGACGACGGCCAGGGGTGGCGGCGCAGATTGGGGATCGAGTTCCAGCTGAAGGTGCCGATCGACACCATGATCATCACCGCGACGAGCGCCGGCATCGGAATCCGCCCGACGAACGGCCCCAGCACCGCCAGCAGGAACAGCAGGAAGGCGCCGGCGGTGAAGGTCGACAGCCGGCCGCGGCCGCCCGACGTCACGTTGATCACCGACTGGCCGATCATCGCGCAGCCGCCCATGCCGCCGAGGCAGGCGGCGACGATGTTGGCGCTGCCCTGGCCGGCGCATTCGCGGCGCTTGTCGCTGTCGCTGTGCGTCATGTCGTCGACGATCTGCGCGGTGAGCAGCGATTCGAGCAGCCCGACCGCCGCCATCGCCAGCGAATAGGGCAGGATGATGCGCAGCGTCGCCCAGCTGAGCGGGACATCGGGCAGCGCGAACGAGGGGAGCCCCTCGGGAAGCGCGCCCATGTCGCCGACGCTGTTCACCGGCGCGCCGGTCGCGATCGAGATCGCCGACAGCAGCAGGATCGCCACCAGCGGCGACGGCACCGCCTTGGTCAGCCGCGGCAGCAGATAGATGATCGCCAGCCCGCCGGCGATCATCGCATAGGCCTGCCAGGTCACGCCGATCAGCTGCGGCAGCTGTGCCATGAAGATCAGGATGGCGAGCGCGTTGACGAAGCCGGTGATCACCGAGCGCGAAACGAACTGCATCAGCAGGTCGAGCCGTGCGAGGCCGGCGACGATCTGGATCAGCCCCATCAGGATGGTCGCGGCGAACAGATACTCGACGCCGTGATCGCGCACGAGCGGGATGACGAGCACCGCGACCGCCGCGGTGGCGGCGGAGATCATCCCCGGGCGGCCGCCGGTGAAGGCGATGACGATGGCGATCGCCACCGACGCATAGAGGCCGACGCGCGGATCGACGCCGGCGATGATCGAAAAGCCGATGGCCTCGGGGATCAGCGCCAGCGCGACGACGATGCCGGCGAGCATGTCGGCGCGGGGATTGGCGAACCAGTCACGGCGGAGCGTGGCGAATTCTGTCAGGTCGAGGTCCGGGGTCGTTCGTCGGCACGCTCGGTGCCGGAAGGGTCCCGGGGATAGGCGCCGGGCCGAGCCACCTGCGTCGCAGGTCCGTCGAAGCCGCGCCAGTAGCCCGCTGGCGCCGCGCTCGCAAGGCGGGCGTGGCGAATTGCGCCGCAAGAAGCGGAGCGCCGCGCCGACGGCGGCGGCCTAGGAGGGCGAACCCCAGCTCAGGAGCTCGCCATGTCCTTCCGTATCCTCGGCCTCGATCCCGCGCCGTTCCGCCGGCTCTACGGCCTGTCCGACGCGGCGCTCGCCGCGCACGGCGCGCAGCGCCTGGTCGCGACCGCGCCGCGCAGCTTCCCCGACCGTGTCGAACTGCGCGACCTCGAACCCGGCGAGACCGCGATCCTGCTCAACTTCGAGCATCAGCCCGCCGAAACGCCGTTCCGCAGCCGCCACGCGATCTTCGTGCGCGAAGGCGCCGAGGCGGCGTTCGATGCGGTCGACGTCGTTCCCGAGGTGATCCGCATCCGGCCGATCTCGCTGCGCGCCTTCGACGCCGCGGGGATGATGACCGACGCCGATCTCGTCGACGGTGCCGCGATCGCGCCCCTGATCGACCGCTTCCTTGCCGACGCCCGCGTCGCCTATCTCCAGGCGCATTATGCGAAGCGCGGCTGCTACGCCGCGCGGATCGAGCGACCCGCCTTGACCGGTTGAGCGCACGGGGCGATCGATCCGGCGCATAACCGCCCGGTCGTTTCGGGAGCGGCGGATTCGGGCATGAACCTCCATGTTTTCTGCGGGTTGGTTGGGCGGCGGAGACGCGTGGACGACGGGCGATCCGTCGCATCCCTGCGGGCCTCCGGTCAACCGCAAGCGGAGATTGAGCATGAGCGAGAACGACAAGACCGGCTTCGGCCGCACCGGCATCGACCCGAGCTTCAGCGCGCGAAATCCGGGGCAGGGCGGCGTCGGCGGTATGCTCGACGGCCATGACGATCCGAACCGCGGTCCGCTCGACCGGGCGGCGAATGCGCTCGATGGCCGCGACGACCCCAACCGCGGTCCGCTCGACCGGGCGGCGAATGCGCTCGACGGCCGCGACGATCCCAACCGCGGTCCGCTCGACCGGACGGCGAATGCGCTCGACGGCCGCGACGATCCCAACCGCGGCCCGCTCGACCGCAGCGCCAATGCGCTCGGCATGGGCGCCGGCGCGGCGGCCGGGAGCGGCATGGCCACCAACATGACCGGCACGACCAGCAGCGGCGGGATCGCCTCGGCGGTGTTCGATACTCAGGGCGAAGCGCAGCAGGCCGTCGCGGCGCTGCGCGACGCCGGCGTCAGCGACAGCGCGCTGTCGATCGTCGCGCAGCACGACGGGCGTACCACCACCACGGGTGGCGACGGCGAGGTCACCGACGACGGGCATCGCAGTCTGCTGCGCGGCATCCTGGGCGGCGGTGCGCTCGGTGCCGGTCTTGGCGTGGCCGCGCTGGCCATCCCGGGCGTGGGTCCGCTGGCGGCGATCGGCGCGATTGCCGCGGCGGCGGTTCCCGAAGCCGTGGCCATCGGTGCCGTCGCCGGCGCGGCGGTCGGCACGCTCAACGAGACGCTCACCAAGCACGGCGTCAGCGACGAGGATGCGGCCTATTACAGCGACCGCATCAAGAGCGGCGGTGTCTTCCTGTCGGTGGACACCGGCGAGGCCGGCATCACCGCCGACCAGGCGAACGATATCCTGCATCGCCACGGCGGGCACAGCTCGACGCGCGCACGCATCGCCTAGTCACGGCGGATGGGGAGGGCGAAAGCCCTCCCCATCGCTTCGCGTCGATCGGCGACGCTTCCGGATAGGCTTGACGCCCCCGCCGGCAGGCTTAGCCTTCGCCGACATCTTTCGGGGGAATTCCAATGTTCTTGCGCGGCCTGCTCGCTACCTTGCTGCTGTCGTCGTCGGCGCTCGCGCAGGAGGTGCCCGAGGCAAAGGCCGCCGCCGAGCGCGCGCTCTTCAAGCAGATCGTCGAGATCCCCACGGTCGAAGGGCGCGGCAACATGCCGAAGCTCACCCGGCTGCTGACCGCCGAGTTCCGGAAGGCAGGCATCACCAACGTCGTCGTCAAGGATCACGACAAGACGCAGACGCTGATCGCGCGCTGGCCCGCGGCGAACCCGTCGGGCAGGAAGCCGATCCTGCTGATGGCGCATATGGACGTCGTCGAGGCCAATCCCGCCGACTGGAAATATGACCCCTTCACCTTTCGCGCGGAGGACGGCTGGTATCTCGGGCGCGGCGCCAGCGACAACAAGGCGGCGCTGACCGGCATCGTGCTGGCGCTGCAGGGGCTGAAGAAATCGGGCTTCGCGCCGACGCGCGACATCATCATCCTGTTCACCGGCGACGAGGAGACCGCGGCGATGGGCGCGCGTCGCGCCTCGACCGAATGGCGGGCGCTCGTCGACGCCGAATATGCGCTCAACGGCGATGCCGGCGGCGGCGCCGTCTACCGCGACGGCCGCGTCGAGGGCTTCTCGATGCAGATCGCCGAGAAGACCTATGCCGACTTCACCTTCGCCGCCACCAACCGCGGCGGCCACAGCAGCGCGCCGCGTCCCGACAACGCCATCTACGCGCTCGCCGGCGCGATCAAGGCGGTCGAGGCGCACCGCTTCGCGCCGATGATCAACGATGCGACGCGCGTCGCCTACGAGCGCATCGCCGCGGCGGACAGCGGCGCCTATGGCGAGCTGGTGCGCAAATGGCTGAAGGATCCGGCCGACCGCGAGACCGCCGACCTGCTCGAAGCAAACGATCCCGGCTACACGCGCACGCGCTGCGTCGCGACGATGCTGTCGGGCGGCCATGCACCCAACGCGCTGCCGCAGAAGGCCGAGGCCAACGTCAATTGCCGCATCTTCCCCGGCGTGAAGATCGAGACGATCCGTACCGAACTGCAGGCGCTTGCCGGCCCCGACGTCGCGGTGACGCTGGCCGACTCGTCGCCCGAATCGGGACCGAGTCCGCTGCGCGACGATGTGGTGGACGCCTACAAGGCGGCGGTCGCGACGCGCTTCAAGGACGCGCCGATCATCCCGATGATGTCGGCGGGCGCCACCGACGGCTCCTATTTCCGCAACGTCGGTATCCCGGTCTACGGCGTTGGCGGACTGTGGGGGATCGTCGGCGAGAAGCAGGGCGCGCACGGGCTCGACGAACGCGTCCTCATCGAGGGATTCCACGGCCAGGTGCCGATCTGGGAGGAGCTGCTGCGGCGTTTGGCCGGGTAGCTCGCACGGAACCAATCATCGGCTCGCCCCATTCGCTGGGGGTGAGCGACCGCGACCCCTTTCGATTCCGCATCTTCGTCAATGCCTCGAGCGGCCCGACGGCGCGCGACGTCGGAGACGTCCGCGCCCGGATCGCCGCGCTCTGCGCCCGCCACGGCCTCGAGGCCGACGTCCGCGAGGTCGAGCCAAGCTGCATCGTCGAGGCGGTCCGCGATGCCGCCGGCCGCGGCGACGCCATCGTCATTGCCGGCGGCGACGGCAGCGTCGGAGCTGCGGCGAACGCGCTCGCCGGCACCGGCACGCCGCTCGGCGTGCTGCCGCTCGGCACGCTGAACCATTTCGCCACCGACCTCGGCATCCCCGCGGATCTCGACGCGGCGGTCGGCGTGCTCGCGCAACGCCACGTGCGCCGCGTCGACGTCGGCGAGGTCAACGGGCGGACGTTCGTTAACACCAGCGCGGTGGGCATCTACACCGACGTCGTCGTGGATCGCGACCGGCAACGGCGCGAGCGCGGCCGCGGCAAATGGGCGGCGATGGCGGTCGCGGCGCTGCGCGCCGCCGCGCGCTATCGGCGCCAGCGCCTGACGATCGTCGCCGATGGCCGGCGCTGGGAGCACCGCAGCTCGCTCGTCTTCGTCGGCAACAATCGATATGCGCTGCGCTTCCCGCATCTGGCGGCGCGCGAGCGGCTCGACGGCGGCACGCTGTGCCTGTTTGCGATCGACGGCCACGGCTGGCGGTTGCTGCGGCTGGCGGCGCTGATGCTGCTCGGCCGCGGCCGCGACGCGCATGATCTGCGCCGCGTCGACGGCGTGCGCGAGCTGGTGATCGGCAGCCGGCGCGACCGGCTCACCGTGGCGCTCGATGGCGAGGTCGACGCGATCGAAACGCCGCTGCGCTATCGCAGCCGCCCCGGCGCGCTGACGGTGCTGGCGCCGGACTAATTATACTGCATGGTGATGCTGAAGCTGCCCGTGTAGATTCCCGGCAGCGTCGCCGTTCCCATCGGGAACGAGCCGCCGACATGGAGCGTCGCGGTCCCCGGCCCGCCGGCGGTTCCGTCGAGCGTCACGTTGCCGGTCGGGCTGCGCTTCAGCGTCACGGTCAGGCTGTCGCTGCCGTTGCCGTGTACCATCGCGAAATTGGCGGGCAGCGACACCGACAGCGTCCGCGCCCCTTCGCCGTTGATCGTGTAGACGGCACGCTGCGGGAGCGGCGAGGGCAGGCCGACGCCGTTGCCGCCCACGGTGCGCACGCCCGTCGAGGCGTTGATCGTCACCGTGCTGCTGCCCGTGCGCGGCCGGACCAGCGCTCCGAAGCCAAGATCGCTGACCTTGATGATCGCGGTCGAGCGCCGGACGTTGGCGATGGCGACGCCGTCGATGCCCGGCGTCGCCGGTACCGACGGCTCGGCGGCGACACGGACGTTGAACGCCGAGGTGGCGCCAGCAGTCGGCAACCCCGAATCGTCGCCGCGCACCGTCATGTGCGCGCCGAGCCAGAAGGTCTTGTTGCTGTTGCGTCCGATCGGCTCGATCTGGAAGCTGATCGGATTGCCCGGCGCGGGGGGCGACAGGATCGTGGCGGTCCCCGACGAGACCGAGAAACTGCTCAGCGCGGCCAACCGGCCCGTCGGCGAACCGCTGTTGCCGATCCGCACATTGAGCCGCGTGCTGTCGCACAGCGCCGCCGTCCCCGTGCAGCGCACGGTGACGCGCGCCCGGCTGGCGGTGGTGCTGGTGCGCGTCCCGGCGCCGCTCAGCCGGGTGATCGTGCCGGTCGACGGATCGACGCTGAAGATGGTGTCGCCCGAGGCCGCCGAGGCGACGTTGGCGAGATTGGGCGTGTTGGCGGTGATCGCCTGGACCGACATCGTCTGCGCGGCAAGCGGCACCGCGCCCGCCAGCCCCACCAGGCCGGCGATGCGAGCATGCCATTTTGCCCGCCGCGGCTGCCCCACCGCGGATGGACGAATCGCGTTTGCCCCGCTCATTCGCGGTCGTCTTTAGTCCCGAGTACTGGCGAAGGGAGGCGAATGCCACCAACGTCAGCCGGGCGTGACGAGCGTCAGGCCGAGGGCCGGCGCCGGGCCTCGTCGAGCAACTGCTGACCGATGGTGCGGCCGACCGGCAGCTCGGTTCCGTCCTGCAGGACGACGATGAGCGCACCGCTGCGCTTGCGGCGGACCGCGGCGATCCGATCGCGGCGACAGATGGCGGAACGGTGCAGCCGGACGAATCCGGCGGGCGCCAGCTGGCTGTCGAGTTGCGCCAGGCTGGCCCGCAGCAGTCCGCTGCCATCGGCCGAATGCACACGCGCATAGTTTCCCTCGGCCTCGATGCGTTCGATCGCATCGAACGGCAGGCGCACCAGCTGCTGATTGCGATGCACCCACAGCGCTTGCTCGCCGGCGGGCAGGGGGGGCGCGGCGAGCGCCAGCGGATCGCCGGTCCCGCGCAAGGCCCGCGACACGGCGGCAGCGTCGAGCGCCAGCCAGGCGAAAAAATAGCCGAGCCACATCAGCAGCCAGCGGCCCTCGTCGGCCAGCGTATCGTCGTCGGCTCCGACGATATCGTCGAAGCCGCTGCGAACGAGCAGCAGCAGGGCCGCACCGCCGGCCGAGATCAGCACCGCCAGGCCGATGCGCGGCAGCCAGGCCTGCCGCGCGCTTCGCCGCAGCGCCGCCAGCGCTGCACCGCAGATCAGCGTTCCGACCGAGATCGCCAGCAGCCGCTTGCTGCTCAACGGGTCGAAGGGCGGCACGGGCAGCAGGGCGGCGCGAACGGTGAACAGGACGTAGGTGGCCGACCAGAACAGCGCCATCATCACGGCGAGGCGCGGCGGCTTCCCTTCCTGGCTCGGTCGCATCGCGGTTAGATACGCGCGCGCAACGCTTTGACCAACTAAATCCCCGGTGCGGCGGAGCCTGCGGGTCCGGCGACGGTTGATGCCCCGTCCAGATGCCAGGGAAGGCTGATCATGTTCCGTTCGATCCTCATCGGTCTGATCGCGGGAATGCGCTCGATGACGCCGCTCGCGGCGGTGAGCGCCGCGGTCGCGCGCGGCAGGCTGCCGCGCGACCATGGCGCCCCGACGCTGCTCGGCCATCCGCTGGTGATGGCGGGCACCGCGGCGGTGGCGGCGGGCGAGCTGGTTGGCGACAAGCTGCCGTCGGCGCCCGACCGCATCATCGCGCCCGGCATCGCTGCGCGGCTCGTTACCGGCGCGGTGGCGGGTGCGGCGCTCGCACCGCGTCGTCGGCGGGAGCTCGCGGCGCTCGCCGGCGCGGCGGCGGCGGTCGTGGCCGCCTACGTCACCTTCGACCTGCGCATGCGCGCGCTTCGCCGCTACGGGCAGCGGCGCACCGGCCTCATCGAGGACGCGCTCGTGCTCGGCGCGACCGCATGGGTGATGAACGCCGCGGCGAACGAAGCGAAATCCTAGAGCAGCCCTTCGATCGCCCGCTTCAGCTCCTCGGGGCGAGTGGTCGGCGCGTAACGCGCGACGACCTCGCCGTTGCGATCGATGAGGAATTTGGTGAAATTCCACTTGATCGATTCGCTGCCGAGCAGGCCGGGCGCCGCCTTCTTCAGTGCCTTGTACAGCGGGTGCGTGCCCGGACCGTTGACGTCGATCTTGGCGAACATCGGGAAGCCGACGCCGTAGTTGCGCTCGCAGAAGGCGCCGATCTCGTCCGCGCCGCCGGGCTCCTGCGCGCCGAACTGGTTGCAGGGAAAGCCCAGCACGACGAGGCCGCGATCGCGATAGGCGTCGTAGAGCGACTGGAGGCCGGCATATTGCGGCGTGAAGCTGCATTTGCTCGCCGTGTTGACGATCAGCGCCACCTTGCCGGCGAAGTCGGACAGCGGCGTCTCGTGCCCGTCGAGGCGTTGCGCCGAAAATGCGTAGATGCCGGTCATGGCCACATCTCACCATGAATGACGGCGGCTGCAAAGCGCCTGCCGTTAACCCAATATTTTCAGAACCTTGTTTAACGACGCTGGCCAGGCCCGTTTGAAAGTTCAGCGTTGTGTTCGATCAACTCATCTACATCAGCACCGCCCAGCATGCATTGCCGCGCCGCGAGCTACCGATCATTCTCGACAGCTCGCAACGCAACAATCGCCTTGCCGGCGTGACGGGCATGCTGCTGTTCGACGGCATCCGCTTCCTGCAGGCGCTCGAAGGCGCCCCGGGCGCGGTCACGCGCATCTTCGCGCGGATCCGCGCCGATGCCCGTCACCGCGCCGCCGTCGTGCTGAGCCAGCGGCCCGTCGCCGCGCGCGAGTTCGGCAACTGGGCGATGGCCTATGAGGACAATATGGCGGCACCGGGCGCCGTCTCGCTCATCGACATGGTCGAAGCGCTCGTCACGACCGTCGAGAACCGCAATACGCGCGAGCTGTTCCGCAGCTTCGCGCGCGTCGATCGCTACGTGGCCCAGGTCTAACCCCAGCGACCTAGTCGAGCCCGCGCGCGGTCGCGCCTCCCGCGGCGCGGTCGAGCGCCGCGAGCAGCGGCGCGTCGCGCCGGTAAGGATCGCTGCGGAAGGCGAGGGCGCCGTCGGGCTTCGCCTCGACCGTCAGATAGCTGATATAGACGGGCACGGGCTCGTCGAGATCGACCTGCTGCTCCATCCCCATCTTGGCGGGATCGGGCGCCGCATCGCCGAACAGCCAGCGCGCCAGCCGCGGCGCGTCGGCGAGCCGGACGCACCCCGAGCTGAAGCGGCGGTCGGCGCTGGCGAACAGCCCCTTGTCGGGGGTGTCGTGCAGATAGATGCCGAGCTTGTTGGGCAGCATGAACTTGATCTTGCCCATCATGTTGTGCGGACCCGGCAACTGGCGCATCCGCAGCGGCCGGGCGCCGCTGGCGACCGCCTTCCAGTCGATCTCGCTGGCGGCGAGCGGCCGGGCATCGGGCTCCCAGCCCGACATCGATTCGAGCTTGTCCCGGCGCAGATAGCCGACGCCCTGCGCCACCACGCGCTGGGCGCGCACCTGCGTCAGGTCGGGCGGCAGGTTCCAATAGGGATTGACGATGGCGTGGCTCATCCGCGCGGCCATGGTCGGGGTCTTCTGGTCGGGCTTTCCGACGATGACGCGCATCGTCTCGGCGATCTGGCCGCCGTCATAGGCGCGCAGCGTGGCGCCGGCGACGTCGACGAAGATGAAGCGTTTGCCGGGATCGGCGGGAATGGCGCGGGCGCGCTCGAGGTTGGCGCGGATCAGCCGTTCGTAGCGCGCCGGACCCTCGTTGAGCGCGGCGATGGTGCGCGGTCCGGCGGCGCCGTCGACCGGCAGGCCGTGTGCGGCCTGAAAGTCGCGCAGCCGGCTCGCCAGCGTCGCGTCGAAGCTGGCCGGCGTGGCGGCGAGGCCGAGCCGCTCGCGCAGCGCGGCGACGCGGGGGCCCGTCGCGCCGGCGCGCAGCATCGGCCCCGGCGCGACCTGTGTCCGCGGCAGCGACGACCAGCGTGCGCGATAGGCGGCGAGTCCGGCGCGCAGTTCGGCGTAGATCGGGTTCATGCGCGTCGCGGCTTCGACATGCGTCTCGAGCGAGGACGCCCGGCCGGCTTCCCGCAGCCACACGCCCGGCGTGCGCGGTTCGGGTGCGAGGCCGTCGTGGACATAGGTCATCGCTTCCGCCGCGCTCGGCCGGTGAAGGTCGGCGAGGTAGGCGCCATAGGCGCGGGTCAGCCGCACCTCTGCCTCGATCAGCGCGCCGGCGTCGCCGCCCCGTCCCGCGGCGACCGCCGCCGAAAGCGCGGGGTAGTCGTAGCGTTCGGGCGCCAGGCCGTCGTCGGCCGCCGACGCCAGGCGCGTCAGCAACGCCTCGGCCGCGGGGCGCAAGGCCGAGCCGTCGATCCACAACGGGCGATAGCTTCGCGGCAGATAAAATCGCTGGAGAAGCGGGTCGCTGCCGACGGCCGCCTGCAGCGCCGCCTCGTGCGCCACGGCGCTCGACGGCACCGCGACGGTGGCGCCGGCCGGTAGCGGAAGTCCGAGCGCCAGCAGCAGCGCCGCCAGCGTTGCGACATGACGCGGCCGCCGCGCGAAGCGCGCGGCGACCGGTTCATTCACGATCGGCATCGCGGGCTGAATCAGCCGCGCTCGCCGGCCATCATCGCCTCACCGGCGCCCGTCGTCGGCGCGGCCATCGGCGCGGCCTTCGGGGTCACCGTGACGGTGGTGTCGGTGCGGGTGCTGCCCGACACGACCGAACGGGTGGTCGTCGTCGGCGCGGCGCCGGGCGCCGCCGGGGTGACGACGAGCGTGGTGGACGGGTCGCCGCTCACGTTCGGCGCCGTCTGAGCGACGGCGGCCGAGCCGAGCAGCATGGTCGAGGTCGCGATCGCGATCGCCAGCTTGTTGTTCATCTTAATCCTCCGATGGGATTGCACTTGGGAGACTCGTTCAACGGAGGAAGCCCGCGAACTGTTCCAGCGACGTTCCGACATTGAGCGGCGAATGCGCCGAATCGTGCGCGGTGCCGATTTAAATGCAACGGGCCGGCGTCACCGCCGGCCCGCCTTGCATGCGCGCGCTAGGCTCAGAACGCCTTGCGGACGGTCACCCCGAAGGTCCGCGGCTGCCCGACCTGGAAGCCGAGGCGCGCGCGACCGCCGCGCTCGCGATCGAACGACAGCAGCGGGTTCTCGTCGAAGAGATTGCTGACGTAGGCGATGAGGTCGAGGCCGTCCTCCAGTTCGACGCCCGCCGACAGGTTGACGAGCTGATAGTCGGGCAGCTTGAGGTCGACGATCGTCGCCTGCGCGCCGGTCGCGCCGCCGAAGGCCAGGCCCGACACGAAGCTGCGCGGGTTGTTCTCCTGGTCGCTCGGCTGCGTGAAGCGGCTGCCGATATGCTGGAACGAGGCGGTGAACACCGCGTCGCCGCCGCCCAACAGGTCGATCGGATAGCTGTAGGTCGCGCTCGCCGAAATCTGGAACTTGGGCACCGAGGGCAGCCGGTTGCCGTCGCGGATGCCGCCGAGCACCGCGCCGGTCCCGTCGACGACCGTCGAATCGAATTCGGACTCGAGCAGGCTTCCCGACAGTGCGAGGTCGAGACCCTCGGCCGCCTGCGCCGCCAGCTCAAACTCGACTCCCATCGTGTGCGCCTCGGGCACATTGAACACGACGCGCGACGAGCAGGATCCGGCGTCGAGCGTGACCTGCAGATTCTTGATGTCGGTGTAGAAGGCAGCGGCGTTGAAGCTGAAACCGCGGCCCGACGCCTTCACGCCCGCCTCGTAGTTCCACAGCGTTTCGTCGTCATAGCTCTGATAGCCGCCGAAGATCGCCGCATCCTGCGGCGTGCACAGCGGCAGGTTGAGCGGATCGTTGACGCCGCCGAGACGGAAGCCCTTCGATGCCTGCGCGTTGACGGTGAAATTGTCCGATACCTCGTAGCTGGCGAGCAGCCGCGGCGTGAAGCCGTCCGACTTGGTGCTGTCGCGGCGGTTGTCGCCGTTGGCGAACAGGCCGCCCGACACGAAGCGCCGCTCCTCCTCGAAGTCGTAGTAGCGGCCGCCGGCGGTGAGCGTGAAGGCGTCGGTCAGGTCGTAGCTGACCTCGCCGAAGATCGCCTTCTGCTTGATGTCGTAGGGCAGGTCGGCGTTGTAGGGCGAGTTGGCGGGGAAGCCGTTGGCGACCGCCGCCGAGGTGCCGGCGCCCAGCGTCGCATCGGTGAAGGCGTCGTAGCCCGGGGTCGGCAGCCGCTGCGTATAGTCGCGGTTGATGTCCGAATAGAAGCCGCCGATCAGCCACTGGAACGGCCCGTCGCCGTCGGAGGCGAGCCGCAGCTCCTGCGTGATCGTCTCGAGCGCGGTGGTGTCGACGAGGTTCGACGGCAGCAGCACCGCGGCGGCGGGGAAGCCGAGATCGACCGACACCGAACCGGTCAGCGCGCTGGCGTCGCGGCTGGCGACGATGTCGCGGTCGATATAGCTGGTCACCGAGGTCAGCTCGACGCCGCCGAGGCCGACGCTCGCCGTCAGGTCGGCGATCATCGTCTCGTCCTTGAAGCGCTCGTCGAGCAGCAGATATTGCTCGCGTTCGCCGAAGCTCACCGCCGGGCGCGTCGTGGTGAACGGGTTGGCATAGAGATTGAAGACTTCCTGGCGGTTGAAGCCGTCGGCCTCGATCTCCTGATAGACGATGCGCGGGGTGATCGTGACGTCTTCGGTCGGCATCAGCGACAGCGCGAGGCGGCCGCCGGTGCGGCTGCCCGAATTGACGTCCTCGTCGCGGCCGCCGCCCTCGCGCCGCGCATCGATGAAGCCGCCATATTCGGTGTGGTAGCCGACGGCGCGCACCGCCGCCTTCTCCGACAGCGGCAGGTTGATCGCGCCCTTGAGATGCCCGCCGATGTCGTCGCCATCGACGAGGTTGAGGTTGCCTTCGATCAGCCCCTCGATCGCGTCGGGATCGGGCTGATTGGTGATGTAGCGGATGGTGCCGCCTACCGAGCCCGAGCCGAACAGCGTGCCCTGCGGGCCGCGCAGCGTCTCGACGCGGTTGAGGTCGAACAGGTCGAGGTCGGGGGTGAACAGCGACAGCGAGATGACGCTTTCGTCGAGATAGACGCCGACCTGTTCCTTGACGCCGGGCTGGTCGCGCACGACCTGGCCGGCCGACACGCCGCGTACCGACACCTGGCTCTGCCCCGGCCCGAGGTTCTGGATGCTGAGGCCGGCGACGTTGCGCGCCAGGTCCTCGATCGTCGTCGCGCCCGAGCGCTGGATGGCCTCCTGCGTCTGCGCGTTGATCGAAAAGGGCACGTCCTGGATCGTCGACGAGCGCTTGGTGGCGGTGACGATGATCTCCTCGCTTTCGACCTCGGCGGCGGCAGCGGCGCCGGTCTCGGTCTGCGCGAATGCCGGCGCGGCGAGCAGCGCGGCCGCCGACGAACCGAGCAGGAGGACGAACGGCCGACGATATGGCATGGTCATGAAAAAGCTCCCCAAGTCTCGTTATAATCCCGCAACGGTACCGATCGGAGGCCGCGCCCGGCAATCCCGCTTGAGTGCGGTACTGTGTCGAAATGAATGCACCTGTTGCAATTCCGTGACAGCTCGGCCAAGGCGTCGGTGATGGACGTTGCGCTCGATCGCCCGGTCTGGGCCACGCTGACCACGCGTCATGCGGCGCTGGCGTGGGGCGACGCGCGCGCCTGGCGGCTCGATGCGGCGGTCGGCCCGTTCGCGGCGCCGGCCGACACGCGGCCCGAGAGCCTCGCCGCGCTTGCGGCGCTGCTCCCCGCGGGCGACGAGTTCTGGCTCGTCGAATCCGCCGAACTGCCGCTACCGCCCGGGCTGGCGCTCAGGCGGCAGGCGCCGCTCGACCAGATGGTCGCGACGGCGGTGGCACCGCCGACCGCGGCGTTCGCCATCGACCCGCTCGGCGAGGCCGACGCGCCCGACATGCTGGCGCTGGCGACGCTGACCAAGCCCGGGCCGTTCCGGCGCCGGACGCACGAACTCGGCCGGTTCGTCGGCGTACGCGATGGCGACGGTCGTCTGATCGCGATGGCGGGCGAGCGGATGAAGCTGCCGGGCTATGTCGAGGTGAGCGGCGTCTGCACGCATCCCGACCATCGCGGCCGGGGCTATGCGGCGCAGCTGATGCGCGCCGTCGCGTCGCGCATCATCGCGGCGGGCGATGCGGCGTTCCTTCACGTCTATCCGTCGAATGCGGGCGCCATCGCGCTTTACGAGACGCTCGGCTTCCGTCGCCGGCGCGGCATGAGCCTGCAGATCGTCGCGCGCTAGCGCGCGCGGGTGGCGAGCTGTCTGACCTCGGCGACCAGCGCCTCGACGCGGTAGGGCTTGCCGATGAAACGCGCGCGCGGCGGCAGCTCGTCGCCGCTCGGCCGCGCATGGCCCGAGGTGACGAGGATGACGATGTCGTCGCGGCACGACGAGACGTGGCGCGCCAGCTCCAGCCCGTCCATGCGTCCGGGCATGCGCACGTCGGTGACGAGAATTCGCAGATCGTCGCGCGCCTCGATGATCGGGAGCGCCGCGTCGGCACTATCGGCCTCGATCACCTCGAAACCCGCCTCGGAAAGAACGTCGACGGTGATCATGCGCACCAGCGCTTCGTCTTCGACGACGAGGACGACGGCATCACGGGAAGGGGCATCATGGCTCACGCGGGGGCTTTCGGCCCTGACAAATCGGCTCCGCCGCCGTACCGGCCAAGGCCGCACCGCGCATGCTCAGGGAATGCGCCGCCCGCGCCGGGTAGCATGGCGCGGCGGGCCAAAGCGAGCAGCTTATGTCAGCAATCGAACAAAAGCCCGCACGCCGCAGGGTCAGCTCGCCTTGCGGAACAGGTCGCGCTTGCCGGCAAGCCGGTCATATTGGTCGGCTTTCTCGCGATGCTTGACGCGCTCGGCCCCCTCGGTGACGGCGGCCTGCGCGCGATGATCGGCGGACAGCTGCGCGAAATATTCGTTCATTGCCGGAGAGGCCATGGGGTGGCTCCTGTTGTTGCAAGCGGGAGCACGTAGCGCGTCTCTCTGCCGCCGGGCGCTTGGGGCGTGGGAATCCCGGTGGTGCCCGCATCCTAGCGGAAAAGCGCTCGCGCCGATACCCCGGGGTTGCAACCGACGCCGCAGCGGACGATGATCGCGGCATCACCGGTACGCGACCCGCAGGCGCTGGTGACCGAGAGACATCGTGCTCCCGCCTGACACAGGAGCGGCATCATGTCACCCAATGTCTGGATGTTCGTCCGGGCGCTCGAGCTCGACCGGCAACAGCGAGCGCAGCTCGCCGTGCCGCCGCGCGGGCGCGATTCGACCACCGATGCGGCGGCGCGACGCGCGACGCCGATCGCCTTCACCTAGTCTCACCTCGTCCGGAGAGCCGCCATGGCCAAGAGCCAGAAGAAATCGTCGAAGGAAATCCGCAAGCCCAAGAAGGACAAGGCGAAGGCCATCGCACCGCTCGCCGGGGTCAAGAAGCCCGGCGTGATGGGCGTCTAGCCTAGGATTTCTTCGCCTTGCGCGCGGCATAGCGCGCGTCGCGCTGGGCCTTCTGCTCGGCGAGACGCGCGGCCTCGTTCTCGACACGCGCCGCGGCCGCTGCCTCGCGAGCGGCGGCGTCGGCAATCGCCTTTTCGGCCGCCGCGGCCTTCTGCGCTTCGCGCGCCTTGGCGCGCTCGGCGGCGCGGGCCTCGCGTTCGGCCTGTGCGGCGGCGCGCTCGGCGGCGCGCGCCTGGACGGCCGGATCATTGGGATCGGGGCGGGCGCTGAACCGCTCGAGCAGCGCCTTCTTGGCCTCGGCGGCGCGCTTGCGCCGATCGTCGAAGCTCTGATTGAAACCGCTCATCGCGGGGAATCCTTTCGGGGGTGTAGAGGCGCTTCCGGCCGCCGCAGTCTTAACCGCGGCGGCCGGGCGCGATCAACGACGGAAGAACCGGCGCTGATTCATCGGCATGGGCGGACCCGAACGCTCGCGGAACACCACGCGCCCCTTGGTCAGGTCGTAGGGCGAAACCTCGACATGAACACGGTCGCCGGCGATCGAACGGATGCGGTTCCGCAGCATCTTCCCCGCCGTATAGGCGATGATCTCGTGGCCGTTATCCAGCTGCACGCGAAAACGTCGTTCGGGCAGGATCTCGGCGATCACGCCCTCGACGAGGATGACATCTTCCTTCGCCAATGTTTAGAGGGCCTGCAGGTTGCAAGCCGACATGCGGCCCTGACGATCGGCTTCGGTGTCGAAGCTGACCTTCTGGCCGTCATTCAGCGTGCCGAGGCCCGAGCGCTCGACGGCCGAGATGTGGACGAAGACGTCCTTGTTGCCGCCCTCGGGGGTGATGAAGCCGAAGCCCTTCTGGGCGTTGAAGAACTTTACAGTGCCAGTGGTAGCCATGTGGTTTTCCTTTCTTTGAGAAAACCTGAAAAAGCCCGACGCCGGAGATCGGCTGTCAGGGCCTTGGAAGCTCGTTGGGGAGAGATGGGCAGTAACGCGCCACAGTCCGTCGCGGGCAACGTCAGCCGGGACGATATGGGCGCATCGGCCGCGATTTACAAGCGACGGCCTTGCAATGGCCGGCCCGGCCCCCGATCTATACCTCATCACCGGCACATCGCCCCAGGCGTCGGTGGCAGAGGGCTGGCTGCCCCCGCCTGCCTTCAAAACAGGCGAAAAATCCTATGCTTACAGCTATTTCATGTCGTGCCAACGCCGCGGTCGACCGCTCGCATGCCGCCGCGGCACTGCTGGCGAACCAGAGCGTGCGATTTACCGCCTCCGCCGCCGCCTGGGACGAGCGCGCCGAGATGCTCGAGCGCATCGGCCGCCTGTCGACCGCGCGCCGGGTGCGCGAAACCGACGACCAGGCCTGAGGCGGCGCCGGTACGCATGACTTCGGCTTCGATGAACCAGTTTCGGCTCACCTACCATCCGCTCGGCGGCGGCGTCGCGGTGGACCGCACGGTCCAGGCGCCGACGCTCGACCAGGCCTATGAAGTAGCGGCGACCGTGATTGCCGACGCACATGGCATGGCGGGCGAGCATGTCGCCTTCGACCGGTCGGCGCGGCGGCTTACCGTCGGTGCCGGCTATCGCTCGCGCCGGGGCAGCTTCACGCTCGATCCCGTCGCCGCCTGATCCGTCCTTCGAGGAGAGTGACATGATGCGTCAACGCCCCCCCAAACGCTATGCCGGGGAAAAGCCGCTCGACGGCGACGAAACGCGGCGCCGCGGGCTGGTCGTCCGGCGGGCCAGCGAACTGCACCCGAGCAGCGCCGAGGCGCTCGCCTTCCTCAACACGCATCATGATGCGCTGGGCGGGCGCCCGCTCGACATCGCCACCGCGAGCGACGACGGCTTTGCGGCCGTAGAGGCGGCGCTTCGGGAACATGCCGCCACCGTCAACTGACCGCAAAGCCCGCGCAATCGCTTGAAATGCGCGGCGCAGCCTGCTTACCGTGGACCGGTAAGTCGTGGGGGTCGCGATCATGTCGGGTGAGGGTCTGCCCGCCGCCGTATCGCAAGGCGTGCTGGCAAGCGAAATGCGCAGCGAGACGGCCGGCAGCTTCGTCGCCCTCGCCGGACTGTCGGCGGTCATCGCCTATGTGCACTTCGCCTTCCGGCCCTATGCCGTTCCGCTGATCCTCGAGCTGTGGACGCTCGCGACCGGGGCCACACTGGTCGTCTGGCTGGTCGCCATCATCGGCTTCGCCTGGCGGCGTCCCGACGATGCCGAGACGCTGCGGCTGTGGGCCCCGGCGGGTCGCGCGATCATGACGCTCGCCAATGGCTGCATCATCGGCGCGGTATGGCTGCTGATGCCCGCCGCCCCCGAGGATCTCCGCCTGCTGATGATCCTGCTGTGCTTCGGCTTCGTCGCGCTGCAGGTTGCCTTCGCGACGCAGGCGACGCAGGTGGCGGTGCCCGCCGTGCTGGGAATCCTCGGTTCGGTCATCGCGGTGGTGCTGATCGCCGGTGGTCGCTACGCGGTGCCGACGGCGCTGTTCCTGGCGCTCAACGGCAGCATGCTGCTGCTGCTGCGCCGCCTGATCCGCGCCAGCGTCGTCGCTGCCACCGCCGCCCGGCTGGAAAGCGAACAGGCCTCGACGCAGCTCCGACAGGCGCTGGTGGAAGTTGCCGCGCAGCGCGACGCGCGGACGCGCTTCATCCGCTCCGCCTCGCACGATCTTGCGCAGCCGCTGCACGCGGCGCGGCTGTTCTTCGAGCAATGCCTGACGTCGCCAGACCGCGCCGAACGCGACCGGTCCGCCGCCGGGGTGCGTCGCGCCTTCACCTCCACGGCTGCGCTGCTCGACGCGATGCTGATGCATCTGAAGCTCGACGCCGGCGCGGTGCGGGCGATCCCCGAGGTGATCGACGCCGGTGCGTTCGGCCGGCAGCTGGCCTTCGATCTCGGCCCGGCGGCGCGCGAGGCCGGTATTCGGCTGCGCGTTGCCGGCCATGGCCTGCTGGTCGTCGCCGATCCGCATCTGCTCAAGCGCGCGCTCGGCAATTTCGTCGTCAACGGTCTCCGCCATTCGAAGGGGGAAAGCGTGCTGATCGCCGCGCGGCCGGCGGCCGCGGGGCGGATGCGTTTCTGGGTGCTCGACGACGGCGAAGGGATCGATCGGGCGCTCGTGCCGCATCTCTTCGAGGATTTCGCGCAGGGCCAGCGCTCGGCGTCGGGCGGCGGCTTCGGACTGGGGCTCGCTTCGGCGAAGAAGCTCGCCGAGGCGATGGGCGGCAACGCCGGGCACGAGGCGCGCTGGCGCTCGGGCGCCGCCTTCTGGATCGAGCTGCCGCGCGCCGCGGCGGCGGCGACGTCGATGGACATGGCGGCATGAGCGCTCCAACGCGCGTGCTGATCTGCGACGACCACCCGATGGTGCGCCAGTCGCTCGCGGCCACGGTGCGCCGGCTATGGCCCGACGCCGAGCTGCTCGAGGCCGGCGACTTCCCCACCGCCTGGGCGTTCGCGGCACGCGACCCCGACCTCGTCCTCGCCGATCTCGGCATGCCCGGCGCCGCGGCGGTCGACGGGGTTCGCGAGCTTCTGGCGCAGGCGCCGCGCGCGCGCTGCCTCGTCGTTACCGGGTCCGACGAGGACGCCACCGCCGTCGATCTGGCGGCGGCCGGCGTCGATGGCATCGTGCGCAAGACCGCCACGCCGGCGATGATCGAAGCGGCGATGGCGCTCGTCGCGGGCGGCGGCCGCTACATGCCGGCGCATATCATGGCGGTACCGGTGCAGCGGCCCGTCGCCGCGGCGCGCGAAGCCGTCACGCTGACCGGACGGCAGTGCGACGTGCTGCGGCTGATGGCGGAGGGCAAATCGAACAAGGAGATCGGCCGCGATCTCGGCATCGCGCCCGATACCGTCAAGAGCCACGTCTCTCAGCTGTTTGCGGTGCTCGGCGCGATCAACCGCGCCGACGCCTGTATGAAGGGAAAGTCGCTCGGCGTGATCTGAGAAGGCAGGGGGGAAGCCGATGTCGCTCGATACGATGTTCATGCTCGCCAACGCGATCGGCCTCGTCGGCTGGCTGGCGCTGCTCTTCGCGCCGCTCAACCGGTCAACGCTCGTCGAGGTCGCCCGCATCGCCGGCGTCGCGCTCTGCATCTTCTATGTGGTGACCTTCGCGAAGGCCGGCTCGCCGCAGGTGCCGATCGACTATTCGCTGACCGGCATCGCCGCCTTCTTCGGCATCCCCGGCTATCTGCTGGCCGGCTGGATCCACTACCTCGCCTTCGACCTGTGGATCGGCAGCTGGGAGGCCGAGGAGGCAGGCCGGACCGGCATGGCGCATGCGCTGCTGCTGCCGTGCCTTCTCTTCACCTATCTGCTCGGCCCGGTCGGGCTGCTGCTGTTTCTGGTGGTGCGAGCGATGGGGCGCCGCCAGCGCGGCTAGCTATTCGGCCGCTTCCATCAACGGCGCGCCCCACAGATGGCGGCGGTAGCGCGCGAAGCAGCGCGCACCGCAACTGAGCCGCATCAGCGCACCCTCGGCGATGAAGCGTGCGCTCTCGGGGCGCTCGGCAACCAGCGGCCACAGTACTTCGCTGTTCCAGTCCTTCGAATGCTTGACGTCGAGCACCGCATGGAGGTCGAAATACATCCGCTCCTTGTTGCTGAAGCCGAGGCGCCGCAGCCCCTGCGCGACCAGCTTCGTCCGGCCGGGCGCGGTCAGCTCGACGACCCCGAGCGCGCCGACCGAGTGATAGGCGTAGCGGCGCGTCGTCGCGAAGGCGACCATCGTGTTGGCGAGCGCCAGGCTTTCCCAGGCGGTCGCCTCGATCGTCGGACGAATCTGCAGCGTCTGCGCCAGCGCGTCGAGCATCGGGCCATGCATGCCCTTGAGGTTGCCGCGACCCATCTCGTCCCAGTAATTGTTCGCCAGCTCCATCTTGGCGCGCGGCGGCATCTTGATCTGCGTCATCGCCACGAGATCGTCGAAGCCCGCTTCGCCGGCCACCTCCTGCGTGATGAACCATTTGATCTCGTCGCGGCGTGCCTCCTCGGCGAGCCACGGGAACAGCGCGTCGCCCTGGCCGGGGCCGTTCTCGTTCAGCGCCTCGAACCAGGCCACGAAGCCGTCGGGATCGGTCGGCGCCTCGGCGGCCCAGTCGGCGATCGCGGCGCGCTCGGACTCGATCCACGCGCCCTCAGCCTGGCGCATCTCGAGTTCCTGCGCGATGTCGTCCTGCCAGTCGTCGTGCGGCATCGCCACCGCGAGCCGGTGACGGTTGAAGTAGGAGAGGCGCCGGTGAAAGGCCGCCGGATCGGCGGCGTGGAGCGTGACTCCGCGCTCGCCGGCGGCGGGGCGGTCGATGATCTGACGCAGCATGTGGGCACCTTGCTCGCTTGATCGGGGTGCGAACCCCGTTTGGGCGATTCAACGGAGGGGCCCGCTTACGGTTCCCCGCGTTGACGGCGAGGCCGCCAGTGTACGATAGCGCACCAACGCGGTCGAAGCGGCAGCGCTACAGCTCGATGAGCTTGTCGGGCAGCTCGTTGGGATTGTGCGCGCGCGGCGGGAAATGCTCGGCGAGCACCGCGCCGGCGATGCCGATCGCCGCGACGAAGCCGTCGGTGGCCTTGCCCGCCTTGATCCCCTCGACGAGCGCGATGATCGTATCGCCCCAGAGTTCGGGAGCGACCTTCGCGTAGATGCCCTCGTCGGCGATCACCTCGGCGACATGGTCGGCCAGCGAGACGTAGAGCAGCACGCCGGTGCGCTCGGCGGTGACGTGCAATCCCTTTGACAGGAACTGCTTCATCGCCTCGGCATGCACGCGCTCGCGGCGCATCTTCCTGGGCGTCAGCCACAGGTTGAGCGGCGTGAACCAGGTCAGCGCCAGGACGGCGAGGAACAGCAGGTCCTGGATCGCGACGAAGGCGCTGATGCCGCGCAGCATCTCGAAACGGTCGCCGCCGATGTGCCAGTCGCCGCCGCCGAACGGCAGCAGCCGCAGCGGATCGAGCCCGACCGCGACCCCGATCAACGGAACGATCAGCGCGACCGTCGCCGCGGCGCCGAGCGCGACGGCGCCATTCTTCGACACCTCGTCGGTGACGATCGCGAAGATCTCGCCCGAGGTCCGAGTTTCGGCCTCGGCGATCGCCGCCGCGATGCGCGCATGTTCTTCGGGCGTGAACAGCATCACCAGCCTCCCGAGGCGCCGCCGCCCCCGAACGAGCCGCCGCCGCCGCCGAAACCGCCGCCGCCGAAGCCACCGCCCCCGCCACCCCAGCCGCCGCCGCGCGACGAACGGCTGTTGAGTGCGGCGCTCGCGACGCCCCACAGCACTGCCTCGGCGACGCCGCTCGACCGGCGATAGCGCCGGCCGCTGCGGCGGCTGAAGAAGGCCGGGACCATCCAGAACAGGATGAAGATGATCCAGAAGATCGAACCGATGCCGAAGCCGTCGCCGCCGTCCTCGGCGGCACGCGCCGCCACGGCCTCGGCCGCGGCGATATTGGCGCGCGCCTCGTCGGCGGGCAGCTGCAGCTGCGCGACGATCGCGTCGACTCCCGCCGCGACGCCGCGCGGCATGTCGCCCTCGCGGAACGCGGGCAGGATGTTGCGCTGGATGATGAGGCTCGACAGCGCGTCGGTCAGCACCGGCTCGAGCCCGTAGCCGACCTCGACGCGCACGCGGCGCTCGTTGGGCGCGACGATCAGCAGCGCGCCATTGTCTTCCTCGCTCTGCCCGATGCCCCAGGCGCGGCCGAGCTGATAGCCGTAGTCGGCGATGTCCATGCCATCGAGGTCGGGGACGGTCGCGACGACCAGCTGCCGCGTCGTGCTCGCTTCGAGCGCGGCGAGCTTGGCCTCGATCGAAATCTCCGCCTCGGGGGGCAGGATGTTCGCGGCGTCGACGACGCGGCCGGTGAGGTTGGGAAAGGTGGGAGCGGCAAACGCCGGGGTGGCGAGGAGGGCCAGCACAAGCAGGAACAGCGAGAGCCACCCTCTCCCCGCCGGGGAGAGGGCAGGGAGAGGGGTGCCGGCGCGCGCAACGCTCGCTGCGCTCGCGGGGGCCCCGCCCCCCCCCACCACCCCCCGCCCGCCGGGGGCGGGGCGCGCCC
>JASBUR010000038.1 GCA_030147805.1 Sphingomonadaceae bacterium
GTCGCTGACGAAGGCGCGCGTCGACCAGCTGGGGCTGCCGATGATGGCGCGGCAGAACGGCACGCGGCACGAGACGGCGTTCACGGTGTCGATCGAGGCGAAGGACGGGGTGACCACCGGCATTTCGGCGGCCGACCGGGCGCGGACGATCGCGGTGGCGATCGACGCGTCGAAGGGCCCCGAGCATATCGTGACGCCGGGTCACGTCTTTCCGCTGGTAGCGCGCGACGGTGGCGTGCTGGTGCGCGCCGGCCATACCGAGGCGGCGGTCGACGTCGCGCGGCTGGCCGGATTGAACCCGTCGGGCGTGATCTGCGAGATCATGAAGGACGACGGAACGATGGCGCGCATGGACGACCTGATGTCGTTCGCGCAGCTCCACGGTCTGAAGATCGGCACCATCCGCGACCTCATCGCCTACCGACGCCGCTACGACCACCTGGTCGAATGCGTCGCCGAGAGCCCGCTCGACAGCGTGCATGGCGGGCTATGGACGGTGAAGACCTATGTCAGCCGGCCGACGCACACCGAGCATCTGGTGCTCGTCAAGGGCCGCGTCGATCCGCGCAAGCCGACGCTGGTCCGCATGCACCCGGTCTCGCCGTTCACCGACATCCTCGGCGAGAAGTCGGAGCGCACCGGGCAGCTGCAGCGCGCGATGGAGATCATCGGTCGCGAAGAGGCGGGGATCGTCGTGATGCTCGTCGACAATTCGCCCGACCGGCTGAAGCAGTTCGTGACCAAGCGCGCCGACGCGCAGGACGTCGTCGAGCAGCGCGACTATGGCACCGGTGCGCAGATCCTCGTCGACCTCGGCGTTCGCGACATGGTGCTGCTCACCAACTCGCAGCGCACCTATGTCGGCCTTGGCGGCTACGACCTCAAGGTCGTCGACCAGCGGGCGCTCGACTGAGCCGGGCCGAGGTGGCAATCGCTGGATTCGATGTTATTAAAGTTATACAACAAAGAGCTACATTGGGGAGATTGAGATGACGCAGTTGTTGATTCGTGGCGGTACGGTCGTCGACGGCACCGGAGCGCCGGCCCAGCGCGCCGACGTCCGCGTGCGCGACGGCGTGATCGCCGCGGTGGCGCCTTCGCTCGCTCCCGAAGCCGGCGAGCGCGTCGTCGACGCCGACGGCTGCTACGTCACCCCCGGCTTCATCGAATGTCATACGCACATGGACGCGGTGATGTGGTGGCAGCCGAGCCTCGATCCGCTCCCGGGCTATGGCGTGACCACCGCCGTCATCGGCAATTGCGGCTTCACCGCCGCGCCGATCTCGACGATCCCCGAGGTGCGCGAGGAAATGGTCAAGATCTTCTCCTTCTTCGAGGAAGTGCCGACCAAGCCGTTCCTCGAGAGCCTGCCGTGGGACTGGCAGACCTGGTCCGAGTACAAGCGCTCGGTCGAGGCCAACGCCAAGACCTCGGCGAACATCGCGGGCTACGCCGGCCACATCGCGATCCGCCTCACCGTGATGGGCATGGACGCCTGGGAACGCGCTGCGACTCCCGCCGAGATCGAGAAGATGGCGGCGCTGCTCGAGGACGCGATCAAGGCCGGCGCGATCGGCCTGTCGTCGAACTTCATGGACCATGACAGCCAGGATCGGCCGGTGCCGTCGATCCAGGCCGACGACGCCGAGATCAGCGCCTTCTTCGACGTGCTCGAACGCTACCCCGGATCGAGCATGCAGCTCATCCTCGACACCTTCTTCCACCTGAAGGCGCCCGAGACGATGGAGCGGCTCGCCCGCCTGGCGCGCGGTCGCAACGTCCGGCTGCAGCTCGCCGGCGCCGGCGCCCTCCTCAACTTCCAGAAGGGCATCCGCGACAAGCTCTGGGAGCTCAACGCCAAGTTCAAGGCCGAAGGCCTCGATTTCTGGCCGAGCTTCGCGCACGTCCCGCCGACGACCGCGCTCAACTTCTTCAGCTCGTCGTCGTTCGCGCAGGCGAACGAATATGTCTGGCACGAAGTCGTCCAGGCCAAGACCATTGAGGCGAAGACGGCGCTCCTTACCAATGACGAGTGGCGCGCGCGGGCTCGCGACAGCTGGGACAACAAGGCGTTCAAGCAGTCGCTCGTCGCCAACCCGCACATGATGATCCTCAACGATTCGGAGACCGGCGCCGGCCCGCTCGGCCTGACGCTGCGCCAGCTCGCCGACCAGCAAGGCAAGCATCCGTCCGACGCGCTCGCCGACTGGGTGCTGGCGAACGGCTTCCAGTCGATCGTCAGCCGCGAGCCGCACGCGATGGACGACAAGCTGACCGTCGAGATGCTCAAGGATGACCAGACCGTCGGCGGCATTTCCGACGCCGGCGCGCATGGCCAGATGCTGTGCGGCGGCGGCGAGAACATCCTGTTCTTCACCAAGTTCGTGAAGAACGGCGACCTCACCATCGAGGAGGCGGTGCACGTCCAGACGGGCAAGCAGGCGCAGCACTTCAACTTCACCGATCGCGGCGTGATCAAGGCGGGCTACAAGGCCGACATCGCGGTGTTCAACATCGACGAGGTCGAGACGCGGCCGCTGAAGCGCGTGTTCGACGTGCCCGACGGCGAAGGCGGCATGACCTGGCGCTTCAGCCGCGACGCGGCGCCGATGCGCCTGACGCTCGTCAACGGCGTCCCGACCTTCGAGAACGGCCACTTCACCGAAGCCTTCCCGGGCAAGGTCATCGGGCCGACGATCACCGCCAAGGCTGCAGCCGAAGCCGCCTGAAGACGGCTCGCCAACGGGGAGAGACATGATGGATGACAGCGACCTTCCGTACCTGATGCGCGGCCGCAAGAAAGTCGAGACGACGAGCTCCGCGCTCATCAGTTCGTCGAAGTATCTGAACGACTACCGGATTCGCGAGTGGGTCACGACGCAGTGCCTCAAGCGCAATGGCACCGACATTCCGCCGACCTACGGAATCCCGATGCTGATCCAGGCGGTACGCGAGATCCAGGACCAGGACCGCATCGAGGTGCTGTTCAACGAGGCGCGCCGCAGCTGGCCCGAACTCGACCGTTGGCTCGACGAGCGCTGGGTATCGAAGCTCCGGCGCGACGACATGAAGTCGTGCCCCGAAGGGTCGATCGGCGGCATCTGGTACAAGCAGCTGATCGGCGCCGGGATGGAGGTCGACATCATCCCGGGCTTCGAGCCGAAGACGAGCTTCGAATATTTCTTCCTGCGCGGCGTGCAGACGCACGACTTCATGCACATCCTCGGCGGCGGCGGCTTCGACGGTCTCGGCGAGGTGATCCCGGCGTTCCTGCGCTACGGCAACCTCTTCCGCTGGTTCGAGCCCGAGCTTGCCGGGCTGCTCAACGTGCAGAACACCTTCCTCACCATTCCGATGCTGATGCGCACGCCGCTCCACTATCCGGAGGTGTGGATGCAGATGTGGGAGCTGGCCGAACGCGGCATGAAGATCGGCCGCACCTCCGACGCGCTGTTCCTGCACCGCTACGAGGATTATCTCGACCTGCCGCTCGCCGAAGCGCGGGAGAAGTTCGGCGTGCGCAACGCCGAGACGATCGACACCTCGCGCGAATCGGCCTTCTGGAACGAGCATGCGCCGTCGCTGATGGCGGCGGAATAGGCGTCCGCTTCGTCACGGGAGGGGGGCGCGCCCGCAGGGGCGCGCCCCCTTCGCGTTACCAGCCCTCGATCTCGGCCAGGCCGATGCCTTCGACGACCGCCATCGCCCGCGCAAGCTGCTCGTCCTCGGCGACCACGCGCGGCAACCGCGGGTAGCCGCCGGCGAGGCCGACCTTCTCGAGCACCGCCTTGGTGACGCGGATTCCGCCGTTGCCATAAAGCGCCATGAACAGCCGCATGAGCTTGCCGTGCGCCTCGAGCAGCGCCGCCGCGTCGCCGCGCTTCCACGCCTCGATCACCGAAAGGCAGAGGCGGGGCGCCAGATTGCCTTCCGACGTCAGATAGCCATGGCCGCCCAGCGCGAAATTGAGCAGCGCCTGGTGCGGCCCGCCGGTGCAGATGTCGATCCGGTCGGCGAGCGCATCGATGAGCGACCGCAGATAGTTCGGATCCTGATGACTGATGTTGAGGCCGACGAGCCGCGGATTGTCCTTGAACAGGTCGATGATGACGGCGGCCGGGATCACGTAGCCGACCGACTGGTGCGTCGACATGATCATCGGCATGTCGACAGCGCGGGTGACCTCGGAGAAATAGCGGTCGAGCTCGCGCGGCGTCGGCGAATGGCCGTGCCCGACGTCGAGCGAATAGACCTGCGCGGCATCGACGCCCGCCGCCTTGGCGGTCTCGAGGAAGGCGACCATCTGCTCGGCGGTGCGCGGCTCGATGCCCATGGCGCGAATCGGCGCCTTGCCCTTCAGCTCGTCGACGGCGATGTCGAGCACGAGTCGCGTCTCTTCGGTCGACAGCGTATAGCCCTCGCCGCTGCCGCCGCCGCCGACATAGACGCCCATGCCGGCGTCGCCGAGCTTCTTGAGGTGGCGCCGGAAGCGCGGCTCGTCGATGCGGCCGTCCTCGGTAAACGGCGTGATGCTGATGGTGAAAACCTGGCCGCGATCGGTCTGAGACGTCATTTAGTCATCCTCCCCTGCCGAAGCCGTTTCAGATCGACTTCGGATGTTTTTGCGAGTGGCATTGTAAAGATTGTTACTGCAGGTAAATTGTGCGCGAGCAGTCCCAGTGAAGCCGCGTCGCACGGCGTACGGCGGAGCGATCCGGTCCGATCTTGCGACATGGGACGGAAGGACAAGAACCAAGCGTGAACGTGATCCCATCGTCCGTGGCGCCACGGCGCCTGAAGCAGCCCCGGATCGCCGAGATCGTCGCCGACGGATTGCGCCAACGCATCCTGTCGGGCGAACTCAAGGACAGCGATATCCTGCCCAAGCAGGAGGATCTGATGGCCGAATTCGGCGTCAGCCCGCCCTGCATCCGCGAGGCGTTCCGTATCCTCGAGACCGAAGGACTGGTCACGGTGCTGCGCGGCAACGTCGGCGGCGCCGTCGTCCACGTGCCGCAACCGCTGACCGCCGCCTACATGATGGGCCTCGTGCTCGAATCGCGCCGCACCTCGCTGTTCGACCTGCTGACCGCGATGCGCATCCTCGAGCCGGCGTGCGCCGCGACCTGCGCCGAACGCGCCGACCGTCATACGACGGTGCTGCCGCTGCTGCGCAAGGTGCTCGACGACGGTATCGCCGCGATCGACGATCCCAACGCCTTCATCGGCCTTGCCCGCCAGTTCCACACCGTGCTCGTCGCCAACTGCGGCAACGAGACGATGAGCCTGGTGGTCGGCTCGCTCGAGGTGCTGTGGTCGGCGCAGGTCGACATCCTCGCGCGCACCGCGTCGCAGCACGGCAGTTTTGCCGAGCGCGGCGTGCGCCAGTCGCTCGCCGACGAGCATGAGCGGATCTACCGGCTCATCGCCGAAGGCGACGCGCGCGGCGCCGAGCAGGCGATTCGCGAGCATTATTCGGCGCATGCCGGCGAACGCCGGCATGGCTTCGATATCGAAGCGCCGATCAGCGCCGCCCGCCTCAAAGCCTGAACTCGCCGGCTATTCCGCGGCGAGCGCCGCGGGATCGAACCAGCTGGTGACCGTTTCGACGGCCGGGCGCGGCCGCTCGGGCGCCGATTCGAGCGCCGTGCCGATCAGGATGAAGCCGGCGATCCGCTCCTCGGCGCCGAGCCCGAGCATCGCGCGGGCGCGCTCGTCATAGGCATACCAGCCGGTGACCCAGTTGCCGCCGAAGCCCAGCGCCGTCGCCGCGAGCAGGACGTTCTGGCACAGCGCCCCCGCCGACAGCAGCTGCTCCCATTCGGGAATGCGGCCCTCGACGGCGCAGGAGACCACCGCAATCGCCAGCGGTGGCGTGCGCAGCTTCTTGATGCCGGCCCGCGCCTTCATCGCATCCTCGCGTTCGGCGGCGAGCAAGTCGAGCCGGTCGGCGAGCGCCGCCTTGGCGGCGCCCTCGAGAATGATGAAGCGCCAGGGGGTCATCCGACCGTGATCGGGAACGCGAAGCGCCGCCGTCAGAAGCTGGTCCAGCTGCCCCCGGCTGGGCCCGGGCTCGGCCAGCGAGAGCGCCGGCGGCGAGCGGCGCGCCGTCATGAGCGCCAGCAATCCGGCCTCCGTTTCCGCCCGCTCGATCACCGCCGCATTCGCCATCATTCACTCCCGCATCGATCATTCCTTATTGTCTTATTAAAGATGGACAGTAAAGTAGGGGTTCACTGTGACCAGCCCAAGCTGGCACTCATCGGGGAGGCATTTCATGAACATGATTGATTCTATCCGTCCGTCCAACGTCAAGGCGGCGCTCGTCGCGCGTGCCTCGATCATGGCGATCGCGCTGTCGGCCGGAGCGGCCTTCGCGCAGGAAGCCGCGCCCGCTTCGACGCCAGGCGTGCCGCAGGTCGCCGCCGACGACGCCAATGTCATCGAGGACATCGTGGTCACCGCGCGCCGCCGCGTCGAGAGCGCCCAGACCACGCCGGTCGCCGTCACCGCGATCGGCGGCGAGCAGCTCGAGCAGCTGGCCGTGGTCCGTCTGTCGGACATGGCCTCGCTCGCGCCGAGCGTGAAGATCACCTCGGGATCGGGCAGCGCCAATTCGCCCGTCATCTTCATCCGCGGCATCGGCACGATCACCACCGCGATGTACGCCGAACCGTCGGTCGGCCTGTACGTCGACGGCGTGTACATGCCGCGCCCCTCGGGCAACGCCTTCGACATCCCCGACGTCGAGCGGCTCGAAGTGCTGCGCGGTCCGCAGGGCACGCTGTTCGGCCGCAACACCACGGGTGGCGCGGTACTGATCACCACCGCCACACCGACCGATGAAGCAAGCGGCAAGATCTCGATGGGCTATGCCAGCAACAACGAGACGCTGGTCAGCGGCGTGATCCAGACCGGCGAGATCGGCAACACCGGCTTCAAGGCGAAGATCGCCGGCCAGGTCCACAACCGCGACGGCTGGGTCGAATCGCCTAACCTTCCGAAGTCCGACTGGGGCGGCAACCAGAAGGGCGGCAACTTCAACCTCGCGCTGCGCGGCGACATCGGCAAGCTGACGGTCGACAACCGCCTGCGCTACGCGAAGGTCGATTCGTTCACCTCGTGGGAAACGCTCGGCGGCACGCCGGCGGCGCTCGCCGCCTACGCCGCCTCGGCCGCGGCCAATCCCGGCAGCCCGCCGTTCATCGTCAGCGGCACCGAGCCGCGCGACTTCAGCTATCGCGATCCGCGCTCGCTCGGCAACGCCGAGATCGAGGGCTGGGGCAACGTCCTGACGCTCGACTATGAGTTCAGCGACGCGGCGCGCCTGCGGTCGATCAGCTCCTATCAGCGGCTCGACCAGGACCTCGCCGTTTACCTCAGCGGCAACTACGTCCTCGGCCGCGTCGCCAACCCGCGCACGCCCGGCAACGCGATCGAGCCGATCAGCGCGCACGTCACCACCGACAATCCCGGCGACCAGAAGCAGTACAGCCAGGAATTCCAGCTGACGGGCGACCTCGGTCAGTTCAACTATCTCGCCGGCCTGTTCTTCTATGACGAAAAGGTCCGCGAATCGATCGACACGGTGCTCGGCTCGGTCGTCGCGACCGCGCCGGTGCCGGTCTTCGTGAACGTCGCCCGGACGGTCGACTATGATCAGAAGACCAAGTCGTGGGCGGGCTTCGGCCAGCTGTCGTTCACGCCCGAGGCGCTCGACGAGCGGCTCGAGCTGACCGGCGGCCTGCGCTACACCAAGGACAAGAAGATCGAGAACTCGGTCTCGACCTCGACGATCACCACCACGACCACGACGCGCCACCCGACCGACACCACCGGCACCTGGGACAATTGGGGCTATCTGGCGTCGGCCAGCTTCAAGTTCACGCCGCGGATCATGGCCTATGGCCGCGTCTCGTCGAGCTACCGCGCCGGCGGCTTCAACAACATCGCCGCGGCGCCCGCACCCTACAATCCGGAAAAGGCGATCAGCTACGAAGCCGGTCTCAAGTCCGACCTGTTCGACCGTCGCCTCCGCCTGAACGCGACCGTCTACAAGACCGACTATGACGATCTGCAGATCACGCAGCTGGTCACCACGCCCAATCCGACGGGCGGCACGATCTCGACGACCTTCATCTCGAACGCCGGCAAGGCCGAATATACCGGCTTCGAAATCGAGGCGACCGCGCTGCTCGGCCAGCATTTCCAGATCGACGGCAACGTCGGCTACATCGACCCGAAGTATAAGGAATATATCTTCGTCGTCGGTGGCGTTCCGACCGACGTCCGCGCCGAGGCGAACTTCTCCTACGTGCCGAGCTGGACGTCGCGCATCGGCGCTCAGGCCTCGACCGGCGAAACCGCGTGGGGCGAGTTCCTGCTGCGCGGCGATTATTCGGAGAAGAGCAGCACCGATCTCGCCTCGGTCGACCGGCTGTCGCCGACCACGCGCTTCTTCAAGTCGGGCAAGGACAAGAATCTCTCGGCCCGCCTCATCTGGTCGAAGATTCCCGTCGGCGACGTCGAGCTGACCGCGCAGGTCTACGGCGAAAACCTGACCAACAATCGGTTCATCAACTTCGCCACCGACTTCTCCTCGCTCGCGACGGTGCTTTTCAACCGTCCGCGCAGCTACGGAATTCGCGTCAGCGCGGCGTTCTGATTTGACGGCAAGTTGCAAGCTTGCTATCTTATATAAGTTAGATTGAGGGAGTTCATCATGCCGCTAGGAAGTACCCGCCTGATCTCGGCTGACAGCCATTTCAACGAGCCGGGCGACCTCTTCACCAAGCGCGTTCCGGCCAAGTTCAAGGACCGCGCACCGTATCTGAAGAAGTTCGAGGAAGGTGACGGCTGGATTTTCGAAGGGCTGCCCGAGCCGCGCAACTTCGGCTGGAATGCCTGCGCCGGTCTCGAGCCGTCGCAGATGAAGGCCTGGATGCACTTCGAGGACATGCGCAAGGGCGGCTGGGATCCGGCGGCACGTATCATCGAGCAGGACCTCGACGGCGTCACCGCCGAGGTGATGTATCCGACTCCGTCGGTGCAGGCGGCGATGGCGCTGGTCGAAGACGAGGAATTCCACCTCGCGCTCGTCCGGGCCTATAACGACTGGGTCAGCGAATATGTCGCGTACGACCCGTCGCGCTTCTGCGGCCTGGTGCTGCTGCCCAACCGCGGCGGCGCCAAGCTGGCGGTCGAAGAGATGAATCGCGTGCTCGGCCGTCCCGGGATGCGTGCGGTGATGTCGCAGGCCTATCCGAACGGCTCAGCCGTGATGAGCCCCGAGGAAGACTATCTCTGGGCGGCGATCCACGAGCGCGACGTTTCGTACAACATCCACGTCGCGCTCGGCATCTACAAGCCGAGCCCGCACAAGGCGAAGCTGCCCGGCTACGGCCGCTTCTTCGATGCGCCGAACCGCTGCATCGAGTTCATCTTCAACGGCGTGTTCGATCGCTTCCCGAACCTGAAGGTGGCGTTCGCCGAGGTCGACTTCGGCTGGGTGCCCTACGTCAAGGAGCAGATCGACAACAACTATCAGCGCCTCGAGAAGGTCAACCACTTCGGCCTGCAGCGGATGCCCAGCGAGTATATCGATGAGCATTTCTACTTCGGCTACATGACCGACTCGTTCGGGCTGAACAATCTCGAGTTCATGAACCCCGACCGGGTCATGTGGTCGACCGACTATCCGCACATCAGCGCCGACTATCCGCACTCGTGGCGGACGATCCAGGCGTCGATGTCGGGCGTCCCGGGCCCGGTGAAGGCGAAGATCCTGCACGAGACCGCGGCGAAGCTGTACGGCTTCGACACCGAGGCCGCGACGGGCGCCAAGAAGCCGCCGGTCGCCGTCGCCGCCTGATCGTTCCGAATGTAACTCTCCCCAATGCGCCGACGGGTCACCCCGTCGGCGCTCTTTTTTTGACGGATCCGTACCGATGCTCCAGCTCGAGTCCCGCCGCTTCGACGATACGCGCGTCGGCCAGGCCCTGCCGGCGACGCCGGCTGCCCGGCTCGGCGACGCCGGCCGGTGGCCGACGCTCGCCGAAAGCTATGTGCGCGCCTGGGCCGGCCGCGGCGCGTTGATCGCGCAGCACAGCAGCACCTCCCCCGAACCCGTCGCCGACGAAATCGACGAGATCATCGGGTCGGTCTACGCCCGCCATCTCGACGACAGCCAGAATGTCGACGTCCGCGTCGTCGGCCGTACGCGTTCGGGCGCGCGCCTCATCGACATCGTCCGCGTTCGGCTGGGCTGATCGCGGTGCGCGGGCTCGGCGACCTCTGCGCGCTTGGCGGGCAGCGCGCCATCGTGACGGGCGCCGCCACGGGCATCGGTGAAGCCGTGGCGCGCCGCTTTGCCGACGCCGGCGCCGACCTGCTGCTCATCGATCGCGACGAAACGCTCCTGGCCGCGGTCGCGGGTAGCCTCGGCGCACGCGCGCACGCCGCCGACGTGACCGACTGGGACATGGCGGAGCGCGTCGCCGCGTCGATCGACGCCGACATCCTCGTCAACTGCGCCGGCCTCTATCCCTCGGGCCCGCTGCTCGAGCTCGACGAATCGCACTGGGACCGGCTGCTCGACGTCAATCTCAAGGCGACGATGCGCATGACGCAGGCGGTCGGGCGCGGCATGGTCGACCGTGGACGCGGCGCGATCGTCAACATCGCCTCGGTGCAGGCCTTCCGCCCCACGGCGGGCAAGGCGGCCTATGCCGCGTCCAAGGCCGGCGTGATCGCCCTCACCCAGGTCAGCGCGATCGAGCTGGCGCCGGCGGTGCGCGTCAACGCCGTCACGCCCGGGCCGATCATGACCGATGCGGTCAAGGCCGCCGTCGCGCGCGCCGGCGGCAGCGCGCCGCTCACCGCGCGGCGGATCTCGCAGGTACCGCTCGGCCGCCTCGGCGAGCCCGACGAGGTGGCGCGCGTGGTCCAGTTCCTCGCCAGTCCTGCCGCAGCCTTCGTCACCGGCGCCGCCTGGACGATCGACGGCGGCGCGCTGCTCGGCTGATCGCCCGGCCGCCCGCGCGGCGCCAAGACACGCACTCCTCCCTCCCCGTCCAGCTTGCGCGACGACGGCGTCGCGCTGCCGCGTGGACCGCGGCGGACGGGGCGAAGGCGGGTGGCGCCCCCGCCACCCGCCTTCGCCGTTGCCGATCGCTCCCGACGGAGGTCGGCGGCTAGATCACCGTGTTGCGGTTGCGCGACGCGAAGATCCATAGCGTCATCACGCCCGCCCCGATCACCAGGAAGCTTCCGACGAAAACGAAGGTGCCGTGGATCCCGAAGTTGACGCGCAACGGCGCGGTCAGGATCGGGTTGAGGAAGTGGCCGAGGAACAGCGAACTCGATAGCAGCCCCATCGCCTGGCTGCGCTGCTGCGGCGTTACGCGGTCGAGCAGCCGGTTCTGGAAGAACGGCATGTTCCAGCCCGCGCCGCTGCCTTCGACGATGATGAAGATCAGGATCATCGTATAGGTGGTGGCGTTGCCGACGCCGATGAAACCGAGGCCCATCAGCGTCGCCGCGAACACCAAGGTCATGCGCTGCGCCTTGCCATAGACGAAGGCGAAGGCGCCGGCGGCCATGATCGAGATGAAGGCGCTGAGCGCCGGCACGCGCGAGATGAGCACGGCGTCGGTGATGCCGATCTCCTTCAGCAGGAACGGCATCTGGAACGACGGCATGGTGTGCGCCATCGAGAACAGCAGCGACAGCAGGTAGATCGGCCACAGCTGCCACACCGAGAATTTCTCGCTCGACGCCATCTGGCGCGCGGCGGGGATCGGCCGGTCGAAGGCGATGACGCTGAGGACCAGCATCACCACGGGCACGAGGAACATCCAGGCCGGCGACCGCCAGCCGAAATTCTGCACCATCCAGCCGGCGAGCAACATCGTCGACACGGTGCCGGTGGACGAGATCGCCTGACGGAAACCGATCAAGCGCGAGCGGGTCTTTCCGGCAAACTCGGCGGCGAGGATCGTCGTCAGCGCGATGTCGACGGTGACCACCGAAGCGCCGAGCAGGAAGCGGCTGATCAGCAGGATGATGAAATTGTCGAGAAACAGCTGCGACAGGCCGGTGATGGCGCACAGGCCGAGGCCGGCGAACAGCGAGCGCCGGAGCCCGCCGCGCGCGACGATCCAGCCGGCGAACAGCCCGGCGACAGCCATGCCCGCCGGCGCCATCGTGACGACGAACTGCGCGCCGAGCACCGCGTCGCCCTTGCCGCCAAAATGCTCGGCGATCTTCTGCAGCGCCGGCACCACGGTGGTGAAGGCCAGCGTCGTCTTGATCCCGCCGGTGAGCAGGATGAACATGATGAGCCAGCGCCGCCACCGCGGCCGCGTGTCGGGCGCATCGGGATCGACATCGGCAACGACGTCGTCGGCTATCAGACTGATCCCGGCCATATCTTCTCCCCGGTGACGGCGCTGTGGCCGTTGCCTGCCGCGGCGTTATCCCGCCGCCTGTTCAAGCCATGATTAGAAGGCGGCGACGCCGCCGGCATCAAAAGCCACTCACTCCGCAAGTGCGGCCGGCGCGCCGCCGGCCGCGGCCAGCGCACGGCTCTGCCAGGCGAACCGCATGATCTGTTCGGCCATCAGCGCCGACTGGTCGGCGAGCTTGGGATCGATCCACCTGCCCTCGTCGTCGAAGGCCGGCTCGGCGGTGTTGACGGTCAGCCCGATCGGCGTGTTCCAGCCGCGGAGCGCATGGACGATGGCACGAAGCCCGGTCAGCGCCGAGCCGGCGCCTTGCCAACCCGCACCGGTGCCGATGCAACCGACGGCACGACCGTCGAGGTAGCAGCGGGAGTCGCTGCGCAGGTCCTCGGTATAATCGAGGACGTTCTTGACCAGCCCGGATACGCCACCGTGATAGCCCGGCGAGCCGATGATCACGCCATCGGCTTCGCGCAGCGCCTCGAGCAGACGCACCGTGCGCTCGCAGCGATCGGCGATGCCGGGCTGGTACATCGGCAGATCGATGTCGGCGCCACTGAACAACAGCCCGCTCGCGCCCAGCGCTTCGGCGGCGTTGAGCACCTGGCGCAACGCCTTCTCGGTCGACGAATTCGGCCGCGTCGTGCCGCCGACGGCGACGATTTTCACCACGGGAGAAGCAGTCCCCATATTCACCTCATCCTTTAAAGGATAGGCGATCGGTCGGGGCCTCACAATCGACCGGAGGCCGGTCGCGGACGCTCAATCGCGATCAGCGCGATGCCGAAAGAATATCGGCATCGCGCCCGCTTAACGAAGGAAATCAGCGCCTTTGCGACGGGACTGCTCGGGTTGACGCTCCCCAAGTTATAAAAGATAGTCACAACGAACCGCGGCGGACACGCCACGGGCTATGCGGCTGTCGAAAATCGGTTTTCGACCGCGCCGCCCCTGCCCATTCCGACTTGCGGACGATAGACTGGGGGAGTTGAGTGAGCAGCCTTCGGGTGCACGCCTCGACCCATTTTGTGGGGAGCGCGTCATGATCGACAAGCGAGTTTCACTGGAAGAGGCGGTCGCGGGCCTGTCGTCGGGAATGACGATCGGTATCGGCGGCTGGGCGACGCGTCGCAAGCCGATGGCGCTGGCCCGCGCGATCGCGCGATCGTCGCTGACCGACCTGACGGTGGTGGCCTATGGCGGCCCCGAAATCGGGCTGCTGGCGGCAACGGGCAAGCTGAAGAAGCTGATCTTCGGCTTCGTCTCGATGGACCATTTCCCGCTTGAGCCGCATTTCCGCGCGGCGCGGCAGGCGGGCACGCTCGAGGTGCTCGAGCTCGACGAAGGGCTGGTGCACTGGGGCTTGCGCGCCGCGGCGATGCGCATGCCCTTCCTGCCCTCGCGCATCGGCATCGGCACGTCGATCGTCGAGCAGCCGGGGCTGAAGATGGTGCGCTCGCCCTATGACGATGGCGAGCAGTTCCTGGCGATGCCGGCGCTCAAGCTCGACGCCGCGATCGTCCACGTCAACCGGGCGGACAAGGCGGGCAATTGCACCATCCTCGCCACCGACCCGTTCTTCGACGAGTTAATGGCGCGGGCCGCCGACAAGGTCATCGTTCAGGCCGAGCAGATCGTCGAGACCGAGGCGCTGGGCTTTCCCGAGCAGCTGCGCTTTCAGCCGTTCGAGCGCAGCGTCGTCAGCCAGGTGGTGCATGCGCCCTACGGCGCCCACCCGACCGCGGGCGGTTTCGACTATGGCATCGATCTGGCGCATCTGAAGGCCTATTCGGCCTCGGCCGGCGACGGCTGGGATGACTATCGCACCCGCTACGTCGAGGTCTCGCCCGACGCCTATCTCGACGCCGTCGGCGGCGCGGACCATGTCCGCTCGCTCCAGCCTGCGATCTACTAGGGGGCGGCGCCATGACCGACACCAGCTACAGCCTTGCCGACCTCTGCATCGCCGCCGCCGCCGAAGCGTGGCGCCATGACGGCGAGATCCTCGCCACCGGCATCACGCTGCTGCCGCGCCTCGCCGCCGGCCTCGCCAAGCTCAGCATCAACCCCGCGCTGATGATGACCGACGGCGAGAACGCCTTCGTCGCCGAACCGGTGCCGGTCGGCCCGCGCGGCGACTACAAGGTCAAGGTCGAAGGCTGGGCGCCCTATGCGCGCACCTTCGACAATCTGTGGAGCGGCAAGCGCCACGCCTTCGTCGCGCCGGTGCAGATCGACCGTTTCGGCCAGACCAACATCAGCGTCATTGGCGACCATGCGAGGCCGAAGGCGCAGATGCTCGGCGCGCGCGGCTTCCCCGGCAACTCGATCCACCACCAGAACAGCTTCTTCTTCCCCAGTCACGGCAAGCGCAGCTTCGTGGCGGGCGAGGTCGATTACGTCTGCACCGCCGGCTATAATCCGGCGCGCTGGGCCGATGGCCGCAAGCCGCTGGGGCTCGACCTCAGGATGATCGTTACCGATCTGTGCGTGATGGACTTCGGCGGCCCCGACCATGCGATCCGGCTGGTCTCGCTGCACCCCGGCATCAGCGTCGAACAGGTGCGCGACGCCACCGGCTTCGACATCGTCGTCGAGGGCGAGCCGCCGCTCACCCCGGCGCCGACCGCCGCGCAGCTCGAGCTGATCGCCTGGCTCGATCCGCACGGCCAGCGCAAGAGCGTGTTCGCGGGCGACCCGCCCGGCGACAGGAGGCAGGCATGACCGACAAGCTCGTCGAGCCCAAGCAGGTCGACATCACCTACGAGACCGACGAGCCGGTGCTCTACCGCGCCGAAGGCCCCGTCGCCTGGGTGACGATGAACCGGCCGGGCTTCAACAACGCCCAGAACAGCCAGATGACCTATGCGCTCGACGACGCCTTCCGGCGCGCGGTCGACGACGACAGCATCAAGGCGATCGTGCTCGCCGGCAACGGCAAGCATTTTTCGGCCGGCCACGACATCGGCACGCCGGGACGCGACCTGCACAAGAGCTTCGAGCGCAAGCTGCTGTGGCCCGACCACGTCAACAAGCCGGGCGCCGAGCTGCTCTATACGCGCGAGCAGGAGGTCTACATCGGCATGTGCCGGCGCTGGCGCGACATGCCCAAGCCGACCGTCGCCAGCATCCAGGGCGCCTGCATCGCCGGCGGCCTCATGCTCGCCTGGGTCTGCGATCTGATCGTCGCCTCCGAAGACGCCTTCTTCCAGGACCCGGTCGTGCGGATGGGCATTCCCGGCGTCGAATATTTCGCGCACGGCTTCGAGCTGCCGCCGCGCGTTGCCAAGGAATTCCTGCTGCTGGGCGAGCGCATGCCCGCGGCCCGGGCGTATAATTTCGGCATGGTCAACAGCGTCGTGCCGCGCGACGGTCTCGAAGAAGAGACCCGCCGCATCGCCAACAAGCTTGCCGAAATGCCGCGGCTTGGGCTCTCGCTCACCAAGCAGGCGATCAACCATGTCGAGGATCTGCGCGGCAAGCGCACTGCGATGGACGCGGTCTTCCACATGCACCATTTCGCCCACGCGCAGAACGACCTCGTCTCGGGCGACAGTCTCGCCGGGCTGACCGGTAAGTCGATGGCGTCGGCCAACAAGAAGAGTGCCGGCGACAGCTGACATGGCCGCGCTGCGCACCCTGCTCTGCGAGCGGCTCGGCTGCGACGCACCGGTGATCCAGACGGCGATGGGCTGGGTGGCGACACCGCCGCTCGTCGTCGCCTCGTCGGAAGCCGGCGCCTTCGGCTTCCTCGCCGCGGCGGTGATGAAGCCGGACGAGGTCAGATCGTCGATCGCCGCGGTGCGCGCAGGGACGACGCGCCCCTTCGGCGTCAACTTCCACATGTTCCAGCCGGGCGCGGCGGAGATCGTCGAGATCATCCTCGCCAACCGCGATCAGGTGCGCGCGGTGTCGTTCGGACGCGGGCCCGATGCGAAGATGGTCGGCCGCTTCCGCGACGCCGGCATCCTGTGCATCCCGACCGTCGGCGCGGTGAAGCACGCGAAGAAGATGATCGAACTCGGCGTCGACATGGTCACCGTGCAGGGCGGCGAAGGCGGCGGACATACCGGTTCGGTGCCGACGACGATTCTGCTGCCGCAGGTGCTCGATGCGGTGACGGTGCCGGTGGTGGCGGCCGGCGGCTTTGCCGACGGGCGCGGACTCGCCGCGGCGCTCGCCTTCGGTGCGGTCGGCATCGCGATGGGGACGCGCTTTCTGATGACCAAGGAAAGCCCGGTCCCGCCGGCGACCAAGGCGCGCTACCTCGCCGCCGGCACCGACGACATCGAGGTCACCGACAAGGTCGACGGGCTGCCGCAGCGGATGATCGTCAACGCGATGCTGCGCCGCATCGAGATGAGCGGCGGCGTCGCGCAATGGCTGCGCGCGGCGCGCGCGGGCCTCGTCATGAAGAAGCAGACCGGCGCCAGCTTCGGCGACCTGCTCAGGATGGCGCGCGGCATGACCAGCCATGGCGGACTGACGCTCGCGCAGGCGATGTCGGCCGCGGCCGTTCCCGCGCTCATCCAGCGCGCGGTCGTCGACGGCAAGCCCGACGAGGGACTGATGGCGACCGGCCTCGTCGCCGGCCGTCTCGCCGAACTGCCGAGCTGCGCCGAGCTGGTCCGCTCGATCGTCGCCGATGCCGAAGCCCGCCTGGCGTCGCTCGCTCCTCTTGCCCGGCCGGAGGCCGCCTGATGCCCATCCGTACCGAAATACGCGACCGCGTCGCGGAGATCGTCATCGACCATCCGCCGGTCAACGCGCTCGACAGCGCCGGCTGGAACAGCCTGCCCGGCCTCATCGCCGAGGCCGGCCGCAACGAAGCGGTGCGCTGCGTGCTGATCCGCGCCGAAGGCCGCGGCTTCTGCGGCGGCGTCGACATCAAGGAGATGCAGGCGCACCCCGAGCGCATCACCGTCCTCAACCGCGGCAATTACCTGACCTTCAAGGCGATCCGCGACTGCGAGGTGCCGGTGGTCGTCGCGGTGCATGGCTTCGTCATCGGCGGCGGCATCGGCATCTGCGGCGCCTCGGACACCATCATCGCCAGCGACGATGCCTATTTCTCGCTGCCCGAGGTCGATCGCGGCGCGATGGGCGGGGCCAGCCACCTGTCGCGGATGCTGCCGCTGCACAAGGTGCGCGCCGCCTTCTTCACCGGCGGCAAGATCCCCGCCGCCGAAGCCTATCGCCTCGGCGCCGTCGAGACGCTGACGACGCGCGACAAGCTGCTCGACGAGGCGCGCGCCTTCTGCGCGGTGATCGCCTCCAAGAGCCGCAAGGCGCTGGTCATCGCCAAGGAGGCGCTGAACGGCCTCGAGCCGCGCGACGTCGATCGCGGCTACCGCTGGGAGCAGGGCTTCACGCTCGAAATGTACATGCTCGAAGACAGCCAAGCGGCGCGCGATGCCTTCGTCGAGACGGGCAAGACGGCGAAATACTGATGAAGCTCGACTACACCGCCGAACAGGACGCGTTCCGCCAGGAAGTGCGCAGCTGGCTCGAAGCGAACGTGCCGGCCGAGAAGCTCGCCTCGTTCGATACCGCCGAGGGCTTCGAGCAGCACCGCGCCTGGGAGCGCACGCTCGCCTCGGGCAATTATGGCATGGTGACCTGGCCGACCGACTATGGCGGCCGCGGGCTCGACCTCATCCAGTGGCTGATCTTCGAGGAGGAATATCACCGCGCCGGCGCGCCGGGCCGCGTCAACCAGAACGGCATCTTCCTGCTCGGCCCGACGATGATGGAATATGGCACGCCCGAACAGAAGGCGCGCTTCCTCTCGGCGATGGCGGCGGGCGACGAGGTCTGGGCGCAGGCCTGGTCCGAGCCGCAGGCGGGCAGCGACCTCGCCGCGGTGCGTGCCACCGCGGTCCGCGACGGCGACGATTATGTGCTGACCGGCCACAAGATCTGGTCCTCGCGCGCCGTATTCGCCGACTGGGCGTTCGGGCTGTTCCGCACCGAAGCCGGCTCGGAACGCCACAAGGGCCTGTCGCTGATCCTGTTCCCGCTCGACCTTCCGGGCGTCAGGGTCGGCCCGATCCCGCAGATCGATGGCGAGGCGGGCTTTGCCGAAATCTTCCTCGACGGCGCGCGCGTGCCGGTAGCCAACCGGCTCGGCGACGAGGGCCAGGGCTGGCATGTCTGCATGGCGACCGCCGGCTTCGAGCGCGGGCTCATGCTGCGCTCGCCGGCGCGTTTTCAGGCGGCGGCGGCCCACCTCGTCGAGCTTGCCAAACAGCATGACGAGCGGATCGACGGGACGGTCTCCGCGGCGGTCATCCAGGCGGCGATGGACGCCGACGCCTATGCGCTGTCGATCTATTCGACCGCGTCGCGGCTGATCGCCGGCGGCAAGATCGGTGCCGAAGCGAGCTGCAACAAGATCTTCTGGTCGGAACTCGACGTGCGGCTCAACCGCACCGCGCTGTCGATCCTCGGCGCGCAGGCCGAATTGCTGCGCGACGCGCCCGACGCCGCCGACGACATCGGCCACTGGCTCGACGCCTATCTCTTCTCGCTCGCCGGGCCGATCTATGCCGGCACCAACGAGATCCAGCGCAACATCATCGCCGAGCGCGTGCTCGGCCTGCCGCGATAGGCGCCGTCATGGATTTCACCTTCTCCGAAGAGCAGATGATGGTGGTCGGCGTCGTCCGCGAGCTGCTCGCCGACCGCTGCACCCCCGCCGACCTGCGCCGGCTGATGAACAGCGGCGATGCGCGCGATGCCGACCGCTGGACGGCGATCCGCGAGATGGGGCTTACCGGCCTGCTGGTGCCCGAAGCCGCGGGCGGCCTCGGTCTCGCCGAGACCGACCTCGTGCAGGTCGCCGAGGCCTGCGGCTACGCCGCGCTGCCCGAACCGCTGGTCGAGCATGCCGGTGTCGCCGCGCCGCTGCTGGCGGCGTTCGATGGCGCGCGCGTGGGCGAATGGCAGCCGAAGGTCGCGGCGGCCGAGGCGTCGATCGCGGTCGGCCATCCGGCCAATCCCTTCGTCGCCGATGCCGACAGCGCCGACGTCCTGCTGCTCGTCGATGGGGGGGCGCTGCACCTCGTCGAGAAGAAGGATGTCACGATGGTCCGCCAGCCGAGCATCGATCCGTTCCGTCGGCTGTTCCGCGTCGCCTGGACACCCGCGGCCGCGACGCTGATCGCCGACGCCGACGCCGCGAAGCCGCATCTCGACAAGGCCCTCGAGCGAGGCGCGCTGTTCGCCGCCGCGCAGGGTCTCGGCCTCGCGCAGCGCAGCGTCGATCTCGCGGCCGACTATGCGCGCGAACGCCAGCAGTTCGGCAAGCCGATCGGCTCCTACCAGGCGGTCAAGCATCTGCTCGCTACCGTCCAGGTCGCGATCGAGTTCGCTCGCCCCGTCGTCCATGCCGCGGCCGCGCAGATCGGCGCCGGCGACCTCCACGCGCGGGCACGGGTCAGCCATGCCAAGCTCGCGGCGCTCGGCGCCGCCGAGCAGGCGGCGCGCACCGGCATCCAGGTGCACGGTGCCATGGGGTATAGCTGGGAGGTCGACGTCCATTTCTTCCTGAAGCGCTCGCTGGCGCTCGCCGGCGCCTGGGGCGACGAGATCTTTCACCGCCAGCGTGTCGCCGACCGCATCTTCGGCGCACCGCTCGGCCCCGACCAGACCTTCGCGCGCGGAGAAGCGGCATGACCTCGCCCCTCCCCCGGCTCGATGGCCTGACCACCGACGTCCCGCCGGCGCTCGCCGCGCATTTCCGCGCGCAAGGCTGGTGGGATGCCGAGACGCTCGCCGAACGCATCGACGCGCTCGCGAAGGCGCGCCCCGACGATGCCGCCTTCATCATGGCCGACAGCCGGTTCAGCTGGGCCGACTATGCGCGCACATCGGACCGCATCGCCTGGGCGCTGACCGGCCTCGGCTTCGCGCGCGGCGACCGCGTCGCGGTGGTGCTGCCCGACGGCCCGACCGTCCATGCCGCCTTCGTGGGGCTCGAGAAAGCCGGGCTGGTGATCGTCGGCATCGGCGCGCGCGCCGGCGACGCCGAGATCGCGCATCTGATCCGCCGCACCGGCGCGCGGGCGCTCGTCACGCACACGCAGCAGCGCGATCGCACCGCCAGCGACCTGCGCGACGCGCTCGCCGGCCGCGAGGCGCCGCTCGAACATCTGGTCGAACTGCCCGACTTCGCGCACGACACCGAGGCGCCGATCCTGATCGACGGCGCCGCGGTCGCCACCGACCCGCGGGCGACGACGCCGTTCGGTCCCGACGAGTTGTTCATGATCAACTCGACGTCGGGGACGACGGGGCTGCCGAAGTGCGTGATGCACACGCAGAACCGCTGGGTCTATTTTCACAAGCTGGCGGCCGACGCCGGCCGCTTCGGCGACGACGAGATCTTCATGGGCGCGGTGCCGGCGCCCTTCGGCTTCGGGCTGTGGACGGCGCATTTCTCGCCGGCGATCCTCGGCGCGCCGACGGTGCTGCTGCCCAGGTTCGACGCCGGCGCGGCGCTCGACCTGATCGCACGCGAGAAGGTCACCGTGCTGTGCTGCGTCAGCACGCAGTTCATCATGATGCTCAACGAGCAGGCCGAACGGCCGCGCGACTTCTCCTCGCTGCGCTCGATGTTCACCGGCGGCGAGGCGGTCCCCTACGAGCGCGCCGCCGAGTTCGAGCGCGTCACCGGCGCCGCGGTGCTGCAATTCTACGGATCGAACGAGACCGGGGCGCTGAGCTGCACCACCGCCGCCGACAGCCGCGAGCACCGGCTGCGCACCGCGGGCCGCATCATCCCCGACATGGAGGTCCGGCTGTTCGACGTCGAGACCGGCGCCGACGTGACCGCCGAGCGCAGCTCCGGCCAGCCGGGCTGCCGGGGTCCGGCCACCTGCCTCGGCTATTGGGACGATGCCGCCGCCAACGCCAAGCTGTTCACCAAGGACGGCTATATGCTGATGGGCGACATCGTCAGCATCGACGCCGACGGCTATCTGAGCGTCATCGGCCGCACCTCCGACTTCATCATCCGCGGCGGCAAGAACATCAGCGCGCCCGCGGTCGAGGAGGAAGTCGCCAGCCATCCGGCGGTGGCGCTGTGCGCAGCGGTCCCGGCGCCCGACCCGGTGTTCGGCGAACGCGTCTGCATCTATGCCGAGCTGCGCCCCGGCCAGTCGCTTGAACTCGCCGACCTCACGGCGCATCTCAAGACTCGCGGCATCAGCCGCGAATGGTACCCCGAGCATCTGATCGTGGTCGACGCGCTGCCGCGGTCCTCGGGCGGCAAGGTCGCGAAGGGCGACCTGCGCGACGATGCCAAGGCACGCTTCGGAGCCGGACGATGAGCGACTATCAGAACATCCGCCTCGACTTTGCCGCGCCGGTCGCGCGGCTCACCTTGGCGCGCGGCGACAAGCTCAATCCGCTCAACTGGTCGACGATCAAGGAGCTGAAGCGCGCCGTCGCCGAGATCGAGAGCCACGACGACATCGACTTCGTGATCCTCACCGGCGACGGCCGCGCCTTCTCGGCGGGCGGCGATCTCGAAGGCTATATCCACCTCTACGCACACCCCGACGAGTTCCGCGCCTTCCTCACCGACTTCTTCGAGATGCTGAACGCCATCGAGGCGGCGCGCGCGATCTGGATCGCCGCGGTCAACGGCCCCTGCGTCGCCGGCGGCATCGAGCTGCTGCTCGCCTGCGACATGGCGGTCGCCGCCGACACTGCGAAGATTTCCGACGGCCACCTCAACTTCGGCCAGCTGCCCGGCGCCGGCGGGTCGCAGCGGCTGCCACGCGCGATCGGCATGCTGCGCGCCAAGCATCTGATGCTGACCGGCGAGATGATCAGCGCCGAGCATGCCGAGCGCTGGGGGCTCGTCACGCTCGTCGCCCCCGCGGCCGAGCTGCTCGCGCGCGTCGACGCGCTCGTCGACGGCATGAAGTCGAAGAGCCGCGTCGGCCTCAAGGGCATGAAGAAGCTCGCCAACATGACGCTGTTCGAGCCGTACGAGCACGGCCTCGAGCTCGAGATGGACTATGTCCACCACTACGCCACCACCGAGCCCGATGCGACCGAAGGGCTGATGGCGTTCAAGGAAAAGCGCGCGCCCGCCTTCACGGGCCCGCGAAGCGGAGACTGGAAATGACCTGGGCGCTACGCGACAAATACGCGATCACCGGTATCGGCAACACCGAATATACCAAGAATTCGGGGCGCACGGTGCGCAGCCTCGCCTCCGAAGCCTGCCTGCGGGCGATCGCCGACGCCGGACTTAAGGTCGAGGACGTCGACGGCATCGTCAGCTTCAACTTCAACGACAGCGCGCCGGCGATCGGCGTCGCGTCGGAGATCGGCGTACCCGCCGCCGGCTATGCGGTAGACTATCTGGCGGGTGGCAACGGCGCGAACCTGATCACGCTCGCCGCCACCGCGGCGATCGAGGCGGGCCTCGCCAAGACCGTCGTCTGCTACCGCGCGATGAACGGCCGCTCGGGCTTCCGCCTGGGCGGCGGGCGCGACATGTCGGCCTATGGCATCACCCAGTGGACCGCGCCCTTCGGCTGGATCACCTACCCGCAGGCGATGGCGATGTGGGCGCGCCGCCACATCGTCCAGTATGGCACCACGCCCGAGCAGTTCGGCGAGATCGCGATGACCTGCCGCGAGAATGCGATGCTCAACGAGCGCGCGATGCAGCGCGGCCCGATGACGCTCGAGGACTACATGCACTCGAAGCCGATCGTCGATCCGTTCCGCAAGTTCGACATCTGCCTCGAAAGCGATGGCGCCTGCGCGGTGGTCATCACCAGTGCCGAGCGCGCCAGGGACATGCCGCACAAGCCGGTCTACATCATGGGCGGCGCCTATGGCGGCGGCCCGACGCAGGGCGACGACTTCTTCGACGCCATCCGCTGGCCCGATCATGCACACAACGCCTTCAAATATCTCGGCGACGATCTGTGGAAGTCGGCGGGAATCACGCCGAAGGACGTCGACGTCGCGCAGATCTACGACTGCTTCACCTATTCGGTGCTGATGGCGCTCGAGGGCCTCGGCTTCTGCAAGGAAGGCGAGGGCGGTCCGTTCGTCATGGGCGGGCGCATCCGCCGCGATGGCGAGTTGCCGATCAACACCGCCGGCGGCCTGCTGTCGGAAGCCTATATCCACGGCTTCAACCACGTCCTCGAAGCCGTCGAGCAGCTGCGCGGCCATTCGGGCGAGCGCCAGATCAAGGACGCCGAAATCTGCCTGACCACCGCCGGCGCCATGACCTGCGCCAGCGCGATGATCCTGAGGAACTAGCCATGAGCTACGCAAAGCCGCTTCCCGTTCCCGATCCCGAGAGCCGCCCCTTCTGGGAAGCCACCAAGCAGCACAAGCTGCTGATGCAGCGCTCGCCGACCACCGGAAAGTTCCAGTTCCCGCCGACGACCTTCACCCCGGGCGGGCTCGAGCGGCCCGAATGGGTCGAGGTCTCGGGACGCGGCAAGGTCTTCTCGTGGATCGTCGTGCGCGCGCCCACGCCGGCCGACATCTATGCGGCCGACGTGCCCTATACCGTCGCGCTGATCGAGCTCGACGAGGGCGTGCGCATGGCGAGCAACATCGTCAATTGCGCGCCCGAGGACGTCAGCGCCGGCATGCCGGTGAAGGTTCTCTACAAGCAGGTGACCGACGAGATCACGCTGCCGCTGTTCGAGCCGGCCTGACCATGTCGCCGCCCGTCGCCGATCCGTTCGCCTCGTCGCCCTTCCTCAACAAGGTCGCGACGCTGTCCCGCCCCGAGCTGGAAGCGTTCCAGCTCAGGAAGGTCCAGAAGCTCGTCGCGCGCCTCTACGCGAAGGCGCCTTATTACGCCGACCGCATGAAGGCGGCCGGGCTGACGCCTGACGCGATCACCTCGCTCGACGTCTTCCGCGACCGCTTCCCGACCAGCGACAAGAAGTCGTTCCTCGAGGACCAGTTGGCGCATCCGCCCTTCGGCCACCGCCTCGGCATCGACCCGGGCGAGGTCGCGCTCGTCAACATGACCGGCGGCACCTCGGGCCAGGGCCAGGAAATCTACGGCCGCAGCCAGCGCGACGTGCACCATCTCGGCTATCTCCACGCGCTGCCTTGGTACATGGGCGGGCTGCGGCCCGGCGACATCGCGGTCAACTGCGTGCCGGCGGGCGGGATGACGACGGGCGGCTGGGGCCCCGGCGAGGGCATCCGCATCATCGGCGCCACCGGCTTCCACGTCGGCGGCGCGACCTCGACCGAGTCGAAGATCGACCTGATGCTCAAGCTGGGGCGCGTCAACTTCATCTACGCGTCGACCAACTATCTCCACACGCTGACCGAGACGATGCTCAAGCGCGGCATTACCCCGCGCGAGGCCTTCCCCGAGATGCACGGGCTGTTCATCGCCGCCGAGGGCTATCCGCTCGAATGGGCCGAGGAGATCGAGAAGCATTGGGGCTGTCGCCTGCAGGAGGGTTATGGCTCGACGCAGCTGATGGGCTTCGGCGCCTCGACCGGCTCGGACGGCGTATTCGGCAAGGACGGCAAGCGCGGGCTGATGCGGCTGTTCGAGTGGGAAACGCTCTACGAGATCCTCGACCCCGAAACCGGCGCACCGACCGCGCCCGGCGAACTCGGCGAGATGGTCGTCACCAACCTGTCGGTCGAAGGCAGCCCCGTCGTCCGCTTCAAGACCGGCGACGCCGCGCGGTACGTGCCGTGGAACGAGGTCGGCGACGGCAAGGCGTGGAGCGCGATCGAGTGCGGCACGATCGGGCGCTTCGACGACATGATGAAGATCCGCGGCAACAACGTCTGGCCGAGCCAGATCGACGCCGCCGTCTTCGCCATCCCCGAGTTCGGCGACTATGCGGGCCGCGTCTATACCCGCGGCGGCAAGACCGAGATCGAGGTGCGCCTCGCCTTCGCCGAGCATCTGACCGACCTGTCGCCCGAGGCACGCGCCGCGCTCATCGCCAAGGCGCGCGCGGCGATCAAGGAGCGCACCAACGTGTGGATGGACTGCGAGGAATGCCCGCGCGAGGCGCTGCCCAAGTTCGACTACAAGGCGCGCCGCTGGAAGGACGAGCGGCAGTCGGGCTATAAATTCTAGCGGAGGCTGACATGGCCGAGACCAACGACGATGCGATCCTGCGCGAGATGCTCGCGCTCGCCGACAGGCTGTGCGCGCAGGCGACCGACACGATGATGACCGGGCAATATGCCTTCCTGCGAGCGCGCATCGACGCGCTGCTCGAACTGCGCGGGGCCGCCGAATGAGTGTGCTCGACCGCTTCCGGCTCGACGGGCGCGTCGCGGTGATCACCGGCGGCGGCGGCGGCATCGGTGCCGCCGGTGCGCTGGCGCTCGCCGAGGCCGGCGCCGACGTCGCGTTGATTGCGCGCAACCGCGCCAAGCTCGATGCCGCGGCCGACGCGGTGCGCGCGGTCGGCCGCCGCGCCTTCGTCGTCGAGGCCGACGTCGTCGACGAGGGCTCGGTCAATGCCGCGCGCGACGCCGTTCTCGCCGAATATGGCCACGCCGACATCCTGTTCAACAACGCCGGCATCACCAGCCCGAAAACGCTCGCCGAGATGCCGGTCGACGAGTGGCGGCGCGTCATCGACGTCAACATGACGGGCGCCTTCCTCGTCACGCGCGCCTTCGTGCCGGGAATGCGCGAGCGCAAGTTCGGCCGCATCATCAACATGGGCTCGATCCTGTCGGGCCGCGGCATGGCCTCGCGCACCGTCTATTGCGCGACCAAGGCCGGACTCGCCAATTTCGCCGCCGCGCTGGCGTTCGAGGTCGGCGGCGACGGGATCACCGTCAACACGCTCGGCGCCACGGTGATCGTTACCGACTTCAACCGCGAGCTCGTGAAGACACAGCCCGACCTTTATAACGGGATCATCAAGCGCATGCCCGTCGGGCGCCTCGGCGAGCTCGACGACCTTATCGGGCCACTGGTGTTTCTCGCTTCGCCTGCCGCTGGCTTGATCACCGGCCAGACGATCTATGTCGATGGCGGCTACACCGCCGGCTGATTTCCAGCTTTCGAAGGACAAGCCTGCCCATGACGATCCTCGCGCTGAAGACCCTGTTCGACCTTTCCGGCAAGACCGCGCTCGTCACCGGCGGCTCGCGCGGGCTCGGCATGCAGATGTCGGAGGCGCTCGGCGAGTTCGGCGCGCGCATCGTCATCACCGCGCGCAAGCAGCATGAGCTCGACGTGGCGGTGGCGCATCTGGCGACGCTCGGCGTCGAGGCGCTGGCGATCTCCGCCGACCTCGGCAAGCCCGGCGAGGCGGCGCGCGTGATCGAAGCGATCGCGGCGGCGGGCTGGTCGGTCGACATCCTCGTCAACAACGCCGGCACCTCGTGGGGCGCTGCCGCCGAGGATCATCCGCTCGAGGCGTGGGAAAAGCTGATGGCGCTCAACCTCACCGCGCCGTTCATCCTCGCCAAGGAGGCGGCGAAGCGCTGGATGCTGCCCAACAAGTGGGGCCGCATCGTCAACATCGCCTCGGTCGAGGGGCTGGGAGGCCATCACCCGCGGATGATCGGCACGATCGCCTACAACACCAGCAAGGGCGGGCTGATCAACTTCACGCGCGCGCTCGCCGCCGAATGGGGCGCGCACGGCATCACCGTCAACGCCATCGCGCCGGGCTATTTCCCCTCGAAGATGACCGCCTACACCTTCGAACATTTCGAGAAGGATCTGGTCGACGACACGCCGCGCGGCCAGCTCGGCGGACCCGCCGACCTGAAGGGCGTCACGCTGCTGTTCGCCACCGATGCCTGCGCCCATATCACCGGCCAGGTCGTGGCGGTCGACGGCGGCGCCGTCCTGATCTAGCCGCGAAGCTTGTCGATCACGCCGGCGAAGCGGTCGGCGAAACGCTCGACATAGGCCGGGTGCGTCAGGATGAACGGCGGATCGCGGTCGAGCGCGTCGAACACCATCTCGGCGACCGCCGACGGCTCGATCGAGTCCGAAGGCGCCGGCCGATCGGGATCGGCGGCGTCGAAGATTCGCGTCGCGACCGCCCCGGGCATCAGGAAGCTGACGCCGATCGGCGCGCCCTGCGCCTCGAGATCGGCGCGCAGCCCCTCGGCCACCGGCCACAGCGCGTGCTTGGTCGCGCAATAGGCGATGAGGTTGGGCGGGCTCAGCATCGCGCCCGTCGATCCAGTGATGACGATCTGCGCCGGCTCTTCCGCCGCGATCAGCGGCTTCACGAACGCCGCCAGCAGCCCGACGACGCCGAGCACATTGACGTCGAACAGTAGCCGCCAGTCGGTGAGCGACATGTCGATGACGCTGCCCTGGCGCAGCACCCCGGCGTTGGCGAACAGCAGCGCGATCGGCGGCAGCTGCGCGCGGGTCGATTCGGCAAAAGCTGCGACCGCCGCCGCATCGCTGACGTCGACCACGGTCGCCGCCGCCTGCCCGCCCGCGTCGCGGATCAGCCGTGCCGTCTCCTCGAGCGGCGCGGCGGCGATGTCGCAGATCGCGACATGCATGCCGCGCGCGCCCGCAGCGAGCGCCAGCGCCCGGCCGATGCCCGAGGCGGCACCGGTGACGACCGCGGTGCGCGCCGCGAGGACGAGCGGCGGCCGGCTCACCGGAAGTGCGGGATCACATAGGTGCCGATCTTGCGCAGCGTCTCCATCTGCGCCCATTGCGGCACGGTGCCCATGTTGGTCATGAACAGGATCTCGTCGGCGCCGGCGGCGATCAGCTGCTCGACATAGTTGATGCAATCCTCGACGTTACCATAGGCATTCTTGGCGCTGAGGATGCCGCCCGACGGACGCCGCCCGCCCTCGTCGGGGCGAAGATCCATCGTGATCGTCTCCGACGCGAGCTTGGTGGTGATGATCGTGTCGGTGCCCTCTTCGAGCAGCTGGTCGCCCCAGCTGTCGGGGTCGGGCTTCGGCCCGCCGCCGTACCAATAGTTGAGCGACTCGTAGAAATAGCGCTGGCCGCGGATGCCGATGCGGCGCGCCTCGTCGGCGTCGTCGAGCACGATCGTCGGGCACAGCGCCGCGAGGTGCTGGATCGGGCGATAGCCGACCTGGTCCTCGGGCTTCCGGCTGTTCCACGCCGCGCGATAGGATTCGTTCTTCTTCGCGACCTCCTCGGGCCCGCCGAAGCCGAGCACCAGCGCGCCCATGCCGCGCTGTCCGGCGCGCACCAGCGTGTCGGGGTTGGTGCAGGCGAGGTACATAGGCGGATGCGGATCCTGGTACGGCTTGGGATGGATCGGCCGCGACGGGATCTTGATGTGCTGGCCGTTGAACTCGACCTCGTCCTCCACGAACATCCGCGGGATCAGGTACATCGCCTCGTCAATCAGCGGCTGCAGCTCCTTGAGGTCGTAGCCGTAGGCCCCCGCCTCCTGCTGGCTGCCGCCCTTGCCGACGCCGAAATGCACCCGGCCCTTCGACAGCAGGTCGAGCGTGGCGACGCGCTCGGCGATCTTGATCGGGTGGTTCATCGCCGGCATCAGGCAGACGACGCCGTGCCCGATCCCGATGCGGTTGGTCTTGCCCGCGATGTACGCGAGGAAGGTCTCGGGCGCCGACATATGCGCATAATTGGTGAGCGAGGTGTGCTCGACGCACCAGATCACGTCGAAGCCGAGCTGCTCGGCGAGCAGCGACTGCTCGACGAGCTGATCGAACACTTCGCGCTCGCCGCGCGGTGAATCGTCAACGACCTGTGCTTCGAAAATCAATGAGAAACGCATTTAGCCCTCCGAATATGAAGGCGAAAATCCCTGCTGGAGGCGCGACTGGCAAATGCTATTCCGTCGCGTTACCTATCTCGTGACGGCATTGAGGCGCCACCTGCCTTGTTCAATGGAGATTGCAGTACGTGCGACACCTGAGTGTGATGAAGCATTTCACCTTCTTCCTGGCGGTCGCCGAGGAGCTGAGCTTTCATCGCGCCGCGTCGCGGCTCAACATCGCGCAGTCGGCGCTGTCGCGCCGGATCGCCGATCTCGAACGCGAGCTCGGCGACACCTTGCTGTTCGAACGGCAGGCGCGCGGCGTCCGGCTGACCGAGGCGGGCAAGCTGCTGCTGGAGGACGTGCGGCGTATCCTCGGCGACGTCGATGAGGCGGCCCGCCGCGTCACCCGCTCGGCCGAAGGCACGCTCGGCACGCTGCGCATCAGTTTCAGCGAGGGCATGGTGCGACGCGCGCTGCTCGGCCAGGCGCTCAAGCGTTTCCGCGCCGACTATCCCGAGATCGCGCTGCGCTTCGCGCCAATGACGTCGGACCTGCAGCGCGAGAAGCTGCGGCTCGCCGAGATCGACGTCGGCTTCGTCTATGAGGAGGCCGACGATCTGCGCGAATTCGACGTCGCGCCGATCGGCTACGACCGCATCGTCGCGGTGGTGCCGACCGGGCATCGGCTCGCCGGGCGGACCGACGCGACGCTCGCCGACCTCGCCGGCGTGCCGATGATCTGGCCGTCGCGGCTCCAGTCGCCGCGCTTCTTCGGACGGCTGGCGTCGAGCTTCGCCAATGCCAGCATCATGCCCGACATCGCCGCCGAAGTGACCGCGGTCGACATTTCGTTCGGGCTGGTCGCCGCCGGCCTTGGCGTCGGGCTGATCATCGCCCCCGAACGCGCGCCGGCGCCGCACGAAGTGGCGCTGGTGCCGATCAACGGCCTGCCGCCGGCAATCCTGCTCAGCATGATCTGGCGCAAGGGCGATACCGCGCGCATCCTGAACAACTTCGTGCGTACCGTGGAAGAGGTGCGCGACGCGACGTCAGGCTGAGAAGCGCTCGCGGATCGCGGCGCCGACCGACCGCGCGGCGGCGTCGGCGGTGCCGAGCAACCCGACCATCGTGAAGAAGCCGTGGATCATGTCGGGGTGGACGCGCAAGTCGACCGCGACCTTGGCTGCACGCAGCCGTTCGGCATAGGCGAGGCCCTCGTCATGCAGCGGATCGCAGCCGGCAAGAACGACGATGGCCGACGGCAGCCCCGACAGGTCGCGGGCCCGCAACGGCGAGGCATAGGGGTCGGCCCGCTGCGCCGCATCGGGCGCATAATGGCCCCAGTACCAGGCCATGTCGGCGCGCGACAGCAGGTAGCCGCCGCCGCCGAAGGCATCGTAGGAGTCGCGGTCGCTGCGATGATCGGTGATCGGATAGAGCAGCACCTGCAGGTCGATGCGCGGGCCGCCTTCGTCGCGCGCGCGCAGTGCGCAGGCCGCCGCGAGATTGCCGCCGGCGCTGTCGCCCATCACGGCGAGGGGGCCGTCGCCGGCGACGGCGCACAGCGCCCGATAGGCATCGTCGAGCGGCCCCGGATAGGGCGTCTCCGGCGCCAGCCGATAGTCGACGCTGACGACTTCCGCCCCGGCGCTTGCCGCGGTCTCGCGGCACACGGGATCGAAGGCATCGAGCGTCCCGAACACCCAGCCGCCGCCGTGGAAATAGACGATCGTGCCATGCACCTCGCCTTCGGGTCGATAGCGGCGGATACGGATTATCTCGTCGTCGGCCGCGACCGTCTCGTTGACGATCGTCGCCATGCGCGCGCCGCGGTCGCGCGGCAGCGCCGCCTGCGAGGCGGCGAAGGCGGCGCGGGCGGCCTCGGGCGTGCCGGCCGAATAGGGCGACAGCGCCAGCGCGGCACGTCGTGCGAGGATGGCGCGGATGTCTGGATGCAGCCGTTCGTCGTCCATGTCGGGAACTCCTTGAGGCCGGAACCTGTAAGCATCTCACTCCGCTCGCAATTGCCGCTTTGCGATTCCAGTGATCGGTCATCGGCAATCGATTTCGCGTGCGCCCGTCGATAGCGTGTCGCACCATGAGCGATGTGCTGATCCCGCGGCGCGACCTCGACTTCCTGCTCGGCGACTGGCTGCGCCTCGACGAGCTGCTCGAGGCGCCGACCTTCGCCACTCACACGCGCGACGATGTCGCCGCGGTGCTCGACCTGTCCGAGCGCGTGGCCGCCGACCTGTTCCTTCCCGTCTACAAGCGCGCCGATCAGGTCGAGCCGACGCTCGACGCCGACGGCGTCAAGGTGCTCCCCGAGATCGCCGCCGCGGTGCGCGGCTACGCCGAACTCGGCCTGTTCGCCGCCGGCTTCGACGAAGCGCTCGGCGGCATGGCGCTGCCGAGCCTCGTCTGCACCGCCTCTCTCGCGCAGTTCATGGCAGCGAACCTGTCGGCCTCGGCCTTCGTCATGCTCACCACCGCCAACGCCCGGCTGATTGCGGCGTTCGGCACGCCGGCGCAGATCGACGCCTTCGCGCGGCCCGGCATCGCCGGCCAGGCGATGGGGACGATGTGCCTGTCCGAGCCGCAGGCGGGATCGTCGCTCGCCGATATCCGAACGCGCGCCGAACCCGACGGCGAGGATGCGCTCGGCCGACGGTTCCGGCTGACCGGCAACAAGATGTGGATCTCGGGCGGCGATCACGACGTCAGCGACAACATCGTCCATCTGGTGCTCGCCAAGGTGCCGGGCCCCGATGGCCAGCTCGTCGAGGGCACCTCGGGCATCTCACTGTTCATCGTGCCCAAGCGGCTGCCGTCGGGCGAGCGCAACGACGTCGCGGTCGCCGGCCTCAACCACAAGATGGGCTATCGCGGCATCCCCAACTGCCTGCTCAACCTCGGCGAACGTGGCGGCGCGGTCGGCTGGCTGGTCGGCGAGATCGGCCAGGGGCTGCCGATCATGTTCCAGATGATGAACGAGGCGCGCATCAACGTCGGCCTCGGCGCCGCGGCGGTCGCCTATCGCGGCTATCGCCATGCGCTGCGCTATGCGACCGAGCGGCTGCAGGGAAGGCCGCTCGATGCGCCGCGCGGCGTCACGATCGCGCCCGTGCCGATCATCGAGCATGCCGACGTCAAGCGCATGCTGCTCGCGCAGAAGGTCTATGCCGAGGGCGCGCTGGCGCTGATCCTCTATTGCGCGCGGCTGGTCGACGAGCATGACGACGCCGACGCCGGCGAACTGCTCGGCCTGCTGACGCCGGTCGCCAAGACCTGGCCGTCGGAATGGGGCCTCGTCGCCAACGATCTCGCGATCCAGGTGCATGGCGGTTACGGCTACACGCGCGACTTCGACGTCGAGCAGCTCTACCGCGACAACCGGCTCAACCCGATCCACGAGGGCACGACGGGCATCCAGGCGCTCGACCTGCTCGGCCGCAAGACGCTCAAGTCGAACGGCCGCGGCTATGCCGTTCTGCGCCAGCGCGTCGACGCGACGATCGCCCGCGCCGAAGACGACCCGCGCCTCGCGGCTTACGGTGAGCTGCTCGCCGACGCCTGGGATCATATCGCGGCCGTCGTCGACGGACTGCGCCCGCTCGATCCGGCGGCGGCACTCGAAAATGCGACGCCCTTTCTGTCGGCGTTCGGCCATGCCGTGCTGGCCTGGCTGTGGCTCGACCAGGCGGTGGTGGCGGCGAGCCTCGGCGATGATGCCTTCCACCGTGGCAAGCTCTGGGCCTGCCGCTTCTTCTTCGAGACCGAGGTCCCGAAGATCGCGACCTGGCTCGACTTCGTCGACTCGCACAGCGACGTGGCCTCGGCCGCGCCCGCTGACATATTCTGAAGACGCCGAAGAGCGTCGATCAGACCAAGGAGCAAGCAATATGACGATCGATCTTCGTGGCCGCGTGGCCATCGTGACGGGTGCCGGCGGCGGGCTCGGCCGCGCGCATGCGCTGGCGCTGGCGGCGCGCGGCGCCAAAGTGGTGGTCAACGATCTCGGCGGCGCGCGCGACGGCCGCGGCGGCACCATCACCGCGGCGCAGAGCGTCGTCGCCGAGATCGAGGCGGCGGGCGGCGAGGCGATGGCCAATGGCGCCAGCGTCACCGACTTCGCCGCGGTCGAGGCGATGGTCGCCGAGGCCAAGGCGAAATGGGGCCGCGTCGACATCCTCGTCAACAACGCCGGCATCCTGCGCGACCGCACCTTCGCCAAGATGGACCTCGACGACTTCCGCGCCGTGCTCGACGTCCACCTGATGGGCTCGGTCAACTGCACCAAGGCGGTGTGGGAGACGATGCGCGAACAGGCCTATGGCCGCATCGTCATGACGACCTCCTCCTCGGGCCTCTACGGCAATTTCGGCCAGGCGCATTATGGCGCGGCCAAGCTGGCGCTCGTCGGGCTGATGAACACGCTCGGGCTCGAGGGCGCGAAGTACAATGTTCGCGTCAACTGCCTGTCGCCGTCGGCGGCGACACGGATGACCGAGGACGTGCTGTCGCCCGAGCTGCTCGAGCTGATGGCGCCCGCCTCGGTCGCGGTCGGCGTCGTCGCGCTCTCGTCGGAGGATGCGCCCAACCGCGCCGTGCTGTGCGCCGGCGCCGGCACCTTCGAGCGCGCCTATGTGACGCTGACCGAAGGCGTGTTCATCGGCGCCGGCGCCGATGCGCCCGAGCGGGTGATCGCGCAGTTCGACCGCATCTCCGACCGCAGCGGCGAATGGCTGCCCGACGACGGACCGATGCAGGCGCAGTCGGAGGTGGCGGCGGCACAGAAGGCGCTGGCCGCCTGATCGGCGGCTAGGCGCGCAGCAGGCCGAGGATCAGCCGGACATAGAGGTCGGGATCGACCGCCGAATCGCGGCGGGCGATGCCGGCGACCACCGACATCGCCGCCTGCACATAGGTCTCCGCTGCGTGCGGCGGCAGCTCGGGGCGCGCGGCGCGCAGCGCCTGCGTCCAGCGGCCGACCACCGTCGCGCGAATGCGGCCGAGCTTCTGCCGGTCGGTGTCGCCGCCGCGATCGTGCACGGCATAGAGCAGCCCGATCAGCGCGCGTTCGGCGAGCGCGTGCACGACGATGTTGCGCACCATCGCCGCCAGCCGCGCGTCGGGATCGCCGACCGCTTCGGGCTCGCCGTCGCCGAGCGCCTTGGCCACCGCCATCTCGAGCAGCTCGAGCAGCAATTCCTGCTTGTTCACGAAATGGCGGTAGACCGCCGGCCCGGTCACGCCGGCGCGCTCGCCGATCGCGTCGACACTGGTCGTCGCATAGCCGTGGATGTGGAACAGCTCGGCGGCGGCATCGAGGATGCGCAGCCGCCGCTCGTCGCGTCCCAGCCGCGAGCGCCGCTTCTCCTTGACCGCCACCTGACCCGTCATCCGCGCTTCATCCGATTTTCGCCGCCGCCCGTCCAGCCATGGATTTGACAGATGACGGCAACCTGGGCCAGTGCTAGTGAACGATCACTAACTAAGCTTCTCCGGGGGATGAAATGGCCGACAACCGACCGATGGCGCCGCGCGAGGCGTTCGATCCCGACCATTATGCCGCGAACGGCTATCCGCACGAGGTTTGGGCGAAGCTGCGCGCCGAGGCGCCCGTCGCCTGGTACGACGACGGCATCCGCGAGCCCTTCTGGGCGATTACCCGCTATGCCGACATCATGACCGTCGGCCGCGACGCGCAGACCTTCATCAACGCCAAGGGCGTCACCATCCTGCGCAAGGATCAGATGGGCGAGCAGGCGATGGGCGCGGCGATCCCGCTGCTGCTGACGATGGACCCGCCCGAACATGGCAAGCAGCGCGGCGTGCTGCGCGACCGGTTCCGCCCCAACATCATGCAGGCGCTCGACGAACATATCCGCAAGCGCTGCCACGAGATCGCCGACGACGTCGCCGCCGCGCGCGTCAGCCAGGCCGCCGATGCCGGCACGTTCGACTTCGTCGATGCCATCGCGATGCGGCTGCCGCTCGACGTGATTCTCGAGTTGCTTGGCGTCCCCACCAGCGACCGCGACCAGATGTATCTGTGGAGCAACGCGGTCATCGGCAGCGAAGACCCCGAGTACGGCAACGTCGAGATGCCGCGCGACGCAATCATGGCGGCGCGCGTGGGCATCTTCGGCTATTTCTCCAAGTTCATCGCCGAGCGCCGCGCGAAGCCCGGCGAGGATCTCGTCAGCCTGCTCTGCGAGGCGCGCGTCGACGGCGAGCCGCTGACCGACATCGAGGTGCTCGGCTACTGCTTCCTGCTGATGATCGCCGGCAACGAGACGACGCGCAACGCGACCAGCGGCGCGATGCTGACGCTGTTCGAGCATCCCGAGGCCAAGCAGCAGCTGATCGACAACCCCGAGCTGATGCCGACCGCTGCCGAGGAGCTGCTGCGCTGGGCCGCGCCGATCGTCTACATGGCACGAAGCGTCGTGAAGGACACCGAGATCGGCGGCCAGAAGATTTCGGCCGGCGAGAAGGTGGTGATGTTCTACCCGTCGGCGAACCGCGACGAATCGGTCTTCGTCGATCCGCAGCGGCTCGACCTGACGCGCACCCCCAACGAGCATCTCACCTTCGGCTTCGGCCGGCACCGCTGCCTCGGCAACGACCTTGCGCGCATCGAGCTGCGCGCGGTGATGAGCGAGGTGCTCCGTCGCTTCCCCGACATCAGCCTTGCCGGCGAGGTCTCGCGGTTGCGGTCCAATTTCGTCGGCGGCATCAAGCATATGCCCGTCCGCATCGGCTGAGCCGTCCTGTCCTTCGGAGTCTCTGAAACGTGATCAACCTAACCTTCGTCGACCATCAGGGCACCGAGCGCTCGGTCACGGTCGAGCCGACCGGCAGCCTGATGAGCGCCGCGATCTATAATGGCGTCCCCGGCATCGAGGCCGACTGCGGCGGCGCCTGCGCCTGCGCCACCTGCCATGTCTACATCGACCCGGCGTGGACCGACCGCGTCGGCCCGGCCGAGGGCGACGAGGTCGACATGCTGAGCACGGCGAGCGAACTGCGCCCGACCTCGCGCCTGTCGTGCCAGGTCAAGCTCAGCGACGCGCTCGACGGCCTGCGCGTCGAGACGCCGGCGTATCAGGGGTAAGGCTCGCGGCATCCCGACATCCTCGCGTCAGCCGCCACCTCCTGACCCGAAAGCCACCAGGATCGGCGCGACCCGGGGCGGAATCCCGGCAGCGAACACGCAGGTGTCGAGCGTGCAGCTCGTGACGTGAACGAGCGCGGATTCCTGACTTCGCGGGAGCAACGATAGTTTTTGGCCCCCTAGACGTTGCCGTCTGCCGTCGCCACACTGCGGCGAAACCCTGGGGAGGGATGAGCATGGCCGACGCCAAGGATCCGGCGGACTTTTTCCGCGACATGCTCGGGCAATGGGAGCGCGCGTCGAACGAGATCGTCGGCAAGATGCTGCAGACCAGCGAGTTTAGCCGCGGCATGAACAATGCGACGACGGTATCGCTGAAGCTGCAGCAGGCGATGCATGAGCAGATGACGCGCTTCCTCGCCGCCGCCAACATGCCGAGCCGCGAGGAGGTCGCCAGCCTCGGCGCCGGGATGCGCGCGCTCGACGAGCGGCTGGCGCGGATCGAGGCGATGCTGATCGCGGCGACCGGCGGCAAGCCGGCGGCACCCGACCGGCCCAGGCCGCCGCGCACCCGCAAGCCGGCACCGAAAGCATAGCCGCGTGGCCGCGGCGCCGCCGAACCTGCAATTGCTCGAGCAGATGCGCGGGCTCGTCGACCGCACGCTCCAGCGCAACATCAAGGGGCTCGAATATTTCGCCTCGCCGGCGCCGGCGCTCGGGGCGACGCCCAAGGACGTGCTGCTGACGCGCGGCACGCTCAATCTCTATCACTACCGGCCGCTCGCCGACGAAATCTACCGCGTGCCGATCCTGCTGGTGATGGCGACGACCAACCGCGGCTACATCCTCGACATGGCGCCCGGCCAGAGCTTCGTCGAGTTCCTGCTGCGCCAGGGCTACGACGTGTTCATGATGGACTGGAGCCCGCCGCGCGCCGACGAGAAGCATCTGCGGATCGAGGATTATGTCCTCGACTTCATCCCCGAATGCCTCGAACGGGTACGGACGGTGACGGGCGAGCCCGACGTCACGCTGGTCGGCTATTGCTTCGGCGGCGTCCTCTCGACGATCTACACCGCGCTGCATGCCGACGGGCCGGTCAAGAATCTCGTCACCTTCACCACGCCGGTCGACTTCACGCAGATGCCGATGTTCCAGGCCTGGTCGGACCCGCGCTATTTCGACGTCGACCGGCTCGTCGACACGCTCGGCAACGTGCCGCCCGACCTCATCTTCGCCTCGTTCGACATGCTGCGCCCGGCGCAGCGCATCGCCGGCAACATCCGGCTGTGGGACCATATGTGGAACGACGAGTTCGTGAAGAGCTACCGGATGTTCGACCGCTGGGCGACCGACGCGCTGCCGCTGGCCGGCGAATATTTCCGGCAGACCACCAAGGAGCTGATGTGGAAGAACGGCCTCCTGCACCGCAGCCTGCAGATCGGCGGCCGCACCGTCGACATCGGCGCGATCGCCATGCCGTTCCTGCACGTCGTCGCCGAACATGACCATATCATCCCCTATGGCGCGTCGAAGCCCCTGGTGCAGATGGTCGGGTCGACCGACAAGGAGGAAGTGGTGCTGAAGGGCGGCCACATCAGCCTCGTGGCCGGCGGCAATGCCATCAAGCGGCTATGGCCGCGCCTCGATCTCTGGCTGCAGGAGCGTTCGCTTTGACCGACAATGTTCAGACGGATGGCCCGCGCAGCTTGAAGCTGTCGGGCGGCGACGTGCTGCTGCGGCCGTTCGCGCCGGGCGACGAGGCGGCGGTGCTCGGCTTCGCGACGGCGCTGCCCGAGCACGACCTGCTGTTCCTCACCCGCGACATCACCCAGCCGAAGGTGGTGGCGGCGTGGCTGCGCGACGTCGAGGACGGCACGATCGTCAGCCTGCTGGCGCTCAAGGGGCCGAAGGTCGTCGGTACCAGCGCGGTGGTGCGCGACGCGCTGTCCTGGTCGCCGCATGTCGGCGACATCCGCGTCCTCGTCTCGCCCGATATGCGCGGCCAGGGCCTCGGCCACATCCTCGCGCAGGAGGCGCTGGCGACGGCGACGGCGATGGGGCTCGAGAAGCTGACGGTGCGGATGACCGTCGACCAGCAGGCGGCGATCGCGGTGTTCGAATCGCTGGGCTTCCGCGGCGAGGCGCTGCTGCGCGACCATGTGAAGGACCGCGCCGGCACCCGCCACGACATCGCCATCCTCAGCCACGACGTCGCCGCAGTTGGCGCCCGGCGCAGCGCCTTTGGTATGGACGCGCCGATCGACTAGGATCGCCGCATGAGTGTGGCGTTCACCAAGGAAGGCGATCTCGAGGCGACGGCGGCCGATCTGCCCGACCGCCCGATCTCGCCGCATCCCAACCTCGTCACCCCGGACGGGCTGACGCTGATCGACACCGCGCTGGCCGAGGCGCGCGCCGCCTATGCCGCGGCGCGCGAGGCGGGCGACGTGCAGACCGACCGTACCGCGATGGCGCGCGCGACGCGCGACCTGCGCTACTGGTCGGCGCGGCGCGCCTCGGCGCAGCTCGTCGAGGCGCCCGCCGACAGCGCGACGCTGACCTTCGGCGGGCAGGCGACCGTCGAGCGCGAAGATGGCGAGGAACTGACCTACCGCATCGTCGGCGAGGACGAGGCCGACCCGAAGGCCGGCCGCATCTCCTATGTCTCGCCGCTGGCGCGCGCCTTGCTCGGCAAGGGCGTCGGCGACTTCGCGCGGATGAACGGGCGCGACTACGAGATCATCGCCCTCGGCTGATCAGGCCGACATGCGGTGCAGCGCGCATAATTTGTTGCCCGAGGGATCGCGCAGATAGGCGAGATAGAGCTTGCCGAGACCGCCCTCGCGCACGCCGGGCGGGTCCTCGCAGGCGGTGCCGCCGTTGGCCAGGCCCGCGGCGTGCCACGCGTCGGCCTCGGCGGGCGACTTGGCGGCGAAGCCGATCGTGCCGCCATTGGCGCAGGACGCCGGCTCGCCGTTGATCGGCTTGGTGATCGCGAGAATGCCGGTCGGCGTCACGTAGAAGATCCGCCCCTTGTCGTCGGTGTTGCCCGGCGCAATGCCGAGCGCGCCGAGCGTCGCATCGTAGAATTTCTTCGCAGCTGCGGTGTCATCGGCGCCGAGCATGATATGGCTGAACATTCGTCCTCCCTGACGTTGATTGGCGGCAAGTGGACCAGATCGGGCGCAGACTGTCGACCTCTCAAAGCCGCGCGCCTGCGCAGGTCCACAGCTTGACAAGGTCGCGGCGAAAGAGTCGCATGCCGGAACGCCGCGCGAAGACGGCGCGTTGTGCACTGCAACATAAGAGCGATTGGATTCTTGATGCAGACTGCGACCGCCGCGCCGGCGATCAAGCCGCCTTCGGCCCTCCTGGCGCTGACCGAGCTTCACCGCGCCGTCGTCGAGCTGACGACGCTGCCGGTGGCGGCGCCGATCCTGCGGCTGGCGCCGCGCGGCGACGGCCACCCGGTGTTGGTGATGCCGGGCTTCACCGCCTCGGACGCGTCGACCGGCATCCTGCGGCGCTATCTCAAGGGCCTGGGCTACGACGTCCACGCCTGGGAGCTCGGCCGCAACCTCGGCCCGAAGGCGATCGGCCGCGACGGCGAGAAGCTCGTCGCACGGCTGCAGGCGATCCACGAAACGACCGGTCAGAAGGTCAGCGTCATCGGCTGGAGCCTCGGCGGCGTGATGGCGCGGCAGCTGTCGCGGCTGGCCCCCGACGCGGTCCGCCAGGTGGTCACGCTCGGTTCGCCCTTCACCGGCGACCCGCGCGCCACCAACGTGCTGCGCCTCTACGAGTTGGTCAGCGGCCAGAAGCTGGCCGATGCCGACACGCAGCGCCAGCTCGCCGAGAGCCGCGAGGCGCCGCCGGTGCCGTCGACGGCGATCTTCACCAAAGGTGACGGCATCGTCGCCTGGCAGAACTGCCTCGAGCCGGCCTCAGCGACGACCGACAATATCGAGGTGTACGGCAGCCATTGCGGACTCGGCGTCAATGCCGCGGTGCTGTTCGCGGTCGCCGACCGGCTGGCGCTGGCGGAGGATGGGTGGAAGCCCTTCGACCGAAGCGGGTGGAAGAGCGCGTTCTACCCGTCATCGGGGCATCTGAACTAAACTTCGTACGTTAAAATCGTCATCCCCGCGAAGGCGGGGATGACGATTTAGAGGGTTCGTTCGCCCTACTTCTTGTCGCCCGGCATCACGTCGCGGCCGAACTTCGCGATCAGCTCGCCGATCTCGCGAACATGATCCATGCCGCGGCTCGACTGCTCGCGGATGAAATTGCCCTGGATCTCCATCACCTCTGACAGCGACTTGGCGGAAGCGGCGGCGCGCATCGCGGCGAAGGCTTCGCGAGCGTTCTGTTCGGCCTGCTCAAGCACCCGCAGATTGATCGCCTGGCTGTTCTCGGCGGCCTTGGCGCCGGCATTCTTGATCGCCTCGCCGGCGTTCTTCAGCGGGCCGGTCACACGGTCGGCAAAGCTCTTGTCGTCAGCCATGGTCATTCTCCTCGGTTGCAGGGGTCAGGCGGCGGCCGTGGCGGGATGCCGGGCCTTCTTCTTCGGGGTGGAGGGAGCAACGGGCGCAGCGGCACCTGCCGCGGCGACCTTCAGTTCGGCGAAGGCTTCGGCGAGGCACTGAGCGTAGAAGGCCGGATCGGGCATGACCTCGCGGTCGGCGACGAACGACACGGCGATCCGGTCGCCATAGCTGTAGACCGGGTGGATCAACCCCATGCCGTCGAAGATCGGGCCGGTGCCGTACTGAACGACCATCCGCGCGCCCGCCATGTAGATCGGCACGCGCGGCCCCGGCACGTTGGTGACGACGCAGTTGAACGCCTGGCTCATCCGGTTGGCGAGCCCCAATTGCGTATAGAGCCGCGCGCCAAGCCCGGCGAGCGCCGAGGGCAGCAACTTGCTGTATTCGGCGAGCGTGCGCGCGCCGACCGCATTGGTCATCGCCTTCGAATTCTCCGCCTCGCCGTGAACATAGGCCAGCCGCTCGAGCGGATCGGCGATATGCGTGCCGAGCCCGACGACCATCGCCGAGACGAGGTTGCCCATGCTGCCCTTCTCGCCCTCGGCGCGGACCGAGATCGGCGCCATCGCCGACATCGTCTCGCGGGGCAGATCCCCCTTGGCCTCGAGATAGTTGCGTAAGGCCCCGCCGACCACCGCCAGCATCACGTCGTTGACGGTGGCGCCGGCGACGGCGGCCCGGACGGCGCGGACGTCGGCGAGGTCGAACAGCGCCCCCTCGAAGGCGCGATGCGGCCCGACCTTGGCGTTGAAGCGCGTGCGCGGTGCCGGCTTGACGTTCTCGAAGCTCAGCTCGCGCTTGCTCCAGCCCTGGCCGAGCCGTGCGAGGCCGGGGACCGAATCGGCGACCGTCTTCATCCACGCGAAGGGCTGCGCGATATTGTTGATCTGCGTGCGGACGAGCAGCTCGCCGAGGCCCGGCGCCTTCTCGGCCTTCCACGGCGTGGCGGGCGGCGGCGGTGCCGGCGCCTCGGCTTCGAGCGCGTGGATCGCCGAGGTCATGTCGACCCCCGACATGCCGTCGATCGCCGCATGATGGACCTTGCTGACCAGCGCAAAGCAGCCGGCGGGAAGTCCCTCGATATTATCGAGCCCCTCGACGACGGTGAATTCCCAGAGCGGTTTCGACATGTCCATCGGCCGTGAATGGAGGCGCGCCACCTGAATGCACAGCTGCCGCCAGTCGCCGGGCTCGGGCAGAGCGATGTGGCGGACATGGAACTCGATGTCGAAATTCTCGTCCTCGATCCAATAGGGATGGTCGAGGTTGCCGGGCACGCGCACCAGCTTCTGCCGGAACGGCCGCGCGAGGTGCAGCCGCGCCTCGATATGGCGAAGGATGTCCTTGAAGCGGACCTTGCCGCCGGGCGCGGTCGACGGGTCGTAGATGGCGACCGAGCCGATGTGCATCGGCGTGTTGGGCGTTTCGAGATAGACGAACGACGCGTCCTGACCGCTGAGCTGTTGCACGCTCTTCCCTTCCCCAAGGCTATGTCAGCTGCGTAGCACAATTGGGTGCTATCCGCTCGTGTCAGCTACCATTGCGTAGCCAGAGATCTGGGCTCGATCGGAGGGCCCTGTTGGCCTGCCACGATGTGCTGCCAAATAGCAGGTGCCATCCCATTCCGTGTGCCGCTGGGACAGGATGATCCAATAGCCGTTCAAGGGGTGGGACGCCTCCAGCAGCTGCATTGTCGCTAGGAACGACACTCCATCTTCGACCGTAGCCATGACCTCGAACGGCGACGGCACATCCAACAGCATCTCGCCCTCGAACCAACCCCAGCCGTATATCGGATCGACCCGCAGCCGGCGTTCAGTCGTCATCGGCCGCTACTTCCCGAACCCGAACACATCCTGGTGATAGCGCCCCTGCTCGATCAGCGCCTCGAGCCAGTCCGACGCCTGCGGGTAGGGGACTCCTTCCTGCTGCGCCTTGATGCGGATGAGCGTGTCGCGCACCGCCGGCGCCATGAAGCGGCCGTCACCGCAGACATAGATCTGCGCGCCCGCCTCGAGCGCCGTCCACACCTTCTCCTGCTCGGCCCAGAGCGCGTCCTGCACGAAGCGGTAGGGATGTTCGGGCAGCGACGAGAAGGCGAGATGCAGTTCGGCGACGCGGTCGACGGCCCAGCGCTCCATCTCGTCGCGGTAGAACCAGTCGTGGTCGGGATGGCGGCAGCCGTAGAACAGCAGGCTGGCGGCGACGTCCTGCCCGGCCGCCTGCTGCGCCGCGCGTTCCTGCAGGAAACCGCGCAACGGCGCGAAACCGGTGCCGGGGCCGATCAGGATCATCGGCACCGACGGATCGGCGGCGGGCGCGAAGGGCGGGTTGGGGCTACGCAGGAAGCCGAGCACGCGGTCGCCCGGCGCGACGTCGCGCATATAGCTCGACGCGAAGCCCTGATGATGGCCGACGCCCGACCAGGCCGGCGCCGACAGCGTGCCGACCAGCAGCTCGACACGATCGGGCAACGCCAGCGGCGACGAGGCGATCGAGTAGAAGCGCGGCTGGATCGCCGCCGACAGCTCGACGAATTCGGCGGCGGTCAGCTCGATAGCCGGAAACCGCTCGGCGAGATCGAGCAGGCTCAGCCGCTTGGCCGCCAGCTCGGGCTCATAGGCGTCGCCCGCCAGCCGCGTCAGTTCGGCCCGGGTATGCGGGCAGCGCACCGTCTCGGCAAGGCGCTGGACCACGCGGCGCGGCACCGGGTCCTGCAGGTCGACGAAGTCGGCGAGCAATTGCCCGATCGTCACCGTCGCGCCGAGCGGCAGATGGCGGAAGCGCCCCGCCCCGGCGGAGACGACGACCATCGCGTCGGCGCGTTCGCCGAGCCGCGACACCGCGCGGTCGACCAGCTCGGGCCGGTTGCGCGCATAGACCGCAACATGGTCCCCGGCGGCATAGCTGGCGCCCTCGGGAAGCTGCAGCACGACATGGCGCGTCGAGGTGCGCGGCGCTTCCTGCGCGAAATCCCACAGGCCGTCGGCGGGCCGCACCAGCTCGCGATTCTCGACGACGGTGAAGGCCTGGGCATTCTCGGGCAAGGCGGTGACGCGGACCGACGCCGAATCGACAGGGCGAAGCTCGAGCGGCGCGGCCGCCTCGGCCGGCGCCAGCTGCGCGCCGAGCGCGCCCCAGAGCTTGCCGAGGAAGCTCTCGACCGCGCCGTCGAAGTCGCCGTCGACGTCGGCGGCGCCGCGCGCGATCAGCCGCTGCGCGCCGGCCGCCTCGAGCATGGTGTCGAGCAAGGTCGGGAAGGCCTGGTAGTTGGGCCATTGGCTGTTGCCGACCCCGAGCACGGCGAAGCGCAGGTGCGGGCGCTGCAGGTCGGTGAAGCGCCCGTCGCGGATCGCCGCCTCGAGCTTGACCGCGCTGTCGGGCGCGCGACCATTGTAGGTGGCGGTGACGACGACGAGCACGCCGTCGTCGGGCACCGCGCCACCCTCGTCGAGCGGCTTGGCACAGGCCTCGAAGCCGTCGCCGATGGCGCGCGCGGCGATCGTTTCGGCGACCTCGCGCGACGTGCCGAGGCTGGTGCCGTAGAGGACGGTCATCACCTGTCCGGCGCCCGCGACCGCCGGTGCGTCGGCCCCCGGCGTTTCCGCTTCCGCTTCGGGCGCGAAGGTGACGCGCTCGTGCGGCGCGCGAGGACGAATGCGCATGTAAAATTCGTCGGGCTTGATCGTCAGCGTCTCCTTGATCGCCAGCCGGTAGCCGTGCGGATCGGAGATCGCGAACTTCTGCAGGATCACCGCCATCGCCAGCTTCGCCTCGGTGATCGCGAACTGGCGGCCGATGCAGGCGCGCGCGCCGCTGCCGAACGGCTTGTAGGCATGCGGGTTGCGGTTGCGCTCTGCCTCGGGAAGCCAGCGGTCGATGTCGAACTCTTCCGGATTGTCCCAGACGCTGGGGTCGCGGTGCAGCGCCGGGCTGATGACGTTGACCGGGATATTCTTCTTCAGCGCATATCTGCCGCCGATGACGGTGTCCTCGAAGGGGGCGACCGAATAGGCAGGCGCCGTCGGCCACAGCCGCTGCGCCTCCTTCAGCACGCGCTCGATGACGTCCATCTTCGCGAGGTGGCGATATTCGGGCCGGGTGTCGCCGGGCAGCACGCGGTCGGCCTCGGCATAGGCGAGCGCCAGCACGTGCGGATGGCGCAGCAGCAGGTGGAAGGCGAAGGTCAACAGCCCGCTGGTGGTCTCGTGCCCGGCGATCAGGAAGGTCAGCACCTGGTAGCGGATGTTGACGTCGTCGAGCGCCTCGCCGGTTTCGGCGTCGACCGCGGTCAGCATCAGGTTGAGCAGGTCGTCCGACTCGGCCGGCGTCTGGCGCCGTTCGGCGATGATGCCGTCGACGAGGCTGTTCATCAGTTCGATGTCGGCCTCGAACTGCTTCAGCTGCTTGCCCGCGAAGCGCTGCTGGATGCGCAGCCGGGTCAGTCGCTGCATCGTCTCGCCGAGCGCGCTGCCCATCGCCTCGAGAAAGGGGTCGAGCTTTTCGTGCTGGAAGGAGTGGAAGCGGTGGCCGAAGCCGGCGATGGCGATCGAGTCGAGCGTCAGCCGCGTCATGTCGTCGGAGACGTGGATGTCGCGCTTGCCCGCCGGGCCGCTCCATTTCTCGACCAGCTCGTCGACGACCTCGAGGATCATGTCGAAATAGCCGCGCATCGCGCGCTGGCTGAACGCCGGCATCAGGATGCGGTGCGCCTTGCCCCAGTTGGGCTCCTCGGTGAAGGCGGTGAACAGCCCGTCGCCGGCGAAGGCGCGCACCTGCCGCAGGCCCGGCCCCGGCATCTTGCGGAAGCGCGTCTCGTCGGACAGCTCGGCAACGAGGTCGGCCGAATAGATGAACAGGCTCTCGCGCGCGCCGAACGCCATGCGGAAGATGCCCTCGGGATGCTGGCGGCTGACCGCGAGCAGATGCTGGATCAGCTTGCCCTTGGGAATCTGGTGCAGATGGCCGAGCAGCGGCAGCTTGCCCGGCGGCGCCGGCGGCGTGGCGAGCGGCGCCTCGATCATGCGGCCTCGACCTCGAAGCTCAGCCCGGCGTTGCGCGTGAGCCGCTCGACGAGGCGGTGGCCGAGCGCCGCGCCGGGCGTCCAGATGCCGCCCGGCACCTCGGGCGCCTCCTTGACGAGGCAGATCGCCGCCTCGGCGAGCATCTTCGAGGTCGAACCATAGCCGGGGTCGCGGTCGCCCTTGACGCCGACGCGGATCTGCCGGCCGTCGGCGGCGAGGCCAAGGAACAGCACATCGTAGAAGCCGGCCTCGCGCTCTTCCTTGCTCGGCCCCTCGCCGGGCTTGGGGCCGCCGTCGCCGCCCATCGACGCGCCGGCGTCGGCCATCGCCTTGGCGACCGCCGCGCCGCGCTCGCCGGGGCCGGCAATCATCATCTCGTCATAGACGAAGTCGCGGCCATAGGGGTGGCCCATCAGGAAGTTCGAGCGGTGGACGTTCTTGGTGTTGATCGGCGCCATCACGAACGGCGCCACCCAGGCGCCGAGGTCGGGATCCTCCTCGGGCTTCATGCCGTGCGGCTGCGGCGGACCGTCGAAGCCGGGCGCCAGCGCGAACGGGCTGCGCAGCAGGTCGAGCACGCCGGGATCCTTCGCCGCCGCCGCCATCGTCGCCTTGAGGCTGGCGGCGGTGCCGCCCGAGAAGCCGCCCTGCATCGCGCGGACGCGGCCCTTGACGCGCGGCACCGGCCCGCCGAACTGCCGCTTCGCCGCCTCCTGCAGAAAGTAGACGCCGAGCTCGAACGGGATCGAGTCGAAGCCGCAGGAAAAGAGGATGCGCGCGCCCGACGCCTTGGCGGCGGCGTCGTGCGCATCGATCATGTGGCGCATCCACGCCGGCTCGCCGCACAGGTCGAGATAGTCGGTGCCCGCCGCGGCGCAGGCGGCGACGAGTTCGTTGCCGTAGAGCTGGTAGGGCCCGACGGTGGTGACGATCGCCCTGGCGCGGCGCACCATCGCGTCGAGCGACGCTGGATCGGCCGCGTCGGCGACGACGAGCGGTACGGTGGCCGGCGCCCCGATCTCGTCGCGCACCGCCGCGAGCTTGTCGGCGCTGCGTCCCGCCATCGCCCAGCTGACCTCGCCGCCGACGCCGTAGCGCGCGTTCAGATATTCCGCGACCAGCCGCCCGGTGAAACCGCTCGCGCCATAGACGATGAGATCGAATTCGGCTGCCGGGTTCATGTGAATCCTCCCCTGTTCGACGCGTCTTCATCCTCCCCGGCACGGGGAGGGGGACCCTGCGCAGCAGGGTGGAGGGGTCCCGGCGCTGGCACCCCACCACCCCCTGCCGCGGTCCCCCACCCCGTGCAGGGGCGGATTGCGGCGTCTTCGCAATTGTCCAAGGCGGATGTTGCCGCTTCCGCGGGGCGGATGCAAACGGCCCGGCGCGCCTGTCCCCCTCCCCATTCTCCTAGCCGCCGACCGCTTTCGACCAAAGCGATTGAACCGCGACCCTGCCGGCGGCAGAAAGGTCGGCAGTCTGTTTCCGGGAGATGTCGATGCGCCTGCTGTTGTCCGCCGCCCTGATCGCTCTCGCCATGCCTGCCGCGGCGCAGGTGACCACGCGCCAGCTCGGCACCGCGACGCTCGAGAATGTGCCGGCGATCCCCGCCGAGGTATCGGCGGCGGTGCAGCGCTACCAGAACTACCGCGAGGCGGTGTTCCAGGACTGGCTGCCCGACGGAACGATGCTGATCGGCACGCGCTTCGGCGCGACGCGGCAGCTCCATCACGTCAAGGCGCCCGGCGGCGCGCGCACGCAGGTCAGCTATTTCGACGAGCCGATCGCCGGCGCCACCACCATCCCGGGCACCTCGCGCTTCATCGTCCGTCGCGACACCGGCGGCGACGAGTGGTTCCAGCTCTACACGATGGGGCTGACCGGCGCGCCGGCGGCGCTGACCGAGCCCGGCACGCGCAACCAGTCGGCGGTGTTCAGCAAGGACGGGACGCTGCTGCTGTGGTCGCGCGCGATCAAGGGCTCGCCCGACTATGCGATCCTCGCCGCCAATCCCGCCGATCCGTCGAGCCGCCGGATGGTCCACCAGGGCCAGGGCTCGATCGGCCCCGACGACATCTCGCCCGACAAGCGCACCGCGCTGATCTCGCGCGGCATCTCCAATCGCGAGACGCGGCTGTCGCTGCTCGACATCGCGTCGGGCAAGGTGACGCCGCTGGCGTTCACCGACAAGCCGGCGCGCTACGAGGAGGCGAGCTTCACCCCCGACGGTCGCAGCATCATCGTCATCACCGACGCCGACAGCGACGTCCGCCGTCTCGTCGAGATCGACCTCGCCACCGGCAAGCGCGTCGTGCTGGCACCCGACCTCAAATGGGACGTCGAGGCGTTCGACCTGTCCGACGACGGCCGCACGCTCGCCTATGTCGTCAACGAGGACGGCTTCTCGAAGCTCGTGGTCCAGGACCGCATCACCCGCCGCGCGCTGCCGCAGCCCGAGCTGCCGCGCGGCGTGCTGACCGGTCTCGACTTCTCGCCCGACGGCAAACAGCTGGCGATCGGGCTGACCACCGCGACGACGGCGGGCGACGTATGGAGCTGGGACGTTGCCGGCGGGCAGCTGACCCGCTGGACCGATTCCGAGCTCGGCGGGCTCGACCCGGCGACGCTCGCCGAGCCGACGCTGGTGCGCTTCAAGTCGTTCGACGGGCTGTCGGTGCCGGCCTTCGTCTACCGCCCGAAGGGCGTCGCCGCCGACGCCAAGACGCCGGTGATCGTCGACATCCACGGCGGCCCCGAATCGCAGACGCGTCCCGGCTGGAACCCCGGCGCGCAATATTTCGCCGATGTGCTCGGCGCGACGGTCATCCTGCCCAACGTCCGCGGCAGCGACGGCTATGGCAAGCGCTACCTCAACCTCGACAATGCCGAGAAGCGCGAGGACAGCGTCAAGGACGTCGCGGCGCTGCTCGACTGGATCGCGACTCAGCCCGGTCTCGATGCGGGCCGCGTCGCCGTCTACGGCCAATCGTACGGCGGCTACATGTCGCTCGCCTCGATGACGCATTATTCGGACCGTTTCGTTGGCGGCGTCGAGCGCTACGGCATCTCGAACTGGATCACCTTCCTCAACAACACCGAGGCCTATCGCCGCGACAACCGCCGCGCCGAATATGGCGACGAGCGCAATCCCAAGATGCGCGCCGTGTTCGAGAAGATCTCGCCGATGGTGAACATCGCGAAGATCGGCAAGCCGATGCTGGTCATGCAGGGCGCCAACGACCCGCGCGTGCCGCAGTCCGAATCGGACCAGGTCGTCGCCAAGCTTCGCGAGAATGGCGTCGAGACCTGGTACGTGCTGTTCGCCGACGAAGGCCACGGCTTCCTCAAGAAGCACAACAATGATCTCCGCCGTGAAGTGGAGACGGTGTTCCTCAGGAAGCTGTTCGAGGGGAAGTAAGCCCTCCACCACACATCGTCATCCCCGCCTACGCGGGGATGACGATGTGTGGTGGTAGCGGCGCAGCCACGGAACCTCTCCCGCCCCTCGCGCCTTCATCACCCGTAACGATCGAACACGGGGAATCCCTTGCGGCAGCGATGGCCTTCGAAACTCTGGGTGGTGCGGCACGGGCAGAGCGCCGGCAACGTCGCGCGCGACCTCGCCGATGCGGCGGGGGCGGCGATGATCGACATCGACCACCGCGACATGGACGTGCCGCTGTCCGAGCTCGGCGAGGCGCAGGCACGGTCGCTCGGCCACTGGTTCGCGGCGATGCCCGAGCGCGAACGCCCCGAGGTGGTCCTCGCCTCCCCCTATGTGCGCGCGGTGCGGACCGCCGAACTGATCGGCGCGGGCGGCCAGGTGAGGGTCGACGAACGGCTGCGCGAACGCGAATTCGGCGTGCTCGACCGGCTGACCACGCTCGGCATCCACGAGCGCTTTCCCGAGCAGGCCGAGCATCGGGGAATCCTCGGCAAATTCTACCATCGGCCGCCCGGCGGCGAGAGCTGGTGCGACGTCATCCTGCGGCTGCGCTCGGCGCTGGACACGATCAGCCTGCACCACGCCGACAAGCGCGTGCTCGTCGTCGGCCACCAGGTGGTGGTGCTGTGCCTGCGCTACATCCTCGAGGGGCTGACCGAGGCCGAGGTCCTGGCGATCGACCGCGAGGCCGACGTCGCCAATTGCGGCGTCACCGAATATGATTTCGAGCCCGACTGCCCCGACGCGTGCCGGCCGACGCTCAAGCTCTACAATTTCACCGCCCCGCTCGACATCGAGGGGACGCCGGTCACCACCGCGCCCGACGCCAAGGTCGCAGCCGAATGAGCGAGCTCGTCGCGATCGATGCCGACCTGCTCCGCGCGCTGCCGCTGCCCCTGCATGATGGCGATGCCGACAAGGACGAGCGCGGACGCGTTCTGGTCGTCGGCGGCAGCCGCGGCGTCCCCGGCGCGCTGCTGCTGGCCGGGGTCGCCGCGCTGCGCGCCGGTGCCGGCAAGCTCCAGCTCGCGACCGTCGCGAGCGTCGCCGTCGCGATCGGCGTTGCCGTCCCCGAGGCGCTGGTCATCGCGCTGGCCGAAACCGACGACGGCGACATCGCCCCCGGCGCGATCGACGGCATTGCCGAGCGGCTGTCGCGCTGCGACGCGCTGCTCGTCGGGCCGGGCATGCTCGACCCGCGGGCCGCGACCAGCCTGACGCACGCCGCGCTCGCCGCCGACGGTCCGGCGTTCGTGCTCGACGCCGGCGCGCTCTGCGACCTGCGCGCCGAGGCCGGCGCGCTGCATCGCCACGGCGGGCGAGTCGTGCTGACGCCGCATGCCGGCGAAATGGCGCGCATGACCGGCCTCGCGCCCGAGGAGATCGCCGCCGATCCCGCCGGAGTCGCGGTCCGGACCGCCGCCGAGCTCGGCGCCGTCGTCGTGCTCAAGGGCGGCCAAACCGTCGTCGCGGCGCCCGATGGCCGCGCCTGGCATTATGCGCGCGGGCGGGTCGGGCTCGCCACCTCGGGCTCGGGCGATACGCTGGCCGGCGTCGTCGCCGGGCTGCTCGCGCGCGCCGCCGACCCGCACCAGGCGGCGATCTGGGGCGTCTACCTCCATGGCGAGGCGGGAAACCGCCTGTCGCAGAAGCGCGGGCCGGTCGGCTTCCTGGCCCGTGAACTGCTCGCCGAAATCCCGGCGCTGATGGCCGAGCTGGCGGCATAGCCTCCCCCGCCCGCTTCGGGCCTTCGGATCGCACCGCGATTCGATGGCTGACGCTGGTCAAGGGAGCGCCCCGCGCTATAACCCGGCCATGGTCGAGACCGCCGCCACCGACAACCAGATCCACGTCGAGGACAACCATCTCAACCCGGCGTTCGTCGACGACGTGACCACGGCGCTCGGCGCGGGCGATCTCGAGCGGGTCCGCGTGCTCGTCGAACCGCTGCATCCCGCCGACGTCGCCGACCTGTTCGAACAGGTCGACGGCCACGAGCGCGCCGGGCTCGCCTTCGCGATCGGCGCCAAGCTCGACGCCGACACCTTCGCCGAGATGAACGACTATGTACGCGACGAGCTGATCGACGCGCTCGAGCCGCAGCAGGTGGCGGACGTCGTCCAGCAGCTCGATACCGACGACGCCGTCGCGATCATCGAAGACCTCGACGCCGACGACCAGCGCGAGGTGCTGCGCTCGCTGCCCGCCGACGACCGCGCGGCGATTGAGGAGGCGCTGTCCTACCCCGAGGAATCGGCGGGCCGCGTCATGCAGCGCGAGCTGATCGCGGTGCCCGAGCATTGGACGATCGGCCAGGTCATCGACTTCCTGCGCGAGAACCCCGATCTCGCCACCGATTTCTGGGAGATCTTCGTCGTCGACGCCGGCCACCATCCGATCGGCACGATCCGGCTGTCCTGGGTGCTGCGGACGCCGCGGTCGGTGGCGGTGTCGGACGTCATGCAGCGCGAGCAGACGCTGATCCCGGTCGACATGGACCAGGAGGAAGTAGCGCTCCGCTTCCAGAAATATGCCCTGATCTCGGCGGCGGTCACCGATGCGGCGGGGCGGCTGGTCGGCGTCATTACCGTCGACGACATCGTCCACATCATTCAGGAAGAGGCGGGCGAGGACATCCTCAAGCTGTCGGGCGCCGGCGACGGCGACATCAACGAGCCGGTGTTCGAGACGGTCAAGGCGCGCGTGCGCTGGCTGATGGTCAACCTCGGCACCGCGATCCTCGCCTCGATCGTCATCGGGCTGTTCGCCGCCACCATCGAGCAGATGGTGGCGCTCGCCATCCTGATGCCGATCGTCGCCTCGCTCGGCGGCAACGCCGGCACGCAGACGATGGCGGTGGCGGTGCGGGCGCTCGCGACCAACGAGCTGACCGAATCGAACACCACCCGCCAGATCGGCAAGGAGCTGCGCGTCGCGCTGATCAACGGGTCGGTGATCGCGGTGATCGTCGGGCTGGCGGCCGGCGTCTATTTCGCCAATCCGCACCTCGGCTGGGTGATCGCCGTTGCGATGGTCGGCAACATCTTCGTCGCCGGCCTTGCCGGCGTGATGGTGCCGCTGACGCTCGACCGCTTCGACATCGACCCGGCGGTCGCGTCGTCGGTGTTCGTCACCATGACCACCGACGTGATGGGCTTCTTCCTGTTCCTCGGGCTCGCCGCCGCCACGGGGCTGACGCCGGCGGGCTGACTGCGACGTTGCACCGCTTGACCCGGCGCCCCGGATCGCGATCTGAGACGGCGATGCATCCTCTCCACATGACCAAGGTCGCCGTCGGCTGCCAGGCGCTGCCGCAGCTGGCGCAGCGCCAGGCGGCGCGCATCGCCGCTTATGCCGGCGCGCCCGCCGTGCCGGCGTGGACACGCTACCTGCCCAAGCGCGCCGAGGAGCTGGTCGGTGGGTCGATGTTCTGGATCATCAAGCACGCGCTGATCGCGCGGCAGACCATTCTCGGCTTCGAGCAGGTCGAGAGCGACCGCGGCAAACAGTGCCAGATCTGGCTGGCGCCCGAACTGGTGCCCGTGTTCGCGCAGCCGCTGCGCGCACACCAGGGCTGGCGCTACCTCGAGGCCGCCGCCTGCCCGCCCGATCTCGACAGCGTCGGTGGCGAGATCGGCGCGCTGCCGGTCAAGCTGATGCGCGATCTGCGCGGGCTGGGGCTGCTGTAGGGCACCAGCCTCGCGATCACGCCACCGTCATCCCCGCGCTCCCGCTGAGCTCGTCGACGGGCGGGCTTGCCCGAACGTCTCCGCGCGCCAACCTCCCTGCGACACGCCCAGCATGAGCGCGGGGGAGGTGCGGCAGTGGGGCCCCGCCTTCGCGGGGATGACGACGCTATTGAAGCTGCGTCAGCGTCTCACTTCACCGTCGTCTGGCCGCAGCGGACCGAGCCGCTGCCCATCTTGCTGACGTCGCATTTGGCGCCGCCCGAGACGGTGATGTCGCCCGAGCCCATGATCGAGACCTTGGCGGTCTGCGTGGCGTTGGCGTTGATGCCCCCCGAGCCGGCGATGTTGGCGGTCAGCGACTGGCAGCGCAGCCCGCCGATGTTGACGTCGCCCGAGCCGGCGATCGACACCGACGCGGTGCGGCAGCTGCCCGAGGCGACGAGATCGCCCGAACCGGCGATCGAGAATTTGGCGCTGGTGGCGTTGACCGAGGCGATCGACAGGTCGCCCGAGCCGGCGATCGAGCCCGCGAAGGCCTCGCCGCGCACGCGATCGACCTGCACGTCGCCCGAGCCGGCGAGCGACACCGCCTTGAGCGAGGGTACGGTGACGAAGATCTTGATCGGCTCGCTGCGCGACCAGTCGTTCCAGCGGCGGTCCTTGGTGCCGATCTCGAGTTCGCGACCCTCGACTTCCACCTTCAGCCGGTCGAGATCCTTCGCCTCGCCGACCGCGCGGACGCTCGCGCCCTTGCCGACGTTGACGACGACGTCGAACGGTCCGGCGACCTCGATCTCGTCGAAGCCCGTTACGGTGAAATTGCGCTCCGCCGCCTGGGCCTGCACCGCACCCACCATCGCCACGGCACCCGCCGCCACCATCGCAACCTTGCGCATCGTCCGACTCCCATCTGTGTTGGGTACATAATACGGAGCTACGATTGTAGTGTCAACCGCAAACGAAAAAGGGCGGCCCGCCAGGACCGCCCTTTTCACCTCGTCTCGGAACCGTGCGCCGGCTTACGCCGCCTTCAGGACCTGCTCGATCTTCTTCTGCGCCGCCGGCTCGTCGATGTTCTCCATCGCCGCCAGCTCGCGCGCCAGGCGGCTGACCGCCGCCTCGTAGATCTGCCGTTCCGAATAGCTCTGCTCGGGCTGGTCTTCGGCGCGGTGGAGATCGCGGACCACCTCGGCGATCGACACCAGGTCGCCCGAGTTGATCTTCGCTTCATATTCCTGCGCGCGGCGCGACCACATGGTGCGCTTGACCTTGGGCTTCCCCTTGAGCGTCGTGAGCGCCTCGGCGAGCGTCGCGTTGCTCGACAGCTTGCGCATGCCGACCGAATCGGCCTTGTTGGTGGGAACGCGGAGCGTCATGCGCTCCTTCTCGAAGCGAAGCACGTAGAGCTCGAGCTTGGTGCCCGCGATCTCGCTGCTCTGGATCTCCATGACACGACCGACGCCGTGCTTGGGATAGACCACATGGTCGCCAACAACGAAGTTGAGCGCCTTTGCCGCCATTCCGCATCCTTTTCTCGTTGCCGGCCCCCTCGAGGCGGGGAACCGGGTAGGATCGCCGCCCGAGGGTCGGGCGCCCGATCGCGTTGACTGTCGGATTCCTGCGAAAATTCTCCGCCACCCGTTCCCGTCAAGCAGGAAAGACTTACGAACGGACGTTGAACCACGGACCCCACCGAAGCGAAGCGTGCGGCTTCGCGGCGGCGGATGCGCGAGTCTATAGCAGAAATGTCATGCAAGTGCCACGGGCAACTTGCCGCGCCGCTCAGGGCGGTGACGCGGTCGAGCCGACGCGACCTCGACGCAACGGGCCGGCGCTATTGGCCGTCGGTACCGGGTTCGGCCGAGAAATATTTGTCGAACTTGCCCTCTTCGCCCTTGTGCGCATCGGCATCTGGGGGCGTCGCGCCCTTGACGGTGATGTTGGGCCATTGGTTCGAATAGGTCGAATTGAGCTCGAGCCATTTTTCGAGCCCGCCCTCGGTATCGGGCAGGATCGCCTCGGCGGGGCATTCGGGTTCGCAGACGCCGCAGTCGATGCACTCGTTGGGGTTGATGACCACCATATTCTCGCCCTCGTAGAAGCAATCCACGGGGCAGACCTCGACGCAGTCCATGTACTTGCACTTGATGCAAGCTTCGGTGACGACGTAGGTCATCGGGGCGGTCCCTCATTAAGCACGCGTTGCAATGACCGCTCTGCTAGCCGTTGGCTACACGCGCCGTCAACGGCATTGGTGCCGACAGATCGGTGTAAAGCGCCTGCGCCTCGGAAAACGGACCGCGCCGGCCGCTCAGCGCCTCGACCCGGACGACGCGAACCTCGTCGCAATAGGGGTAGCTGATCACCTGTCCCGGCCGGACCAGCGCCGAGGCCCGGTCGATGACCCGCCCGTCGATGCGGAGATGCCGGCTCTCCGCCAACTCCTGCGCCTGACTTCGCGACCGCGTCAGCCGCGCAAACCACAACCATTTGTCGAGCCGCAGTCCGGGTCCGTATACCAAGTTCAGCCTCTCCTCATGCCAGCGAGAATTGCGAAGGGGGAATGTTCGGGCGTCGCGCGCGCCGGCGGCCGCTGCGCCTCGGTGCGCGGCCCGCGCCACTCGAAGGCGGCGCGGCCGTCGACGCTCTTGAGGCGATAGCCGAGCGCGCGCATCAGCCGCGCGAATCCCTCGCGTCGCATGCCGACGCTGGCGACCCAGCTGTCGTCGGGGATGAACGCCGAACGGCCATCGCGCTTCTGGTGCATCGCCTGCGCCAGGCGCTCGACCATGTCGATGCGGACCGCCTGCCCCTCGATCGTCCAGAAGCCGGCGACGTCGTAGAAGCCGCGCGGCGCCGATGGTTCGACGTCGACGGTGACGCGTCCGGCGGGCGGCGGCGCCGGCGCCGCCTCGACGCCGCGGTGCACCGCCCACATCGCCAGTCGCCAGCGCGTCGGCTCGGGGCGCAGCAGATCCTTGACGAAGACATGCGCGACGCCGAGCCGGACTCCGGCCGCGGCGAGCGCCTTGCGGTCATGTTTGTCGAGCGCCGCGATCTGCAGCGCCACCCGTTCGCGCACCAGGCAGCCGAGATTTTCGACGAGCTGGACGATCAGCCCGCGCGCTGCCGGCGACACGCCGCCCTCGCCGGTGGTCAGCGCCGATACCGCGACGAGCGATCCGACCTGGCGTTCGCGCTGCGTGGCGAACCATTGCTCGAGCCGGGCGCGAACCGCCGCCCGGTCGGCCGCCGACAGCAGGTCGAGGCTGCGGTCGAGCTCGAGCTTGGGGCTGAGCGCGTCGCGGCCCTGCGCCATCGAGCCGACGCGGGCGCCGTTCCATTCGATGCGCGGCGGCATCGTCCCGTCGAACGCCAGCGCGAACGCGGCGTCGTCGGCGCCCGCCAGCAGGCTGGCGCGCTTCGCCAGTTCGCCGGTCAGGCGGCGTTCGGCCGCGGCGAGCAACATGCGCTTCTCGCCGGCACGCGCCGTCGGATCGGCGTTGAAGCGGAAGCCGTCGAGCGTACCGATCGCCTCGCCTTCGACGGTCACGCTGCCGTCCTCGTCGATCTCGACACCGAAGTCGCGGCCGCGGACCTTCAGGTCGCGCATCAGCACCGCCGTACGCCGGTCGACGAAGCGTTGCGTCAGCCGCTGGTGCAGCGCGTCGGAAAGCTTGTCCTCGAGCGCGCGCGTGCGCTCGGCCCAATGCGTCGCATCCTCGACCCAGTCGCCGCGATGCGCGACATAGGTCCAGGTCCGCGCCGCCGAGATGCGGTCGGCGATCGTCGCGATGTCGCCGTTGACGTTGTCGAGGTTGGCGACCTCGGCGGCGATCCATTCGGCGGGCAGCTTGCCGTCGCCTTCCGACAGGTGACGGAATACCCGTCCGACCAACCGCGCATGCTGCTCGGGCCCGGTCTTGCGATAGTCGGGGAGCCCGCAGGCCGCCCACAGCCGCTGCAGCCGCGCCGGCCCCGTGGCACGGTCGGCAACCGTCGGGTCCTGCGACAGGCTACGCAGCACCGCGAAGTCGACGGCGTCATGCGCCTTGAACAATTCGGGCATTGTCGGCCGCGCGTCGAGCGACGCGATCAGCCGTGGCAGCGAGGCGAAGTCGAGCCGCGCGTTGCGCCAGACCAGCTGGCTCAGCGGCGGAAACTCGTGCCCCTCGATCGCCTCGATCTCTTCGGGCTCGAAGCCGCGCACCGCCTCGGTGCCGAGCTGGACCATGCCGAAGCTGCCGTCGCGCTGGTAGCGGCCGGCGCGGCCGGCGATCTGCGCCATCTCGGCGGTGGTCAGCCGGCGATGCCGGTGACCGTCGAACTTGGACAGCGAGGCGAAGGCGATATGGGCGATGTCCATGTTGAGGCCCATGCCGATCGCGTCGGTCGCCACCAGATAGTCGACCTCGCCCGACTGGTAGAGCTCCACCTGCGCGTTGCGGGTGCGTGGACTGAGGCCGCCCATGACCACCGCGGCGCCGCCCTTGTGCCGGCGCAGCATCTCGGCGAGCGCATAGACGTCCTCGGCACTGAACGCGACGATCGCGGTGCGCTTGGGCAGGCGCGACAGTTTCTTGGGCCCGGCATAGGCAAGCGTCGAAAAGCGCGGCCGCGTGACGATCTCGGCATCGGGCAGCAGCCGGCGGATCAGCGGGCGCAGCGTCTCCGAGCCGAGGATCATCGTTTCGGCATAGCCGCGGCGGTGCAGCAGCCGGTCGGTGAACACATGGCCGCGCTCGAGGTCGGCGCCGGTCTGCGCCTCGTCGAGCCCGACGAAGGCCACCTCGCGATCGGTCGGCATCGATTCGGCGGTGCAGAGGAAATAGCGGGCGCCCTCGGGGAGGATCTTCTCCTCGCCGGTGATCAGCGCCACTTGGGCGTAGCCCTTGATCTTGACGACCCGATCGTAGACCTCGCGCGCCAGCAGACGCAGCGGGAAGCCCATCATGCCGCTGGCATGACCGCACATGCGCTCGACGGCGAGATGGGTCTTGCCCGTGTTGGTGGGGCCGAGAACGGCAGTCAGGGAGGCGCGCAGCAACCCGCTCATAGCTTCGATATGGTGCCCGGGGCACCCATCGCCAAGCGGTTACCAAAACGCGTCATCGCACCTCATGAAACGCACGAGATGGGGCGAAGGTGACATGTTTCGCGGCACTGCTCAAGTTACCGATATGTGAGAATCGAATAGATGCTGTGTTTCAGTGCCCCTGGCGCCACAGGATGTGGGGGCGTTGGCCGCGCCGGGGCCGGGAGCTGGCCCGACAGGCCCGCCAAACTCGAAAAATCCGCGGATTTCCGGGACTTTTGACTCCGGCGATCGTCTCGTCGTTCTGCGGAATCGCTTCGCCGCAATCGGGGCTAAGCGCGCCCGGCGTTTAATTGACATTAAGTTTCGCGGCCGACACTCTCAAATCACTAGCCAAAGCTGTTGAGGGGCAGCAGAGGTGACATGGGGGTCGCGCCGGCCGACGCTGGGCGCCAATCGGGGACGGGGGTCCAGTGTATCAACCGGCGGTGCGCACATTCGGTGCGGCAGGAGTGACGGCAGTCGCGGCACCTGCGGCGCTCGGCCGCCCCGCGACGCGGCTTCGCGACCTCGACATCACCGACCTCGACCTCGTCGTCGACCTCGGCGACGACATCGGCACGCGCCGCTGGTGGCGCGGCCTCGCGACGCTGCTGTTCATCTCGGTCGCGACGATCCAGATCGGCACCCGGCCGGTCGCGCTGCCGGCCGATGTCGCGCCGCCGCTGACCGACGAGCAGCTGGCGTTCGCCGCGCCGGCGACCATCGCGCCGCTGGCGCTCGGCGGCACGACCGGCCTCGCCGTTCCTGCCACCAAGCGCGTCGTCCGCCTCGCCGAGCCGCCGGAACGGCCGCGCATCGAGGTGGTCGCCCGACTCGGCCGCGCCGACAGCGTCGCCGCGGCGCTGCGCCGCGCCGGCGTCGCCTCGAACGAGGTCGCGACCGTCGTCGACCTGCTCGACGGCGAGACCAACCTCAGGACCGTCAAGCCGGGAACCGGCTTCGACCTCGTGCTCGGCCGCCGCGCCAACAAGACCCTGCCGCGCCCGCTCGAAAGCCTCGCCTTCCGGGCCGCCTTCGATCTCAAGCTCGAGGTCAACCGCGCCGCCGACGGCAGCCTCGCGATGACGCGCATCCCGATCGCCGTCGACGACACGCCGCTGCGCGTGTCGGGCCGGGTCGGCAGCAGCCTCTACCGGTCGGCGCGCGCCGCGGGCGTGCCGGCAGGCATCGTCTCGGAATATATCAAGCTGCTGTCCTACGGCCTCGACTTCCAGCGCGACGTCAAGGGCGCCCATCATTTCGACATCGTCGTCGAGCACCGTCGCGCCGAGACCGGCGAGACCGAAACCGGCCGGCTGCTCTACGCCGGGCTCGACCAGGGCAAGCGCAAGATCGAGCTGATGCGCTGGGACCCGTCGAACGACCGCGAGCAATTCTTCCACGCCGACGGGTCGAGCGCGAAGAAGGGCCTGATGAAGACGCCGATCGACGGCGCGCGCATGTCGTCGGGCTTCGGCATGCGCCTCCACCCGATCCTCGGCTATTCGCGCCTGCACAAGGGTGTCGACTTCGCCGCGGGGAGCGGCACGCCGATCATGGCGGCGGCAAGCGGCAAGGTGGTCTTCGCCGGCGTCTATCGCGGCTATGGCAACCATGTCCGTATCCGCCATGCCAACGGCATCGAGACCACCTATTCGCACATGAGCCGCTTCGGCAAGGGCGGCCGCGTCGGCGCCCAGGTCGAGCAGGGCCAGCTGATCGGCTATGTCGGCTCGACGGGCATGTCGACCGGGCCGCACCACCATTACGAGGTCTATCTCAAGGGTCGCCCGGTCGATCCGCGCTCGGCGAAACTGCCCTTCGGCGTCCAGCTCGCCGGCGGCGACCTGTCGCGCTTCAAGTCGAAGATGGCGCAGATGCGCTCGCTCAAGGCGCAGGGTGCCGCTTCGGAGCAGGTCGCCGACGCCGGCGACAAGAAGGCCGAGAAGAAGGGCTGATCAAAGCCCTCTCCCCGGCAGGGAAAGGGTTGGTTGAGGGGCGTTCGAGGGTAACCGCGGGAACGGCGGCTCCCCCATCCTCCCACCGCTTCGCGGCCGGCCCCTCCCTCTCCCCAGCGGGGCGAGGGGTTCAGCTGTCCCGCGACCAGCGCGCGAAGATCGCCGTCGGCAGCAGCCGGCCGCGCGCTTCCTCGCGGATCGTCATCTCGCCGACCTCGACGGTGCCGCCGAGGCCCGCCATCGCCTCGGTGAGCAGTTCGCCGATCGCCACCGCCGACATGCGGATCGCATAGACGGTCAGCACGAGGAAGCGCGACCTGTCGTCGAGCAGCGCGCGGCAGTGGGCGACCATCTCGGGGAGTTTTTCGTAGAGTTCCCACACCTCGCCATTGGGGCCGCGGCCATATTTGGGCGGATCGAGGATGATGCCGTCGTAGCGCTTGCCGCGGCGGCCCTCGCGCGCGGTGAATTTGAGCGCATCATCGACCATCCAGCGGATCGGCTTGTCGGCGAGGACCGACAGCTTCTGGTTCTCGACTGCGGCGCCGATCGCCTTCTTCGAGGCGTCGACATGCGTGACGCGCGCGCCGGCGGCCGCGCATACCAGGCTGGCGACGCCGGTGTAGCCGAACAGGTTGAGCACCTCGGCGCCCTCGGCACAGTGCGCTGCCATCCAGTCCCACTGCGGCGCCATGTCGGGGAAGAAGGCGAGATGGCGGAACGGTGTGTTCGACGCCCAGAATTTCGCGTCGCCGCGCGCCAGCGGCCAGGCCTGCGGCACCCTGGCGTCGAGGCGCCAGCGGCCGCCGCCGTCCTCGTCCGACCCCCCGACGAACTCGCCGTCGGCCTGCCAGTCGTCGCTCGCCGGCGCCCACAGCGCCTGCGGCTCGGGGCGGATGAAGCGGAAGCGGCCGTAACGTTCAAGCTTGCGGCCGTGACCGCTGTCGACGAGGCCGTAGTCGGCCCAGGGCTCGGCGACGAGCAGCTCGAGCCGCATCACGCTGCCCGAAGCTTGATCGCCCCGACATGGGCGCGCGCCACCGGCCCGGCGAGCATGCGCTGCGCGGCGGCGCGCACCTCGTCGACCGTGCAGGCGTCGATCCGGGCGACCACCTCCGACGGCGCCACCGGCGCCCCGTGGGTCAGCATCTGCCGGGCGATATATTCGGCCTGCCCGGCGCAGCCTTCGAGCGACATCAGCAGCCCGGCCTTCAACTGCGCCTTGGCGCGCGCCAGCTCGGCGGCATCGAGCCCCTGCGCGCATTCGTCGAGCACCGGGATGCCGAGCGCGCCGGCGCGCGCGGCGTTGCCGTTGGCGGCGGCGAGATAGACCGAGAACAGGCCGGTGTCGGCATAGGAGGTCATCGTCGAATAGACGCTGTAGGCGAGCCCCCGCTCCTCGCGCAGCTCCTGGAACAGCCGCGAGGACATGCCGCCGCCCGCGGCGGTGGCGAACAGCGTGAGCGGATAATAGTCGGGCGCCCGGTGCGCCGCCGCTTCATAGCCGAAGGTCAGATGCGTCTGTTCGAACTTGCGGCGGTCGTGGTGGATGCCGCCGGCGTAGCTCGCCCGCTCGCCGCCCGGCTGCGCGCCGTCGGGCAGGTCGCCGAGCAGCCGCTCCGCCATCTCCACCAGCGCCTGGTGATCGACCTTGCCAGCCGCCGCGAGCACGCAGGCGGGGCCGCGGAACTGCGCGGCGAGCCAGGCGCGCAGGTCGGCCGCCTCGATCGCCGCCAGCGTCTCCTCGCTGCCGAGGATCGAGCGGCCAAGCGGCTGATCGGGATAAGCGGCTTCCTGCAGATGGTCGAAGACGATGTCGTCGGGGGTGTCGCGCGCCTCGCCGAGCTCGGACAGCACGACATCCTTCTCGCGCGCCAGATCGTCGTCGTCGAAGCGCGGCGCACGGACGAGGTCGGCAATCAGTTCGAACGCCAGCGGCACATCGTCGCCGAGGACGCGCGCATGGAACGCCGTCATGTCGCGCGCCGTATAGGCGTTGAGCTGGCCGCCGACGTCCTCGATCTGTTCGGCGATGGCGCGGGCGCTGCGCGTCTGCGTGCCCTTGAACACCATATGTTCGAACAGATGCGCGATGCCGTTGAGCTTGGCCGCCTCGAAGCGCGAGCCGGTGTCGGCATAGAGCCCCAGCGCCGCAGTCTCCGCGCCCGGCGTCGCGAAGCTGGCGATGCGCAGCCCGTTGGCCAGCGTCGTGACCGCCGGGGTCATGCGGCGACCGCGCGCTCGGCGATATAGGCCTCGACCGCGCCGAGCTCGGCGGGGAGCGTCGCATAGCGCTCCTCGCGGTCGAACAGCCCCTGGACGCGCGCGGGCAGCGACGGGCGCAGCCCGCTGGCGCGCTCGACCGCGTCGCGGAACTTGGCGGGGTGCGCAGTGGCGAGCGTCACCACCGGCACGTCGGCGGGCAGGTCGACGGCGCGCGCGGCGGCGAGACCGATCGCGGTGTGCGGGTCGATCAGCTCATTGGCCTGCGAGCAGGCCCAGCGCAGCGCCATCGCCATGCCGTCCTCGTCGACGCGGTGGCTCTCGAACAGCGCCGCCCTGGCGCGTTCGTTGCCGAGCGCCAGCGACTTGGTCGCCTCGAACCCCTTCATCACTTGCGCGAGACGCGCGCCGTCGCGGTCATGGAGGTCGAACAGCAGCCGCTCGAAATTGGAGCTGACCTGGATGTCCATCGACGGTGCGGCGGTGGGCTGCACGGTGCCGACCGAATAGTCGCCGGCGGACAGCGCGCGGTGGAGGATGTCGTTGACGTTGGTCGCCACCACCAGCTTCGCCACCGGCAGCCCCATTTTCGACGCGACATAGCCGGCGAAGACGTCGCCGAAATTGCCCGTCGGCACCGAAAAGGCGACCGGCCGCTCGGGCGCGCCGAGCCGCACCGCCGCGTAGAAATAATAGACCACCTGCGCCATCAGCCGCGCCCAGTTGATCGAGTTGACCGCCGACAGCCGGAAGCGCGACGCGAAGGCCGCGTCGTTGAACATCGCCTTCACCAGCGCCTGCGCGTCGTCGAAATTGCCGTCGACGGCGATGTTGTGGACGTTGGGCGCCATCACCGTCGTCATCTGCCGCCGCTGCACGTCGGAGACGCGGCCCTGCGGGTGGAGCATGAAGATGTCGACCTTGGCGCGGCCGGCGAGCGCCTGGATCGCCGCCGAGCCGGTGTCGCCCGAAGTGGCGCCGACGACGGTCAGATGCTCGTCGCGAGTCGACAGGAAGCGTTCGAACAGCAGGCCGAGCAGCTGCAGCGCCACGTCCTTGAAGGCGAGCGTCGGGCCGTGGAACAGCTCGAGCAGCCACTGACGCTCGTCGAGCTGCTTCAGCGGCGTGACCGCGGCGTGCGAGAAGCTGCCGTAGGCCTGCGTCAGCAGGCCGCGCAGCTCGTCCTCGGTCAGCGAGTCGCCGACGAACGGCCGGCAGACGCGCAGCGCCGTTTCGACATAGCTGAGCCCGCGCAGATCGGCGATCGCCGCCGCGGACAGCGTCGGCCAGCTTTCGGGCACGTACAGGCCGCCGTCGCGCGCGAGCCCGGCGAGCGTGACGTCTTCGAAGTCGAGGATGGGCGCGGCGCCGCGCGTGCTGATGTAACGCATCGCTGCGCGATTAGCCGGACGGGCACGATTTTGCAAAGCGGCACGGTGTAGCGTCAGGCGCGCGGCATCGCGTCCTGCGAGCGGCGGCGCAGATAGAGGCCGTAGATCACCGACAGCATCGTCGCGAACAGGACCCATTGCACCGCATAGCCGCGGTGGCTGTTGGCGATGGTATCGGGGCCCGGCGGCGCCTCGGCGGCGAGCGCGCCGACGGGGGTTTCGGACACCAGCAGGAATACCGGCGCGCCGTCGCGCGGCACCAGCCGCCCGGTAAAGGCGGCGCCGGGCGCCACGCCGACGCGGGCGGTCGGGTCGGTCGCCACGCCGAGCGACACCAGCAGCGGCTCGCCCGGCGCGCGCTCGCAGCGGATCAGCTGACGATAGCCGGTCGCGCCATCGACCGACCGTGCCGCGGTCGGATCGAGCTCGACGACAGCGGCGCAGAGGGCGCGCACCCGGCGGAAGCTGAGTTCGTCCTTGCGGGCTGCCAGCGCGGCGGGGGCGTCGATCGTCGGCGCCGTCGCATTGGCCTCGAGGCGGGCGAGCAGCGCTTCCTTCCATTCGGCGCGACTGAGCTGCCAGAAGCCGAGCGCGATCATCGTCGGCACGGCCAGCAGCACGATCAGCGTCGGGACGAGCGGCAGGCGCTTCATTCGCGATCGTCGAGCCGCCCCTCGGCGGCCTGGTTGCGATATTCGAGCGCCAGCAGCAGCCCCTTGGTCAGCCGGAGCGAGCCGATCGTCGCGACGATGATGAGCGGTGGCCACAGCAGCGCATGGACCCACAGCGGCGGCGCCAGGCTGAGTTCGACCCACATCGCCAGCCCGACGACGATCGCGCCGATGATCAGGGTGAGGAAGGCGGCGGGGCCGTCACCGACATTGAAGGCGGCGATATCGAGATCGCAGGCCGGGCAGCGGTCGGCAAAGCGCAGCAGCCCGGCATAGATCCGTCCGCGGCCGCAGCGCGGGCAGCAGCCCCTCGCCGCGGCGCGGACGGGATCGGTCATCCGTGCGCGCCGGGAACCACGGCGGCGCCGAAGTCGCTGCCCCACACGTAGATCGCGAGGAACAGGAACAGCCAGACGACGTCGACGAAATGCCAGTACCAGGCCGCCGCCTCGAAGCCGAAGTGGTGCTTCGGGGTGAAGTCGCCCTTGTAGGTGCGGATCAGGCAGACGATCAGGAAGATGGTGCCGACGAACACGTGGAAGCCGTGGAAGCCGGTCGCCATGTAGAAGGTCGCGCCGTAGATGTTGCCCGAGAAGCCGAAGGTGGCGTGGCTATACTCGTAGATCTGAACGCAGGAGAACAGCGCGCCGAGGATGATCGTCAGCCACAGGCCCTGCTTCAGCCCCTCGCGATCGCCGTGGATCAGCGCATGGTGCGCCCAGGTCACCGTCGTTCCCGACAGCAGCAGGATCAAGGTGTTGAGCAGCGGATAGACGAAGGGATCGAGCACCTCGACGCCGCGCGGCGGCCAGACGCCACCGATCGATTCGATGTCCGAAGGTGCCAGGGCGGCGTTGAAATAGGCCCAGAACCAGGCGACGAAGAACATCACCTCGGAGGCGATGAACAGGATCATGCCGTAGCGATGGTGCAGCTGGACGACCGGCGTGTGATCGCCGGTGTTGGCCTCGCGAACGACGTCGGCCCACCAGCTGTAGAAGGTGAACAGCACGCCCAGCAGGCCGAGCGCGAACACCCAGCCGCCCCACGCCACATCATGCATCCAGGCGATGCCGCCGGCCGCCATGGTCAGCGCCGTGAAGGAGCCGATGATCGGCCACGGGCTGGGCGGCAGGATATGGTAATCGTGGTTCTTGGCGCTGGCCATTTCAGCTCATCCCTGATTGGGCGCAGGTTTGGCCTGCGCCGTCTTGACCGCCTTCTGCCCCGACGCCGTCGGCGTGTCCACGGGGAAGAAGGTGTAGCTCAACGTGATCTCGTCGATGCGCCGCGCACTGGCGTCGTCCATCATCGCGGGATCGACGAAATAGGTGACGGGCATGTCGACGGTCTGCCCGGGCTGCAGCGTCTGCTCGGTGAAGCAGAAGCAGGCGATCTTGACGAAATAGCCGCCGGCGGTGTCGGGCGAGACGTTGAAGCTCGCGGTACCCGTCACCGGCTTGTCGCTGTGGTTGGTCGCCCGGTAGAAGGCCAGCCGCCGCTCGCCGATGCGCACCGTCTCGTGCGTCTTCGCCGGCTCGAAGCTCCACGGCAGTCCGGGCGTGACGTTGGCGTCGAAGCGGACGCTGATCGTCCTGGCGAGCGGCTTGGCCGGCAGGTCGCTCTCGGACGCCTGCATCGTCGTTCCGCCGAAGCCGGTGACCTGGCAGAACAGCTGGTAGAGCGGCACGCTCGCATAGGCGAGACCGACCATCGCGACGGCGACGCCGGCCGCGAGCAGCCCGGTGCGATGCGTGGCCCGCCGCGTCGACATCAGGTCATCCGCGCGATGGTGATGAAGTAGAAGAGCACGGCGCAGCCGACGAGCACCAGCCCGAGGACGAGGTTGCGACTGCGCTGGCGGGCACGGAACTGTTCCTCGGGCGTCATGCCAGCACCCAGCGGTCGACGACCAGCGCCGCGAACAGCGCGAACAGGTAGAGGATCGAGAAGGCGAACAGCCGGCGCTCGGGCGCCATCTGCGCCGGATCGGCGGCGCGGTTGCGATACACCGCGATCGCGAGGCCCAGGAACACCGCGCCGAGCGCGCTGGCGGCGACGCCGTAGACCGCGCCGGCGAGACCCAACGCCCAGGGGGCGACGCTCACCGCGACGAGCGGCGGCGTGTAGAGCAGCACCTGGCGCCGCGTCTCGCGGTTGCCGGCGATCACCGGCAGCATCGGCACGCCCGCCTTGGCATAGTCGGTGCGGACGAACAGCGCGAGCGCCCAGAAATGCGGTGGCGTCCACAGGAAGATGATCGCGAACAGCAGCACCGGAAGCAGGGTGACGTCGCCGGCCGCCGCCGCCCAGCCGATCATCGGCGGAAAGGCGCCCGCGGCGCCGCCGATGACGATGTTCTGCGGCGTGCGCCGCTTCAGCCAGACGGTGTAGACGAAGACGTAGAACAGGATCGAGGCGAGCAGCAGCAGCGCCGCCACGGTGTTGACCGCGAGGTACATCACCGCGACCGACGCCACCGACAGCGTCACGCCGAACGCGAGCGCCGATCCCGGGTCCATCCGCCCCGCCGGCAGCGGCCGGTTGGCGGTGCGCTTCATCGCGCTGTCGAGGTCGATCTCATACCATTGGTTGAGCGCGCCGGCGGCGCCGGCGCCGACCGCGATGCACAGGATCGCGGTGAAGGCGAGCACCGGGTGGATCGACGCCGGCGCGGCGAGCAGGCCGCACAGACCGGTGAACACCACCAGCGACATCACGCGCGGCTTCAGCAGCGCGACATAATCGCGCCAGTCCGCCGGCAACGCCGGGGCATGCGCCCCGGCGAGGACCGGCGTATCGGCCGTTACGTCAACGCTCCGCATTCCTACACCCTGCTCGCTGCTTACTTGATCGTCGGCAGCGTCTCGAACTGGTGGAACGGCGGCGGCGACGACAGCGTCCACTCGAGCGTGGTCGCTCCCTCGCCCCAGTAGTTGCCTTCGACGCGCTTGCCCGCGAACAGCGACCAGATCACGTTGACGAAGAAGAAGACCATGCCGACCGCCATGATCGCATAACCGATCGAGGCGACTTCGTTGTACGAGGCATAGGCGTTGGGATAGTCGGGGATGCGCCGCGGCATGCCGTCCTGGCCGAGATAGTGCATCGGGAAAAACAGCACGTTCACGCCGATGAAGAACACCCAGAAGTGCAGCTGGCCGAGGACCTCGTTGTAGGCGCGGCCCGACATCTTGCCGAACCAATAGTAGAAGCCCGCGAACAGCGCGAACACCGCGCCGAGCGACAGCACGTAATGGAAGTGCGCCACGACGTAATAGGTATCGTGCATGTAGGTGTCGACGCCGGCGTTCGACAGGATGACGCCGGTCACGCCACCGAGCGTGAACATGATGATGAAGCCGATCGCCCACATCATCGGGGTCTTGAAGCTGATCGACCCGCCCCACATCGTCGCGATCCACGAGAAGATCTTGATGCCGGTCGGCACCGCGATGACCATCGTGGCGGCAGTGAAGTACATCTTCGTGTTCACGTCGAGGCCCACCGTATACATGTGGTGTGCCCAGACGATGAAGCCGATGAAGCCGATCGCGACCATGGCGTAAGCCATGCCGAGATAACCGAAGGCCGGCTTCTTTGAGAAGGTCGAGATGACCTGGCTGATGATGCCGAAGCCCGGCAGGATCATGATGTAGACTTCGGGGTGGCCGAAGAACCAGAACAGATGCTGGTAGAGGATCGGGTCGCCGCCGCCGCTCGGGTCAAAGAAGGTTGTCCCGAAGTTGCGGTCGGTGAGCAGCATGGTGATCGCGCCGGCGAGCACCGGGAGCGACAGCAGCAGCAGGAAGGCGGTGACCAGCACCGACCACACGAACAGCGGCATCTTGTGCAGCGTCATGCCCGGCGCGCGCATGTTGAAGATGGTGGTGATGAAGTTGATCGCGCCGAGGATCGACGAGGCGCCCGCAAGGTGGAGCGACAGGATCGCCATGTCGACGGCGGGCCCGGGGTGGCCGCTCGTCGACAGCGTCGGATAGACCGTCCAGCCGGTGCCGGCGCCGTTGAAGCCGGCGGGGCCCTCGACGAACATCGAGCCGAGCAGCAGCAGGAACGCCGGGATGATCAGCCAGAAGCTGATGTTGTTCATCCGTGGGAACGCCATGTCGGGCGCGCCGATCATGATCGGCACGAACCAGTTGCCGAAGCCGCCGATCATCGCCGGCATCACCATGAAGAACACCATGATGAGGCCGTGCGCGGTGATGAAGCTGTTCCACAGATGGTAGGAGGCGTCGATGTTGCCGCCGACCCACGCCGGGAGCCACTGCATGCCCGGCTCGGCGAGTTCGAGACGCATCACGCCCGAGATCGCGCCGCCGATAATGCCCGCAAAGATCGCGAAGATCAGGTAGAGCGTGCCGATGTCCTTGTGGTTGGTCGACAGGAACCAGCGCGCAAAGAAGCCGGGCTTGTGGTCGTGATCATGGTCGTGCGCGTCGTGCGCATCGTGACCAGCGGTGAATTCGGCGGTGTTGGCCATTGGCTCTCTCGCTTATTCGGCGGCGGTCGGCGCTGCGGCGGGCGCAGCGGCGGGCGTGGCAGGGGTGACGGCGGCGGGCGCGGCAGCCGCCGGTGCGGCGGGCGCCGGAGCGGCAGCGGCGGTGACGACGAGCTTGCCATCGGCCCCGCGCGAGAAGCGCGGACCGGGGGTTTCGCTGCCGTTCTCGGCTTCCTGCGCCGCGACCCAGGCGTTGAACTGCTCGGGCTCGACCACCTCGATGGCGATCGGCATGAAGGCGTGCTTGGTGCCGCAGAGCTCCGAGCACTGGCCGAAGTAGACGCCGGGGCGATCGACCTTGAACCAGGTCTCGTTGATCCGCCCCGGAACGGCGTCCATCTTCACCCAGAAAGCCGGCATCGCCCAGCTGTGCAGCACGTCGACCGAGGTCACGAGAACCTTCACGACGGCGCCGGCGGGCACGATGACGCGATTGTCGGTGTCGAGCAGTCTCGGCGACCCCTGCGCGGCGCTTTCCTGCTCGCTCAGCATCAGCGCGTCGAAGGTGAAGCCGCCGTAATCGGGGTATTCATATTCCCAATACCATTGGTGGCCGATCGCCTTGATCGTCAGGTCGGGCGCGGGCGGATCATATTGGTCGGCGAGCAACCGGAACGACGGCACAGCGATGGCGACGAGGATCAGCACCGGCACGACGGTCCAGATGATCTCGATCAGCGTGTTGTGCGAGGTGCGCGACGCCACCGGATGACGCTTCGCCGCATATCGCCACATCGCATAGGCGAGCAGCGCGAAGACGACGAGCGTGACCGCCGCCATCAGCCACAGCAGCACGGTGTTGAACCAGCTGCCATATTCGCCGATCGGCGTGTGCTGGTCCTGCAGGTTCCAGCCGCCGTCGGGCTGGCCGACGTTCGGGGTGGGCGCGGCGCGCGGAAAGCCGCTCGGGTTGGCGGCGGCGTCGAGCGCGTCGCTCGTGCTGCCCTGCCCGTCGACGACGGCGGGCACCTCGGGGGCGCCGGGAAGCTGCGGCAACGGCGTCGTCGCCGCTTCGGTGGCGATGCTTTCGGCCGAAACGGCCGGCGCGACGCTCGGTGCGGTCGTGCCCTGGTCGGTCGCCTGGGCAAAGGCGAGGTTCGGCAGGACCGCCAGCGCCGCCGCGACTGCCCAGATTTTCGTGCGTCCCATCATACCCCTCGGGTCTTCGAAAGCCGGCCCGGTCGAGAGTCGGCGTAAAGCACGCGCCTTATAGCAGCGCACCCCATCGTCACAAGCGTTCGGTTTGCCGCAATGTCATCGCCGATTCATCCGACTTTCAGGTCCTTGAATTGCGCCGGCTGTTTTGTCATCTGCGCCTGGATCGCCAGCTGCGAATCCTCGCCAGGCAGCATCGCGGCATTCCACAGCGCCACATATTCGAGCCCGTCGTCCAGCCCGCGGCCGCGGCCGTGATTCAGCACCTGCTTCACGCCGGCGATCGCCAGCGGCGATTTCGAGGCGATGTCGCGCGCCAGTTCCGTCGCCGCCGCGAGCGCCGCCGCCTGGTCGGCATGCGACGAGTTGATGAAGCCGAAGCGCAATGCCTCCTCGGCGGCGAAGCGACGGCCGGTATAGGCGAGTTCGCGGACGAGCCCCTGCGGCAGCAGATAGGGGATGCGCTGCAGCGTCCCGACGTCGGCGACGATGCCGACGTTGATCTCCTGGATGGTGAAGAAGCAATCGGCGGTGCCGATGCGGATGTCGCAGGCGGTGACGAGATCGACGCCGCCGCCGATGCAGCCGCCCTGCACCACCGCGATCACCGGAACGCGGCAGCGGTCGATGACGTTGAACGTCTCCTGCATCTTCTTCACCTTGCGGCGGAAATGCTCGCGGCTGCGTCCGACCTCGAGCTGGCGGTTGGCGAGTCCGTCCTCGGCCGCCCATTTGAGATCGAGCCCCGCGGTGAAATGCTTGCCGGTCGAGGCGAGCAGGACGGCGCGCACCGAGGCGTCGGCGTCGATCGCGTCGAAGATCGTCACCATGTCGGTCCAGAAGGCGGCGTTCATCGTGTTGAGCGCCTGCGGACGGTCGAGCGTCACCCGCGCGACATGATCCGCGACGTCGAGGCGCAGCGTTTCCAGTTCCATCCGACCCTCCCCTTGGCTATCGATCAGGCATGACGCGCTTCACGGTGAACGACAACCCCGTAGAATATCAGCTTCCGGCCGACACGCCGCTGCTGTGGGCGCTGCGCGACGCCTCGAACCTGACCGGCACCAAATATGGCTGCGGCGTCGGGCTGTGCGGCGCCTGCACGGTCCATATCGACGGCGTCGCACAGCGGTCGTGCCAGGTGCGGATCGGCGACATCGAGGGCACCTTCGTCACCACGATCGAAGGGCTGTCGGACGATCGCTCGCATCCGCTGCAGCAGGCGTGGATCGCCGAAAACGTGCCGCAATGCGGCTATTGCCAGCCAGGCATGATCATGGCGGCGGCGGCATTCCTCAAGGAAACGCCGAACCCGAGCGACGAAGATGTGAAGAGCGGCATAACCAACCTGTGCCGCTGCGGTACCTATCCGCGCATCAAGCGCGCCGTGCTGCGCGCCGCCGAAGGGATGCGTTCGGGCGCGGCCGACGCAGTCGTGGCGCCGCCAGGAACCTCGCTGCGCCAGGCGGCGCGTCAGGTGCCGGCGCTCACCGACCCGGCGGATGAAACGCAGTGACGACGATCACGTCCGGTTCCTCGCGGGGTGGGCGCTAGAGCGTCGTCGGCTTAGTTCGAATCGCGGGATTCCCCGAGCGCTTGGATTGTGATTCAAGGTTGGGGCTGGATGGGAGGCCAGCCCTTATGCCTCGTGCCTATTCAATGGATTTGCGGGAACGGGTTGTTGCTGCG
>JASBUR010000039.1 GCA_030147805.1 Sphingomonadaceae bacterium
CGCAGCAACAACCCGTTCCCGCAAATCCATTGAATAGGCACGAGGCATAAGGGCTGGCCTCCCATCCAGCCCCAACCTTGAATCACAATCCAAGCGCTCGGGGAATCCCGCGATTCGAACTAAGCCGACGACGCTCTAGAACCCGACGCTGAAGCGCAAGGCCGCGCCAACATCGGCGCTGCGGCCGTCTATGTGGCCGGGCTCATGCCGCAGATAGAGATGCGCGCCCGCCTCGCCACCGAACAGCGCCAGGCTGTAGGCCGCCTCGACGTCGATCTCGCGGCCCGACGGCGCGAGATCTGCCGAGCGCGCTTCGAAGCGGGTCGCCAGCGTGGCATAATCATAGGCGACCGGCACCGACAGCCCCGCGCGACCGCCGCCGACGCGCAGCGGCTGCGCCACCCGGAAATCGAGCCGGTCGCTGCCGAACAGGCCGGTCTTGGCGACGTCAACCTGGAAGCCCTGGCTGCGGATGCCGTCGGCGCGGATGACGAGGCCCCCGCCGACCTCGGCGTCGGTCCAGCCCTGGCGCGCGCCGACCCCGGCGCTGAACCCGCTGCCGAGCGGCAGTCGCGCCCGCAGGCTGGCAAAGCGCGTCGTCGCGCCGGTCAGGCCGAGCGCCGGACCGGTCCAGCTGCCGAGCACGCTGTCGCTCTCGACCATCTGGGTGAGCCCGACGCGCAACTCGAGCGGACCGACGCGGCGCGCCGCTTCGACCGCCAGCGTGTCGACGCTGCCGTCGCGCGCCGCGCCGAAGGCGGCGCGGCGCGGATCGCGGGTGCGCGCATGGCTGGCGGCAAAGCCGAGCGACCAGCGGCCGATCTGATGCGTCGCCGCCGTTGCCGTCGCGTCGTGGCGGGCGAAGCCGCTGGCGGTCAACGGATCGGCGCCGCTGATGAAGGCGCCGTCGGGATTGCCGGCCCCGGACATCGAGCCGAGCAGCGTCTCGGCGCCATAGCCGATCGCCACCCCCAGCCGCGTCGTCGCGTCGAGCTTGGAGGCGACGAGGCCGCTCCGCGCCCGGACCCGATCGGCGGCCTGCGCGTCGACGCCGATCTGCGCCAGGCCGACCCACGGTCGCGTCGAAGTGGCGGGCGCGATGTTGAGGAACAGATGGCGGTCGTCGCCGCCGAGCGCCACGCCGCGCGTGCGGTCGGCGAGTCGTCCCGCCAGCGGCCGCTGCGCCGGGGTCGCCGCGATCGTCTGCGCCAGGTCGACCGCGAAGGCGCGGTCGAAGCCGTCGAGGATCACCGCGCCCTGCAGCGCCTGTCCGAGCTGGCCGCCGTCGCCAAGCGCGCCGCCGAGCGTCGCGTTGTCGGCGGAGACCGGCACGGCGCTGCCGGCAAGCGAGGTGGCGCCGATCGGCTGGAAGGCGCGCGTCAGGCTGAGCACGCCGCGGCCAAAGTCGGCGTCGGTCCCCGGCGCGCCGGCGTCGACCGCCGAGGTGAAGAGCAGGTCGACGACCTGCGTCGCGGTCAGGTTGGGAAAGGCACTGAACAGCAGCGCCGCCGCCGCCGAGACGTTGGGTGCGGCATAGGAGGTGCCGCTGTAGAGAAACTGCTCGCCCGCCTGATCGAAGCTGCGCACGCGGTAGCCGAGCGCCGCGAGATAATGCGTCGCGCCACTGCCAGCCTTGTTGCTGAAGCTCGACATGGCGCCGGGATCGGCGGCGGTGCCGACCGACCCGGCGATGATCACCTGGTTGCGGGCGATCGAATCGTTGGCGATGAGCGCGAGCGCGTCGGGTTCGGCGAGCCCGTCGTTGCCCGCCGAGATCACGACGACGGTGCCGGCGGCGGCGGCGCGGGCGATGGCGTTGCGCAGGTTGAGATTCGCCGACGACCCGCCGAGCGACATGTTGATGACGCGAGCGCCGTTGCCGATCGCCACGTCGATCGCCCGCGACAGCGCATTGTCGCCATGCTCGCAGCCGTCGCCGTCGCCGTCGCAGCTTCCGGGCGTATCGGTGCGCAGCGCCAGCAGCGTCGCACCGAACGCAGCGCCGTGGATGCTGTTGTTGTTCCGCGCGGCGAGCAGCACCGCGGCGACCGAGGTGCCGTGACCGTCGGTGTCGTCGATGCCGCGCCCGGTGCTGGCGCCGGCGACGTCCTGGCTGGCGCTGTGAATACGTCCGACGAACTCGGGACTGTCGGTGTCGACGCCCGAATCGAGCACCGCCACCGTGACGCCCGCGCCGGTGGCGCCGCGGTTGTAGGCGGCGATCGCGTTCATGTGGGTGGCGCCGTTCGACCGGTTATATTCGGCGGTGTTGTAATTGATCGCGGCGGGCGTCGGTGTCGGCGTAGGGGCCGGGGCGGGCGTCGGTGTCGGGGCCGGCGTGGCGACCGGCGGCGCCGGAACTGGATTCGCGCCGCCGCCGCCGCCGCAGGCGGCCAGCAGCCCCGCGCCGGCGAGCGCCGTCACGGCGCGCAGCCGCACCTTTACCGAAATCGCCATTGGATGAGCCCCGCCGTACGCCTCACAGGTCGCCTAAAACTAACATAGGAGTCTTTCCTTGGCATGAATGAAAATGTCGCGGGTTTCGCGCCCCTGCCGCGGCCGCTATAGCGCGCCCCATGGACCTGTCGCGCGTCAGCACCTGGATCTTCGATCTCGACAACACGCTGTATCCGTCGAGCGCCGACCTGTTCGCGCAGATCGACGAGCGCATGGGGCGCTACATCGCCCGGCTGCTCGGCTGCGACCGCGCCGAGGCCTACCGCGTCCAGAAAGCGTTCTTTCACGAACATGGCACCACGCTGCGTGGCCTGATGGACCATCACGGGGTCGATCCCCACGAGTTCCTCAACTACGTCCATGACGTCGAAATGGATGTGCTCGAACAGGATGCCCGCGTCATCGACGGGATCGCGCGGCTGCCGGGGCGCAAGCTCGTCTTCACCAACGGCGACACGCCCTATGCCGGTCGCGTGCTCGACCGCCTCGGCCTCGGCGCGGCGTTCGAGGCGATCCACGACATCCATGCCACCGACTATATCCCCAAGCCCGATCCGCGCGCCTATACCGGGCTGTGCGAGGCCTATGCGATCGACCCGACGACCGCGCTGTTCGTCGAGGACATGGCGCGCAACCTGAAGCCCGCGAAGGCGATCGGCATGACGACGGTCTGGGTCAACAACGGCTCCGAGCGCGGCGATCACGAAGCCTGCGCGAGCTATATCGATATCGAGATCAACGACGTCGGCGCCTGGCTCGCCGATCTGCACAGGGAGCTGGCGGCATGAGCATCGAGAGCGTCATCGAGGCGGGGTGGGACGCGCGTGACGGCGTGAGCCCCGCGACGACGGGCGAGCTGCGCGCCGCGGTCGACGAGGCGCTCGCCGGGCTCGACGACGGCCGCTACCGGGTCGCCGAGCCCACGGCCGAGGGCTGGCAGGTCAACCAGTGGCTCAAGAAGGCGGTGCTACTGTCGTTCCGTCTCAACGACAATGCGCTGATCGCGAACGGGCCCGGCGAGGCGCGCTGGTGGGACAAGGTGCCGTCGAAGTTCGATGGCTGGGGCGAGAACCGCTTCCGCTCGGCGGGCTTTCGCGCCGTCCCCGGCGCCGTCGTGCGCCGCGGCGCCTTCATCGCGCCGGGCGCGGTGCTGATGCCGAGCTTCGTCAACATCGGCGCCTATGTCGGCGAGGGCACCATGGTCGACACCTGGGCGACCGTCGGCAGCTGCGCGCAGATCGGCAAGGGCGTGCACATCTCGGGCGGCGCCGGCATCGGCGGCGTGCTCGAGCCGCTGCAGGCCAACCCGGTGATCATCGAGGACGGCGCCTTCATCGGCGCGCGCGCCGAGGTGGCCGAAGGCGTCATCGTCGAGGCTGGCGCGGTGCTGTCGATGGGCGTCTATCTGGGCGCCTCGACCAAGATCGTCGACCGCGCCACCGGCGAAATCTTCGTCGGCCGCGTCCCCGCCTATGCGGTGGTCGTCCCCGGCAACCTGCCCGGCAAGCCGCTCCCCGACGGCAGTCCCGGTCCGAGCCTGTACTGTGCGGTGATCGTCAAGCGCGTCGACGCGCAGACGCGCGCGAAGACCGGCATCAACGAGCTGCTGCGCGATTGATCATGTCGAGCCCTCTCCCCGCCGGGGAGAGGGTTGAGTAAGGGCGCGAGCGGAGCGAGCCTCCGGCGCCCGAACCCCTCACCCCGCTCGCCTGACGGCGAGTCGCCCTCTTCCCGGCGGGGCGAGGGAATTTGCGGCTCTTCTCGCTCCCGCCCGCACCGGCTAGACCAACGCCATGACCCTCGACCCCATCGCGCTCGCGCAAGATCTCATCCGCTGCCCGAGCGTCACGCCCGTCGACGCGGGGGCGATCGACGTGCTGGCGGCGGCGCTGCGCGGCCTTGGCTTCGAGACGCATCTGCTGACCTTCGGCGAGGCGCCCGACGGCCCGATCCGCAACCTGTTCGCGCGGCGCGGCACGACGGGGCCGCACTTCGCCTTCGGCGGGCATACCGACGTCGTGCCGGTCGGCGATGCCGCCGCCTGGTCGCTCGATCCGTTTGCCGCCGAGATCCGCAACGGGCAGCTGGTCGGGCGCGGCGCCGCCGACATGAAGGGCGCGATCGCCGCCTTCGTCGCCGCGGTGGCGCGCGTCGGGCCGCTCCCCGGCTCGCTGTCGCTGATCATCACCGGCGACGAGGAAGGCCCTGCGACCTTCGGCACGCCGCCGCTGCTCGACTGGATGGAGACGCACGGCCATGTCCCCGACGCCTGCCTCGTCGGCGAGCCGACCAGCGCGCGCGTGCTCGGCGATATGGTCAAGGTCGGCCGGCGCGGATCGGTCAACGCCTGGATCACCGTCAACGGCGCGCAGGGCCATGTCGCCTATCCCGACCGCGCCGACAATCCGATTGCCCGGCTGGTACGCATCCTCGCCGCGCTCGAGGCGCGCGTCCTCGACGCGGGCTCCGACTGGTTCGACGCGTCCAACCTCGAGATCACCGACATCGCGGTCGGCAACCCGGCGACCAACGTCATCCCGGCGCAGGCGCGGGCGCGGCTCAACATCCGCTTCAACGACCGGCATCGCGGTGCCGACCTCGAGGCCTGGATCCGCGGCGTGGTCGCCGCGCACGCGCCGTCGCACGACGTGGTGGTGAAGATCTCGGGCGAGAGCTTCCTCACCGAACCCGGCGGGTTCAGCGACAGCGTCGCTGCGGCGATCACCGCGGTCACCGGCCTCACCCCCGAGCTGTCGACGAGCGGCGGCACCTCCGACGCGCGCTTCATCCGCCGGCTCTGCCCCGTCGTCGAATTCGGGCTGCCCGGCCAGTCGATGCACAAGGTCGACGAGTTCGCCGCGGTTGCCGACATCGAGCGGCTTGCCGACATCTATGCCGAGCTGCTGCGGCGCTGGTTCGCGTCGGCGCGCTGACGACCTGGGTTGGGCAGCCGGCGCCTAGCCGCTGTTCCTGAGCCCCGCGGCGATGCCGTTGATCGTCAGATGGATGCCGTCGCGCACGCGCGCATCGGTGTCGCCGGCGCGGTGGCGGCGGATCAGGTCGATCTGCAGATGGTTGAGCGGCTCGATATAGGGCAGCCGCAGCATGATCGAGCGCGCCAGCCCCGGCTGACGCTCGAGCAGCACCGACTGGCCGGTGAGCGTCAGCAGCTGGTCGCGCGTCTGCAGCCAGCCATCGCGGATCGTGCCGAACACGTGCCGGCGCAGCGCCTCGTCGGGCACCAGTTCGGCGTAGCGCGCGGCGATGTCGATGTCCGACTTGGCGAGCACCATTTCGAGGTTGGACAGCGTCGCCTGGAGGAACGGCCAGCGCGCGACCATCTCGGCGAGCAGTCCCCGGTCGGCGACGCCGGCGAGCGCCTGTCCCGCACCGTACCAGCCGGGCAGCATGACGCGCGCCTGCGCCCAGGAGAAGACCCAGGGGATGGCGCGCAGGTCCTCGATCGCGTCGGATTTGGTGCGCGACGAGGGCCGCGAGCCGATCTTGAGATCGGCGATCTCGGCGATCGGCGTCGCGGCGCGGAAGAAGTCCTTGAACCCCGGCGTTTCGTAGACGAGGCCGCGATAGGCGGCGAACGCCGCGCCGCTGATTTCGGCGAAGGCGGCGCGGAAGCGCGCCAGGTCGGGGTCGGCGACCGCCGGCCGGCCGAGCGAGGCGAGCACCGTCGCGGCGGCCATCGTCTCGAGGCTGGCGGCGCCGACCGCCGGGTTGCCATATTTGGAGGCGATGACCTCGCCCTGCTCGGTGATGCGGATCCGGCCCTGGACGCTGCCCGCCGGCTGCGCGCGGATCGCCTCGAACGCCGACCCGCCGCCGCGGCCGACCGCGCCGCCGCGGCCGTGGAACAGCTGGAGGCGGACGCCCGCTTGCTCGAACACCCCGACCAGCGCCAGCGCGCCCTCGTGCAGCGACCAGTTCGAGGTGAGATAGCCGCCGTCCTTGTTCGAATCGGAATAGCCGATCATCACTTCCTGCAGCCCGCCGCGCGCCTCGACGAGCGGCGCGATCTCGGGCAGCGCCAGATAGGCCGCCATCACCGCGGGCGCGGCCTCGAGGTCGCCGATCGTCTCGAACAGCGGCACCGACATCACCGGCGACGGCTGCCCGGGCCGGTAGAGCCCGACCTCCTTCAGCAGCGCATAGACCTCGAGCAGGTTGGAGACGCCGCTGGTCTTCGAGATGATGTAGGTGGTGATGCAGTCGGGGCCGAAGGCGGCATGCGCCTCGGCCGCGGCGCGCAGGATCGCCAGCTCGCCCTGCGTCTCCGCCGAATAATCGGCATAGGGGTTCCCGAGCAGCCGGCCATGACCGAGCTCCTGCCGCAGCAGTGCGACGCGCGCCGGCTCGTCGAGCGCCGCATAGTCGGCCTCGACCCCTGCGACCTTCAGCAGCTCGGCGATGACCCGCAGATGGACGTCGGCGTTCTGCCGCAGGTCGAGCGTCGCGAGATGGAAGCCGAAGGTCTCGACCGCGGCGATCAGATCGTCGAGCCGCCGGTCGGCCATGCCGCCGTTGGCCGCGAGCGAGGCGCGGATCGCCTGCAGGTCGGCGCGGAAATCGGCTGCGGTCGCATAGGGATCGGCCTCGACCGAGGCCCGGCGCATCGGCTGCTCGCCCGCCAGCCGCGCATAGGTGGCGGCGAGCCGCGCATAGAGGCCGGTGATCGCCCGGCGATAGGGCTCGTCGGCGCGCTGCGGCGCGGCGTCGCCCGAGGCGGCGGCGAGCGTCTCGATCGCCGGCGAGACATGCGCGAGGCCGGCCGAGATCGACAGTTCGGCGCCGAGCGCATGGAGTTCGTCGAGATGATGGCCGACCGCGAGCTTCGCCTGCTCGCGCAGCGCGTGACGCAGCGTATCGGCGGTGACGTTGGGATTGCCGTCGCGGTCGCCGCCGATCCAGTTCCCGGGGCGCAGAAACCGCGGCAGCCCGGCAACGCCGAGCGTCGCCTCCCAGCGCGCATAGAGCCGCGGCAGCACGGGCAGAAAGGTCTGGCGGAAATAGGAAAGCGCGGTCTCGATCTCGTCGGGCACGCCGATCCGCACGCCGCGCAGCGCGCGCGTCTGCCACAGGATGGCGATGGCGCTGCGGATGTCGGCCTCGATCTCGGCGCGCGCCGCGTCGTCGGTGGCGGCGTCGAGCTGCGCCATCGCGGTCAGGATCGCCGCCTCGCGGTCGATGACGCTCTTGCGCCGCACCTCGGTCGGGTGCGCGGTGAGCACCGGCGCCACCAGCGCGCCGCCGAACAGCGCCGCGACGCGGCCGCGGTCGATGCCCTGCGACTCGAGTTCGGCGACCGCTGCCGCCAGCGTCCGGTCGGACACCGCGCGCCGCGCCTGTCGGTCCTCCGCGAGATTGGCGAGCAGCGAGAAGATCAGGAAGCCGCGGACGAAGCGCAGCGTGTCGTCGAGGCTGAGCTGGTCGAGCCGCTCGGCGAGGTGCGCCTCGGGCCCCGAGCCGCCGTCGCGATGCACCGCGACCGAGGCCTGGCGGATCGCCTCGATCCGCTCATAGACGTCGGTGCCGTCGAGCGCGCGGATCGCGTCGCCGAGCAGTCGGCCCAGGTAGCGGACATCCTCGCGCGCGGCATTCTGCAGCTCGGGCATCTCGCTCCTCTTGGGTCTGAACGCTCAGGCTTCGAGCTCGGCATCCCAATAGAGATAGTCGCGCCAGGTTTCATGCAGATAGTGCGGCGGAAAGGCCCGGCCGTGCTCCTGGAGCAGATGAGTCGAGGGCTGGGCGGGGCGCGAGCGCAGGTTCATGTGCGCCTCTGCAGGGGTCCGCCCGCCCTTCCGCAGGTTGCACGGCGCGCAGGCGGTGGCGACATTCTCCCAGGTGGTGCGCCCGCCATAGGCACGCGGCACGACGTGGTCGAAGGTCAGGTCCTCGCGCACGCCGCAATATTGGCAGGCGAACCTGTCGCGCAGGAACAGGTTGAAGCGCGTGAACGCCGGATGCGTCGCCGGACGCACATATTGGCGCAGCGCGATCACCGACGGCAGCTTCATCGTGAACGACGGCGAACGGATCTCGCGGTCATATTCGGCGACGATGTCGACGCGCTCGAGAAAGGCGGCCTTGACCGCAGTCTGCCACGACCACAGCGACAGCGGATAATAGGAGAGCGGCGTATAGTCGGCGTTGAGGACCAATGCCGGGCAGGCCTCGGGCGGAGCCAGAACATTGGGGTGATACATGCGGCTGCCGCTCCCTCCCTGTGGAGCGGCCGGCAGAACCACGGGCCCTGTCACACTCAAGGCGGCCCCGACGGCCGTCCAGTCGACGTTTCGACGCGATCTCTACAACACGTCGTGTGTCGTGGTCATGACACTACTTTATCTAGTTGGCGTCAAGCGGTTCACCGACCGGCGCCCCAGGTGTCGGCGAATTTGACAGAATCGACTCGCGGCGGGGCCGACCTCGGCCGCGAGAGCGACGATTCCCGAGTGAATCGACCAGTTGGCACGTTTGCTGCTATTAGAGGTGCGAACGATTTCGGGGAATTGGCAGTGAAGCTCGGATTTCTAGCCCTCGCGGCAAGCGCGATGATGAGTGCGACGGTCGCCACCGCCGCGCCGATCACCTTCGCGCAGTTCCAGCAGCTCGGCGGCGACGATACGTTCCGCGTCACCAACGACGCGGGCTCGACGGGCACGCTGTCGACGATCGGCACGCCGATCGTCAACTTCTCCTTCCTCCGCCCGGCGATGCAGGCTGCCGGCCTCGGCTCGCAGGATGCCTATTTCAACCTGTCGGGCACGATCAGCACGCCCGCGTCGACAATGACGCTGCCGGGACCCGACCCGATCAACCAGCTGGTTACCAGCGGCTCGCTGTCGTTCACCCGGGTGACGCCGGCCAACGTCGGTGCCAACACGCGCACCAACCTGCTGACGATCAGCTTCACCGACGCGATCCTCACCGGCAGCCTCGGCGGCACCTCGGGATCGCTGCTGGCCTCGACCCCCGATTCGGTGATGACCTTCACCTCGGACTTCCTCAACTTCGACGATTCGATCGCGCTCGACTTCGCGCTGGCGCTGTCGTCGATCACCGGGGGCGGCCTCGGCCGCGCCAACGCGTCGGAGAGCCTTCGCGCCTTCACCGCCGATGCGACCGGCACCTTCTCGTCGGATCCGGCGCCGCTGGCGACGGTGCCCGAGCCGGCGGCGCTCGGGCTGATGGGCGTCGGCGTCCTCGGCCTCGCGCTGCGCCGCCGCCGCAGGGCCGCCTGACGCTCTTTCCCTGACGCGCGCACGGCGGCACAGTCGCCGCCGTGATCATCACCCGCTTCGCGCCCTCGCCGACCGGACAGCTGCACCTCGGCCACGCCTTTTCGGCGTGGAAGGCGCATGGCTTCGCCCGCGATCATGGCGGCCGCTTCCTGCTGCGCATCGAGGACATCGATCCCGGTCGCTGCCGCGAAGCCTATGTCGACGGCATCGTCGAGGACCTGCGCTGGCTCGGCCTTGCGTGGGACGGCCCGGTGCGGCGCCAGTCCGGGCATCTGCCGGACTATGCCGCCGCGCTCGACCGGCTTAAGCGCGCCGGGCTGGTCTATCCCTGCTTCTGCACGCGCAAGTCGATCGAGATGGAGATCGCCGCGAGCGGCCATGCGCCGCACGGCCCCGACGGGCCGCCTTACCCGGGAACCTGTCGACGTCTCCCCGCGGCCGAGCGGCAGGCACGCCTACCGGTCGAGCCGCACGCCTGGCGACTCGACATGGCCGCCGCCGCCGCGCGCGCCGGGCCGCTCGCCTGGCACGATGCCGCCGCCGGCGCGGTCGCGGCCACGCCCGAGCTGTTCGGCGACGTCGTGCTGGCGCGCAAGGACGCGCCGGCCAGCTACCATCTCGCCGTCGTTCACGACGACGCGCTGCAGGGCGTGACCGACGTGGTGCGCGGCGAGGATCTGTTCGCCGCGACGCACGTCCACCGGCTGCTGCAGGCGCTGCTCGGGCTGCCGACGCCCCGCTACCATCACCACCCGCTGATCCGCGACGCCGCGGGCAGGCGCCTTGCCAAGCGCGACCGCGCGGCCACGCTGGCGGAGCTGCGCGCCGGCGGCGCCGATCCGCGCCGAATTCTCGCGGCGTTCGATCGCACCTCGGCAAGCGGCGCGGCCATGCCTATTTAGGAGGTGACAGCGCTGCCCGGCGGGAACAGAGAGACGGCATGAATACGTTCATCATCATCCTCATCGTCCTCGCCGCGATCACCACCGCGGTCGTGCTGGTCCGCGGCGTCATCACCATGGCGCAGGGCAAGGACATCGGCGGCAAGCAGTCGAACAAGATGATGAGCTACCGCGTCGCCTTTCAGCTGCTGACCATCCTGCTGGTGCTGCTGCTGTTCTGGGTCGGCGGCCGCGGCGCGAACTGATGGTCAAGCTCAACCGGATCTACACGCGCACCGGTGACGACGGGACGACGGGGCTCGTCGACGGGTCGCGCCGCGCCAAGCACGACCTGCGCATCGAGGCCTATGGCGCGGTCGACGAGGCCAATGCCGCGATCGGGCTCGTGCGCCTGCATGCCGCGGGCGACGACGACGCCATGCTGAGGCGCGTCCAGAACGACCTGTTCGACCTCGGCGCCGACCTGGCGACGCCGGGCGCGGATTTTGCGCCGTCGCCGATGGTCCTGCGGATCGTGGCGATGCAGGTCGAGCGGCTCGAGCGCGAGATCGACGCGCTGAACGCCCAGCTTGCGCCGCTCACCTCCTTCGTCCTGCCCGCCGGGACGCCGGCGGCCACGCATCTTCATCTGGCGCGGACCATCGTCCGGCGCGCCGAGCGGCTCACCGTCGCCGCTGCGGCGCGGGAGCCGATCAACCCGCAGGCGATCGCCTATCTCAACCGGCTGTCGGATCATCTGTTCGTGATGTCGCGCGCGATCAATGCGCGCGCCGGCGGCGACGTGCTGTGGGTGCCCGGCGCGAGCCGCTAGCGGCCCCTCATTTTTGTGCGGCGCAGCGCGGTTGACTTGCCCTTGCGCTGTGACGCAAACGTCAACCCGAAAAAATCGCCTCGGAGCAGCGCATGAAGATTCTGGTGCCCGTCAAGCGGGTCGTCGACTATAACGTGAAGGTCCGGGTGAAGCCCGACCAGACCGGCGTCGAGCTCGCCAACATCAAGATGAGCATGAACCCCTTCGACGAGATCGCCGTCGAGGAAGCGATCCGCCTGAAGGAAAAGGGCATCGCCACCGAGATCGTCGCGGTGTCGATCGGCGTGCAGCAGTCGCAGGAGACGATCCGGACCGCGCTGGCGATGGGCGCCGACCGCGGCATCCTCGTCACCACCGACGTCGCCGTCGAGCCGCTGGCCGTCGCCAAGCTGCTCGCCAAGATCGCCGAAGAGGAGCAGCCGCAGCTGATCATCCTCGGCAAGCAGGCGATCGATGACGATTCGAACCAGACCGGCCAGATGCTCGCGGCGCTGCTCGGCTGGGCGCAGGGTACCTTCGCCTCGAAGGTCGAGCCGTCGGGCGATACGGTCAACGTCACGCGCGAGGTCGACGGCGGGCTCGAGACGCTGACGCTCAAGCTGCCGGCGATCGTCACCACCGACCTTCGGTTGAACGAGCCGCGCTACGCGTCGCTGCCCAATATCATGAAGGCCAAGTCGAAGCCGATCGCGGCCAAGACCCCGGCCGACTATGGCGTCGACGTGACGCCGCGCCTCACCACGGTGAAGGTCGCCGAGCCGGCGAAGCGTCAGGCCGGCATCAAGGTCAAGACCGTCGACGAGCTGATCGACAATCTCAAGAGCGTGGGAGTCCTGTCATGAGCGTCCTCGTCTTCGCCGATCACGACAACGCGAGCCTGGGCGATGCGACGCTCGCCGCGGTGACCGCGGCGGGCCAGCTGGGCGGCGACGTCCATGTCCTCGTCGCCGGCAAGGGCGCGCAGGCCGCCGCCGACGCCGCAGCCAAGGTCGCGGGCGTGTCGAAGGTGCTGCTCGCCGACGACGCCGCCTACGAGCATGCGCTCGCCGAGAATGTCGCGCCGCTGATCGAGGGGCTGATGGCGAACTACGACGCCGTCGTCGCGCCGGCGACCAGCCGCGCCAAGAACATCCTGCCGCGCGTCGCCGCCAAGCTCGACGTCGCGCAGATCTCCGAAGCGACCGCGATCGTCGACGCCGACACCTTCGAGCGGCCGATCTACGCCGGCAACGCGATCGCGACGGTCAAGTCGTCCGACGCCAAGAAGGTGATCACCATCCGCGGCACCTCGTTCGCCAAGGCCGACGCCACCGGCGGTTCGGCGAGCGTCGAGAATGTCTCGGGCGGCGGCGACGCCGGCCTCGCGACCTTCGCGGGCGCCGAGATCACCAAGAGCGAGCGTCCCGAGCTGACCTCGGCGAAGATCATCGTCTCGGGCGGGCGCGCGCTCGGCTCGGCCGATGCGTTCAAGACCGTCATCGAGCCGCTCGCCGACAAGCTCGGCGCTGCGGTCGGCGCCAGCCGCGCCGCGGTCGACGCCGGCTACATGCCCAACGACTATCAGGTCGGCCAGACCGGCAAGATCGTCGCGCCGGCGCTGTACATCGCCGCGGGCATTTCGGGGGCGATCCAGCATCTCGCCGGCATGAAAGACTCGAAGGTCATCGTCGCGATCAACAAGGACGAGGAAGCGCCGATCTTCCAGGTTGCCGATTTCGGCCTCGTCGGCGACTTGTTCCAGCTCGTTCCCGAGCTGACCGAGAAGCTGTAGCCAATCGATTCAGCGGCGGCGCAGCCGCGCCGCCGCTGCATCGACCACGTCGAGCGCGCCCGACAGATAGGCGTCGAATTCGGCGTCGCTGACGCTCCGTCCGTCGAGGAAGCGCCGCAACCGATAGGGATTGGCGTCGGGCGCGTTGGTGCCCTGGTCGACGAGCGTCGCCGATCGTACCGCCTGCGCCGCCAGCACCGGCTCGGCCTCGGGCTCATATTCGCCGCTCGGATAGCAGAAATGGTTGAAATGGGCGGGCGGCAGCCCGGTCCAGTCGGCAAGGCAGGCGCGATTGGCGTCGAGTTCGGCGCCGAGCTGGCCGGGCGCGGCGCGGTGGCGGTGCGTGTGCAGCTGCACGTCCATGCCGCGGTGCACGCAATCGGCCACCTCGGCAGGCGTCATCGAATGGAACTGGCGTCCCTCCCACCAGTCGAGCGGAATGCCGAGCGACATCGACAGGTCGCGCAGCGCCGCGGCGCGGTCGCCGGGCGGCAGCGCCTCGATCAGCGCCGCGCGCGGTGCCACCTCGACCGCCGGGCGCCCGGCGCGCGCATGGAGATAGTCGACCGCCTTGTTGACCACCGGCAGGTCGCGGCCGACGTACCAGCTCGTGACATAGACCGTCGACGGCAGGCCTGCCGCCTCGAGCGCGGGCAGCATGTGCGTATGCGTCGACGCCCAGCCGTCGTCGATGGTGACGACGACCGCGTTGTCGGGCAGGTCGCCCGCCGCGAGCGCGGCCACCGCGGCATCGAGCCCGAGTACCGGATAGCCCGAGCGCTTCAGCCGCGCCATCCGCGCCTCGAACTGCGCGGGCGGCATGAACAGCCGGTCGCCATATTGGAAGCCCGGCGTCGTCCAGAGCCCATGATAGCAGAGGATGCGCAGCCGCTTCGCGCTGGCGCGCCGCGCCAGCGCGAACAGCCCGGACTTCGCCGCGACCGACAGCACCGCCTGCTTCACGCTGCGTCTCTCCACATTGCCCGATCCATAGAGCGCACGCCCGCGCATCGATAGGCTGGATCGATCGAAAAAGCTGCTAATGGGGCGTCGATGCCCGATGTCGCCCCGCATATCGATCCCGCGCTGCTCGACGCCGCGCGCAACGTGGCAGCGGCCGCCATGCCCGCCGATCTCGGGCCGCTGCTCGACCGCTATCGCCGCTCGCTCGCCGCGATCGGCGGCGACGGCAGCTACAAGCGTTTCCCCGCCGCCGCCGTGGTGCTGCAGGAGGAACTGCTCGCGCGCTTCGGTGGCGACGCCTTTGCCGCCGCCCACGCGGCGTTGATGGTCGAGGCGATCGCCGATTTCGCGGCCCGGGCCCCGGCCGAGGGGTATCCCGCCGCCATCCTCACCGAGTTCGAACGCGTCTTCGCGCGCATCCTCGCCAAGATCGCGGCCGCCGACTGGACGGGCTATGCCGGACCCGACGATCGGCTGTGGAAGGATTTCGGGCTGGCGCTGCAGCGCGTCTTTCCCGCCTCGGCCTGGGTGGTGACTCCCGACGCGGGCTATGATCGCGGCTTCTTGCTGAAGGGCGGCATCGGCCAGTTCCTGACCGCGCTGCCCTATATGCGCGGCAACGACCATTGGCTGACCTGCAATCTCAACGAGTTCGAGAAGCATCGCTTCAACGAGGCGGGCTTTCGCGACCTCGTCCGGCTGCTCGCCGACGTGCTGAGGGCGCGGCCACGGCTCAACGGTCTGTTCCTCGGCGCCAGCTGGCTCTATTCGCCGATGCTGCCGACGATCTCGCCGCGGCTCGACTTCCATCGCCGGCTCGCGCTGCCTGGCGGCGCGCGCATCTTCTTCGTCCAGCCGGGCGGGGCCGACAGCATGGCGCTGATCGCGTCGGAAACGCGGCGGCGGGCGTTTGCCGAGGGCCGTTACCGGCCCGACGACTATATCCTGATCTGGCGCCGCGGCGCGCTGATCGCCTGGGCGGACGCGCAGAAGGCTTGAGCCGTGCGGCCACCGCCCCTAGTCAGGGCGCCGGCATAACGAAGGGCGAACAGCATGAAGACGATCGGCGTTATCGGCGCGGGCCTGATGGGCAACGGCATCGCGCATGTCGCCGCGCAGGCGGGCTATGACGTCATCCTGTCCGACGTGGCGATGGACCGCGCCGAAAAGGGCCGCGCGACGATCGAGAAGAACATGGCGCGCCAGGTCTCGAAGGGCAGCCTGACCGAGGCCGACATGACGGCGGCGCTCGGCCGGCTGACGCTGACCACCGACACCGGCCGCTTCACCGACGCCGACCTCGTCATCGAGGCGGCGACCGAGAACGAGGCGCTGAAGCTCAAGATTTTCGAGGGGCTGCGGCTGGCGCCGACGACGATCCTCGCCAGCAACACCTCGTCGATCTCGATCACGCGGCTCGCTGCCGCCACCGACCGCCCCGACCGTTTCCTCGGGCTGCACTTCTTCAATCCCGTCCCGCTGATGGCGCTCGTCGAGATCATCCGCGGCCTCGCTACCGCCGACGCGACCGTCGCTGCGGTGCGCGGCTTCGCGGCGAAGATCGGCAAGACCGTCGTCGAGGCGCAGGATTCGCCGTCGTTCATCGTCAACCGCATCCTCTGCCCGATGCTCAACGAAGCGATCTTCGCGCTCGGCGAAGGCGTCGGCTCGGTCGCCGACATCGACGCCGGCATGAAGCTCGGCGCCAACCACCCGATGGGGCCGCTGACGCTCGCCGATTTCGTCGGGCTCGACACGCTGCTCGCGGTGATGCGCGTGATGCACGAGGGCTTCGGCGATTCGAAATATCGGCCGGCGCCGCTGCTGGTGAAATATGTCGAGGCAGGCTGGTACGGCCGCAAATCGGGGCGCGGCTTCTACGATTATTCGGGCGAGGCGCCCGTGCCGACGCGATGATGCGGCTCGCCTTCACCAAGGGCGGCGGCAAATATGATCGCCTCGAGGTGCTGCGCGACGGCGCGGCGCCCGAGACGATCGATTGCCCCAAGCAGGGCATCATCCCGCACGACATGGTGCATTTCGCGGTCGAGAGCGTGATGGCCGCGCGCGGCTTCCTCTCGATTCTCGCCGACGGCGCGCCGGCGACGTTCGCGCCGGGCGGCGACTCGGCCGAAAGCATCGAGCGGCTGGTCGAAACGATACAGGCCGAGGCCTGGTCGGGCCCGGCGCCGGCGGCGGAGGTGGTCGCGCTCTACGAGCTCACCTGCGATGCTCGCGGCAGCACGGTCATTCCGGTCGACGCGGCAGCGATCGATGCGATCCGCGCGCGCATGGCCGAGCTGACGGCGCAATGGGCCGCCGTGCCCGTCGGCGGCACGCTGACGCTGGCGTTCGGCGGCTAGCGCAGCTCCTTGCGGATCACCAGCTTCAGTCCGCTCCACACCGCATCGACCGCGCAGACCTTTACGTCGACGAAGCCCATCGGCAGCGCCACGGTGCGGATGACGTCCTCGCTGATGTCGGTGTCGACCTTCGACGCCTTCTTCGGCCACGACACCCAGACCATTCCCGCCGGGTCGATCAGCGTGCGCAGCCGCCGCAGTACGGCCTCGAGTTCGGCGCGGCGCGTCGTGAAGACATGCGCCATCTCGAGCCCCGGCGCGGGCGCGTCGAGCAGCCGCGGCGTCGCCTCGATCTCGGCGGCGACGCTGTCGGGCATCGCCAGCCGCCAGGTAACCTGCCCGTCCTTCACGCCGAGCTTCTTGCCGAGTGGCGTTCCCGAATAGCCGCTGTTCATGCGAGCCTCCCTTGCGCCGCGCGCAGCGCCGCGGCGATGATCCCGGCCCAGCGCGCTTGCCCCGCCGCGTCGGCGAGATGGTCCTGCCGCACCTCGATCTCGGCGTAGGCGAGCCGCGCCGCATAGGCGTGGCGCGGCACCGTATGGTCGGTCGAATCCATCCGATAGGGTTCGTTGTCGCCGACGACGAGATCGCCGCGCGCTGCGAGCACCGCGAGCATCGCCCGGGCAAAGCGTGCCTCGCCGCCATCGTGCAGGATGCCGACGTCCCAGCGCCGCACCTCGCCCGCCATCACAGGCGTGAAGCTGTGCAGCGACACGAGAATCGGCGGATCGCCGCGCCGCGCGATCTCGGCGGCGATCGCGTCCTGATAGGGGGCGTGGACGGCGGCGACGCGCGCGGCGCGTTCCGTGGCGCCCAGCCCGGTGTTGCCGGGGATGTCGGTGCCGTCGGCGCGGTCGGGGACGGCGTCGGGCGCCTGCGGGTCGCGGTTGCAGTCGACGACCAGCCGCGAATAGCGCTGGTGCAGGAACACGGCGTCGAGCTGGTCGGCGAGCGCCGTGCCGAGCCCGCGCACCCCGATGTCGCAGGCGATGTGGCGCGCCAGATCGGCGGGCCCGAGGCCGAGCGTGCCGAGCCGCGCCGGGATGGCAATTCCTGCATGATCGCCAAGCAGGAGGAACGGCGAGCGCCCGTGCGGGTTCAGCATGACGACAGGCGCGGGATCCGCTGGGCCTGTCCCGTCCATCATGTCCCCTTCCTTCCCGCAAAAGCGATCGAGTGCCCCTCCTTACCATCGACCATGTCACGCAGTATCGCTACCGCCAGCCGGTGTCGTTCGGCGAGCACCGCATCATGGTGCGGCCGCGCGAAAGCTATGACCAGCGGCTGATCGAGGCGGTGCTCGACATCGATCCCGAGCCGGCCGAGGTGCGCTGGCTGCAGGACGTGTTCGGCAATGCGGTGGCGATCGCGCGCTTCGATCGTCGGTCGACCGGGCTGCGCGTCGCCAGCAAGGTACGGCTCGAGCATAATCCGGTGGCGAGTTCGTCGGTCGCGGTCGAGGGCTATGCCCGCCGCTTTCCCTTCACCTATGCGTCGGAGGACATGCCCGACCTGCTGCGCTCGATCGAGCGCCAGCATCTCGACCGGGCGCGCATCGTCGACGACTGGGCGCGGCAGTTCGTCCATCTCGACCGGCCGACCGAGACGGTGGCGATGCTCACCGACATGACCTGCGCCATCCACCGCGACTTCACCTATGTGGCGCGGCACGAAAAGGGCACGCAGGCGCCGATCGAGACGCTGCAGAAGCGCCAGGGCACCTGCCGCGACTTCGCGGTGCTGATGATCGAGGCGGTGCGCTCGCTCGGCCTCGCGGCGCGCTTCGTGTCGGGCTACGTCTACAATCCGTCGCGCACCGAAGGCCGCGTCGGCGGCGGCAACACGCACGCCTGGGTGCGCATCTTCCTGCCCGGCTCGGGCTGGGTCGAATTCGACCCGACCAACGGCATCGTCGGCAACCGCGGGCTGATCCGCGTCGCGGTGGCGCGCGACCCCTATCAGGCGGTACCGCTGTCGGGAACCTGGAGCGGCTTTCCCTCGAGCAGCCTCGGCATGACCGTCGAGGTTCACGTCCATCTCGACGGCGACCCGCGCGCCGTCGCCACCGCCTCGTCAGGACCCCCATGCTGATCCGTGCCGGCTACGACATCCGCTTCGAGACCGAGGTGCCGACCGCGATGCTCGCCATGCTGAGCGTCCACCCGTCGCGCAACCAGGACCTGCGCACGCACCACCGCATCGAGGCGGCGCCCGACCTGCCGATGTACGACTATCTCGACGGCTTCGGGAACGTCTGCACGCGCTTCACCGTCCCCGCGGGCGGCGTGACGCTGTCGGCCGACTTCGTCATCGAGGACGACGGCCGCGTCGACGTGCGCGCGCCCGACGTGCCGCCGACGCCGGTCGAGCAGCTGCCCGACGAGGTGCTGATCTACCTGCTCGGCAGCCGGTACTGCGAGACTGACCGGCTGATGCAGATGGCGTGGGGCGAGTTTGCGCATCTGACCTCGGCACGCGACCGCGTCGAGGCGATCGTCGACTTCGTCCACGGCCACATCGCCTTCGGCTACGAACATGCCCGTTCGGACCGCACCGCCTGGAACGGCTATCAGGAGCGCGTCGGCGTCTGCCGCGACTATGCACATCTGGCGATCACGCTGTGCCGCTGCATGAACATCCCGGCGCGCTACTGCACCGGCTATCTCGGCGACATCGGCATCGCACCGGTCGACGCGCCGATGGACTTCAGCGCCTGGTTCGACGTCTATGTCGACGGCGGCTGGTACAGCTATGACGCGCGCCACCGCGTGCCGCGCATCGGCCGCATCCTGATGGCGCGGGGCCGCGACGCCACCGATACCGCGCTCACGACCGCCTTCGGCCCGGCGCTGCTGACCAGCTTCGACGTCCATACCGACGAGGTCGACACGATCGAGGCGGACGGCTGATCGCTTCCCCCTGTCACGCAGCGCGGCTATAGCCGCGATCGACATGAACGATCACAGCCCCGCCCCCGCGATGCTCGCCAAGACCGAAACGCTGGTCGAGGCGCTGCCCTATCTGCAGAAATATGCCGGCCAGACCTTCGTGGTGAAATATGGCGGCCACGCGATGGGCGACCCCGAGCGCGCGCAGGACTTCGCCGAGGACATCGTCCTGCTGAAGGCGGTGGGCATCAACCCGATCGTCGTCCATGGCGGCGGGCCGCAGATCGGCTCGATGCTCAAGCGGCTGAACATCAAGTCGGAGTTCGTCGACGGGCTGCGCGTCACCGACGCCGCCACCGCCGAGGTCGCCGAGATGGTCTTGGGCGCGATCAACAAGGAGATCGCCGCCTGGATCAACCGCGCCGGCGGCACCGCGGTCGGCATCTCGGGCAAGGACGCGCATCTCGTCACCGCGCGCAAGGTCACGCGGACGACGCGCGACCCCGATTCGGCGATCGAGCGCGAGATCGACCTCGGCTTCGTCGGCGAGCCCGAGACGATCGACCGCCGCATCCTCGACGTCATGACCGGACAGAACGTCATCCCGGTGATCGCGCCGATCGGCGCCGGCTCCGACGGCCAGACCGACAACAACAACGCCGACACGATGGCCGGCGCGATCGCCGCGGCGGTCGGCGCGGCAAGGCTGTTCCTGCTCACCGACGTCGCCGGCGTGCTCGACAAGACGAAGAACCTGCTCACCGACCTGACGCCGCGCGACATCGCCGCGCTGACCGAGGACGGCACCATCTCAGGCGGCATGATCCCCAAGCTCGAGACCTGCGTCGCCGCGGTGACCGGCGGCGTCGACGCCGCGGTCGTCCTCGATGGCCGCGTGCCGCACGCGCTGCTGCTCGAGATCTTCACCCGCCAGGGCGCGGGGACACTGGTCAGGGCCTGACGGCTTGCGCCTGTCCCCCTCCCGCAAGCGGGCGAGGGGTTATTGATCGATCGCGTTGGCCAGATCGATGTCGCGCATCGACAGCCCGCCGGCGTCGTGCGTCGTCAGCAGGATGTCGACGCGGTTGTAGACGTTGAACCATTCGGGATGATGGTCGGCCTTCTCGGCGAGCAGCGCGACGCGCGCCATGAAGCCGAACGCCTGGGTGAAGTCGGCGAAGCGGTAGCTCTTGCGGATGCCGTCGCGCTCGACGTCGATCTCCCAGCCCTCGAGCGTAGGAAGCAGGCGCTCGCGTTCGGCGGGGGTGAGCTTTTCGACCATGGCAGGCTCCGGCTTGGCAGGGGATGACCCGCCGCCTATGTCGCCAAGCATGACCTTCCGTCAAACCTTCCCGCCGACGCTCGACGAGATCGAGGCGCATGCGCGCGCCGCGATCGCCCGGCTGCCCGACACCTTCCGCCAGTTCCTCGACGGCGTCCGGCTCGAGGTGCAGGACTTTCCCGACGAGGAGGTGATGCGCGAGATGGGGCTCGAAAGCCCGTTCGACATCCTGGGGCTCTACCAGGGCCATGCCGTCGGCAAGTCGGTCGAGCTGTCGGGCAACCTGCCCGACACGGTCTTCCTCTACCGCCGCCCGATCCTCGACGAATGGGCCGACGGCGGCGACAGCCTCGAGGCGCTGGTCGCGCATGTGCTGGTCCACGAGGTCGGCCATCACTTCGGCCTGTCCGACGAGGACATGGACCGGATCGAGGCCGACGCCGACTGACGGCCAACGCTCGTTTGCAGAGTATCGCCGCTCTTCGCGCTCACCCTGAGCTTGTCGAAGGGCGAGCAGGCCGAGACGTCGCAGCGCGCCAACTCTGCTTCGACAAGCTCAGCATGAGCGCTGTGGATGCGCAGGCTGCAGCGGTCCGCGCTCCGTGCAGCTCGCCCTAGCTCAACACCGCGCGGGCCTGGCTGCCGAGGTGCGCAAGCATCGGCACCGTCACCGCGGCGCCGCTGCGCGCGCGGTGGACGGTGGCGGCGATGCGGTCGGCGCGGTCGCGGTTGGCGTCGAGCCAGTGCTGCGTCGCGTCGACCGGGTCGCCACCCGCGCCGGCGACGCGGCGGACGAGGTCGAGCCGCAGCTGTTCGAAGTCGCGAACGAGGCCGGCCACCAGCAGCCGCTCCCACGGGTCCGACGGCGCCAGCTGCGCCGCGACGCCCTTGGCCCAGTCGAGCCCGAGCCGTTCGCCGAGCAGCGTGTAGGCGCGCACCACCTGCGCCTCCGACACGCCGATGTCGGCAGACAGCTGCGCGACGCCGACGGCGCCGTCGAGGCTCTGGACGCGCAGCAGCTGCGCGGCGATGTCCGCCGGCGCCCCGGCGGCCGCCAGTTCCTGCGCCAGCCGGTCGAGCTGCGCCTTGGGTTCGGGGCGCATCAGCGAATCGACCTGCGCGGCGATGCGGTCGACGCCCGGCCGCAGCCGCGCGATGATCGTCGACGGCGTCGCCTGCGTGTCGGTCGAGCGCAGCAGGTCGGACATCTGGACGCGCAAGCCCTCGGTGGCGCGGCGGTGCAGCTCCATCTGCACCGCGGCGGGAAGGTCGGCGGCGTCGATCGCGCGCCACAATTTGCGGAGCTCGAACAATTCGCGCGCGGCGACGAAGGCGGTGGCGACGTCGGCGAGGCTCGCGCCCATTTCCTCGGCGAGCTCGAACGGCAGCGTGATGCCGCCGCGGTTGACGATCTGGTTGGCGAGCTTGGTGGCGATCAGCTCGCGGCGCAGCCGGTGGCCGTCGATCGCCGGGCGGAAGCGTTCGACGAGGACGGGCGGGAAGGCGGCGTGGAGGTCGCCCTCCATGACCGGATCGTCGACGACGATCGACGCGACCAGCGCCTCCTTCAACGCCATCTTGGCATAGGCGAGGAGCACTGCGAGCTCGGGGCGTTCGAGCCCCTGGCCCGCCTGCGCGCGCTGCGCCAGCAGGTCGTCGGCGGGCAGCCCCTCGACCATGCGGTTGAGCTTGCCGGCGCCTTCGAGCGCCTGGATGACGCGGACATAGGCGGGCAGCGCCGGCGCGCCGCCGCGCTCGGCGACCGAGATCGCCTGCGTCTGCATGACGTTGTCGCGCAGCACCAGCGCCGCGACGTCGTCGGTCATCGATTCGAGCAGCGCGTTGCGTTGTTCGAGCCCGAAGCGCCCGGCGGCGACCTCGGGATTGAGCGCGATCTTGATGTTGACCTCGTTGTCCGAGCAGTCGACGCCCGCCGAATTGTCGATGAAGTCGGTGTTGATGCGGCCGCCGCGCTTGGCGAAGGCGATGCGCGCCGCCTGGGTGACGCCGAGATTGGCGCCCTCGCCGATGACCTTGACGCGCAGCGCCTCGGCGTCGACGCGCTGCGCGTCGTTGGCGCGGTCGCCGACGTCGGCATGGCTCTCGCCCGCCGCCTTCACATAGGTGCCGATGCCGCCGAACCAGCAGAGATCGGCGGGCGATTTGAGGATCGCCTGCATCAGCTCCGCCGGGGTCAGTTCGTCGGCGTCGACGCCGAGCATCGCCTTGACCTGCGGCGTGAGCGGGATCGACTTCTGGTCGCGCGGGAAGACGCCGCCGCCCGCCGAGATCAGCGACGCGTCGTAATCGGCCCAGGAGGAACGCGGCAGCGCGAACAGCCGCGCGCGCTCGGCATGGCTCGCCGCCGGGTCGGGATCGGGGTCGAGGAAGATGTGGCGATGGTCGAACGCCGCGACGAGCTTGACCGACGACGACAGCAGCAGGCCGTTGCCGAACACGTCGCCCGACATGTCGCCGACGCCGATGACGCGCACCGCGTCGGTCTGGACGTCGATGCCCATCTCGCGGAAGTGACGCTGGACCGAGATCCAGGCGCCCTTGGCGGTGATGCCCATCGCCTTGTGGTCGTAGCCGTAGCGCCCGCCCGAGGCGAAGGCGTCGCCCAGCCAGAAGCCATGGTCTTCCGAGATCGCGTTGGCGACGTCGGAGAAGGTCGCGGTGCCCTTGTCGGCGGCGACGACGAGATAGGGATCGTCGGCGTCGTGGCGGACGACGAACGCCGGCGGCGCCACCGCGCCGTCGTGCAGATTGTCGGTGATCGACAGCAGCGCGCGGATGAACACGCGATAGCTCTCGGTGCCCTCGGCGAGCCAGGCGTCGCGGTCGGACGCGCTCGGCAGCTGCTTGGGATAGAAGCCGCCCTTGGCGCCGGTGGGCACGATGACGGCGTTCTTGACCATCTGCGCCTTGACCAGGCCGAGCACCTCGGTGCGGAAATCGTCGCGCCGGTCGGACCAGCGCAGCCCGCCGCGCGCGATCGGCCCGCCGCGCAGGTGGATGCCCTCGACGCGCGGGCTGTACACCCAGATCTCGCGATAGGGCACCGGCGGCGGCAGGTTGGGCACCATCGACGAATCGAGCTTGAACGCCAGCGCCTCGGGGCCGCCCGGGGTGAAGGCGTTGGTCCGCAGCGTCGACTCGATGACGCGGCGGTAGAGCCGGAGGATGCGGTCGTCGTCGATCGCCTTCACATTGGCGAGCGAGGCCTGCAGCCGCGCGTTGATCGCCTGTTCGGCATGGCCGCGGTCGCCCTCGGCCATCGGATCGAAGCGCGCGACGAACATCGCGACGAGGTCGCGCGTGATGTGCGGATAGGCACGCAGCGCGTTGACGATCGTCGGCTGGCCATAGGCGACGCCGGTCTGGCGCAGGTAGCGGAAATAGGCGCGCAGCCAGCCGACGGCGCGCGCGTCGAGCCCGACGCCGAGCACCAGCGCGTTGAAGACGTCGTTCTCCTGCGCGCCGGTCAGCACCGCGCGCAGCGCCGGCTCGACGCGCGCGCGGGCGTCGTCGAGGTCGACCGCGGCGCCGTCGGCGGTCTCGAGCAGGAAGTCGTGGATCCAGCCGAAGCGGCCGTTGGCGAGGTCGAAGGGATATTCCTCGATGACGCGCAGCCCGAAATGTTCGAGCACCGGCACCACGTCGGACAGCGGGATCACCTGGCCGAGCCGGTAGATCTTGGCGCGCACCTGGTGCGGCGCGTCGCCATCGCGGCGATAGAGGAAGGCGTCGCGGTCGGCATCGCCGGCGAGCGCGGTCAGCCGCAGCACGTCGGTGGCGGCGTCGGCGGCGCCGAACTGCGCCTGATAGGCGGCGGAGAAGGCGCCGCCGTGGCTGAGCGCCAGTCGCGCCGCGCGCGTCGCGCCCGCCTGTTCGGCGAGCGCCGCCTCGAGGCTGTCGCCCCAGCCGCGCACCAGCGCGCCGAGCCGCGCGTCGAGCAGCGCCTCGTCGACCGGCGGCACCTGCCCCGGCGTGGTGCTGAGGATATAGTGGACGCGCGCCAGCCCCTCGGCGCGCAGCTCGACGTCGTAGCGCGACAGCCGCGCCGCGAACGCCTCGGTGAGCATGGTGCCGACCGCCTCGCGAACGCCGCTGGTGTAGGCGTCGCGCGGCACGAAGACGAGCACCGACACGAAGCGTTCGAACGGGTCCTGCCGCACGAACAGCTTGGGGCGCGGCCGGTCGAGCAGCGACAGCAGCCCCTCGGCGATCACCTTCAGCCGGCCGGCGTCGAGCTGGAACAGCTCGTCCTTGGGCAGCGATTCGAGGACGTGCGTCAGCGCCTTGCCGGCATGGCTGCGCGCGTCGAAGCGCAGCAGCGCATTGACCTCCTCGGCCTTGCGGCGGAGCAGCGGCACGGTGCGCGGCGGCGCGTTCAAGGCCTGGCTGGTGAACAGCCCGACGAAGCGCTTTTCGCCGACGACGGTGCCCGCGGCATCGAACTGCTTGACGCCGATATAGTCGAAATAGGCGCGGCGATGGACGGTCGACAGGATGCTCGCCTTGGTGATCAGCACCGGCTCGCGGCCGACGAGGAAGCGGCGCAGCCCGGCGGGGATCGTCTCGAAGCCCTGCGCGCCCTTCCAGATCGCGACGTCGTCGCGCAGCAGCCCGAGCCCGCGTTCGCTGACCGGCGCGAAGCCTTCCTCGGTCGCCGGCTGGTCGAAGCGATAGTCGTGGAAGCCGAGCAGCGTGAAATTGTCCTGCGCCAGCCATTCGAGGAAGGCCGCCGCCTCGCCGTCGCCGGCGGCGTCGGCGGCCAGCCCGCTCGCCGCCTTGCGCAGCTCGTCGAGCATCGCCGGCCAGTCCTCGACCGCGGCGCGCACGTCGGCGAGCACCGAATCGAGCTGGTCGACGAGCTCGCCGCGCGCGCGCGCGCCGACGCGTTCGAGCTCGATGTAGATCAGCGATTCGCGGTGCGTCGCGCCGGCGCCGAGGCCGGTCATCCGGCCGTCGGCGTCGCGCGCCGATTCGAGGATCGGGTGAAGCAGCCGGTCGATCGACAGATTGTGCGCGCCGATCGCCGCCGACACCGAATCGACGAGGAAGGGCATGTCGTCGTTGACGATGGCGAGCGCCATGCGCCGCCGGCCGGGCTGACCCTCGAGCGATTCGAGCCGGATCGCCGGCCGACCCGGCGGCCGCGTCGCGGCGGTCGCGGCGACGAAATCGACGATGCGCGCCGCGTCGGGCGCCGACAGGCCGGCGACCTCGTCGGGCAGCGCCCCGGCGAACAGCGCGTCGGCGAGCGCGTGGCGGATCGGATCGGCGGAAAACTGTTCGACGAGCGGCTCGATGGCCGCCGGGCGCGCGGACATGCGCATCTACTCCCCATGGATCGCCCGTCACCGGGCTTTGATCGCTGGCTTATGCGGTTTTGCCCGCGCGGCGGCAAGGCCGCCGGGGCAGCGGCTGCCATGCCGCCGCTGCATGGCCGCGCGACCGAGGCGCGGCGGCGGCGGGCACGGTCAGGCGAAGGGGTCAATCGTCGCGGCGCGGGTGACGCGTACCAGCGCGCCGATCTCGGCGGCGAGGCGGCGCGCCATCTCGGGCGACACCACCTGCTTCCAGCTGACGACGCCGTGGATCAGGTCGATGCTCTCGCCGTCGCTCGCCAGCGGCAGCAGCACGCCGCGGCACAGCAGCTCGCTGCCGCGCGACACCGCGAATTCGTCGGCGAAACCCACCGGCGCGCGTGCCGCCAGCACCTCGGGAACGCGCGCGATCAACCGCGCGACGAGCGGCGAGTCGGGGGGCGTCGCACCCGCCGGCGCCTCGCCGAGGCCGTCCTGCGCGCGCAGCCGCGGCCCGACGAAGCGCAGCACCGGTGCCGCGGCGGCGCCGACGGCGATTTCGAGCAGCACGCTGTTCGGCGCGAAGCCGCCGAGCCCCAGCCGGTCGAGCTCCGCCATCTCCAGATTGGTCAGGTCGAGGTCGGCGGGCGCCGGCAGCGCGCGACCGCGCAGCAGCGACGCCCAGTGGCTGTAGGCGCGCGCGTGCATCCGCCGCTCGTCGGCGTCGCGAAAGCGCGGCGGCGCCTCGAACCCCGGCTCGATCGCCGCCACGCCGTCATCCTCTGCCGAAACTGCCATCGCGCGACCTCCACCAACCCGCGCGATGATCGGCCGCCGAGGGTTGCCAAGCGGTTAAAGCGCCGGCGCGGCGCCGCGTCGCTTGTGTTGCGCCGACACCGCTGTTAAGAGCCGCCCCCGTGCCGCTTTAGCTCAGCCGGTAGAGCACATCATTCGTAATGATGGGGTCAGGTGTTCGAGTCACCTAAGCGGCACCACCACTTCCACAAGGCAATCTGAGGCGTCCTAGGCAGAGTGCCTTCGGCGTGGGTCGCGCGTGGGTCCTTGCTGAAGAACGACAGCAAGCGGGGCTATCGCGCTCTGCTCACGGCGGCTCGTCGCGATCGAGGCGCGCGGCGGCAGCTACGAACCAGTGCTGGCCGCGCCTTTAGTCGGGAACAGCAAGCGACGTGGGCCACGCCTGTAAAGCGAGTCTCGCAAGTTGCGTCTGGCGGGCACGAATTTCATCAGCGCCCCAGCGCGAATGCTCAGCAACCATCCGCGTTACGTTGTAGGCTGAGTGAGCATAAGCATCCCGGCGTTGATTGAAGCTCTTGCCGCTGATCTCTCGGTTTTGGTTGGGCTTCAGCAGAACGAGATTGCCGAGCATCTTCTGCACGGCCTCCGCTTCTTCGTTCGTGACCCAGGCTTCGCTAGAACTTAGCGGGAGAATATGGTCCAGCGTGAGTTGCTCCATATCCTCGTTTGACACGAACTCGGGCTGGGGATCATCCTTCGTTACCTTGTCGATAGCTCTCAAATAGTACCGTGCGAGATGCGCCCGGGACACGCGCGCTGTAGCGAAGGCGGCATGGAATTCTGCATCCGTCGGAACGTATCTCCCCATCGCGTCTCTTAGTTCTCGTGCGGTAGTGATGCGCTCGGTCCCAACCTCCTGAGCTCTGCGGGAGTACTGCTCATCGAGCATACCTCCCCGCCCGCCGAAAATCAGAAACCGGACTGACCAGCTCACGAACAGCCGAAAGGCTTTCTCAGCTTCCGTTGGGTTGAAGTGAAGGGCGACGGCAAATAACAGAGGCCGAATTTGCTCGACGCGTAGATGCTCCGCAATCGTATCTACCGAGTTGCGAGTAGCAGGCTTGTGCTTTGCCCAAAACGGATGCCTAGATGACCAAAGGGCGACATATGCGTCGACTGCCGAACTCGCCTCTGCAAGGAATGAGAGCGCCTTAGTTTCCCCAGTAATGTCTCTTTTAATCTTAGTGGCCAACTCGCGTTCTTTAGTTGGCCCATTTGAAAGCACCCAAAAATGGCGGAGGAAGGTAACTAAGCGGTCATCCTCATCATCGCCCAAAGCTTCAATCGCTGTCGTGATTGAGTTCCAGTGCTTCTGGGCCTCATTCAGTCTGTCGCCAGCTTTACTGAACAGATAGTTCTTCAGAATATCTGCTGCGCCCGCCTTAAGCCCCCGGTCGTTGAGAGTTTCGAACATACGGAAAGCGCCAACCTCATCAGGGGCAGTCACGACAACCACTGACGCGGCATCTCTGATGAACTTCACCCATTTTACGAGGTAATCGGATTTATTCTCCGGCTTCATATTTTCGGTTATACTATTAAGAAACTTACCACAGATGTCAGATGCACGTTGCATATGTCTATTGCCGCCGGAAAGCTTTTGGGGAGGCCCGTCGCCGCGTTCATCCGGTCGCGAGATGATCGAATTGACAAAATACTGGTGGTCCTCTGGATTTAGATGCAGGCGCGGCGTGCGCTCCTCTGTATCAATATCCATATCGCGCAAATATTGCTTCTCGATAGCGTCGGCTCTTGCCGGGCGCTTGAACTCGATCTGCTTATCTCTAATGCGCGCCAAGAGGATACTGGTTGTTACAAGCCTCTGCTGGCCATCGACTATGGAGGGCAAATCTTTCGGCTTTTGAATTAGGACAATTGTGCCAAGGAAGTAGTCCTCCTCATCATTCTGGATTGCCTCGTACAGATCCTGCAGCAGATTTTGCACGTGCGGATCGTCCCATTTGTATGGGCGTTGGTTTGGTGGCACGACGAGTGCTCCCCGCCGAAGCAACTCCCCGATCCCAAAGCTGTCGAATGTGAATTTTCCAGTCGACACTCGGGACTACCCTTCCAGCTTGCGAGAGAACGGCACCGGTCGCGATGCGCTCTCGAATTCCAACGTGGCCGCCTGCCTCAGCCGGAGGCGCATCCAGCTCGACAGCTTAAGTCCAACCAAAGAGGCTGCCTCTTCAAAGGCCACCTTTTCAGTCGCGTCTACGCGCACTTCGACCCGAGTCGTCTTCATTGCTGCCTCCTTAGGGTGGACGCACTGTACGGGCTTTCACCGTACAATGTCAAGTCCGCAGACATTTTGTACGGCGTTTGGCCGTACTTAATGCAAATAAATCGCCTTATGTACGGCTAATCGCCGTACATCGTGGGTTGACGCCGCATTGTTGTAGCGCTTATGCCGGTGCTGCGGGTCGATGCCAAAGAGCAGAGGCCGCTGCCGGACTAAGGCGTCAGGAAGACGAAGATGTAATGAAGTAACGACCGCGGTCAGCGAAGACCGTCCAACGAAGGAAGGCCGGCTTTTAGCCGGCCTTCCGTGGTATCAACCGAGCGCAGAGCGCTGCGGCTTCCTCCAGTGTGGTGCTTGAGGAAATCGCACGCTTTGCGCCGCACTTCAAGGGCTAAGCCAATGCGCATCGATCGCATTTACGTTTGCAGTCGTAAGATCCGGCTCAAGCGTGTTCGCATCAAGCGGGTTCTCGCGTACCATCGCCGCCTCTAATCCGGCATACCGACGACCTTACATTCAACAACAACTGGGGTCGCTCGCGCGGCCCCTTTTTTTGCCAAAAAGCGGTCTGCCGTCGCCTCCATCGGTGGTTAGATATCGATGGTATCCATTGAACGAACGGATGTGTTCGGGCGCCCTAGTCAAGAAGGTCGCCGCAGCTACACGCCAGCGCCTTCGCCACTCGCTCCACCACCGTCACCGTCGGGTTCTTCACCACCCGCTCGATGCCGCTGATGTAGGTCCGATCGAGGCCGGCTTCGTCCGCCAGCGCCTCCTGCGACCAGCCGCGCTCCTTGCGCAGCCGCTTCATGTTCGCTGCCAGCCTGTGCCTGACGTCCATCGGCCAGCATGAGCCGCAGCGACGACGATCATACCACGGACGATGAATCTCATTTTTGCTAGCACCGCCGCCACGTTCCGATAACTTCTATCGGGACGGTGCTTCCGGACGGCTGGCCTGTTGCGTCCACGAGTACCCACCCATCCCGAAAGGAAGTCTTATGAAATACATAGCCACAGCCCTAGTTGCAGCCATCTCGACCGCTGCAGCGGCGACGCCGACGACCGATGCTCAAGCCATCATCAAGGCGAACGTGCTTGACCCCGGCTCCGTTCAGTTCCGCGGCTTGAAGACGGTCAAGGGGAACGTTTGCGGCGAGTACAATGCCAAAAACTCGTTTGGCGGCTACGTCGGCTTCAAGTTCTTCGCCTACAAGCCTGCTGTGGGCCGTGTCTACGCAGCCAACCCTTCTCTCGACCAGTCGATCGTCATGGAGAAGAGCAAGGTCTTGGCCTCTGTCGATGGCGACGCAGCAGGGCCCGATGAGCTGCGCGTCCAGTCCGACGTGATGCTCGCCGTGTTCTCCTGCAACTTCGACAACCTTCGCTAAGGCAGTGACTCTAACCGGCCGGCCGCTCGGGATCACGTCCCGGCACCGCCAGCATCCTCAACACAGCGCTCGTGGGCAACCGCGGGCGCTTTTCTTTTGCCCAAAAGGAATCTCCCATGCTGTCATTCGACGACGGCGCGTCCATCGCGGGCGCGTCACTGCTCGTGCTCGAGCCCCGCCTAGCCGCCCTCATCTCGGCGCGCGCGGCGGCCCTCGCTACGCCCTACGGCGACCTTGCCGACCTGACGCACATTCTTGTCGTCGAGGCCGGCGACACCGAGGCCCAGATCGTCGAGGCGGTCGACTTCTCGCCGATGGCCAACCCGATCGACGGCGCCCGGTTCGGCGATGCCGGCTTCCAACCTTGGTGGGACTGGCTGCAGCGGCACGACGGCTGGTTCGAGCTGATCGTCTGCGTGGGCGACAGCGGCTTCGCCTTCGTCCTGTTCGTCGCCGACGCGGAGGGGGTGGACCGCAGGCTCCTCGACCTCTGCCGGACCTCCGCGCGGTGAGCGCGGGAAGCCCGGTATCTTATTTGAAAGGCCCATGGAGGCCGGAAGGGGGAACTATGAAGACCAAGGATATCGCCATCGGCGCCGCCGCGGTGGCCGCGGCTTCGTTCACGGCCGGGCTCGTCGTCGCGCCCGAACGCGACATGGACGCGGCGGTGAAGCAGGACGGCGCCTTCAGCGTCGACGTCAGCCAAGTGATCAGCACGACGGTCACCAGTCTCAAGGCGCAGAACAAGCTGCAAGTGTACCAGTTCACCGGGGAGTCGCGGGTCAGCCTTCGTCGGTCGCGGCTCGCCGGGCTGCTGAAGGGTAGCCAGGAGATGATCGTGCCGGCGAGCGTCGCCTACTACGTCGACCTCGCGAAGCTCGGCATCGAGGACGTGATCTACAATGCGGAGGCCAAGGTCGTGTTCGTCGACCTGCCGCCGCTCACTATGGGCGACGTCGCGTTCGCCCCCGAGAAGGCCCGCACCACCAACGGCGGGCTGCTGACCTTCGACGAGGATCAGGTCGAGGAGATGCGGAAGCTCAACTACGCCGCCGCGCGCAAGGCCTTCGTGCGGCTGGCGCAGAGCCCGTCGATCGTCGGCGTCGCTAAGGCGCAGTCAGCTAAGAACGTCAAAGACTACTTCGAGATACCGCTGCGGATTGTCGGCCATCCGGACGTGAAGGTCGTGGCGCGCTTCGGCAAACAGTCCATCTGACACGCACGAACTAGCCGGCCGCACAGCGCGGCTCATCCAGGCGCTCAAGGGTAACCCCCTTGGGCGCCTTTCTCATTTCTATGGAGAAGGCACATGATCTCACTGCGCGACAGTGCGGCGGTCGACCGCGCGCTTGCATCCGACATCGACCCCGAGCTTCGCGCGCTGATCGAACGCCGCGCCGGACAGCTAAGGGAATACTGCGCCGACGACATCGGCGAGCTGGTGCATTTCTTGATCGTCGAGGCCGGCGACACGATCGAGGCGGTCCAGGCGGAACTGGGGTTCTCGCCGCTCGTCAACTTCGTGGACGGCGCGCGGTACGGCCAGCCGGGTTGGACCCCTTCGTGGGAGTCAGTGGAGCGGCACAGCAGCTGGTTTGAGCTCGTCTTCGTGTTGAGCGACGACGGGTTTGGTTGGGTGCTCTTCCTCTCAGCGGCTGCGGGTACCGCCGGGGACCTCGCGCAGGCTTGTGCCCAAGAATCACGAGCCGCCGTGCCAAGCCCATGAACCGAATCGCAGATGCAGATTTTTCGTCAGCCGCGCCGGGGGCTCTGACAGCGGGAACTCGCGTCAGTAGACGGTCGAGATGCGGATACCCGCCGCCGGCCTGCCGGGGGCTCCCGCGCCCTCGGAACGCTGCCGCCCCGGTGGGAGCCCGGGAACTTGGGAACCTGGCGCCGCCAAATCGACCCCGGCATGATGACTCCAGGCCCAGCCGCGATCCTTGATTGGCCGTAACAACTTCGGTATAATTATAGCTGCACCGAGCCCGGCCACCGTGCCGGATCACTCAGGTGTCACACCGGTCGGCGGCGTCGGCAGGTGTCGTAGGGGAAAGCCCTAAGAACGGGGACTCTTGGGTCCTCGGGCGCTTCGTCGGCGCTTATGTGGTGAAGCCGTACGGCATCAGGACGCTCGCGGGGACCGGTAGCTGACCGGGACTAGACACCCGCGCGGGCTTCACTGGAAGCCACAGCCATGTCTAATGATCCTACAAACACCGACGACGCCGAGCCCGTGCGTTCGCCGAATTCCAACCCACTTAAACAATATGCCTTGAACGGTCAGTCTGCCGCGCTGAAGGAGCGTGCAGGCGAGACAAAGTACGTACTCCCGGGCATCGCGGCCTCAGGCCAAATAACTCTCATCAACGGCCCCGCGAACTCAGGGAAAACGCTGGTGACAGTATCGCTCCTTCACCCGGGCTCGGAACAGCGCGAGCGTGACGGCGACGTCGTTTGTTACATCAATGCAGACGATACGCTGGAAGGGCTCAGCACCAAGGTCGGGATTGCCGAACAGCTGAACTTCCAAATGCTGGCCGACGGACAGAACGGGTTCAAATCCAGTATGCTCCTATCGAGCATCGAGAACGTCATGAAGGCGGGCGCTGCGAGGCAAACGACCATCATTCTTGATACCGGTAAGAAGTTCATCAACGTCATGGACAAGAGCGCTAGCCGCGAGTTCATGAGCGCATTGCGCCGCTTCGCATTGAAAGGCGGCACGGTCGTGGTGCTGGCTCACGTCAACAAGCGGCCCGGGCCAAACGGCGAGTTGATCGAAGAAGGCGTTGGCGACTTCAGGAACGATGCCGATTGCCAGTACCTCGTTCAGCCGGTGCTGGAGACCCCCGACGGCGAGCGTGTCGTGCGGTTCCAGCAGACCAAGTCCCGCGGTTACGGCGAACGCGACGTCTACTTCGCATACCCAGTGGCCTCTGACTTACCCTATGAGGCAAAGGTCGCTTCGTTTCGCCGGCTGGAAGATGCTGAGGTCCAGCAGCTGTTGCGCTGTTCGGCGTTCAATGAGGACGAAACCCTCATCGAGGCCATCGAGTCCGAACTGCAGAATGGCTCACGCCTCAAAATGGACCTGCTGAAAGCCGTCATGAAGGCCGCTTTCGCTTCGCGGCGTGAAGTCGAGCGGGTGCTGTATCGTTACACGGGTCAGGACCCGCTGCAGCACCGCTGGAATTTCGCCGTGAAGGACCGCGGCGGGAAGCACTACAGCCTCAACGGCGACGGCCTCGAATACTAGCGGCTGCGGCTCCCGGTCAGACCACCAGATTCCCGGGGTCCCGACCGAGGGCGCCCGCCGACCTCCGCCTGCCGGCCCGAGCCGGCCCCCGCAACGCCCCCCGCAGAAGCGCGAGGGGCCGCCGCCGGGGCCCGCCGCGCCGGTCCCGCTACCTCACCCCATCCGGGTCGCTGCCGGCGCGCAGCGGCTTCCATCGAATATGTACGAAAGGGATACTCATGCCCAAGCTGAAGCTAGACCATCAGACCGCCTTGCTCGCGAGCTGCGAGCCGGGGGGTAAGAAAGCTGTATACTGGGACGACGGCACAACCTGCCTCGGCCTCATCCTCGAAGTCCGCCCGTCAGGAGGCAAAACCTGGGCCCTCCGCTATTTCAATAGGCACGGCCGCCAGTGCCAATACAAGATCGGCCGCTTCGAGGATTTGAAGTTCAGCCAAGTGCGTGACGAAGCGCGCCGGTTGAAATCGGAGGTCACCCTCGGCCGCGACCCCTCTGCCGATAAGGCGGTCACCCGCTCAATACCGACCTACAGCGAACTCGCGCAGATGCACCTCGATCACGCGAAGACGTATCAGAAGAGCTACGACACCACAGAAATGATCATGCGCCGGCACATCCGCCCGCGCTGGGACAAAACCGTCATCACTGAAATCCGCCAACAGGACGTCGCTAAGTGGCTGGCGGCGAAGCGCGAGGAGGGGCTGGCGCCGGCGACGGTCGAGAAGATTAGGGTGCTGTTTCACCGGTCATTCGAGCTGGCACTGCAGTGGCAAATTCCCGGCGCCGAACGTAACCCGGTGCGCGGTGTCCCCCGGCCGCGCATCAACAACGCCCGTACGCGCTTCCTGAGTACCGAGGAGGCGAAGCGACTGCAGGCGGCTGTGGCAAAGTCGCTCAATCCGCAGCTGCAGTACATTGTCGGGCTGTTGCTGTTGACCGGCGCGCGGGTGTCGGAGCTGCTCGGCGCGAAGTGGGCCGACGTCGATCTCGAACGGCGGCTGTGGTTCATTCCGACATCGAAGACGGGCAAGTCTCGCTACGTGCCGCTGTCGCAAGCGGCGGTCGATCTGATCGGGCGGGTGCCGCGGCCTAAGGCCAATGTCTATCTGTTCCAGAACGCTGTCACGAAGCGTCCGGTGACGACGATCAAGCACTCGTGGCAGAAGGCGCGCGACAAGGCGGGGCTACCGGACCTCCGCATCCACGACCTGCGGCACTCGGCTGCAAGCTTCATGATCAATGCCGGCATCGACCTCTATGCCGTCGGCAAGATCCTGGGCCATGCCAGCCATACCTCGACGGCGCGCTACAGCCACGTTGCGGATCACCGCCTCATGGCCGCGGTCGAAGCGGGCGCCGCCCAAGCTCAAGTGAACTGGTCAGGCAGCTGACCCATCAACCCGCCCCCATCGGCTTCGGCTGGTGCGGGCGGGTCACCTTTCCACTCCCCTTTTTCTGACAAACAGGAGACCCCCATGACTGATGACACCACCCCGCCCCGGTCCGCGCTCGCGACGATGAGGCCTCCCAAGGCGCGGACGACTGCACCGTCGCTATTCGACGAACTTCGGGAGCTCGACGAGGCGATGTCGATCGAGCGCGAGCACTGGCGGATGCGACCGCCTTGCAGATGGCCATATCGCCTTCGATTCGGCGGCGGTCGAACCCATGGAGGCGCGCCATAAGCGCTTGCCGGTCGCGTCAACTTCGGGGGCGTCGAGAGATCGGCAATCATCAGACCGAGCGGACCGATCCTCTTAGAAGTGGCTCGAACGTCTTCAGGCGCTAAGCCGCATGTCGGTTGTACAGCTTTCCCTGTGCACTCGGCTTTCCAAGGCAGCGATGATTCTCGCCCAGTTGCGGCTCTCGGTTACGGTGTGGGTGCGCTTGCTCATGTGCCGTTTTGCGCCGTCGGATAGTAGCAGCCGTCTGGAGCTTCAGAGGGACTTGTGCTAAAGACGACGGAGAATAGGGGAAGGTAGGGCATGAACAATAGGCCGTTTAGAGTAGCTATCTTAGCTACTCTTTGCTCATTTCCGCAGACCGCTTACGCTGCGTTGATCGAGTTTAATGGACGATTTGATAATGACAGCAACATCACCTCTCCATTTGAGGTGTCCTTGACCTACTCAGGTCCACCAGGATTCTCTTCCAATATCAACATAACGACTAACTACCAAAGCCCATCCTTCGCGACCTTATCGTTTAAATCTGGATCTCTTGAATATACGGCCCAGAACACATCCACTCAGTTTTATCACCCTTTTTCCTGCACTGTGGCCACAACTTTAAGCGGCCTGTGTGATGGAGCATATTTCAACTTTGAGTTGTTAAATGGAGATGGGTACGCAAGCATTTTCTTTGCAACAAACGACCTAGAGCTTCTAGATGGTAATCTTCTACCTGATATCTTCCCGAACGTTACTAGTTTCGAGTTTGTTAGATTCACGTTGGTCGATTGGGCGACGTCGCGTTTTGGCACAACTTCAAATTTGGAGCCGGGGATGCTACCGGCCTCTCCGCCGCCGACGGCTGAGATCCCCGAACCAAGCACTATCGGCATTCTTTCGCTGGCCGTCTTAGGGGCAGGCCTTAGTCGCTTGCGTATTGGCAGCACTCAAGGTCGCGTTTTAAGGGGAAGTTGCCCGCGCCACATTTAAGCACTGCCTTTCCAATTTGAGCGTTGACGCACTTCTGTTCACTTGGCGACCATAAGCGGTCGGTCCGACTGCGGCGCAGGGGTAGGCTTTGTTGATAGTTAGATGGTAGCTTCGCGTGAAGCGCCAGCCGTGGTTGAGTCTAGCGAAACGAGGCCTTGCTCACTCAAGGTCTTGAACGCCCCGCTCAGAAACAGCTGGCGCCACAAAGGTGGGGGCCCATCGATGACAATATTCGACCGCGCGAAACTGCCCGTCTTCATTCTCGCCGTATTGCTTATGGCCGGGACACTAAGCCCGGCGCGTGCCGCGGTGGTCCAGACCGTTTCGCACGAGCAGACCTGCCAAAAAACAAATGCCTTTGTGCCAATAGCCTCAAACGCGAGCGCAGACTCGGTCGCTGGTTGCAGCATCTCACTGGCGTTATTCGACAGTTCGCTGGGTGCGCTGCAATCCGTCGCGATTGGCGTACATCAATCCTATACGGTTCAAATCGCCAAGATTGTCAGCACCTTTGTCCCTGACCAGTTCACATGGCGGCCTACCTACGCCACAGAGATCACGTATTCGGGCCAGCCATTCGCATCACCAGTAGAGGTGGAGAGCGTCAGCGGCGGCGCACAATGGCAAAATGGCACAGTGAACTGCTGTGGGGTACAGGTGATCGCGTCGATCGATTACCCGGTTCAGATTCGCAATGTATTCTACCCGGGCCTGCCAGGATTCGTCGGTTCGGACACCTTCGTGATAGATTCGCTTGGTAGGTTCACCTTTGAAAGTGCCGGCTTTGATGGGCAGTCGTCCCTGCTCTCTACAATGATCTACAATGCGCGTGCGTTCGTGGAATATACCTACCTGGAGCAGGATCCGGTCGACCCAGACCCCAACCCTGTACCTGAGCCAGCCCCCGTACTCTTGCTTGCGACGGCATGCTTCGCCATCGCGTTGCGGCGGCGGAAAGCTACGCCCGATCACCGCCTCATGGCTGCGGCCGCGGTAGGCGCGAAGCAACAGGCGGTGCCCTGAGCCTAACCTGAAAGCGAACCTGTCCGTGCCATAGTGCATTCGGGGTCAATGCGCGGAAGGAGTGCGGCCCGAGCTATCGGGCCAAAGCGCGCCCACACTAGCTGTTTGGTGTCGGCAAGCTTTACAAAACCCTTCCCGCGATAGGGTGCTTTGCCCCGGAAGCCGAAGTGCTCCCCGCAGAGTCGTCGTTTGGTCCGATACGTGCAAGCAACGGCACGAATAGGCCATAGGGGGCGCTCCATGCAGATGTTTGTTCGCTCAGCAGTAGTCGCGCTTGTGTCGGCGCTTGCGGTGCCGGCGTTCGCTGCGCCGGTTGTTCGGTCGTCGGCGGTTGCCGGCCAGGCGCTGGCTCCACAAGCCGGATGCTATCAGATGGGTTTGGGTTACGACCCAGCTCTAAAGCAGTACTACGGTGGCGGGGGCGGTAATCCCTCTTGCAATGGAACAGTGTGGAACGAAGACGGCGCGGTCATTCAGAACATTTCGCCAATTGGCGTTGACCTTCGCAGCGTTTACTTTAATCCGAATACTGGGAACATAGAGACGCTTACCTATGGCGCAAAGAGTAACTACAACAGCCTGGATGGGCTTGTAACTCTCGGGCGGGATACAAGTGGTCTCTACACTGGTAACAACAGCGTTGTGTTGCCTTCCTTCACTGGACAGCGTGATGATTCATCCGTTGCTGCTTATGACGCGGATCGAGACCTTCTATACACCCGCGCAAACAACAATATTGTTTGGGGAGCCAGCCGCTCCGATGGGTCAGTCAGTGTCACTATTGAGTTAGACTTGTCGGCAGCAGGAGCATCTAACGTACAATTTTACGGTATCGCATTCGACCTAAACACTGATACCTTAATTGTGGCTGACTATCTAACCGCTAAGGCCCATGTGTTCGAGGTGTCTGGAGCATACGTCGGTAGTTCGACTTTCGGCGGAGCAATCGACGATGCTTATGGAATTTCATTTGCAAATGGTCAGCTGTTCCTCGCAAACCGGTTCGGCGGGGGGTGGCAGGGCTTCAGCATCTTTGAGCCCGGGGAGCCCGGTGATCCAACTGAGGTGCCCGAGCCGGCATCGTTTGCCATTCTCTTGACCGGGTTAGCTCTCACGTTTGCTCGTGGCCATCGCCGGCGAAGACTGGCCCGATAGCACCACTGCGATAGCAGCTTGGCCTGCCCGCGCCCAGCGGTTGCATTTGCCCTCCGAGTTTAGCGCCCACGGCGCCGATCAGTGGCCGCGGGCCACCCGCGGTTAAACGCGTTCTGATCTCAAGGTTTGGAAGCCGACAAATGAAGTTTCTAACGGTGATCGCTCTAGCGACAACCATCTCTTCACCGGCTCAGGCTGCTGCATATCTCATCGAGGGCACGGGCGTTGTCACGAGGAGGGCGGCGCTAACTAACGGTACCCCGGTCCCGGTGCCGGTAGGCTCAATCGCTATAAGCGATCCCCTAAACTTCTCGTTCAGCTTCGATGCCGGCAACGCGGAGCTCCAATCCCTATTTGATGCTAATCCTGCGATAAACATCTACTATCTCCCGCTCTTGAGCTTCTCGATGAGCGTCGGAGGTTATTCCTATACGCCTACATTTCAGTACGTCGGGAACGCTAGTCTCCAGATGTGGGACAATTACAGTTCCGGAACCGATGCTCAAAGTTTCAGCTTCAACGGGCGTGGCGGTAACGCGCTGCCCTTTGCCCACCAAGCAGGGCGAATGACCGAATCATTCACTCTAAACGCCTTTGACAATACCGGGACGGCCAGAGATACGGACTTGATCTCGGAGCTGGTTCCTTACACGTCTTTCGGCGCGCGAAATTTCAGCTGGCTTCAGCTTAATCTCGATACCCAAGAGTCCGTCCACCTGAATGGAACTTTCACGGCCACACTGACTGAAATTCCTGAACCGAGTTCAGCGGCAGTTAGTTTGATGGGAATGGGCCTAGTTGCTATCGCAAGGCGTAGGCGGCGATGCTGATAGCCACTCCTTGCCGGTTATCGAGCCTTGAAGTTCAGACATTTCCGACTGCTTCGCAGGAGGGCTGGTGGTTGAAATGGCCGTACCAACTCCGACCCTCGATCTTATCCGATGCTAATGGGGGGCTGAATGAAACTCGGTCTCAGAGCGCTGCGACATCACCCTGCTGCTGTGGAGTCGGTGTCCTTTGCAACTCCTGCCGGCACCCGCCGAAAAGCCCTTGTGAATCAACGCCGGCACGACTCTTGCTTACCCGTAACGAATATCGTTCACGGGGTCGTTCGATCATGAGGCTGTTATCCGCGCTCGCTGCGTCCGTTGCTGTACTGCTCGCCGCGCCTGCGCTCGCGGCGCCGGTTTACACGCTCACCGACATCGGCGACCTACCTGGCGGCTTCAACAGCAGCGTAGCGCGCGGCCTCAACAATCTCGGGCAGGTGGTGGGTGAAAGCTCCACGACGAACGCGCTAGGCCAGACCGTCAATCGCGGCTTCCTGTGGTCGAATGGAGTGATGACCAACCTCGGCGACCTACCGGGCGGCGGCGACACCAGCATCGCGCGCGGCATCAACGACAGCGGGCAGATCGTCGGACAGAGTAGCACTAACGTCAACGGCACGACCGTCACCCGTGGCTTTCTCTGGCAGAACGGCACGATGACCATGCTCGGCGATCTGCCAGGCGGACTCGACAACAGCGTAGCGTTCGCGATCAACAACGCCGGTCAGATCGCCGGAAGCAGCATCGCTGAGGTTGGAACTCGCGCTGTCACCTTCCAGAACGGCACGTTGACCAATCTCGGCGACTTGCCGGGCGGCGGCGACTCGAGCAACGGTGTTGCCATCAACAGCAGCGACGTCGTGGCCGGAGCTAGCGCCGCTGCGACTGGACAGCGTGCTACGACTTTTCAGAACGGCACGATCACCAACCTCGGCGACCTGCCAGGCGGCGTCGACAGCAGCGCCGCGCTTGGCATCAACGATGCCGGAGCGGTCGTGGGCCGAGGCTTTCACGCCAACAATGCGGCGCACGCTTTCCTCTGGATCAACGGCGTCATGACCGACCTCGGCGACTTCGCCGGCGGACTCGATGGGTCGATCGGGTACGACATCAACAACAGCGGCCGCGTCGTTGGGAGCAGCCACGATAGCACCGGCAATACCGCCGCTATGTGGATGGACAGCCAGATGTTCAAGCTGTCGAGCCTCGTGTCCAACCTTGGCACATGGACGCTGACTGAAGCCTTCGCGCTAAACGACAAGGGCCAGATCGTTGGCTACGGCAACCTCAACGGCGCCACTCGCGCCTTCATGCTGACGCCCGATGTCGCCGACGGCCAGCCGGTGGGTGTGCCCGAGCCGGCCGCGCTCGCGCTGTTCGGTCTTGGTATCGCCGGTCTTGCACTGCGTCGTCGCACGAACTTTACATTCGACGATCGCGATAACCCCTAAGTCATTGATTGCCTGTTTTGGCATGGTGTGTGCGCATCTAGGATCTAAGGGGATGACATGGCTTTTCGTGCTTTTGCTCTCGTAGCCGGGACTTTGTTGGGGATCTCGTCACCGTGCTCCGCTGGCGTGATCTCTATCGCTAGCAGCGCTATCTCTCACACGCCCTTTTTTGAAGGAACTCCGGCTGAAGGGTCATTCCTGGCGCCCGGATGCCCCGGTTACTTTCTGTGTGAAACGGCCGTGGACTTGCAACTCGGCGTACCGGCTTTACGCACCACCAACGCTTATCTGATCAATTTGGGCGAGTACTCGGCACAGAACGCTCCGGCTCCAGAGAGCTATTTACTGTCGTCCAATCTTCTTCTGAACGGCCAAGTGGTGCCGATCACGCAAACCTTGAACATTGCACAAATCGGAAACGGTCAATTTCAAATTGAGATAACGGAGTACGTCACGTCCATCAATCTTACGTCCGTTGGGACCGTTGCGCTCAAGGCGTCCGGCACGCTTTTCCACGTACTATCAAATCGTACCGCGGTGCCGCTATTGCGCACACAGTTTACGCTGACATCGGAAGCTACCCAGGTACCGGGACCGGCCGGGTTGGGTCTGTTAGCCTTTGGTGTTGCTGACCTGCTCCCCGTTTTCAGGCCGCTGATAACTTAGCTTCGTCGTTCCCATGCCCTTGGCGGGGGCGGTTGGTAAACTCGGCGGGTGCCAACCCGCCAAGGCTGCTGTGCGGACGCACATTGTTGTAGTCGATCCGCCAT
>JASBUR010000052.1 GCA_030147805.1 Sphingomonadaceae bacterium
CCGATGGACGAGGCGTCGATGTCCACATGGATCTTGCGCGAGGGGGGGGCAAACGCGTCCAGCCGGCCGGTGACCCGGTCGTCGAAGCGGGCGCCCAGCGCCACCATGACGTCGCAGTCGTGCATGGCGTGGTTGGCTTCATAGCTGCCATGCATGCCCAGCATGCCGAGCCACTTGGGATCAGAGGCCGGGAAGGCGCCCAGGCCCATCAGGGTCGAGGTGACAGGCGCGCCGGTCAGCTCGGCGAACTCTCGCAGCAGCGCTGCCGCCCGGGGGCCGGCGTTGATCACGCCGCCGCCGGTATAGAGGATCGGCCGGCGCGACTGGGCGATCAGAGTCACCGCCTCGGCGATGCGGCCGGCGTCGCCCTTGATCTGCGGGCGATAATCGTGGGCGTGGGTCACGGCCTGCGGACCCTGATAGGCCGCCTTGCCGAACTGCACATCCTTGGGGATGTCGATGACCACCGGGCCGGGACGCCCCGAGGTGGCGATGTGGAACGCCTCGTGGATCGCCGTGCCGAGCCGGTCGGCATCCTTCACCAGATAGTTATGCTTCGAGCAATGCCGCGTGATGCCGACGGTGTCGCATTCCTGGAAGGCGTCGGTACCGATGAGGTGCGACGGCACCTGGCCCGTGATGACGACGATCGGGATCGAATCGAGCATCGCGTCGGCGATCCCGGTGACCGCGTTGGTCGCGCCCGGGCCCGAGGTCACCAGCACGACGCCGGGCTTGCCGGTCGCGCGCGCATAGCCCTCGGCGGCGTGAACGGCGCCGCCCTCCTGGCGAACGAGGATGTGGCGGATGCGGCTCTGCTGGAAGATCGCGTCATAGATCGGCAGCACCGCCCCGCCGGGGTAGCCGAAGATGACCTCGACGCCGAGGTCGCTCAGCGCCTGGACGATGATTTCCGCTCCGGTCATGCTGGGGCCAGCCATGTCGATGCTTCCACTCGATTACCCTGAAGAACGACGCGAATACGCATATAAAGTTTCAGGGTCAACATCATATCAGCAAGAAAATTACGATATGCGCGATCCTTCGCGTAGGCGCGCCCAGTCTGCGGTCTGGTGGCGAAACCAGGTGAGCTGTCGTTTGGCGTAGCGCCGCGTATCGCGCTTCGCGAGGTCCGCTGCCTCGGCGAGGCCGATGTCGCCGGCCAGGTGGCGCAGCAGCGGCGGCACGCCGAGCGCCTTCATGACCGGAAGGGCGTCGGCAAGGCCGCGCGCCGACAGCGCTGCGACTTCCTCGATCGCGCCGTCGGCCAGCATCGCCTCGAGACGCCGGTCGCAGCGCCGGTAGAGCGCGTCGCGATCGATCTCGACGACATGGGGCTGCAGGTCGACGCGGTCGCCGATGCCGCCGACGTTATCGCGCTGCCATTCGCCGAGCGACCGGCCGCTCGCCCGCCAGACCTCGAGCGCGCGCGCCGCGCGCTGGCGATCGCTCGGCCGCAACCGTTCCGCCATCGCCGGGTCTTCGCTGGCGAGTGCGGCGTGCGGGTCGGCGAGGCGGCGCACCTCGGCGCGCACCTCCTCGGGGATTTCGGGCACGGGCGCGATGCCGTCGAGCAGCGTGCGGATATAGAGGCCCGAGCCGCCGACGAGAATCGGCAGCCGGCCCGCCGCCTGCGCGTCGTCGATCGCCGCCTTGGCCATCGCGGCCCATGACGCTGCAGAGCAGGCGACGCTGCCGTCGACCACGCCGTAGAGACGGTGCGGCGCACGGGATTCCTCGGAGGGAGAGGGGCGGGCGCTCAGCACGCGCAGATCGGCATAGACCTGGCTGGCATCGGCGTTGATCACCACGCCGTTGCGTCGCTCCGCCAGCTCGAGCGCAGCTGCGGACTTGCCGCTGGCGGTCGCGCCTGCGATGACGACCAGCGGTGGCTTATCCATGCAGATCCTGACCCTCGTTGCGCCCGAGCGCTTGTCGCAAGCCGATGTCTCCGCCGCAAGCGACGCGCTGCGCGCCGCGGGCGCGACGCTCGGCGCCCGTCGCTGGATCGACGCCGAGGTCGCGGTCGATCTCGACATCGACGGGGTGGCGGCGCCCGACGCCCGGCGCGCGGTCGAGGCGACGGGCATCCGCGCCGACGTGTTCGTGCAGCCGGCGGCGACGCGCGCCAAGCGGTTGATCATTGCCGACATGGATTCGACGATGATCACCGTCGAATGCATCGACGAGCTCGCCGACTATGCCGGCATCAAGCCGCAGATCGCCGCGGTGACCGAAGCGGCAATGCGCGGCGAGCTCGATTTTGCCGAGGCGCTCGACGCGCGCGTCGCGCTGCTCGAGGGGCTGCCGGCCGCCGCGATCGACCAGTGCCATGCCGAGCGGGTGCGGCTGATGTCGGGGGCGCGGACGCTGGTCCGGACGATGCACGCGCGCGGGAGCCACAGTGTGCTGGTGTCGGGCGGGTTTACCGCCTTCGCCGATCGGGTGGGCGAGGCGATCGGCTTCGCCAAGGTCGTCGCCAACACGCTGATCATCGCCGGCGACCGCCTCGCCGGCACCGTGGCGAAGCCGATCGTCGACAGCGATACCAAGCTGCGTACGCTACGGGCCGAGGCGGCGGCGCACGGCATTCCGATCGCGGCGACGCTCGCGGTGGGCGACGGGGCCAACGACATTCCGATGATCGAGGCGGCGGGCCTCGGCGTCGCCTATCACGCCAAGCCGAAGACCGAGGCGGCCGCCGCCGCCGCGGTGCGCTACGGCGATCTCACCACGCTGCTTTACGCGCAGGGGATCGCCCGGGCGGCGTGGGTCGAGAGCTAGCGAGCGGGGCGGTCGGTCATGTCGATCGCCAGGGCCAGCATCGCGAACGACACCGCCGCCTCGTCGACCTCGAAGCTGAGGCCGATGCCGTCGCGGGTGTGGCGGCTGACGCGCGCCGAAATCTCGCCGGCTTCGGGATGCTGCAGGCTGACGATGTCGCCAAGCGGGGGGCGGCTCAGCGTTTCGAGCGTAGCGCCCGCCGCCGAGACGTCGCGCATGCGCGCCGCGTCGCGCCGCGTGCCGGCGACCAGCACGCAGACCCGTTTGCTGCGATAGCGCGTGAACGTGCGCCCGCTCGCCAGCCGATGAACTCCGCCTTCCGACATTCGCGCTTCGCCCTCCCGAGTCGCTTCGGAAGCGATCAGAGCTAAGGCGGCGGTGCGAAGAAAGCGTAAATTTGAAGGCGGGCGCGCGTGGCCGGGGCACCGGCGCTAGCCGGCGACCACGAAACAGCTGCGGCCGACGGTCTGCAGCTTGCCGCAGAGGCGCTTGGCGTCGTCGCGGCTGGCGAACGGGCCGAGCTGCAGCCGCACCATCTTTCCCGCCTCGGCGTAGATCGGCTCGGTGCCGGCGACGACCGCCGGCTGGGCATTCTTGAGTGCCGTCCATGCTTCGGCGGCCATGCCCTTCTGCGAGAAGGCGCCGAGCTGGACGCGCCACCCGGCCTTGCCGAGGCTGGCCGTCGGCGCCACCGGCGACGCGGCGGCGGTCTTGACGGCGAGCGGGCTGGCGGCGGGCTTCGCCGGGGCGGCGCCCGGCGGGACCGGGGCGGTTGCGGCGGCGACCTCGGTGGCCGGGGCGAGCGGGATCGGCGCGGCGAGCGTCGCCGCGATCTCCTCGCCCTTGGCGCGGTCGTTGACCGAGATGTTGGCGTTCATCGTGGCGAGCGCCGCGGTCGCCTGCGGGACACCGCCATTGTTGGCGCGCAGCATATAGGCATAGGCGAGCGGCCAGTTCTTCGGGGCGGCGTCGCCGTTGAAGTGCGCCACGCCGAGCACATATTGCGCACGCGGCTGGCCGTTCTTCGCCGCCTGCTCGAGCCAGCGCAGCGCCTCGGCCTTGGTGTCCGCCGCGGCATAGAGCGTGATGCCGAGCTTCTCCTGCGCCGGCCCGTGGCCACGCGTCGCCGCCTTCCGGTAATAGTCGAGCGCGATATTCTCGTTCTTCTGGACTCCGCGACCGAGCTTATAGGCCTGTCCCAGGTTGAACAGCGCATCGGCGTCGCCGCGCGCCGCGAACGGCATCCATTCGGCCACCGCGCCCTTGGGGTCGCCGGCATGCCATTTTTCGACGCCTTCCTTCACCCCGGCGGCGGCCGGATTCGCGATCAGGAGCGCCGCCGCCACCATCGGCGCGGCCAGTTTCGTGATACGCATAACCCCCGTAATCCTCTTACGCTGCCGACACTCGGGCCAGCCGGGCTTTTACCAGCTTTCGCCCGGCAAAGCATGAAGCGCGCCGCGGTGCGGCGCGGCTTCGCCACCATTTGCCGCAGCGCGATCGGCGATTTTGGTAAGAAAGATGAATCCTTTTACCAATTCTTAGGGCTGCGCATGGGATTTCCGGAGGCGGGGAATTCGCGAAGCGTGAGGGAGAAGACATGCGCGTTCTCGCACTGGCTTCGCAGAAGGGCGGCTCGGGCAAGACGACGCTGAGCGGGCACCTCGCCGTCCAGGCGCAGCTCGCCGGCGCGGGGCCGGTGGTGCTCATCGACATCGACCCGCAGGGCTCGCTCGCCGACTGGTGGAACGAACGCGAAGCCGAGCTGCCGGCCTTTGCGCAGACCACGGTCGCGCGGCTGGTCGGCGATCTCGACACGCTGCGCGCGCAGGGGTTCAAGCTCGCGGTCATCGACACGCCGCCCGCCATCACGATGGCGATCCAGAGCGTGATCGCGGTTGCCGAGCTCGTGGTCATCCCGACGCGACCGAGCCCGCACGACCTCCGCGCCGCCGGCGCCACCGTCGACATTTGCGAGCGCGCCGGCAAGCCGCTGGTGTTCTGCATCAACGCCGCGACGCCCAAGGCGCGCATCACCCACGAGGCGGCGGTGGCGCTGTCGCAGCATGGCACGGTGGCGCCGGTGACGCTGCACCAGCGCACCGATTTCGCCGCGTCGATGATCGACGGCCGGACCGTCATGGAGACCGACCCGAAGGGCAAGTCGGCCGCCGAGGTTGCCGGGCTGTGGGCCTATGTCGCCGACCGGCTCGAACGCAATTTCAGGCGGACGGTGTTCAACGGGCCGGGCACGATGGCGGCAGCGTCGGCACGGCCCGGCGTGGCCGGCGGCTTCGGCCGCAAGGCGGTGCTCTGATGGGCGAGAAAGCCCTCGCGACGCTGACCGCCGGCCTGCTCGCCCGCAAGGGCGGCGCCCGTCCGGCGATGCGGCCGCAGCTCTATACGGCGCAGGACGATCTCGGCTGGAACGACATGGGTGACGCCGCCGCGGCGAAGCCGGCCAAATCGGTCGCCATCCCGATCGCCTTTGCACCGCCGATCGCCGGACCTTCGCCGGTGCCGTCGCCGGTGAGCACGCAGCAGGCCGCGCTCGCCGAGGCCTTCGCCGCCGAAGCGGTGCGGCCGCGCGCCGCGCCCGGCGCGCGTGGCAAGTCGGCGTTCACGCTCCGACTCGACGAAGCACGCCATCTGCGCTTGCGGCTGATGGGGGCGCATCGCCACCGCTCGGCGCAGTCGCTGGTGACCGAAGCGCTCGATCGCTTCCTCGCCGACTTCGAGAGCGGAAAGGTCTAGCCGCGCCGACGCGGCCGGGAGTTGAGTGATGGCGTCGAGTTTTCACCGCAATCTGCTGCTGATCGCCACGGCGCTGAGCGCCGCCGGCTGCCAGAACGGCGCCGCGACGCGGGCGGCGAATCCGGTCGCTGCGGCCGGAGGTTCCGGCATGGCGATGCTTCAGGCGCAGGCGCAGGCTGCGGCGGTGCAGCAGGTGCGCGACGCCGGCGTGGCGATGGCGGAAGCGCGCGTCCAGGCGTCGCCCGACGATCTCGAGGCGCGCCGCACGCTCGCGCAGGTCTATCTTGCCGCGGGCCGCTTCCGATCGGCGGCACAGGCCTATGACGATGCGCTCGGCCTTGCGCCGGACGATGCGGGATTGCGGCTCAGGAAGGCGCTGGCGCTGCTGGGGCAGGGCAACCAGGTCGCCGCGATCGGCGAGCTCGACCGTATCGGGCAACTGCCCGACGCCGGGCTTGCCTATGCCCTGGCTGGCCAGACGCAGCGCGGCGTCGAGCTGCTTGCCCAGGCGGCACGCGCCCCCGATGCGACGCCGCGCACCCGCCAGAATCTCGCGCTGGCTTACGCGCTGGCCGGCCAGTGGGCGCGCGCCAAAGTCGTTGCCGGTCAAGACCTCGACCCCGCCGCCGTCGAGGCACGGGTACGGCAATGGGCGCTCCTTGCCGCGACCGCCGACCCCGTGGTGCAGACCGCCGGACTCCTGTCGGTCGTCCCCGACGCCGGCGACGCCGGGCGCCCGATCGGGCTCGCCTATATCCCGCCCGTGTCGCGCGTCGGCGCGCAGGTCGCGGCCATCGACGCGCCGGTCGAAACCATCGTGGCCGCCCCCGTCGAAACGAAGGCGCCGGCGGCGGGGCAGGGCGATCGACGTCCCGCGCCGCCGGAGGGGTTTGCCGAAGGTCGACCCGCGCCCCGCGGGGCGCAGAAGGTCAGCCTGGCGCTGCCGGCCGTCGGCGGTCGACACTGGGTCGTGCAGCTCGGCGCCTATGATCGCGCCGAACTGCTCGAAACCAACTGGCAGCGGCTGCGCCGCCGAACCGGCGACCTGCTCGACGGACATGAACCGTCGCGCAGCGAGAAGATGGTCGGCGAACGCCGCTACTACCGGCTGTCGATCGCGGGCTTCGGCCAGCGCGGCGCCGCGGTCGAATTGTGCGAGGCGTTGCAGGCGAAGGGGCGCGACTGCTTCGTGCGGCGGGTGGACATGGCGCCGCCACCCCCACCCACCCGCGCGTAGGTCAGCTCGACGACGCGAGCTTCTCGCGCAGCGCCGCCTCATGCGCGGCGATCTCGGGCGTCACCGCGTCGCCGAAATCCTCCATCTCGAACATCGGCCGGATTTCGATCTCGCTGCGCGTGCGCATCGGATTGGGGCAGCGCTTCACCCATTCGACCGCCTCCGTCATGTCGCTGACCGTCCACAGCCAGAAGCCGGCGACGACCTCATTGGCAGGGAAGGGGCCATCGATCACCTCGCGGCCATCGCCGTCGAAGACGATACGCTTGCCCTTCGACGACGGGTGGAGCCCTTCGCCGCTTTCCATGATGCCGGCGTCGATCAACGCCTCGTTGAACCTGCCCATCGCCTCGAACTCTTCGGTCGTCGGCATGATTCCGGCCTCGCTGTCGGCGGTGGCCTTTACGAAAACGATCACACGCATAGCCGCGCTCCTCACCTGTTTCCGGCGAACGCCGCCTGCAACTCTGCGACGTCGAACTTGACCATCCCCAGCATCGCATCGTTGGCGCGCTTGGCGGCCTCGCGATCGGGGCTGGCGATCATTCCGGCGAGCGCGGTCGGCACGATCTGCCAGCAGACGCCGAACCGGTCGCGCAGCCAGCCGCACTGCTCGGCGGTCCCACCCTCGAGCAGCCCGTTCCAATAATGGTCGATCTCGGCCTGGTCGGCGCAGGCCACGACGAACGAGATCGCGTGGTTGAACGGGTCGAGCGGTCCCGCCGCCATGGCCGTGAAGCGCTGGCCGTCGAGCGTGAAATCAACGACGACGACCGATCCCGGTGGGCCGGCGGGCGATTCCGACGGCATGCGGGCGACGCGCTCGATCCGCGAGTTGGGAAAGAGCGAGACGTAGAGATTGGCCGCTTCCTCGGCGTCCTTGGTATACCAGAGAAAGGGGGTGATCCTCGCGGTCACGCCTCGGTCCCGACGTCGACGATGGTCTCGAAGCCGCCCATGATCATGCGCTGCATGTCGAACGGCATTTCGGCGCCGTCCATGTGCATGCGTTCGTCGGCCATCACCTTCTGGTTGGCCGCGTCGCGCACTTCCTTCGACGGATAGACGATCCACGAAAAGACGACGGTCTCGCCGTCCTCGGCCTTCACCGCGCGCCTGAAGTCAGTGACCTTGCCGTCGGGAACGTCGTCGGCCCAGCATTCGACCACGCGCAGCGCCCCATGCTCGATGAAGATCGGCGCGGCTTTTTCGGCCACGGCGCGATAGGCTTCCTTGCTCTTCGCGGCGATCACGAATCCGTCGATATACGTCATGGTTGCCTCCTCAGGCTGCTTGCTCGAACGGCTCGAGCTGGGCGGCAAGCGCCCGTTGGAATGCCGGCCGTGCCTCGCAGCGCGCCTGATAGGCGTGCAGGACCGGATACTCGCCGACCAGCGGCGTGTGGCGAAGGATACGCAGGACGGTGACCATCATCAGGTCGCCGGCGGTGAAGTTGTCTTCGAGATAGTCACGACCCTCGAGCTGCGCGGAGAGCGTCGCCAGCTTCGCCCGAACGTCGGCCTCCACCTGCGGCCGCCGCTCGACCGTCCACGCTTCTCCCGCGTGAAAGAGGTCGATCTCTCCCAGCTGGGCGAACGCGGGCTCGACGCTGTTCAGCGCGGCGAAGATCCAGGTCATCGTCCGCGCTCGGCCGGCGTCGTCGCCGGGCATCAGCGCCGGGCTGTCGAGCGCGATGTGCAGGACGATCGCGCCGGATTCGAACATGTCGACCCGGCCGTCGGAAAAGGCGGGGACCTGCCCGAAGGGTTGCTGGCGCAAATAGGCGGGCTGCTTGGACTCTTCGAAGTCGAGGAGCTGCGCCTCATAGCCGACCCCCGCTTCCTCCAGCGCCCAGCGGACGCGGAGGTCGCGCACGACGCCTTGCGCGAAGGGCGGAACCCATCGGAAGGCGGATACGCACGGCGTCGACATCAGCCGGCCTTCGCGATCGGCGATCCGATCGACCAGCTGTGGCCAAAGGGATCCTTCACGACGCCGTAGCGGTCGCCCCAGAACTGGTCGGCGAGCGGCATGGTCACGGTCGCGCCGGCGGCGACGGCACGCTCGAACCAGCGGTCGGCATCGTCGACCTCGAGGTGGATCGTCACGCCGCTGGGCGCGCCCATCGGGCCGCCGGTATATTCGGGGAAATCGTCGTGCATCATGATCGACCCGCCGTTGATGCGCATGTGGGCGTGCATCAGCCGCTTGCCGTCCTCCGCCGGCATGCGCATCGCCTCTTCGCCGCCGAACGCCGCGACGTAGAAATCGATCGCCTCGGCAGCGCGGCCATCGGGAATGCTGAGGTGCGGCGTGATGCCGGTGAGCGGGCCCTGTGCTTCGCGGTCGGTCATGGCGGAGTCTCCCCAAAGAGTTGCCGGTTCAGGCGTCGATCGCCGACGCTCCCTGCTCGGCCATCGCCGAGTCCATCCACATTACCTCCCAGACGTGACCGTCCGGATCCTCGACGCTGCGCGAATACATCATCCCATAGTCCTGTGGCGCCGCCGCATCGGCGCGGCCGCCGGCGCGACCGGCGGTCTCGACGACCGCGTCGACCTCGGCCCGACTGTCGACCGAGATGCAGTTGAGCACCTGGCAGGTCGTCCTGGCGTCGGGGATCGCCTTGGGGGTGAACTGGCGGAACTTGTCGTGCGTCAGCAGCATGATGCCGATCGCGTCGGACAGCATCATCGCCGCCGCGGTGTCGTCGGTGAACTTGGGCTCGTTGGTGGTACCGAGCGCCTCGTAGAAGCGGCGCGACCGCGCCAGGTCCGCCACAGGCAGGTTCACGAAAATCATCCGGGCCACGCGGCTCTCCCCAAGCGAATCGTTGTTTGACGTTGATGCTCCCGGCAGTTATCAAAAGCAACAATGCAGTTAGAAAAAATAACTAAGAAGGAAAATCCTGCGTCGCGGCGCTGGTACGAGGATGCCTGCGGCGCGGCGCACGCGCTCGACATCGTCGGCGAACGCTGGGCGCTGCTGGTGATGCGCGAGCTGATGCTCGGTCCCAAGCGCTTCACCGATCTGCGCGCCAGCCTGCCGGGGATCAGCGCCAACGTGCTGACGCAGCGGCTCGAAGGGCTCGAGGCCAACGGCGTCCTGACCAAGCGCCGGCTTCCCCCGCCGGTGTCGGCGCAGGTCTATGAGCTGACGCCCTGGGGCTATGAGAGCGAGCCGATCTTCCAGACGCTCGGCCGCTGGGCGGCGCGGTCGCCGACGCACGATCCGAGCCTGCCGCTGACCGCCACCTCGCTGATGATGTCGTTCCGCACGATGATCGTTCGCGAACGCGCGGCCGGGATCGACGCGGTCATCGGCTTCCGCATCGGCAATGAGAGCTACCGCGTCCACGTCCATGACGGCGAGATCGACGCGGCGCGCGGCGCATTCGACGATGCGTCGCTGGTGTTCACGATGGACGTCGGCGCGGTGATGGCGGGCGCGGTCTATGCGAACCAGCTCGCCGCACTGGAAGCCGCAGGGGCGCTGAGGATCGAGGGCGACCGGACGCTCGCCGACCTGTTCGTCAGCCTGTTCGAACTCCCGCCAAAGGTCGGCCAGGACGCCTAGGCGCGGAAGATCTCGCCGCCCTTCACCGTCATGACCACGCGCCCCTGCACCGGCATGCCATCGAACGGCGTGTTATCGGAGGAGGCGGCCATTTGGTCGGCATCGACGCGCCACGGGCCGGACGGATCGAAGAGGACGAGGTCGGCGGGCTCGCCGGGCGCGAGCCGGCCTCCCGGGAGTCCGAACAGCCGCGCGGGATTGCTGGTGAGCCGCGCGAGCAGCGCCGGCAGATCCATCCGCCCGTCGTGCACCGGGGTCAACGCCAGCGCGAGCAAGGTCTCGGCGCCGACCATGCCGGGTGCGGCATCGGCGAAGGGAAGCCGCTTGTCCTCCTGGGTACGCGGGTCGTGACCCGAGGCGATGACGTCGATGGTACCGTCGACGAGGGCGTCGAGGATCGCCAGCCGATCGGTCTCGCCTCGGAGCGGCGGCGACAGCCGGGCAAAGCTGCGGTAGCCGAGCGTCGCCTGGTCGTTGAGCAGCATGTGCGCCGGCGTGACGCCGCAGGTGACGCGTACCCCGCGCGCCTTGGCGCGGCGGATGATGTCGAGGCTCTCCGCCGTCGTGACCTGGCGGATGTGCAGACGCGCGCCCGTTGCCGCGGCGAGCCGGACGTCGCGCGCGACCGCCAGCGCCTCGGCGAAGGCCGGCGCGGAAGGCAGCCCCAGCCGGGTCGCGAACTCGCCGGCGGTGGCCGCGGCATCGCCCGCCAGGCTGTGATCCTCGGCATGCGTCACCACCACGAGGTCGAACGCCGTCGCATATTGCATCAGCCGGTGCATGACCCCGCTGTCGGCGATCCAGCCACGCCCGGTAGCGACGCCGACGGCGCCCGCCAGCTTCATCAGGCCGATCTCAGCCAGTTCGGTGCCGCCGAGGCCGCGCGTCGCCGCGGCCAGCGGATGGACCCAGACGTGCGGCTTCCCGATCCGCTGCGCGCGCTCGACCACGGCGGGATCGTCGAGCGGCGGCGACTGGTCGGGCATCAGCAGCACGCGCGCGATGCCGCCGGCGAGACAGGCGGCGGCGTCGGCCTTGAACACGCCGGCGTCGATCAGCGCCGGGGCGAGCACCTTGCTGCCGCAGTCGACCGTCTCCGCCCCCTGCGGGACCGGGCCGTCGATCGACAGGATCTGCCGATCCTCGACGATCAGCGTGCCGGGGCGGTCGAGCCCGCTCTCGGGATCGATGAGCCGGGCGTTGGTGAAGGCGAGCGCGGTCATGACCAGCCCTCCACCCCACGCCGGGCGCGCGTCAGCACGTCGAGGCAGGCCATGCGCACCGCGACGCCCATCTCGACCTGTTCGGTGATCGCCGAGCGGCTGATGTCGTCGGCGACGCGCGTGTCGATCTCGACGCCGCGGTTCATCGGGCCCGGGTGCATGACCAGCACGTCGGGCTTGGCGGCGGCGAGCCGCTGTTCGGTGAGGCCGTAGAAGTGGAAATATTCGCGCGTCGACGGGAAATAGGCCCCCGACATGCGCTCGCGCTGCAGCCGCAGCATCATCACCACGTCGGCGCCGTCGAGGCCCTTGTCCATGTCGGTATAGACGTCGACGCCGAGGCGATCGGTATCCTCGCCGATCAAGGTCGGCGGCGCCACCGCGCGCACCTTGGCGCCGAGCGCCCCGAGCAGCTGGAAGTTCGACCGCGCGACGCGGCTGTGCAGGATGTCGCCGCAGATCGCCACCGTCAGCCCGGCGATCCGCCCCTTGCGGCGGCGGATCGTCAGCGCATCGAGCAGCGCCTGCGTCGGATGCTCGTGGCGGCCGTCGCCGGCGTTGAGCACCGGGCAGCCGACCTTCTCGGCGATCAGCTGCACCGCCCCCGACGAATCGTGGCGGATGACGATGACGTCGGGGTGCATCGCGTTCAAAGTCAGCGCGGTGTCGAGCAGCGTTTCGCCCTTCTTCACCGATGACTGGCTGACGCCCATGTTGACGACGTCGGCGCCGAGCCGCTTGCCGGCGATCTCGAACGACAGCAGCGTCCGCGTCGAATTTTCGAAGAAGGCGTTGATCTGCGTGAGGCCCCGCAGCCGCCCGTCGCTCTTGGCCGGCAGCCGGTTGAACTCGATCCAGCTCTCCGCCTCGTCGAGCAGAAAGCCGATCTCCCACGGCTGGAGACCTTCGATGCCGAGCAGATGCGGGTGCGGGAACGGGTGGACGCCAGCGGGAAGCGGGGTTCGTCCGGGTGCGTCAGGAGTCATTAAAGGCGCTGTCTAGCGCGCGCGGACGGGGAGGGGAAGGGCGCGCGATCAAACCCTCGCCCCGCCGGGGAGAGGGAGGGGCCCATGCGCAGCATGGGAGGGAGAGGGGGCGGGCGTTCGGGAAAGTGGCTCGCGCTTTGCGCTCGTCCCCCTCTCCCAACCCTCTCCCCGTTGGGGCGAGGGCTTTTGGCTATCGCGGCAGATAGGCCAGCGCGTCGATCGCGCCCTGCAGGATATGCGCCGCGGCCAGCTTGTCGACGAGGTCGGCCCGCCTTGCGCGGCTCAGATCGGCATCGATCATCGCGCGTTCGACCGCCTGCGTCGACCAGCGCTCGTCCCACAGCAGGATCGGCAGGCCGAGCGGCGCGTCGACGTTGCGCGCGAAGGCCCGCGTCGACTGGGTGCGCGGGCTGTCGCGGCCGTCCATGCTCAGCGGCAGGCCCATCACCAGCCCCTTGACGCCTTCCTTCACGACGAAGCGCTTCAGCAGCTCGAGATCGGCGGTGAACTTGGTCCGCCGGATCGTTTCGGCGGGCGAGGCGAACGACCAGCCGGCGTCGCAGAGCGCAAGGCCGATCGTCTTGGTGCCGACGTCGAGCCCCGCCAGCCGGCCGCCGCCGGGGAGCGCGGCGCCGAAGACGGCGGTGTCGAGGGTGATCACTCGGCGTCGGACTGCGTCGCCGCCACCCAGCCGTTCAGCCGCGCTTCGGCATCGGCGCGCAGATTGGCCCAGAACAGCGGGTAGTCGTAGACGTGATAATTATTGCCGGGCAGCACATATTTGTCGAAGCCCTCGGGCGGCTCGCCGATCAGCAGGAAGCCGCGCGCATCGCAGCGCGCCGGTACGCGCTCGGGTGCCAGCGTGGCGTCCTCGAGGCTGCCGTTGGGCACCAGCGCGCCCATGTTGGCCGTGGCCGGCGCATTGCCGGGCCGGCCGAGCAGCGGGTTGGTGCAGACCATCTTCGTGCCCTGGCGCGGCGTGCCGGCGTAGCCCGGCGTCGCGTCGTAAACCTCGAGAATCTGCGTCGGCTCGGCGGGTTCGGCGAAGCTCTGCCAGCTCAGCAGGCAGCCCGGCTGTCCCATCGCCGCGCAGGGCGGCAGCCCGAGCGCCGGCACGTCGGCGGTCGTCGAGACGGGCCAGCCGACGGCATAGGCCGCGACGATGCGCGCCGCGATCGGCTTGCCCGCCACGCGGTCCTGCAGCAGCCGCAGCAGGTGCAGCGCGCCCTGGCTGTGGCCGGCAAGAATGATCGGCCGGTCGGCGGGGACCGCCTGCACGAAGCTGTCGAAAGCGCGCAGCACGTCGGCATAGGCGAAGTCGAGCGCGCGCCCGGCGTCGGCCTTGTCGGTGAGGAAGGCACCGAAGGTCGCCTGCCGGTAGCGCGGCGCCCAGACGTCGGCGATGCCGTTGAATACGGTCGCCTGGCTTTTCAAGAAGATGCCGAGCCGGTCGTTGGTCGCGGCATCGTCGAGCGGGGCGTTCCAGCGGTCGCGGCTGAGATAGGCGGTCGGGGTGATGTAGAAGGCGACGGCACCGGGGCGCGGCGCCGCCTGATAGCCGTCGGGCGCCCATTTCGCCGGGTTGGCGGCGAGGCCGGGATGCGCCAGCCAGCCGCCGGCGTTGCCATAGACCGGGTCGGGCGCCTTTTCGCTGTCGGCGAAGGTCACGCTCGGCACCATCGCCACGCGCATGATCTGCGGTCCGAACAGCCGGTAGATGAACGCCCCGGCGATGACGATCATGATGATGATCGCGATGACCCACAGGAACCGACGTGCCGCCATTGACCTTGCCTCCGCTTGCGCGCGGGGCATAGCATGGCCGCATCGGGAGCGGGAGAAGCTTGATGGGCGGTCGGTTCAGGGTGGGATGTGCGCTGGTGGCGCTCGGCATCGCGGGCGCGGCGGGTGCGCAGCCGGCGGCGCCCTACGACGTCGTCATCAAGGGCGGCACCATCTACGACGGTTCGGGTGGCGCGCCCTATGTCGGCGACGTGGCGATCGAAGGCGACCGGATCGTCGCGGTCGGCGGCAGCGCGAAGGGCGAGCGCGAGATCGACGCCACCGGCCTCGCGGTGGCGCCGGGCTTCATCAACATGCTGAGCTGGGCGACCGAATCGCTGATCGAGGACGGCACCGCGCAGGCCGACATCCGCCAGGGCGTGACGCTCGAGGTGATGGGCGAGGGCTGGTCGATGGGCCCGCTCAGCCCCGAGATGAAGGCGCTCGCGCCGCAGCGGCAGGGCGACATCAAGTACAAGGTCGAGTGGACGACGCTCGGCGACTATCTCGATTTCCTCGCGAAGAAGGGCATCTCGCCCAACGTCGCCTCGTTCGTCGGCGCGACGACGGTGCGCGTCCACGAGCTCGGCGAGCGCGACGTCGACCCGACGCCGGCGCAGCTCGACCGGATGCGCGCGCTGGTCCGGCAGGCGATGAACGAGGGCGCGATGGGCGTCGGCTCGTCGCTGATCTACGCGCCGGCCTTCTATGCCGAGACGCCCGAGCTGGTGGCGCTGATGCAGGAAGCCGGCAAGTGCGGCGGCATGTACATCAGCCACATGCGCAACGAGGGCGACCATATCCAGAAGGCGATCGACGAGCTGATCACCATCGCGCGCGAGTCGAAGGCGCCGGCGGAAATCTATCATTTGAAGCTCGCCGGCCAGAACAATTGGGGCAAGCTCGATGCGGTGATCGCGCAGGTCGAGAAGGCGCGGAGCGAGGGCATCCGCGTCACCGCTGACATGTACACCTATACGGCCGGCGCCACCGGCCTCGACGCCTCGATGCCGCTCTGGGTGCAGGACGGCGGGCTCGAGAAATGGATCGAGCGGCTGAAGGACCCGGCGACGCGCGCGCGGGTGCTCGCCGAGATGCGCAAACCCGGCCAGGACTGGGAAAATCTGATGCTGCAGGCCGGGTCGCCCGAGAAGGTGATTCTCATCGCCTTCAAGAACCCGGCGCTGAAGAAATATACCGGCAAGACGCTCGCCGAGGTGTCGAAGGAACGCGGCACCTCGCCCGAGGACACCGCGATCGATCTGGTGATCGAGGACGGCAGCCGCGTCGGCACCGCCTATTTCCTGATGGACGAGGCCAACGTCCGCCGCCAGGTCGGCCTGCCGTGGATGAGCTTCGGCTCGGACGAGGAAGCGCCCGCCACCGACGGCGTCTTCACCCAGTACAACAACCACCCGCGCGCCTTCGGCAATTTCGCGCGCGTGCTCGGCAAATATGTCCGCGAGGACAAGGCGGCGACCCTGCCCGATGCCATCCGCCGGCTGAGCGCCTTCCCGGCCGAGAACCTCGGCATCAAGGACCGTGGCTCGCTGAAGAAGGGCCATTTCGCCGATGTGGTAGTGTTCGATCCAGCGACGATCGCCGACCATTCGACCTTCCAGGACACCCGCCGCTATGCGACCGGCATGCGCGATGTTTTCGTCAATGGCGTGCAGGTGCTCAAGGACGGCGAGCATACCGGGGCGAAGCCGGGACGGGTGGTGCGCGGGCCGGGGACGGGGCGGTGCGGGCAGATTCTCGATTGATGACGAAGCTGCGTTCGACGAACGGTAAGAGCGAGCCCCTCTTGAAAGACCTGGAAGGCCCAGATGTCTTCACGGTCGATGCGGAAACTGAGGCGCGGGATTTACGAGACGTGTCAGAGACGGCGCGGATCTGGGTTTGGATCGTACCGATAGCGGTCGTCCAGCTCGCGCTAATCTACGCGCTTGCCGATTCCGTTTTCGACTTCGAGATTCCTGCTTATGTTCACGTCAGCGGCATCGCCAGCTGGTTATGGGTGAATGGCGCCGCAGTAGGATTGGCCGTGTGGTTCTGGAAAAAGGGCCGCGTACCGATAGTGGCCGGCAAATGGCTCCGAGGGCGTCGTGTCCGCTGGCTGATCCTGGCTTGGTTGGGGGCGTCGCTAGCTTGGTTTGTCCTGCCTGCGGTGCTCAGTGATGCGTGGGACATGGTCATGACGCAGCTGAGCAATTGGTAAACACCGCATTTCGTCATCTTGCCATTCGGTTCGACGAGGCGCCGACGTCGTCAATGGGTCGAGAGCGGGCGTCCATCACACCTGCTTTACCGGTTCTGTTGCGCCGATGATCGCTCTGCTTGCCGCGCTGCGACGCAGCATGCTAATCGCCCGGCCTTCCAGTTCGGGGAATTCGAATGTCGGTCGACGCCGCCACCGTCAAACGCATCGCGCATCTCGCGCGGATCAAGCTCGAGGAACATGAGGTCGCGCCCTTGGAGCGCGAACTCAACGGCATCCTGAGCTGGATCGAGCAATTGGGCGAGGTCGACACCGACGGCGTCGAGCCGATGACCGCCGTCATCCCCAACAAGCTGCGCTGGCGCGAGGATGTCGTCACCGACGGCGGCTATCCGGAGGCGGTGCTCGCCAACGCGCCGCAGGGCGAGTTTGGCTTCTTCGCCGTGCCGAAGGTGATCGAATAGACCCCTAATCGTCATCCCCGCGAAGGCGGGCACCCAGCACGTTGAAAGGCGCCAGCGGTAGCTGGCATGTTCTTCGTGGTGGACTGGGTCCCCGCCTTCGCGAGGATGACGAGGGGGGTGGTCCTAATGGCGAGGGACTATGGCGGCTACGTCTATATCCTCGCCAGCGGACGCAACGGCACGCTCTACATTGGTGTGACCAACGATCTGGCCCGGCGATTTTCGAACATCGCGAAGGCTTGGTTGAAGGCTTCACCAAGAAATACGCGGTGAAGCGGCTCGTTTACATCGAGAGCTTCGACCGGATAGAGGACGCCATCGCGCGCGAGAAGGCGATGAAGAAGTGGAACCGGCTCTGGAAGCTCGACCTCATCGAGCGGCAGAATCCGGACTGGGACGACTTGTACGAAGCGGGCCTGTAGGCTGATGGACTGGGTCCCCGCCTTCGCGGGGATGACGATGGGTAGATGATGACGAACCTTACCGACCTTACCCTGGCGCAGATGCGCGACGGGCTGCGCGCCAAGTCCTTCTCGGCGAAGGAACTGGCCGAGACGCACATCGCCGCGGTCGAGGCCGCGCGACCGTTGAACGCCTTCCTCGTCGAGACGCCCGAGCATGCGCTCGCCGCCGCCGCCGCCGCCGACGCGGCGCTGGCGGCAGACGCGGCGCTGCCGCTGTCGGGCATCCCGCTCGGCATCAAGGATCTGTTCTGCACCAAGGGCGTGCAGACCACCGCCGCGTCGAAGATCCTCGACGGCTTCGTGCCGCAGTATGAGAGCACGATCACCGGCAAGCTGTTCGCCGACGGTGCCGGCATGCTCGGCAAGCTCAACCTCGACCAGTTCGCGATGGGCTCGTCGAACGAAACCAGCGCCTATGGCAACGTCATCTCGCCGTGGCGCGGGCAGGGCAATGCCGCGCTCGTCCCCGGCGGCTCGTCGGGCGGCTCGTCGTCGGCGGTCGCCGCGCGGCTGTGCGCCGGCGCGACCGGCACCGACACCGGCGGCTCGATCCGCCAGCCCGCCGCCTTCACCGGCATCGCCGGCATCAAGCCGACCTACGGCCGCTGCTCGCGCTGGGGCACCATCGCCTTCGCCTCGTCGCTCGACCAGGCCGGGCCGATGGCGCGCGACGTGCGCGACTGCGCGATCTTGCTGAAGTCGATGTGCGGCTTCGACCCCAAGGATTCGACCTCGCTCGACGTGGCGGTTCCCGATTTCGAGGCCGCGCTGTCGGGCGACCTGCGCGGCAAGAAGGTCGGCATTCCGAGGGAATATCGCCTCGACGGCATGCCCGCCGAGATCGAGGCGCTCTGGCAGCAGGGCATCGGCTGGCTGCGCGACGCCGGCGCCGAGACCGTCGACGTCTCGCTGCCGCACACCCATTATGCGCTGCCGACCTATTATATCGTCGCGCCCGCCGAAGCGTCGTCGAACCTCGCGCGCTACGACGGCGTCCGCTACGGGCTGCGCGAGACGCCGCCGGGCGGGACGCTCGCCGACATGTACGAGGCGACGCGCGCCGCGGGCTTCGGGCCCGAGGTCAAGCGCCGCATCATGATCGGCACCTATGTGCTGTCGGCGGGCTATTACGATGCCTATTATCTCCAGGCGCAGAAGGTGCGCACGCTGATCGCGCGCGACTTCGACCTCGCCTGGCAGAAGTGCGACGTGCTGCTCACCCCGACCGCGCCGTCGGCGGCCTTCGCCTTCGGCTCGAAATCGGACGATCCGATCGCCATGTATCTCAACGACGTCTTCACCGTGCCGTCGTCGCTCGCCGGGCTGCCGGCGATGTCGGTGCCGGCCGGGCTCGACGCGGGCGGGCTGCCGCTCGGGCTGCAGGTGATCGGCAAGGCGCTCGACGAGCAGGGCGTGCTCAACGCCAGCTATGCGCTCGAGCAGGCGGCGGGCTTCACCGCGAAACCGGATCGGTGGTGGTGAGCTTGCGACGCGATGTGACAGGTATTACTTTGAGGTAATACCGGAGATGGGCATGCAGCGCAGTACCGTGACGATCAAAGGACAGGTGACCGTGCCGATTGCGGTACGGCGCAAGCTCGGCCTGGCGCCGGGCTCCCGCGTCGAGTTCGCAGAGAACGCGCTTGGCGAAACGGTCCTTCGCGCCGCGCCGGCTAACGCGGCGGAGGAACGGGATGCGCGGCGCGCCGATGCGCTCGCTCGCCTGGAGCGTGTCCGTCGGATGAACCTGCAGCTCGACATGCCGACCGATGAATTCATGGCGCTGATCCGCGAGCCGGTGCCGCTTTGACGCTCTTCGACACCAGCGCGGCGATCGACCTCGCGGCGGCCGGCAGCCCGTGGCATCCGTGGGCGGCGGCGGTCTACGCCGACCGGTGTGCCGAAGGGCCGGTGCTCGTGTCGCATGTCGTGCTGGCCGAACTGCATGCTGGCCGCGACGTGCAGCAGCGCTGGGCAGCGCTCAGCGAGCTCGGCGTGGTCCTCGACCCGCTCGACGATCTGATCGCCAAGCGGGCCGGCGAAGCGCACGGCGAATATCGCCGCCGCGGCGGCGAACGACGGTCGATCCTCGCCGATTTCCTGATCGGGGCGCACGCCGCAGTCCGCGGCGTCCCCCTGGTCACGCGCGATCACGATCGATTCGCCAGCTACTTCCCGGAACTAACCATCATTTCGCCTGAGGTTTCGCATGTCTGAATCGAGCGCCGTCCCGTTCCGCATCCAGGGCGACACCGGCGAATGGGAGGTCGTGCTCGGCCTCGAGGTCCATGCGCAGATCGTCTCGAGGGCCAAGCTGTTCTCGGGCGCCTCGACCGCGTTCGGCGCCGAGCCCAATTCGCAGGTCAGCTTCGTCGACGCGGCGATGCCCGGCATGCTGCCGGTGCTGAACGGCGAGTGCGTCCGCCAGGCGGTGCGCACCGGCCTCGCGCTCAATGCGCAGATCAACCGCTGGTCGCGCTTCGACCGGAAGAACTATTTCTACGCCGATCTGCCGCAGGGCTACCAGATCAGCCAGTTCCAGTATCCGATCGTCGGCGAGGGCGAGCTGGTGCTCGAGCTCGAGGACGGCGCGACGCGCACCGTCGGCATCGAGCGCATCCACATCGAGCAGGATGCCGGCAAGTCGATGCACGACCAGAGCCCGTCGAAGAGCCATGTCGACCTCAACCGCTCGGGCGTGGCGCTGATGGAGATCGTGTCGAAGCCCGACATGCGCTCGCCCGATGAGGCCGGCGCCTATGTGCGCAAGCTGCGCTCGATCCTGCGCTATGTCGGCTCGTGCGACGGCAACATGGAAGAAGGCTCGATGCGCGCCGACGTCAACGTCTCGGTGCGCAAGCCCGGCGACCCGCTCGGCACGCGCTGCGAGATCAAGAACGTTAATTCGGTACGCTTCGTGATGGCGGCGATCGACTATGAGGCGCGGCGCCAGATCGAGATCATCGAGGGCGGCGGCGTCATCAGGCAGGAGACGCGGCTGTTCGATCCCGACAAGATCGAGACGCGGTCGATGCGGTCGAAGGAGGAAGCGCACGACTATCGCTACTTCCCCGATCCCGACCTGCTGCCCTTGGAGCTGACCGAGGATTTCGTCGCCGACTGCTTGGCGAGCCTGCCCGAACTGCCCGACGTCAAGCGCGCCCGCTACGAGCGCGAGCTGGGCATCACGCCGTACAATGCGGCCGTGCTGACCGCGGAGAAGGAGACCGCCGACTATTTCGAGGCGCTGCTCGCCGAGAGCGCCCGGCGGCAGGGCAAGCCCGAGGCCGAGCTGGCGCGCGCGGCGTCCAACTGGGTGATCTCCGACCTGTTCGGCGCGCTGAAGAGCGGCGACCGCGCGATGGCGTCGAGCCCGATCTCGGCGGCGCAGGGCGCCGAGCTGCTGGCGCTGATCGCCGACGGCACGCTGTCGGGCCGCCTCGGCAAGGACGTGTTCGCGATCATGCTCGAGACCGGCAAGGACGCCGGCGTCATCGTCGAGGAACGCGGGCTGAAGCAGGTCAGCGACACTGGCGCGCTCGAGGCGGCGATCGCCGAGGTGATGGCGGCGAACGCCGACAAGGTCGCCGAATACCGCTCGGGCAAGGACAAGCTGTTCGGCTTCTTCGTCGGCCAGCTGATGAAGGCGACCGGCGGCAAGGCCAATCCGGCGGTGGTCAACGAGCTGCTCAAGAAGGCGCTGGCCGGATAGCCGCGACCGCGCGATGATGGCCGCATGACCATCGTCGCGACGATCGAACAGCTGGAAGCGATCTATGCCGCGAAGCCGGTGCCGGCGTCGACGGTGAAGGAGGTCGCGCGGATCACCCCGCATTATCGCGCGCTGATCGAGGCGTCGCCGTTCGTCGCACTGGCGACGAGCGGTCCCGAAGGCCTCGACTGCAGCCCGCGCGGCGACACGCCCGGCTTCGTGCGCGTCGTCGACGAGACGACGCTGGCGCTGCCCGACCGGCGCGGCAACAACCGCCTCGACAGCTTGCGCAACATCGTCCGTGACCCGCGCGTCGCGCTGCTGTTCCTCATCCCGGGCTCGGGCACGACCTTTCGCGTCAACGGCCGCGCCGTCGTGTCGGCCGATCCCGCGCTTCTCGCTTCCTTCGCCGTCGATCGCCAGCCGCCGCGCTCGGTGATCGTCGTCAGCGTCGAGACCGCCTACTTCCAGTGCGCCCGCGCCGTCGTCCGCTCCGAGCTGTGGAATCCGGCGCGCCACGTCGATCCCGCGGCGCTTCCCTCGCCGGGGCAGATGCTCGCGGCACTCAGCGACGGCGCCGTCGGTGGCCGCGCGTATGACGAAGAATGGCCCGATCGCGCCGCCGCGACGATGTGGTGAGCCATCGCGGCTTGCGCTCCCGCGGCAAGCCGCCTAAACGCACCCGCTAGGTCGGGGCGTAGCGCAGCCTGGTAGCGCATCAGACTGGGGGTCTGGGGGTCGCAGGTTCGAATCCTGTCGCCCCGACCAGCTTTTCCAAGACACCTCAGTCCACCGGGCCTGCGATCGATCCGTTTCGGCTGAAACGGCCGGGGCGTGCCGGTCGTTACGGCCTTGCCACCGCATCGGTCGGCGAGGAGCATCCATGAAATATTCGATTGCCGCGGTCATCTTCGTGTCAACGGCCGTTGCGGCGCCCGCGGCGGCGCAGGTCGCGCTCTCGAACGTCGTCCACGTCGAGGATCGCCTCACCGGCCAGCGCAAGCCGGCGAGTGCCGCGATGCGCGGCGACTGGCTGATCTACGTCTTCACCTATCGCAACACCGGGTCGCAACGGATCATCAACTATACGATCAACCACCCGCTCGTCCCGACGGCGGAGTTCGTCGGCGAGGAAACCGACAGCCCGCTGATGTCGGTCGACAAGGGGCTGACCTTCGCGCCCCTCGCCGAGCTGCGCGTCCGCAGCCCCGACGGCAGCGAGCGTCCCGCGCTGCCCCGCGACGTGACGCACATGCGCTGGCGCATCCCGACGATCATCGAGCCGGGGGGGAGCGGCGAGGTCAGCTATCGCGCGATCCTGCGCTAGCGGGCGATGCTGAACGACAGCTCGAGCTGGGTGCGCGGCACGACGCCGCTCGCCTGCGCGCTGCCGTCGGCGATCCGCGCCTCGAGCCGGAAGCGTCCCGACGCCGCCGGCAACTCGAACCCGCCCGCGAGTTGATTGAAACTCAGCGGCACGGCCGTCAGCGGATGGGTCGCGGCCCCCGACCGGTTGAGGTCGACGTTGCGCCACGCCGCATAGACGCGTCGGTCGTCGGCGTCGGTCAGCGATCCGGCCACCGCCAGCAGCCGCCCGTCGCCGTCGAGGCTGCTGCCGAGCGCACGGCCGCGGTAGCGGAAACCATCGCTGTAGATATGGTGGTTGTAGAAGGAGCCGGGATAGCGTTTGCCGCCGAACAGCTTGACAGCGAGCGTATCCACCGCCTCGGCATGCAGCGTCCAGCTCGCGCCGGCGGAGCCCGCGGCACCGCTCAGCTCGATGCCGGCGAGCCGGGCGAACTGTTCGACGAGGAGGTTGTTCTCATCCTCGGCTTCCATTTCGACATAGGCGTGGGCGGCGACGCCGCCGATCTGCCGCCGGTACGAGAGATCGAAACCGGCGAGCTGGTTGCCGGGCTCGTTCGGCGTGCCGCTGTTGTCGCGGTTGCCCAGGCCGATCAGCCCGTTGGCGATCAGCCGCAGGCTGCACGGCCGTCCGGCGCCGCACAGCTGCAGCGCGCGGTTGAGGCCGATCTCCAGCCCCGGGGCCGGCGCGATGGCGACGCGCATGCCGATCAGCCCGGGATTGTCGAAATCGCCGCGCTTTTCGGTGAGCACGCCGGCGAACATCTCGACGCCGACCGGGCCGAGGGCGCGCAGCAGCGGCAGGTCGATCGGCGCCGGCGTCGTGCGGCGGATGCCGAGCTTGGGGAAGGGCGGCGCGTTGGTCGACAGCAGCAGCGCGGCCTCGCGCCCCGGGCCCCACCAATGCTCGACATAGCCGCCGTAGAGCGCCCAGCCGCCGAGATCGAGCGCGGCAAAGCTCGGTTCGGCATTGAGGTGGCCGTCGCGCTGGCCGACGCCGAGCCGAAGGTGCAGCCGGCCGATCCGGCGCGACAGTGCGATCGAGGCTTCGCTGTCGGCGCGCGGCGCGTCGGCGAAGCCGCCCACGATCGCCGGGGTGGTCGCGAGGCCGAGGTCGACGGCGACGCCATCGCGCCGGGCGGCGGCACAGGCGGTCTCGACGCGCCGCGCCGCCGCCGCCAGCGCCGGTGCCGCGGGGCCGGCGATCAGGCCCGCGGCCGCGAGCTGCTCGACATCGCGCCGCAGCGCCTCGTCGCCGGGCGCCAGCCAGGGGGCGGCGACGACGGGAGCCGCGGCCGCGAGGAGCGATAGCACCAGCCAGATCCGCGCGAACATCGCGGCGGCCTAGATCAATGTTAATAAATAGTCCAGTTAATACTGTATGACGATTACGCTGGCGTACCATCGGGGCGGTGGCAGTATCGGCCGCGTCGTTGAACGGAGATCGAAGATGCGTCTGGCCGCCCTCGTCCTGTGTCTCGCCGTGTCGACCCCGGCAGTCGCCGCCACGCTGCTGACCGGCAACAAGGCCGAAAACACCGTGAGCGTCATCGACATCGCAACGGGCAAGGAGCGCGCCCGGCTGCCCACCGGCCCGATGCCGCACGAGATCGCCATCTCGCCCGACGGCCGCACCGCCGCCGTCGTCGCCTATGGCGCCCGGCAGATCGACTTCTACGACATCGCCGGCGCGAAGCATCGCAAGACGATCGACCTCGGCACCAACCAGCGCCCGCATGGCATCGTCTGGCTGGCGAGCGGCGGCCTCGTCGCCACCACCGAGGGCAGCTCGACGCTGAGCCTCGTCGATCCGCTGACCGGCACGGTCGAGAGCATCGCCACCGGCGCGAAGGGCTCGCACATGGTGACCGTCGCGCCCGACGAAAGCCGCGCCTTCGTCACCAACCTCGGCTCGCGCAACGTCAGCGTGCTCGACCTCAAGAAGAGTGAGAAGATCGCTGACCTGTCGGCGGGCGCGGAGCCGGAGGGCCTGGCCTTGACGCCGGACGGGCGCGAGCTCTGGGTGGCCAATCGCGCCGACGACAGCGTGATGGTGTTCGACGCGACGACGCTCGACCGTCTGGCGACGATCGCGGTCGGCGACATGCCGATCCGCCTGGCGGTCAGCCCTGACGGGCGCACCGCGGTCACCTCGAACAACCTCGACGGCAGCCTCACGCTGATCGACGTCGCCTCGCGCAAGGTGATGCGGACGATCGAGGTCAGCGGCGAGCGCGAGGCGGGACAGGTGACCATCCTGTTCGCGACCGACGGCGGGCGGATCTATGTCGCCGAAACCGGGCGCGCCCAGATCGCCGAGATCGAGCTGGCGACGGGCAAGCGCCTGCGCACGCTGCCGGCGGGCGCCGGCGCCGACGGCCTCGGCTATTCGCCGCTCGACTAGCGCCTCGTTGCGACCGCGCAACGACGGTCGGCGGGCGGGCAAAAGGGGCGTATGCTCGCGGCCTCGACACGAGAAGGGAGAGTGGTCATGGCGACCTGGCCCCGTTGGACGAAGTCGACCGCCGACAAGCATGAACCGCATCTGCCGCACGAGGACCGCTCGGCGCAGGTGATCGGCATTGCGGCGACGGTCGGCCTTGCCGCTGCGGCGATTGCCGGCACGCTCGCGCTGTTCGCCTGAACGAAGCGCGGCGGGGCTGAAATGGGCGTCGCGCTAGCGCGCGACGCGCGGGCCGCTGCTGGCCTCGACGAAACGATCGTCGACCGGCGGTGCGACCCAGTCATGACGATGCGCTTCCCACACCGACCGGATCGGCGGCGGGAAGGCGGGATCGGCGAAGTTGCCGACGCCGATGCCCATGCCATCGGGATGATAGTCGGTCGTCCAGAAGACCGCCGATCCGCAGGTCGGGCAGAAATGATTGGTCAGCCGCCCGCCCGACGTGCCGAGGCGCGACCATTGGCGGTGTTCGCCCTCGATGCGGACCTGCGCGGTCTTGAAATAGGCGCCGACGCCGAACGGCGAGCCGCTGCGCCGCTGACAGGCGGTGCAGTGGCACATCGATACCGCATAGGGGTTGCCCTCGGCAACGGCGCGCAGCTTGCCGCAGGCGCAGCTGGCGGTGCGCACCGTCATGCGCCGACACTCGCGCGATGCCGGCGCGCAACCTCGACATAGCCGGCGCAGCCGCTGCGGTTGCGCGCGATCTCGTCGGGACGCAGGTCGCGCGCATAGGCGGCGGGCCGGCCCGTCCACAGCTGCCCCGCGGCGATGCGCTTGCCGGGCGTCAGCAGCGCGCCGGCGGCCAGCATGCCGTCGCTTTCGATGGTGCAGCCGTCCATGACGATCGAGCCCAGCCCGACGAAGGCGTGATCGAGCAGCGTGCAGCCATGCAGCATCGCCATATGGCCGATCAGGCAGTCGTTGCCGATGACCGTCGCATGCGTGTTGGTCGTCACATGGATGACGGTGCCGTCCTGGATGTTGGTGCGCTCGCCGATGGTGATGCTGTGGATGTCGCCGCGCAGCACGCAATTGTAGAAGATGCTCGATCCGGCGCCGATCCGCACGTTGCCGATGACCTGTGCGCCCGGCGCGATGAACACGTCGTCGGCGATCTCGGGCGTGATGCCGGCAAAGCTGTGGATCGGCATGTCAGCGCGCCTTCGGCCGGTCGATGGCATAGGTGATGTGCGGCTTCAACGGGTCGCCGTCGGGGACGCCTGGGTGGTCGAAATCGCCGTCGGCGAGGCGCTTCATGCCGAGCCGCTCCATCAGGCCCCAGGAACGGACGTTGCCGGGCGTGGTGATCGCGATGATGCGGGGATGCGGCAGGTTGGCGAATCCCCAGGCGAGCGAGGCGATCGCCGCCTCGCGCGCATAGCCGGCGCCCCAGGCCTCGTGGCGAAGCCGCCAGCCCGCCTCGATCTCGCCGTCGAGATGCGGCGCCGCCGCTTCGGCCTTCAACCCGCAGAATCCGAGGAAGGCCGCGTCCGCCTTGCGCTCGAGCGCCCAGAAGCAGAAGCCATGTTTCGCCTGATGCGCAAGCATCCGGTCGACCGCGGCGTCGCTCTGTTCGCGCGTCATCAACGGCCCCAGCGTCGCCATGATCGCCGGGTCGCGGCCCATCGCGGCAAAGGGCTCGCGGTCGCTGTCCTGCCAGCTGCGGATCCGCAGGCGCTCGGTTTCGATCATCGGTCCTCCAGCATCGCGGCGAGCGCCTGAACGGTGCGCCAGTTGCGCGCGGTCACCGGCGAGCCCGCGGCCTTGTCGAACAGCGCCGGCGTCAGCTTCGAGGTGCCGACGCTCTCGCCGAAGTCGCACCACAGCGTGCCGTCCTTGACGGCGAGCCGTTCGGCCGCCGCGGCGCGCGCCTGCAAAGCTGCGGCCGCGCCGTCAGCCAGCGGGCGAGCCGACAGGCAGATGTGGAGGAGGTTGGGCCGGCCGGCCTCGGCGTCGGGAAAGGGGCTCCCGGCGGCATAGCTCCGCCACTGCGTCGCGGTGCGCAGGATCACGGGGACGTCGAGTTCGAACCGCCGGGCGATCAGCGCCTTGAGGCGGGCGGCGAGCACATCGGCGCCGTCGGTCGACGACAGAATGATGTTGCCGCTCTGGATATAGGTCTTCACCTCGCCGAGGCCGTCCGCGGCGCAATGCGCGCGAAGCTCGGCCATCGGCAGCTTGCGCGTCGCGCCGACGTTGATGCCGCGGATCAGCGCGACATAGGTCGTCACGGGAACAGCGGCGCCTGTTCGAGCCCCATCGTCTCGGGCAGCCCGAACATCAGGTTCATATTCTGGATTGCCTGGCCCGACGAGCCCTTCACCAGATTGTCGATCGCGACGATGACGATCGCGCGGCCGGGCACGCGGTCGGCGAAGACGTTCAGGACGACATGGTTCGATCCGCGCACCATCCGCGTCGCCGGGGCGACGCCGTCGGGCAGCAGGTGGACGAAGGGCTCGTCGGCGTAGCGCGCTTCGAAAGCGGCGCGCAGGTTGGCGGCGCTGCGGCCCTCGGCGAGGTCGACGATGATCGTCTCGAGTTCGCCGCGGTTCATCGGCACGAGGTGGGGCGTGAAGCTCACCGTCACCGCGCGTCCGGCGCGCCGGCCGAGCTCCTGCTCGATCTCGGGCATGTGGCGGTGGCGGCCGATGCCATAGGGATGCACCGCCTCGGCGACCTCGGCGAACAGATTGGCTTCCTTGAGGCCGCGGCCGGCGCCCGAAACGCCCGACAGCGCATTGATGGTGATGCGGTCGGCCGAAATGAGCCCGGCTTCGACGAGCGGCAGCAGCGCGAGCAGCGCCGCGGTCGGATAGCAGCCGGGGCAGGCGGCGATCCGTGCGGCGGGCAGCGCGTCGCGCGCGAATTCGGTGAGGCCATAGACCGCCTCGGGCAGCAGCGCCGGCGCCGGATGCGCCACGCCGTACCAGTCGGCGTAGGTCGCGGCGTTCTTAAGACGAAAATCGGCGGACAGATCGACGATGCGCGGCCCCTCGATGACGCTCAGCAGCTCGGCCGACGCGGCGTGCGGCAGGCAGCCGAACACCACGTCGATGCCGGCCCAGTCGATATCCTCGGCCCTGCACAGCCGCGGCAGCGCCGGATAGGGCGCGAAGTGCGGCCAGACTTCGGCCATCGTCTGCCCGGCCTTGGCGTTCGCCGACAGCGCGGCGATCTCGACGCGCGGGTGCGTCAGCGCGAGACGGACGAGATCGGCCCCGGTGTAGCCCGAGGCGCCGAGGACGGCGATGCGAAGCGGCGTGGTCATCGCCGCCGATTAGGGCAAGCCGCGCTTTCGCGCCAGTAGGTCGCTCGCCCCATCGCCGCGCCCCGCCGCCGCGCCGGGGTCAGCCGGCGTATTTGACCGAACAGCCATAAGGCTTCGACGACGCCGTCTGCACCGCGCGCTTGGCCTTGAGGTCGGCGAGCGCTGCGGTGACATAATTCTTCGCGGTCTTGATGTCGGCGACGTCGGCGGTCGGCGTGTCGTCGATTCCACCCATGTAGACGAGCTTGCCCGCCGGATCGACGATATACATGTGCGGCGTGGTTTTCGCGGCATAGGCGCGGCCGACGTCGCCCTTGGCGTCGAGCAGGTAGGCGGTCGGCGCCGCGCCCTTGGCCTTGACGATCGCGTTGGCGCCGGCGCCGTCGACATGGCCCTGCTTGCCGGGCGCGCCCGAATTGACCGTCAGCCAGACGACACCGTCCTTGGCGGCGGCCTTCTGCAGCGCCTGCATGTTGCCGGCATAATGTTTCTTCACGAACGGGCATTCGGCGTTGGTCCATTCGAGCACGACCGTCTTGCCCTTGAAGTCGGCGAGGCTGCGCGCCTTGCCGTTGCTGTCGGTCAGGCGGAAGGCGGGCGCCGGCTGGCCGACCTGCGGTGCAGCGAGCGCGGGCGCGGCGAGAGCGACGACCGTGGCAAACGCGAGAGCTTTGAGCATGACTTCCTCCTCCTTCAGGCAACAAGACCGGTGAGCCGGTCGACGGTCAGGATCTGCGGCAGCTCCTCGACCGTGCCGTCGGCACGGTAGAAGAGGTAGAGCGGGATGCCGTTGCGGCCGCGGCTTTCGAGGAATTGCGCGATCACCGGGTCGGCATTGGTCCAGTCGCCGACCAGCGTGGTGACGCCCGCCTTCTCGAAGGCGGCGGCGACGTCGGCGCTGCCGAGCGCGCCGCGCTCGTTGACCTTGCAGGTGATGCACCAGTCGGCGGTGAAATAGACGAAGGTCGGGGTCTTCGACGCGGTGAGCGCCGCCAGCTTCTCGGGCGAGAAGCGCTGTGCCGCCAGCGTGCCGTCTTCCGCCGGCGCCGCCTGCGTCTGCGCGACGGGCGTCACCAGCAGCACCGCGAGCAGCGATGCGACGGCAAGGCCGAGCGGCGCCACGGCAGGGCGCTCGCCCCCCTGACGCCGGCCGAACCACCAGAGCGCCAGCCCGAGCGCCAGCGCGGCGGCGAGGCCGAGCGTCATGCCGGTGACCCCCGCCTGCCGCCCGAGCACCCAGGCCAGGCCGAGTGCGGTCAGGAACATCGGGATCGACAGGAGGCGGCGGAACTTGTCCATCCAGGCGCCGGGCCGGGGCAGCCGGCGGCGCAGCGCGGGCACGAAGCCGAGCGCGAGGAAGGGGAGCGCGAGGCCGAAGCCGAGGCCGGCGAATACCGCCAGCCCGGCGGCGGGTGGCAGCGCGATCGCGGCGCCGAGCGCCAGCCCCATGAACGGCCCGGTGCAGGGCGTGGCGACGAAGGCGGCGAGTACGCCCGTCCAGAAGGCGCCGCCGGCGCCCCCCTTGGCGGCGAGCGCCCCGCCGGCACCGCGCCCCGCGACGTCGATCTCGTAGAGGCCGGCGAGATTGAGGCCGATCGCCACCATCAGCAGGAACAGGAAGGCGATGACGCGCGGATCCTGCAGCTGGAAGGCCCAGCCGACGTTGGCGCCGGCGGCGCGCAGCAGCAGGATCAGCGCGCCGAGCGCGAGACAGGTCAGGATGATGCCCGCGGTATAGGCGAGCGCCTCGCGCCGCGCGTCGGCCTCGGAGGCCCCGCCGCGTGCGAGGCTCAGCGCCTTCAGGCTGAGGATCGGGAAGACGCAGGGCATGATGTTGAGCAGCAGGCCGCCGGCGACGGCCGCGAGCAGCGCGAGCGTCGCGGTTTGCCAGCCCATGCCGCCGTCGCTGCCCGCCGCGGCGGCAGGAGCGATCGCCGCGGCGCTGGCGGGTACATCGCCCGGCGCGGCGGTGATCTCGAACGACAGCGGCTCGTCATAGCCCTCGACGTCGAGCTTGAGTACACCGGGGACCTGCGCCAGGTCGCGCGCGCTCTCGGCCGCGGTTTCGAGCCGCAGCGTGTCGCCGGCGATGCCGAGCGTCTGCGGCGCCGCATAGCCGATCGCGCCCTCGACCGCCGGGAAGAAATAGCCGCCGCGGACCTTGGCGGCCTGCGCGAACGGCACCGCGAGCACGAAGCGGTCGCCGACGAAGCTGAAGCGGGCGGGCCAGTCGACCGGCTTGGGCAGCGCCGCGCGCGCCTTCGCGAACGCGGCGGCTCGGGCCGGATCCGGCGTGCCGTCGCCGGTAACGAGGTCGAGCTTCAGCGTGGCGCCCTCGGGCACGCAGATCTCGTCGTCGCAGACCAGCCAGTCGAACTTCGCCGTGATCGGGAACGGCGTCCCGGCCGCCAGCCCGGCCGGAACCGTCACATCGACCAGCAGCACATTCTCGTGCGCGTAGACGTAGTTCATCAAGCCGGACACCACGAAGGTCTCGGGCGTCGGATAGCGAAGCTCGCCGGCGCTCGCGCCGGCGGGAAGCGTCCAGACCGCGCGCGTCGGCGCGCCGGCGTCGCCGGGGTTGAGCCAATAGGTGTGCCAGCTGGGTTTGGGCGAGGTGACGAAGCCGAGGGTGAGCGTGCGGCCCGGCGCGGGCGTCGCTGTCTCGGCGATCAGTTCGACGCTCGTATGCTCGAGCTGCGCCGACGATTGCGCCGCGGCGGCGGTCGGCAGCAGGAGGAGGGCGAGCGCGGCGAGCCAATGGAGCATGGCCGCGCTTATAGCTGCCGCGCGCCCCGGCTCAAATGGGACAGGCTGGCACGGAGGCTCGACCGTCTCCGTGGCCGGCGAGGCGAGCAGTGCGGTAACGCTGAACAACGTGGGCATGTCGGCGGCTTTCACCTGGTGGACGCTTTGTGCGCCGCCGCGTCAATCGGCGGAAGTGCCGAAGGTCGCGAGCCGGCAACATGACTTTCGGCCTATGGTGAGCCGGCGGGCGCTGTGGCAGCATCGCGCGCATGGCCCGCTATTTCAGAGACCAACGCCATTGGCTGTTCTGCGTCGCCGCGCTGGCGGTCTGGGTGGCGCAGGGCTGGCCGGTGCTCGAGGCGCTCTCGGCCGGAACGCCGATCCGCGGCGAGCCGGTATCGCCGCTATGGCTGGTGCCCTTCCTGCTGTTCGGCGCAACGGTGGCCGGCGCGATGGTGCTGCGGCTGCCGCCGGCGCTGCACTGGGCGCTGCTGTCGATCGAGGTCGCCGCGGTCGCGGCGATGGCCAACATCGTGCAGTGGGCGGGGATGTCGCCCTTCCTGATCATCGTCGCGTGGCAGGTCGGATTCGCTACCACGCCGGCCAGGGCGTTCGGCTGGGTCATCGGGCAGACGCTGGTGGTCGTCGCCGCGCTGGCGCTGACGCTCAATCCCGACCTGTGCTGGGTCATCACGAAGTCGCTGGCCTTCCAGCTGCTGCTCGTCTTCACCGCGCAGGCGGTGTGCCGCGAGGTGGAGACGGCGCGCGCCCTGGCCGAGACCAACCGCGAGCTCCAGTCCGCGCAGGCGCTCATCGCCACCACCGTCCGCGACGCCGAACGGCTGCGCATATCGCGCGAGCTGCACGACGCCTGGGGACATGAGCTGACCGCACTCGGGCTGCAGCTCGAGATCGCCAGCCATGTCACCGGATCGGGCCGGGCGAACGACCATGTCATGCAGGCCAAGGGCCTGGCGCGCTCGCTGCTCGCCAAGGTCCGCGATGTCGTTTCCACGCTGCGCGAAGCGGAGCGCTGCGACCTCAGGGACGCGCTGGAGACGCTGGCGCGGAGCGTTCCGGCGCCGGCGATCCATGTGGACATCGCGCCGGGCGTGCAGGTCGGCGCCGAACAGGCGCATGCGCTGATCCGCTGCGCGCAGGAGGCGATCACCAACGCCATCAAACATTCCGGAGCCGCCAACCTGTGGCTGGGCGTCACCGCCGACGCTGGCGGGATCCGCCTGGTCGCGCGCAACGATGGCAATCCGCGACGCAGCGCTGACGCGTCCGGAAACGGGCTTCTCGGCATGCGCGAGCGGATCGAGCATCTCGGCGGTCGGCTGGCGGTTCGCATGGACGCAGGCATCGGCTTCACCGTCGACGCCTGGTTGCCGGCGAGAACGCCGCGCGCCGCATGATCCGAGTGGTCCTCGTCGACGACCAGACGCTCGTCCGCCAGGGGGTGCGCGGGCTGCTCGATCTGGTCCCCGATATCGAGGTGGTGGGCGAGGCGAGCGACGGGGCCGAGGCGCTGGCGACGGTGCCGGCGCTCAAGCCCGACGTATTGCTCCTCGACATCCGCATGCCGCGGCTCGACGGCATCGGCGTGCTCGAGGCGCTGCGGCGCGCCGGTGCGCTGCCGCCCACGCTGGTGCTGACGACGTTCGACGACGGCGATGCGGCGATCGCGGCGATCAAGGCCGGTGCGAAGGGGCTGATGCTCAAGGATGTCTCGCTCGAGGACCTGGCGCAGGCGATCCGCGCGCTCGCCGACGATCGCACCGCGTTCCAGCCGGCGCTGACCGAAAGCCTGATGGCGGCGCTGCAGCGCGGCCCCTCAGTCGCATCCGACAGCCATGTCGGCGAGGCGCTGACGGCGCGCGAGAAGGAAGTGCTGCACCTGATCTGCGCGGGCTACAGCAACAGGGAAATCGCCGACCTGCTGGCGCTGGCCGAGGGGACGGTGAAGAATCACGTGTCGAACCTGCTGCTCAAGCTCGATGCGCGCGACCGGACGCAGGCGGCGCTCAAGGCCTTGCAGCAGGGACAGCTGGGGTAGACAGCAAAGGGGCCGGCGGATCGCTCCGCCGGCCCCTTCTTTTCGGGACGAGCCCAGTTGGTTTAGCGCTTCGAGAACTGGAAGCTGCGGCGGGCCTTGGCGCGGCCGTACTTCTTGCGCTCGACGACGCGCGGATCGCGCGTCAGGAACCCGGCGTGCTTGACGACGGTGCGGAGCGCCGGCTCGTAGCGGGTGAGCGCCTGGGCGATGCCATGCTTCACCGCGCCGGCCTGGCCCGACAGACCGCCGCCCGAAACGGTGGCGATCACGTCATACTGGCCCATGCGGTCGGCGATATCGAACGGCTGGTTGATCACGAGACGCAGCGTCGGGCGGGCGAAATAGACCGCCTGGTCGCGACCGTTGACGATGATCTGGCCGGTGCCGGGCTTGACCCAGACGCGGGCGACCGCGTCCTTGCGCTTGCCGGTGGCATAGGCGCGGCCCTGTGCGTCGATCTGCTGCTCGCGCAGCGGCGCGGTCGAGACCGGGGCGCCGGCGTTGCTGCCGACCGGCGCGCCGTCGGCGTCCTGCATCGTCGCGAGATCGCTCAGCGACTGACGATTGTCCTCCATTAGGCACCCACCTTGTTCTTGCGGTTCATGCCGGCGACGTCGAGAACCTCGGGGTTCTGCGCGACGTGCGGATGCTCGGTTCCCTTGAAGATGCGCAGGTTGCGCATCTGCTGGCGGCCGAGCGGGCCGCGCGGGACCATGCGCTCGACGGCCTTCTCGAGCACGCGCTCGGGGAAGCGGCCCTCGAGGACCTTGTCGGCGCGCACTTCCTTGATGCCGCCCGGATAGCCGGTGTGGCGATAGTAGAGCTTCTGCGTCAGCTTGCGACCGGTGAAGCGCACCTTGTCCGCGTTGATGACGATGATGTTGTCGCCGCAATCGACGTGCGGGGTATAGATGGCCTTGTGCTTGCCACGCAGACGGTTGGCGATGATCGAGGCCAGCCGGCCGACGACGAGATTCTCGGCGTCGATCAGCAGCCACTTCTTCTCAACCTCGGCGGGCTTCGCCGATACGGTCGTTTTCATGTTGTCCTCATCGGAAACGAAAACCGGCGGGCCATAGGCACGCCGGAACGGGCGCTATATGACGGCGGAGGCGGCAGGGGTCAAGGAAAACCGCGCTTTTGGGCGGTGGTATCATGTTACCGCAGCTGGGTGGCAACCCACTCGGCATAGGGCGGATGCACGGTCTCGATCGGCCACACGGCGATTGCCGGGACGTCGTAGCTGTGCAGTTCGGCGAGACGCGCGACCAGCGCCTCCGCATGCGATGCTGCGGTCTTCAGGATCGCCGCCTGTTCGACCGCGGTCTCGACGCGGCCGTTCCAGCGATAGATCGAGGTGGTGACCCCCAGGATGTTGATGCAGGCGGCCAGCCGCTCGTCGATCACCGCACGGCCGATGCGTTCGGCCTCGGCGGCATCGGCGAAGGTGACGTAGACGCTGACCAGCGCGCTCATGCTGGCCGCCGCGTCGCCCAGTGCGCCGCCCACACCGTGGCGGCGAGCAGCAGCGCCGCGCCGGCCTGGTGGGCGACGCCGAGCCAGATCGCGACCCCCGACAGCAAGGTTGCGACGCCGAGCCCGAACTGCAGCAGCACCGCCGCACCGAGCGCCAGCGCGCGACGGCCCGCCCCGGCGCGCCACAATCTGGCGGCGACGTGCAGCGCGAACAGCGCGACGACGATCGCCAGCGTGCGGTGGACGAACTGTGCCGCGACCGGGTCATTGGCGAGGTTGGCGATCGCCTGGCGCGCGACCTCGGCGACGTGCGGCGGCATGAAGCTGTCGCCCATCAACGGCCAGGTGTTGAAGGCGTAGCCGCCGTCGAGACCCGCGACGAAGGCGCCCCAGACGATCTGGACGAACAACAGAGGTATGAAGAAGGGCACCCAGCCCGACGGCCGTGGCGCGACGGGTGCGTCGCCCCGCCGCAGGTCGAGCGCGGTCCAGATCAGTGCGGCGAAGATGACGAGCGCCAGCGTGAGGTGCGTCGCGAGCCGGTCGTGCGCGACGTCGGGCCGGTCGACGAGACCCGACGCTACCATCCACCAGCCGATGAAGCCCTGGAGGCCGCCGAGGCCGAGCAGCAGCAGCAGCCGCGGCCCATAGCCCTGCGGGATCGCACGGCGCAGCGCGAACCAGGCGAGCGGCACCGCAAAGGCGAGGCCGATCAACCGGCCGAGCACGCGGTGCAGATACTCCCAGAAATAGATCGCCTTGAACTCGCCGAGGCTCATGCCGCGATTGATCTTCTGATATTCGGGATAGGCCTTGTACGCGTCGAATTCGGCCTGCCACTGCGCCTCGTCGAGGGGCGGGACGATGCCGCTGACCGGCTCCCACCTGACCATCGACAGCCCCGATTCGGTCAGCCGGGTGATCCCCCCGACCACGACCATCAGAAACACGAGCGCCGCCACGGCGAGCAGCCAGGCGGCGAGGGAGCGCGGGCGGGCGCGCGGCGTGTCGAAAGCGAGCGTAGCCATGCCGCGCCTATGCCAGAGCCGCGCCGCCTGCGCCAATCGGGCAGGCGGTCGCGGTCCGGCCTAGAGTGCGACGATCAGGCGCCCGGGGGCGTGGTCGTCGGCGTGTTGGTCGGCGGAATCGTGGTGTCGGTGGTCATCGGATCCGCCGGCGTGGTCACCGAACCCGAAGCGCCGCTGGTGCCCATCGAGTTGGGCGCTGCGGCGCCGGTTCCGGTCGTGCCCATCGTGCCGGTCATATTGCCCGCGCCGGTGGTGTCGCCGGGCATCGTGCCGCTCATGCCCGTGGCCGGATCCATCGTCGGATCGGTCGTGCCCATACCGTCGGTTGCCATGGTATCGGTGGCCATCGTGTCGGTCGCCATCGTGTCGGTCATCGTCGGATCGGTCGCCGCGGTATCGGCATCCTGCGCATCGCCGCACGCGGCGAGACCCAGGGTGAGGGCGACCGCGGTGAGCGGTAGGGTGAAACTGCGCATTGGCAAACTCCTGCATTAACGGCGCACAACCGAACAGGCGGAGACCGATCATTGTTCCGAGATTTGAGACGAAACGACGCGATCGGTCTTCGGGACTAGCGCTCGACGGGCTGCTGGGCAGGATCGACGGGCGCGTCACCCGTCACCACCGCCCCGTCGAGCGCGGTGCCGGCGTCGCGCGCCGCGGCTTCGGTATCGGTGGCGGCCTCGCGGGTGGCAGCGCCGATATCGCCGGTGAACTCGGTTTCCTGCGGGGCGGCGGCCTCGGCCGCCTCCTCGGGCGTGCGTTCCTCGGCACTTTCGCTGCACGCCGTCAGCAGCAGCGCGGCGGTGAGGGCAAGGCTGGTCCTGAGCATGGTCTGTCTCCGTCAGAGCATCGTCGACAACGGCAACGGGCCGGGTCGGTCCGATGTTCCCGCCGCCGCGCGCCCGCGACTAGCGCTTGGCGCGCGCCTCGGCGATCGCCTTCTTCATCTCGTCGTAGCCGACGGCGCCCGACAGGATGCGATCGCCGATCACATAGGCCGGCGTCCCGGTCAGTCCCAGCGCCCGCCCGAGGTCGAGATTGCGATTGATCTCAGCCTTCAGCGCGCTCGCGGTCAGGTCGCGCGCGGTCTGCCCCTCGTTCAGACGCGCCTTGCGGACGCTCGCAATCACCTTCTCATGACTCGGGCGGCCCGCGGCGAACATCGCATTGTGGAACGGCTTGTAGCGTCCCTGGCGCGCGGCGGAGAGGCTGGCCATCGCCGCCTCGTCGGAGGCCGGCCCCAGGACCGGAAAGTCGCGGTAGACGACCTTGAGCCCCTTGTCCTCGGCGAGCAGCCGCTCGACGTCGGCCTTCGACGCGCGGCAATAGGGGCAGGCGTAGTCGAAGAACTCGACCATCACGACGTCGCCGTCGGGATTGCCCGCCCAGGCACCCGCGAACGGCTTCTCTATGTCGGCGCGATTGCTGTCGAGCAGCTTTTCGACCTCGCGCTGCTGAAGGCGATTGATCGCCTCGGGGATGATCTCCGGGTTGGCGAGGATATATTCGCGAACCCGCGCGTCGATCGCGTCGCGCTGGGCACCGGTGAACTGGTCCGATCCGGCCGGCGCAGGCGCCGCGCTGCTCGCCGCGAACAGCAGCCCGGCTGCCGCTGCTGCCAATACCGTCGCCATCGCCGCCCACTCCCACAAGCCGAACTGCGCGAGCCGCGTCTTCGCGGCCGCGATCCATCCCCCGATGTCCTGAGTCATCGCCGCTTCTTTTGCTTCGCCATTTCATCTTCGCTTACCAGAACGATGTCCTGGGCGCGAAGCCAATCGGGGGTGCCGGCCTTGAGGCCGGCGACGGCGCGGCGGGCATTGGGCAACGCCATCTGCGGCGCCCCCATCAGATTGTAGCGCTCGGCCGACGCGAGCGCGGCGCGCGGCTCGTCGCCGTCGCGCTCATAGGCGATGCCGAGCTGATACCAGGCGAAGGGATTCGAATTGTCGCGCGCCACCGCGGTCCGAAGGATCGTCTTCGCCTCCTCGGCGTCGGCCTTGTCTTCGGTCGAGATCAGCGCATGGCCGAGCAGCGACGCGATCAGCGGCTGGTCGGGCGCAAGGCGCACCGCCCGTCGCAGCGGCTCGATGGCTTCCTTCACGCGGCCCGATTCGAGCAGGATCTGGCCCTTGAGCTCGAGATAATAGGGGTCGTCGGGCGCGATCTTGAGCAGCGCGTCGGCCTCCGCCGCGGCGCGGTCGGGGAATGCCGACTTGTGCCAGGCATAGGCGCGCGCGTAGCGCGCCGGCTCCGACAGGTTGCTTTCGGGATAGAGCTGGAAGGTGCGCGCCGGCTCGCTGACGAAGCCGATCAGCTTGGCCTTGACGCGCTGGAAGCGCTTTTCGAGTGCCGGGTCGGACGGGCGATCCCAGGCCGGCGATTTCCGGTACAGCTCTTCGAGCATGGTGATGCGCTCGCCGCTCAGCGGATGGGTGCGGCCGTAGCTGTCGTCCTGCGGGATCGCGTACCGATATTCCTGGTTCTGGATCTGCTTGAAGAATTCGATCGAGCCGCGGCCCGAGATCCCCGCCTTGGCGAGAAACTGCGCGCCGGCCTGGTCGGTCGACGATTCCTGATTGCGCGAATAGGCGAGGAACTTGCCGAGCGCCGCCTGCTGGCCGCCCGCCATGATCCCCATGCCGGCCTCGCCCGCGCCGGCGGCGATCGCGGCGGCGCCCAGCAGCAGCGACACCAGCGAGATGCTGTTGGCGCCCTTCACGCCATCGGCGAAGCGGACATTGTGGCCGCCGGTGATATGGCCGAGCTCGTGCGCGACGATGCCTTCGATCTGGTTGACCCCTTCCGCCTGCGCGATGGTGCCCGAGTGCAGGAAGACATTCTGTCCACCGGTGACGAAGGCGTTGAGCGACTCGTCCTGGACGAGCACGAACTCGACCGACTTGGGTTCGAGCCCCGCGGCCTCGACCAGCGGGCGCGCCATGTCCTTCATGAAGGCTTCGGTTTCGGCGTCGCGCAGAATGCTCTGCGCGAGCACCGGACGAACGCCGAACGCGAAGGTGGCGATCAGCAGCAGCGCCGCGCGAAGCGCGACGCGCCCGACCGGAATTCGAGGGGCAGGGATACGGCCGACCATCAGCGTTACCTGCTTCTTCCTGCCTGAACCCGATGTGAAGCGGCCAGGCGACCGATTGTCGCCGGGCCGCTCCTCATGCGCGATCAGTTTCCGAACGTACGCTGCCACCAGCCCTTGCGGTTGCCACGCGGACGTTCCGGGGCCTCTGCCAGCGCCGGCTCGGCATCGGCCGCCGCCGGCTCGACGTCGTTGGCGACGGGAGCCGTCGGTTCGACGGGCGCCTCGATCGCCGGCTCGACGGCCACGGGTTCGGCGGCGGCCTTGCGGCTGCGCGACGGCCGCTTGGCCTTCGGCTTGGGCGTTTCGGCGTCCGCCGGCGCCGGCGCCTCGACCGACGCGGCCTCGACGGCGGTTTCGGCCGGGGTTTCGGCGGCCGCTTCAGCGACGGGCGCCTCGGCGTCCTTCACCTTGCGTGCGCGACGGCGTGGCTTGGGGGCCTCGGCGGCGGGCTCGGCCTCGACGGCTTCCGCAGCGGCGGCCGGCGCCTCGACGACGATGTCCGCGACCGGCTCGGTCACCGCCTCGTCGGCGCCCGTCTCGGCGGCGACGGCTTCGCCGTCCGCGGCGCCGCGACGGCGACCACCGCGACGGCCGCGACGACGACGACGGCGCTCTTCGCCCTCGCTGTCGGCAGCGGCCTCGACCGCCGGTGTCTCGCCGGCTTCGACGACGTCGTCGGCTTCGGCTTCGGCGTCACCCTCGACGATCTCGCCGGCCTCGGTCGCCGGTGCATCGCCGTCCTCGCGGCGACCGCCACGGCGGCGGCGCCGACGACGGCGACGGCCGTTGCGATCCTCTTCGCCGCGCGGCTCACGCGGTTCGCGCGCCTCACGCGGCTCGCGCGCCTCGCGCGCTTCGGTCCCTTCGTCGGTATCGGCACCGTCCTCGTCGTCCTCGGGCTCCTCGACCTCGTCTTCCTCGGCGGCGACGGGCGCCGGCAACGGAGCCGACGTCGGGACGGGCTTCGACGGCGCGCCGCCGCTGGCCTCGATCGCGAAATGCGGCGACGGCATCTCGGGATCGGGCATCACCTCGATCGTGACGCCGTAGCGTTCCTCGAGTTCGGCGAGGCCGACGCGCTTCTTGTTGAGCACGTAGATCGCCACTTCCTCGCCGGCCCGCAGCGTGAACTCGCAGCACTTGCCCTTGACCATCTCGGCCTCGAGCGCGCGCAGCGCGCCGAGCGCCGCCGACGACACGGTGCGCACGATGCCGGCGCCCTCGCAGACCGGGCAGGTGTGCGACGAGGCCTCGAGCACGCCGGTACGCAGCCGCTGGCGGCTCATCTCCATCAGCCCGAACGACGAGATGCGCCCGACCTGGATGCGCGCCCGGTCGTTGGCGAGGGCGTTCTTCATCGCCTTCTCGACCTTGCGGGTGTTGGAGTGGTTCTCCATGTCGATGAAGTCGATGACGACGAGGCCCGCCATGTCGCGCAGCCGCAGCTGGCGCGCGATCTCGTCGGCAGCCTCGAGGTTGGTCTTGAGCGCGGTCTCCTCGATATTGTGCTCGCGCGTCGACCGGCCCGAGTTGATGTCGATCGACACCAGCGCCTCGGTCGGGTTGATCACCAGATAGCCGCCCGACTTCAGCTGGACGACCGGCTGGTACATCGCGGCGAGCTGGCCCTCGACGCCGAAGCGCTGGAACAGCGGCACCGGGTCGACATATTGCTGAACCTTCGAGGCGTGGCTCGGCATGAGCTGCTTCATGAAGGTCTTGGCGGCCTTGTAGCCTTCCTCGCCGTCGACGAGCACCTGGTCGATCTCGCGCGAATAGACGTCGCGGATCGCGCGCTTGAGCAGGTCCGAATCCTGGTGGATCAGCGCCGGCGCGGTCGACTTGAGCGTCAGGTCGCGGATGTCGTCCCACAGCCGCGTCAGATAGTCGAAGTCGCGCTTGATCTCGGTCTTGGTGCGCTTGGTGCCGGCGGTGCGGATGATGCACGCCATGCCCATCGGCAGCTTCAGGTCCGAAATCAGCGACTTGAGCTTCTTGCGCTCGCTCTGGTTGGAGATCTTGCGGCTGATGCCGCCGCCGTTGTGCGTGTTCGGCATCAGCACCGAATAGCGGCCGGCGAGGCTCAGATAGGTGGTGAGCGCCGCGCCCTTGTTGCCGCGCTCTTCCTTGACGACCTGGACGAGCAGCACCTGGCGACGGTGGATGACCTCCTGGATCTTGTAGCGGCGGCGCAGCGCCATGCGCTTGCGGCGCAGCGCGTCGGTGGTCGACTCGTCCTGAGCGCCGGCTTCCTCGGGAGCGCTGACCGGCGCGTCCTCGTCGCCCTCGACGGGCTCATGCTCGGCGTCGTCGTCGGCGTCGCCATGCTCGTCGTGATGCGCCTCGAGCGCCTGCGCGGCCTCGCGCTCCTCGCGGAGCAGCGCCTCGCGGTCCTCCTTGGGGATCTGGTAATAGTCGGGATGGATTTCCGAGAAGGCGAGGAAGCCGTGCCGGTTGCCGCCATATTCGATGAAGGCGGCCTGAAGCGACGGTTCGACGCGCGTGACCTTGGCGAGGTAGATGTTGCCCTTGAGCTGCTTCCTCGCAGCCGCCTCGAAATCAAACTCCTCGATACGATTCCCGTTGACGACGGCTACCCTTGTCTCTTCCGGGTGGCGGGCGTCGATCAGCATGCGCTGTGACATTGATATTTCTCCAGGGACGCGTCGCGCCGACGGCGGGGCCGGTCGGCAGGCGAGCGGGAGCGTCGCCGAACGGCGCGCTCCAGTTGATGTGATAAGCTCGGGTCGCGAAGGCAGAGCGCGCCGCGCCTCGGTCCCGGCGGGACCGATGCTCAGCGATGCGACGTGCCAACGTCATGCGACCAACCTCGGATGCCTTCGGTCGGCACAGGCACAAAGCCAATGCGCCGCGAAGGCGGAACAGCGTGGATACGGAAGCCTTGGAGCGCCAGCGTCACCCTTGTGCAGGAAAAGGCAGGCGGCACGGCCCCGTATACGGCGACCATCGGGGTAAAAGCCGACGATCGACCCGAGTGCTAGCAGCTAAGCGTGGCGCGAACAACACAAAGGATGAGCCTTTGCGCGACACCGCGTTGCGTCGCGGATTCGTTAACGGTAAGATTCATGAAGTTTCGCGTGGATTTGCGCGAGGGGGCAAATGAGACACTTGAACCGGCTGATGGTGGCAAGCGCCGTTGCGATGCTCGCGACGACGGCTTCGGCCGCGACGGTCACATCGGTGAGTGTCGAACCTGCCGGAGCCGACGTTCGCGTCGTCGTCAGCTTCGACGGGGGCTTCGACGCGCCCTCGGCCTTCGCGCTCGATGCGCCGCAGCGGCTCGTCGTCGATCTACCCGGCAACAAGGCCGACACCCGCAGCTACCCGGGGCAGGGCGGAGTCAGCGCCGCGCGCACCGCGCAATTCGCTTCCGACAAGGCGCGGCTGGTCCTCGATCTCGCAGCGCCGATGACGCTCGGCGAGACCAGCGCCGCCGACAACAAGCTCACGCTGACGCTCAAGGCCGCCAACGCCGCGGCGTTCGCCAAGCTCACGCGCGGCCGCACCCGACTTCCCGGCATCGAGACGCCCAAGCCGATCGACGTGGCAAAGTTCGAACTCCCCGAGGCCAAGGCTCCGCCCGTCGCCGAGACGCGGGCGTCGCCGCCCGCGAAGGTCGCCACGGCGGTGACCAAGCCGGTACCCGCCGCGTCGAAGACGATAACGGCCGCCGCCCGACCGGCAGAGGTGCCGGCCGACCGCATCACCGTGCCCACGCGCGAGATGGTGCGGCAGGCGGCGCTCGCCGACGCCACCGCGCTGCAACCCAAGGGCAAGTCGACCGCGCGACCGGTGCGCGCCGCCCGCTCGGGCGAGCGCCCGCTGGTGGTGATCGACGCCGGCCACGGCGGCCACGATCCGGGGTCGATCTCCGTCTATGGCGGCCGCCGCGAGAAGGACGTGACGCTCGCCATCGCCAAGGCGATCGCCGCGGAGATCAACAAGGGCGGCCGCGCGCGCGCGATGCTGACGCGCAGCGACGATCGCTACCTCGTCCACCGCGAGCGTTTCGAGATCGCACGACGCCACAAGGCGGCGCTGTTCATCTCGGTCCACGCCGACGCCGCGCCGGTGCCCGAGGCGCGCGGCGCCACCGTCTACACCTTGTCCGAAGTGGCCTCCGATCGCGAGGCGGCGCGGCTCGCCGCCAAGGAGAACAAGACGAGCGTGCTCGCCGGCTTCGACTTCGCGCGCGAGAGCCGCGACGTCGCCGACATCCTCATCGATCTCGCGCAGCGCGAGACGATGAACGCCTCGGCGGCGTTCGCCACCGTTCTTCAGCGCGAGATGTCGCCCAAGGTCCACTTCAAGAGCAACGCCCACCGCTTCGCCGGCTTTCTGGTCTTGAAGGCGCCCGACGTCCCGTCGGTCTTGCTCGAAACCGGCTATGTCTCGAACGAGCAGGACTCACGCTTCCTGTTCTCCGATGAGGGGCAGAGGGCGATCGCCGAGGGCGTCGCGAAGGCGGTCGACGCGCATATCGGGCGCCTGCTGGCGCAGCGCTGATCGTTGCCGCGACCATCGATCACTTGAGGGCGCGCCCCGCCCTGCTATACGGCTAAGCCATGAGTGAGCGGGTATCGAGTGGGCCGGTTCGGCTGCGGCGGATGGGCGACTGGCGGGCGCGGATCGCGGGGCTGCCGCGCTGGGCGCGCGTCACCGGCGGCGTCGCGCTCGGGCTGTTCGGGCTCGGGCTGGTGGCCGGGCTGGTGCTCTACTTCTTCCTGGCGCGCGGCCTGCCCAGCGTCTCCGAGCTCGCCGACTACGAGCCGCCGCTGCCGACGCATGTGCGTGCCATCGACGGCTCGGCGATCCACACCTTTGCGCGCGAGCGCCGCGTGTTCGTACCGTTCGACGAGCTGCCGCGACCGCTGATCAACGCCTTCATCTCGGCCGAGGACAAGACCTTCTTCACGCATGGCGGGCTCGACTATCCGGGCATCGCGCAGGCGGTGCTGACCAACCTCACCAACAGCGGCCGCCCGGTCGGCGCCTCGACGATCACCCAGCAGGTGGCGAAGAACCTGCTGCTGACCAACGAGGTTTCCTATCTGCGCAAGGGCCGCGAGGCGATCCTGGCGCAGCGAATCGAGGATGCGTTCACCAAGGAAGAGATCATCGAGCTCTATCTCAACCAGATCTTCCTCGGCCGGAACGCCTATGGCGTCGAGGCGGCGGCGCAGGCCTATTTCAACAAGTCGGTCGACAAGCTGACGCTCCCCGAGATGGCCTATCTGGCGGTGCTGCCCAAGGCGCCGTCCAACTATCACCCGGTGCGCCACCGCGACCGCGCCACCGCGCGCCGCAACTGGGTGCTCGGGCAGATGGCGGAGAATGGCTATATCACCACCGCGCAGATGCAGGCGGCGCGGGCGACGCCGCTCGTCGCGGTGCGCGCCGCCGACGTCAAGCGCGACCGCATGGGCAGCTATTTCCTCGAGGACGTGCGCCGCGAACTGATCGCGCGCTATGGCGAGACCGCCGAGGACGGCCCCAACAGCGTCTATGGCGGCGGGCTGTGGGTGCGGACGACGATCGATCCGGTGATGCAGCGCGCCGCCGAATATGCGCTGCGCGACGGGCTGGTGAAGTACGACAACGTCCGCGGCTGGCGCGGACCGCAGGACAAGATCGCGCTCGGCGACGGCTGGCGCGAGCGGCTGCAGGCGCTCAACGTGCCCGTCGGCTACGACGACTGGCGCGCCGCCGTCATCCTGTCGAACGATCGCCGCGTCGCCGAGATCGGTTTCGAGGACGGCACCACCGGCGAGCTGCCGCGGTCGAACGCGCCGCAGGTGCTGCGCGGCGTCGGCACGCCGGCGCTCGACGTGCTGAAGCCCGGCGACGTCGTCGCGGTGCGCGTGCTCGACAAGGGTGCGGGCTATGCACTGCGCCAGATTCCCGAGGTCGGCGGCGGCATGGTCGTGCAGGATCCGCACACCGGCCGCATCCTCGCCATGGTCGGCGGCTTTGACAGCCGGCGCTCGCAGTTCAACCGCGCGACGCAGGCGCTCCGCCAGCCGGGGTCGACCTTCAAGCCGTTCGTCTACGCCACCGCGCTCGACAATGGCTACACGCCGGCGTCGATCATCAACGACGCGCCCTTCTGCGTCTTCCAGACCAAACTGCTTGGCAAGAAATGCTTCCGCAACTTCACCGGCGGCTACGCCGGGCCGCAGACGATGCGCTGGGGCGTCGAGCAGTCGCGCAACCTGATGACGGTGCGCGCCGCGTCGAACGTCGGCATGGACAAGATCGTCAAGAACGCCAAGGACTGGGGCATCGGCAGCTATGATCCGGTGCTGTCGATCTCGCTCGGCGCGGGCGACACCACGGTCGCCAGGCTGACCAACGCCTTCTCGATGCTGGCGAACGGCGGCAAGCGCGTTCAGCCGATCCTTATCGACCTGATCCAGGACCGCCACGGCAAGACGATCTACCGCGCCGATCCGCGGCCGTGCGAGGGCTGCAACGCCGACGACTGGCTTGGCGAGGCGATGCCGCGGCCCGGCGACGCGCGCAAGCAGGCGATCGACCCGGGCACCGCCTACCAGATCGTCCATATCCTCGAGGGCGTGGTGCAGCGCGGCACCGCGACGGTGCTGCGTGATCTCGACCGGCCGCTGTTCGGCAAGACCGGCACCACCAACGGCCCGACCAACGTGTGGTTCGTCGGCGGCACCGCCGACGTCGTCGCCGGCATCTACGTCGGCTACGACCAGCCGCGCGACATGGGAAATTGGGCGCAGGGCGGCCGCATCGCGGCGCCGGTGTTCAAGGATTTCGCCACGCTGGCGCTGAAGGACGCGCCCAAGACCGAATTCCGCGTGCCGCCGGGCATCCGCATGGTGCGTATCGACCGGCGCAGCGGTCGCCGCGTCTACGGCGTCTTCCCGACCGACCTCGACGAAGCCAAGCCGGCGGTGATCTGGGAGGCGTTCAAGCCCGAGTCCGAGCCGCGCCGCCTCGCCAAGGCGCCGACCGGCTTCGAGCAGCGCGCGACGGTGCGGTCGGATTCGGACTTCTTGCAGAACAGCGGTGGGATTTACTAAGTCCGCCGAACGAAGTTTCACCTATGTCGTCATCCCCGCGAAGGCGGGGACCCACTAGGCGGCTTGGTCGATTGCCGGTGAGTAATCGCCAACGGTCGAGTTGCTCGAGAGTGGGTCCCCGCCTTCGCGGCGATGACGAAAAAGAAGAGAGCGGAGAATTATTATGCGCCCCGAAGCGCAGAACCACGCGGACAAAATCCAGCAGGCGCTCGACCTGCTGAGGAGGTTTCTTTGACTGGGATCGCGCGCTCAAGCGTCTCGACCAGCTGAACGCCAAGGTCGAGGACCCGACGCTCTGGAACGATCCCAAGGCCGCGCAGGAGGTGATGCGCGAGCGTCGTCGCCTCGATGAGGCGATCACCGCCACCCGGCAGATCGAATCCGAGCTCGAGGACACCGTCGGGCTGATCGAGATGGCCGAGGAGGAGGGTGACCAGGCGATGGTCGCCGACGGCATCGCCGCGCTCGCCGAACTCGCCGAGCGCGCCGAGCGCGACAAGGTCGCGGCGCTGCTCGCCGGCGAAGCCGACGCCAACGACACCTATATCGAGATCAACTCGGGCGCCGGCGGCACCGAGAGCCAGGACTGGGCCGAGATGCTGCAGCGCATGTACACGCGCTGGGCGGAACGGCGCGGCTACAAGGTCGAGCTCATCGACCACCATGCCGGCGAGCAGGCGGGGATCAAGTCGGCGACGCTGCAGATCAAGGGCGCCAACGCCTATGGCTGGGCGAAGACCGAGAGCGGCGTCCACCGGCTGGTGCGCATCAGCCCCTATGATTCGGCGGCGCGGCGGCACACCAGCTTCTCGAGCGTCTGGGTCTATCCGGTCGTCGACGACGACATCGACATCACCGTCGAGGACAAGGATCTGCGCATCGACACCTATCGCTCGTCGGGCGCCGGTGGCCAGCACGTCAACACCACCGATTCGGCGGTGCGCATCACGCACATCCCGACTGGCATCGTCGTCGCCTGCCAGAACCAGCGGTCGCAGCACAATAACCGCGCCGAGGCGATGAAGCAGCTGAAGGCGCGGCTCTACGAGCGCGAGCTTGCCGAGCGCGAGGCGGTGGCAAACGCGCAGAACGCCACCAAGACCGACATCGGCTGGGGCCACCAGATCCGCAGCTATGTGCTGCAGCCCTACCAGCTGGTGAAGGATCTGCGCACCGGCGTCACGTCGACGGCGCCGTCCGACGTCCTCGACGGCGCGGTCGATCCGTTCATGGCGGCGGCGCTTTCGCAGCGGGTAACGGGCGAAAGCGTCGAGGTCGAGGACGTGGATTAGCGGGAACCGGGAGTCCCCGCCACCGGTTGGCGCGGGGATGACCCATTCGAAAATCCGCGCGAGCCGGCGGGCCGACCGTCCCTCCGAGATACCGGCAAGCGGTTGGTTGGCGGTGCTCAAGCGAACCTGGCGTGAGGCCGCCGCCGACAATCTCAGCCTGGTCGCCGCCGGCGTCGCCTTCTATTTCTTTCTGGCGCTCGTGCCATTGCTCGCCGCGCTGGTGCTTACCTACGGACTTGTCGCCGATGCGGCGACCGTCGTCGCCCATCTCCGCGGGCTGACCGAGATCCTGCCGGCCGACGCCGCGCGCCTCATCGGCGAACAGTTGCTGAGCGTCACCCGCAGCGCCGAGGGCGAGAAAGGGGTCGGCCTGCTGCTGGCGCTGCTGCTGTCGCTCTACGGCGGCATGCGCGGCGCCACCTCGATCATCACCGCGCTCAACATCGTCTACGAGGAGGAGGAGCGGCGCGGCTTCCTGCGCACGACGCTGCTTTCGTTCGCGATGACCTGCGGCGTGGTGCTGGTGGGCGCGTCGGCGATCGTCGCCATCTCGGCGATCGGCGTCGTCGACGAATTGCTGTCGGGGCTGGGCCCGATCGCGCATGCGACTTTGCGGCTGGCCTCGTGGCTGGTTGCCGGCACGCTCGCCAGCGCCGCGATCTCCGCCATCTACCGCTACGGGCCCGATCGCGACGAGCCCAAGTGGCGCTGGCTGACCCCCGGATCGGTCGCGGCGACGCTGCTGTGGCTCGTCGCGACGCTCGGCTTCGCGCTCTATGTCAGCCGCTTCGGCAACTACAACGCGACCTACGGCTCGCTCGGCGCGGTCGTGGTGCTGCTGATGTGGCTCTATCTGTCGGCCTATGTGCTGCTGCTCGGCGCGGAGCTCAACGCCGAGCTCGAGCATCAGACCGCGCGCGACACCACCAAGGGGCCCGCGCGGCCGATGGGATCCCGCGACGCGACAATGGCCGACAACGTCGCCTGATCGGCGGCGCGCCCTAGGCGGGCAGCGATCGCAAATGCAGGTCCTGCTGCTCGCGCGGCAGCGGGATGCCATGCTCGCGGAACAGCTGCCAGATGCGCAGCAGCACCTCGCCCTGGACGTTGGTGACGCCCTGCTCGGGATCGTCGATCCAGATGCGGATCTCATGCTCGATGGCGTTGAGCGTGATCGCGGTGATCCAGCAGACCGGCGCCGGATCGTCGAGGATGCGCGCGATGCCGTGCGTCGCCTCGAGCATCAGCCGCTGCGCGAGGCGGACGTCGCAGTCGTGCGGCACGGCGATCTTGACGTGCAGCCGGACGTTCTTGTTGGTGTAGGACCAGTTCTCGACCGGCTCGGTCATCAGCGTCTCATTCGGGATGAGATGCTCCTTGCCGTCGCGCGTCAGCACCGAGACGTAGCGAACGCCGATCTTGTTGACCCAGCCGAAGGTGTCGCCGACGACGATGACGTCGCCGGGCTTGATCGAGCGGTCCATCAGCAGGATCAGGCCCGAGATCAGATTGCCGAAGGTCTTCTGGAAGCCGAAGCCGACGGCGAGGCCGAAGGCGCCCGAGAAGACCGCGAGCGCGGTGAGGTCGATGCCGAGCACGTCGATGCCGACGAAGAAGGCGACCGCGACGACGGCGATGCTGGCGAACTTCTGGACGAGCACGCGCTGCGACAGATCGAGCGCGTCGATATTGCCGATCGACCGGTTGACCGAGCGCACCGCCACGCGCACCGCGCCGAACAGCAATGCGGCGATCAGCACGAAGTTGAGGATGTCGAGCAGCGACAGGCGCGTCTTGCCGAAGCTGATCGCCGCGCGGTCGAGGCCGACGGTCAGCGGATCGAGCCCGCCGAGCCGGCCGGCGACCAGGCCGGTGGCGAGCACCAGCGCCAGCAGCGAGGCGATCGTCGTGCCGAGCCGGAAGCCGCGGGCGATGTGATAGACGAGCAGCGCCGCCGACAGGCCGAGCGCGCCGACGAGCAGGACGCGGCCCGACGCGCCCACGACGTCGCCGAGGCCGCTGAACGCGGCGAGCAGCAACGTGGCGGTGAAGTAGCGGCTGAGCGTGCAGATGCGGCCGACGAACCCGCCGGCGAGATTCGGCGCGCGGGTGTCGACCCAGCCTTCGAGGCGGACTCCGAACAGCCGGCCGACTGCCCAGGCGCCGAGCCCGGCGAGGAAGATGAGGAGGGCGGCGAGGATGAGCCCCTGATATTCGGGGGTCAGCGCACCGAGTTCGAGGCGCCAGGGGGCCATGGGCTAGCCGAGCGCGGCTTCGTAGCGGACGAGCCCCGCCTCGAGATCGGCGATCAGGTCGCCGGGGTCCTCCAGGCCGATATGGAGCCGGAGCAGCGGCCCGGGCGCCTCCCAGCGGGTGGCGGTGCGAATCCTATGCGGCTCGACCGGAAGGACGAGGCTCTCGTAGCCCCCGAACGAGAAGCCCATGCCGAAATGCGCGAGCCCGTCGACCAGCGGCGCGGTATCGGCACGGCCGCCCTCGCGCAGCGCGATCGCGAACAGGCTCGAGCTGCCGGTGAAGTCGCGCTGCCAGATAGCATGACCCGGATGCGTGTTGAGGCCGGGGTGCAGCACGCGCTCCACCGAGGGCTGCGCCTCGAGCCAGCGGGCGACTTCGAGCGCGCTTCGGCCATGGCGCTCCATCCGCGCGTGCAGCGTGCGCAGGCCGCGCAATGTCAGATAGGCGTCGTCGGGCGAGACCGTCTGGCCGAGCCGGAAGCTGGCGGTACGCAGCCGCTCCCAAACGCCCGGCGCCGCGGTCACCGACCCCATCAGCACGTCGGAATGGCCGACGACGAACTTGGTCAGCGACTGGATCGACAGGTCGACGCCATGCCCGATCGCGGCAAAGAGCAGCGGAGTCGCCCAGGTGTTGTCGATCAGCGTGAGCAGCCCGCGCTCCTTCGCGACCGCGACGATCGCCGGAACGTCCTGGACCTCGAAGGTCAGCGAGCCGGGGCTCTCCATGAAGATCGCGCGGGTGTTGGGCTTGATCAGTTCGGCCACGCCGGCGCCGGCAAGCGGGTCGTAATAGCTCGTCTCGATGCCGAGATCGCGCAGCGTGCGGTTGCAGAACAGCCGCGTCGGCTCATAGACGCTGTCGACCATCAGCAGATGGTCGCCGGCCTTGAGCACGGCGAGCAGCGCGGCGGAAATCGCGGCGACGCCCGACGGGTAGAGCTTGGTACCCGCCGCGCCGGGCTCGAGCTCGGTCAGCGCCGTTTCGAGCGCCCAGGTCGTCGGCGTGCCGCGCCGGCCATAATAGAGGCCCGCATCGGGGTCGGCGCAGGCGCTGTCGAGCTCGGCGAGCGTATCGAAGAGGCAGGTCGAGGCGCGGTAGACGGGCGGATTGACCACGCCGTGCGTCCATTCGGGACGCCGGCCGGCCTGCGCGACGACCGTCGCCGGCCGGCGTTCGCCGCCTCCGCTCATGCGGCCGCCATCCGTCCAGCCGTGCTCACGCCGCTCCGGTAACCACCGGCGTCTCGCTGCGGGCGCCCCATTCGGCCCAGCTGCCGTCGTAGACGCCGACGTCCTTCTTGCCGAGCAGGTGCATGCCGAACGCCAGCGACGCCGCGGTGATGCCCGAGCCGCAGGTGGTGACGACGGGCTTGTCGAGATCGATGCCGGCGCTGGTGAAGGCGCTGCGCAGCGCCTCGCCCTGCTTCCAGGTGCCGTCCTCGTTGTACAGCTCGCCGGCGGGCAGGTTGCGCGCGCCCGGCATGTGGCCGCTGCGCAAGCCCGCGCGCGGCTCGGGATCGCTGCCGGCGAAGCGGCCCGCCGACCGCGCGTCGAGAACCTGCTCGGCCTTGGTTTTCAGATTGTCGACCATCTGGTCGAGCGTGCGGACGAGGCTGCTGTCCTGCCACGCGGTGAAGTGGCGGTGGCGCACGACGGGCTTGCCCGATTCGACCGGGCGGCCTTCGGCCTGCCATTTGGCGAAACCGCCATCGAGGATCGCCACTTCGTGTGCGCCGAAGACGTTGAGCATCCACCAGGCGCGCGCCGCGCTCCTCAGCGGCGAATTGTCATAGACGACGATCCGGCTGCCGTCCCCGAGGCCGAGCGCCTGCATGCGGCTGGCAAATTTCTCCGACGCCGGCAGCATGTGCGGGAGGCCCGAGGAGGTGTCGACGATCTCGTCGAGGTCCATGAAGACCGCGCCGGGGATATGCGCCGCCTCGAACTCGGTGCGCGCGCTGCGGCCGTGCTCGGGCAGGAACAGCGTCGCGTCGACGATGCGCAGGTCGTTTTTCCCGAGCTCGGAGGCCAGCCATTCGGTGCTCACCAACGGGTTCATCAATCACTCCCTCTTTGCGCGATTCTGGCCTGCAATAGTCATGCTTTCCCCGTAACGCCAGAGCCGTGGATTTGACGCATGCCCGCACCAAGATTAGCTGCGCTGCCATGACCGACGATCCGACCGCCTCGCTGACGCAGCTCGGCCGCCACGCCGAGCCCGCCGCCTCGCCCGACGCGGCCCGGCTCGAATATGTCGCGAACCCGCGGCCCGGCGCCGATTATCTGGTGCGCTTCACTGCGCCCGAGTTCACCTCGCTCTGCCCGGTGACCGGCCAGCCCGACTTCGCGCACCTCGTCATCGACTATGTTCCCGGCGCCATGATCGTCGAGAGCAAGTCGCTCAAGCTGTTCCTGCAGTCGTTCCGCAACCACGGCGCCTTCCACGAGGATTGCACGATCGGCATCGCGCAGCGCCTCGTCGCCGAGATGGAGCCGAAATGGCTGCGCATCGGCGGCTATTGGTATCCGCGCGGCGGCATCCCGATCGACGTGTTCTGGCAGACCGGCGTTGCGCCCGAAGGAGTGTGGGTACCCGATCAGGGCGTGCCCGGGTATCGCGGCCGCGGCTAGGGCAGCCCGATCAGCTTGTGAGTCTGCAGCGACAGCCGCCATTGGGGGTGCGCGAGGCAATAGGCGGTAGCGGCCCGGATATTTTCCGCCTGCGCGGGGCCGTCCATTGGCTGCAGGAAGAAGTAATCGAAGGCCCAGGACTCGAACCGCTCAGGCGGCGCAAGCGGTTGCGGATAGACGAGCTTTAGCTCGCTTCCGCTCTTGAGCCTGATCTCGGTGTCGGCCTTGGGACTGACGCAGATCCAGTCGAGTCCGGCCGGCGCCGGCTGGGTGCCGTTGGTCTCGACTCCGACTTCGAAGCCCTTCGCGTGGAGCGCGGCGATCAGCTCGTCGTTGAGCTGGAGCAGCGGCTCGCCGCCGGTGCAGACGACATAGCGGTGATCGCGGCTCGCCCCCCATGCGCGCTCGACCGCGTCGGCCAGCTCGGTCGCCTCGGCGAAGCGTCCGCCGCCGGGGCCGTCCAGCCCGACGAAGTCGGTGTCGCAGAAGTTGCAGGCGGCGTCGGCGCGATCCTGCTCGCGGCCGGTCCACAGATTGCAGCCGGCAAAGCGCAGGAATACCGCGCGGCGGCCGGTATGCGCGCCTTCGCCCTGGAGCGTGACGTAGAGCTCCTTGACCGCATAGCTCATGCGTAGTGCGTCGGGTCGAGGAGCCCGGCCTCCTCGAAGCCCTTGCGGCGCAGGCGGCAGCTGTCGCAGGCGCCGCAGTGCCGGCCGTCGGGCGTCGGATCGTAGCAGCTCCAGGTCTCGCCGAGATCGACGCCGAGCCGCGCCGCCTCGCGCACGATGTCGGCCTTGCTCATGTCGATCAGCGGCGTGTGGATGGTGAAGCGGCCGCCCTCGACCCCGGCCTTCGTGGCCTGCGCCGCCATGTGCTCGAAGGCGCGGATGAAGTCGGGGCGGCAATCCGGATAGCCCGAATAGTCGAGCGCGTTGACGCCGATGAAGATGTCGCGCGCGCCGGCCGACTCCGCCCAGGCGAGCGCCAGGCTCAGGAACACCGTGTTGCGTGCCGGGACATAGGTCACCGGAATGCCGGGCATCACACCGTCCTTCGGCACGTCGATGTCGTCGGTCAGCGCCGATCCGCCGAAGGCGCGCAGGTCGAGCGGCAGCACGACGTGGCGGACCGCGCCGATGCCGGCGGCGATGCGCGCGGCATGATCGAGCTCGATGCGGTGCCGCTGGTTGTAGTCGACGGTGAGCGCCAGCACGCGAAAGCCCCGCTCGCCGGCGATCGCGGCAACGGTGGTGGAGTCGAGGCCGCCCGAGAGCAGCACGACGGCGAGCGGGTGCTGCGTCATCGCCGCGCGATAGTCGATGCGGCGCCGGCGGCGCAAGCATCGCCGACAAAAGAAGGCCGCCCGGTCAGGAGCGGCCTCGAGGGGTCAGGGTCTGGGTCCTCCCGTTGCGGAGAGGATCAGGCACGTCTTCTGCACCGGCGCAGCTGAAGCTGCGGTGAACACCGTCGGCGCTCACATTGCGCCTGCCCGGCGCGCCGGTTAAGCCTGCGGCGCGATGAAGCGTACGCATCTCCCTCTGAACGCCCTGCGCGTGTTCGATGCCGCCGCCCGGCATCTGTCGTTCACCAAGGCGGCCGACGAGCTGGCGGTGACGCCCGCGGCGGTCGGGCAGCAGATCCGCGCGCTCGAGGACGTGCTCGGCGTCGTGCTGTTCAAGCGGATGACGCGCAATCTCGAGCTGACCGCCGAGGCCGAGCGCGGCCTGCCGGCGCTGCGCGCCGGCTTCCTGCAGTTCGAGGAGGCGGTGCGGCTGATGCAGGAAGGGCAGGGGTCGAACACGCTGACCGTCGCGGCGCCGCGCGACCTCACGGCCAAATGGCTGGCGACGCGGCTCGCCGCCTATAGCGCCGACAAGCCCGACCTGCGGTTCGTGCTGGTCCCGGCCGACGGCGCGGTCGATTTCACCCAGGCGAACCTCGATCTCGCTTTGATCTATGGCGCGATGCCGGCTGAAGAGGAGCTGAGCGGCACGCGCCTCGCCGCCGAAAGCATGGCGGTGATTGCCGCGCCGGCGCTCGCCGAGCGGCTGCGCGGCGCGGACGATTTCGCGGCGGCGGCGCTGGTCCATCACCCCGGCAGCGACTGGGCGGACTGGTTCGCCGCGCGGCAGGCGAGCCACCCGCAGGCCGCAGCCGGGCTCAGTGTCGGCGACGCCGGGCTGGCGATCGATGCCGCCGCTGCCGGCTATGGCATCGCGCGGGTGCCGATGACGCTGGCGAGCGCCGACATTGCATCGGGCCGCGTGACGCGGGTGTTCGAGGCCGAACCGGTCGACGATGCCTATTGGCTCGTCGCGCCGCCGCCGCAGTGGCGGCAGAAGAAGGTGCGGGCGCTGGTCGAGTTCCTGACGGCTTAGGGGCGTCGCGCAGACCCACCTGACATCGTCTCCCCGCGAAGGCGCGGACCCACTCCGCCCCAGCCAAAGCGCTCATGCTGAGCTTGTCGAAGCAGGATTTGCGCGCTGCGGCGTTCGGGCAAGCTCGCCCTTCGACAAGCTCAGGGTGAGCGCGAACAGGAGGGCTTGATCGAAAGCGGGTCCCCGCCCTCGCGGGATGGCGAGTTTAGAAAAGCGCCAGCCCCCTAGGCGTCGATCTCGTCCGCCTCGATCTCTTTCGCATTCGCCTGGATGAAGGCGAAGCGGTGCTCGGGATTGCGGCCCATCAGCCGCTCGACGAGGTCCTTCACCTGCGCGCGGTCCTCATATTCGCCCGGCAGCGTCACGCGGACCAGCGTGCGCTTGGCCGGATCCATCGTCGTCTCGCGCAGCTGCATCGGGCTCATCTCGCCGAGGCCCTTGAAGCGGCCGATCTCGAGCTTGCCCTTGTTCTTGAAGACCGTCCGCTCGAGCTCGGCCTTGTGCGCGTCGTCGCGCGCATAGGCGACGGTGCCGCCGCTCGCCAGCCGGTACAGCGGCGGCTGCGCGACATAGAGCTTCCCGTCGCGCACCAGCCCCGGCATCTCCTGGAAGAAGAAGGTCATCAGCAAGGTCGCGATATGCGCGCCGTCGACGTCGGCGTCGGTCATGATGACGATGCGCTCGTAGCGCAGCGCCTTGGGATCGTAGCGATCGTGCGTGCCGCAGCCCAGCGCCTGGATGAGGTCGGTGATCTCCTGGTTCGCCAGCACCTTGGCGACGTTCGCCGAAGCGACGTTGAGGATCTTGCCGCGGATCGGCAGGATCGCCTGCGTCTTGCGCTCGCGCGCCTGCTTGGCCGATCCGCCCGCCGAATCGCCCTCGACGATGAACAGTTCGGTGCCCGCGGCGTCGTCCGACGCGCAGTCGGTGAGCTTGCCCGGGAGGCGCAGGTTGCGCTTCGAGGTGGCGGTCTTGCGCTTGACCTCCTTCTCGGCGCGACGGCGCAGCCGCTCGTCCATCCGCTCGAGCACGAACCCGAGCAGCGCCTTGCCGCGCACCTGGTCGTCGGCGAGGAAATGGTCGAAATGGTCGCGCACCGCCGCCTCGACGAGCCGCGCCGCCTCGGGCGAGGTCAGCCGGTCCTTGGTCTGCGACTGGAATTGCGGATCGCGAATGAACACCGACAGCATCAGCTCGGCGCCGTTGAAGACGTCGTCGGCAACGATCTCGGCCGATTTCTTCGCCTGACCGACGAGCCCGGCAAAGCTCTTGACGCCTTTCGACAGCGCGGCGCGCAGGCCGGCCTCGTGCGTGCCGCCGTCGGGAGTAGGGATGGTGTTGCAATAATAGCTGTACGCGCCCTCGCCGTAGAGCGGCCAGGCGACCGCCCATTCGACCGAGCCCTGGCCGTCGGGGAATTCGGCGCGGCCGGCGAAGAAGTCGCTGGTGGCGCATTCGCGGTCGCCGATCTGCTCGCGCAGATGATCCGCGAGTCCGCCGGGGAACTGGAAGGTCGCGGTCGGCGGCGTGTCGTCGCCGATCAGCTCCGGGGCGCATTTCCAGCGGATCTCGACGCCGCGGAACAGATAGGCCTTCGAGCGGGCGAGCTTGTAGAGGCGCGACGGCTTGAAGCGTGCCGTTTCGCCGAAGATTTCGGTGTCGGGGACGAAACTGACGGTCGTCCCGCGCCGGTTGGGCACCGCGCCGAGCTTCTCGAGGCCCGAGGTCGGCAGCCCGCGCGAGAACCTCTGGCGATAGAGCTCCTTGTTGCGCGCCACCTCGACGACGAGCTGCGACGACAGCGCGTTGACCACCGAGACCCCGACGCCGTGCAGGCCGCCCGACGTTGCATAGGCCTTGCCCGAGAATTTGCCGCCCGAGTGGAGCGTCGTGAGGATGACCTCGAGCGCCGACTGCTTGGGGAATTTGGGGTGCGGGTCGACCGGGATGCCGCGGCCGTTGTCGGACACCGTGAGCATGTTGTCGACGCCAAGGCCGATCTCGATGCGCGTCGCATGGCCGGCGACCGCCTCGTCCATCGCATTGTCGAGCACCTCGGCGGCGAGATGGTGGAGCGCGCGCTCGTCAGTGCCGCCGATGTACATTCCCGGGCGCCGTCGTACCGGCTCCAGTCCTTCGAGAACCTCGATATGCTGGGCGTTATAGTCGTCGGGCGTCGCGGTCGCGGCGAACAGATCGGTCATGCGCTTCTTATAAGGCGGCATTGGGCACTCGGATATGGGAACAGACCGAGAACATATAGGCCGCGCGGCCGGCAGGTCCAGATCGAATCGCCGGGTGGGGGGTCAGCTGCGGCGCGCGAACATCGAATCGACGAACGGCTGCGTCGGTCGCGGTCGTCCGGCGTGGATCAGCGTGTCGAGGCGATCGAGATGCATGTGCAGTTCGTCGCGCAGCGCTTCGGCGGCGGGGGCGAGCGCCGCCTCGGCGCCGGCTGTCCGGCAGTTGGCGAGGAACGCCAGGCCCTGGCCGAGGATGTCGGCAAGCTCGCCGCACAGCGCATCGAAACGCCGTCGGGTAAGCGGCGGCGACAGCTGATAGGCCTCGAGCACCAGATGGCGATCGGCGAAGCCGCTGGCCGCGAAATGGGCGATATAGTCGCGGGCGCGCCACGCCTCGAGGTCTTCGATCATCGACGGATCGCTGGCGATCATGTCGAGAAGCATCGATACTTCGTTGAACTGGTTCAGAAAATCGGTCGCAAGGCCGGTGACGGCGTTGACGCCGATCTGCGCGCGCGCCGCGATCTCGGCGACGCGGGCTTCCGAAGGGCGGCCGAAGGACGTGCCCGAAGGGCCGCCGCCGCCGGCCGTGAATGACTGGGCGAAACTGCTGTCCACGCCCCGACGCTAGCCGCGAAGCGTGAAAGAGCGGTTAAGGACCTCACCACATGAATAGGGATTCACTTTTTGCATTGCAACATCGATGCTGCAGTGCAATAAAGGGCGGGCCATTTATGGCGATCCTCCCCAAGGATTTTAACTTTTAGGGGCCGTTCTTCGGGGCGGCCCCTTTTTTCATGCCTCGGTCGCGCGCGCTGGTGCAGTGCAGCGGAGCGGCGGCCGGCAAAGGCGGCGGCTTGCCGCCCCTGCCTTGCTCGCCTATCGGGCGATGGTGATCGCACCTTATCCTCTCGCCCGCACGCTCGACGTCGTCGGCAGCGTCGGACATCGCTTCCAGGTCTGGGGCCGCTGGCTCGCCGCCGTGATGGGCGGCCCGCAGCGGTTGCACCGCCACCGCAGCGCGCAGCGCGCGCGCGCCGACGCGCGTCGCGAGCTGCTCTCCATGATCCAGCTCGGCGACGCGCAGGTGCCGCCCGACGGCGGCTGGGTGGCGGGCGCCGACTTCCTGTTGCTGCTCGCGCGTCAGGTGCTGACGCAGCGGCCCGGGCTCGTCGTCGAGTTCGGATCGGGGGTGTCGAGCGTGGTGATCGCGCGCTGCCTCCAGCTCAACGGTCATGGCCGGCTGCTCAGCTTCGATCATGACGAGGGGTTCGCCGAACTGACGCGTCGGCGCTTGCGCCGCGCGGGGCTGGCGGCAGAGGTTCATGCAGCGCCGCTGCGTCCCGGCATCGCCGGCTATGGCGGCAGCTGGTACGGCCACGGCGAGCTTCCCGACGCCATCGACCTTCTGGTGATCGACGGTCCGCAGGCCTGGCGGCAAGGCCAGGAAGAATCGCGCGGCAGCGCGGCGCCGGTCGCCTTCGCCAAGCTCGCGCCAGGCGGCGTCGTGCTGCTCGACGACGCGGCGCGGCCGGGCGAGCAGCGCGTTGCGGCGCGCTGGCGCACCGAGTTCCCCGAGATCAGCTTCGGCGTCGCGGAGACGCAGAAGGGCGTGCTGATCGGAACGCGCGCGGCCTGACGCTCCCGGACTGCCCGGTCGTCGGACGGCACCTAAACGAAGACCCCCGCGCAAGGCGGGGGTCCCGTCATCATCGGCAATGCGTGAACGGGTCGGCGACCGCCGACCCGCTCGCCGGCGCTACGCCGAATAATACATGTCGAACTCGACCGGCGACGGGGTCATTTCCCAGCGCAGGACTTCCTGCATCTTCAGCTCGATATAGGCGGTGATCTGGTCGTCGGTGAACACGCCGCCCTTGGTGAAGACCGCGCGCGACTTGTCGAGGCTCTGCAGCGCCTCGCGCAGCGACGCGCAGACCGTCGGGACCTTCTTCAGCTCCTTGGGCGGCAGGTCGTAGAGG